>JBJKQR010000062.1:0-167161 GCA_046735395.1 Fidelibacterota bacterium | reverse complement strand
TGATTATTCCGGTGATTTCGTACAGTGATTCCGGTTTCATTTCGTACAGTAGTGTCGCCATATCCAGTCATGGTTAAAATTATTCCAAGTTGTACGATTTGCCAAGGCCGTTTTTGAGTTTTCTCATAGATTCTCCTTTTAAATTAATACGGTGAGAGTTGTGAACCAGTCGATCCAGGATAGCATCCGCGAGCGTATGTTCAGCAAGATACGCATGCCAGTCTTTGACCTGCAGTTGGGATGTAATAATAAACGATCCAACCTGTACCCGATCTTCAATGATCTCCAGAAGTTCCTTCAGATCGGATGGTTTTAAGGGGGCTGAGCCAAAGTCATCCAGGATTAAGAGGTTAAATTTCAACAGTCGTTTGAGCCATTTCAAGTACGATCCATCTGCTTTTGACAGCCGCACTTCTTCAAGCAGTTTCGGGATGCGGATAAAATAGGTTTGGAAGCCATCAGCAATGGCCCGATGCCCCAGCGCACAAGCGATATGCGTTTTGCCCGTCCCTGTCGCTCCGGTAAGGATAATATTCTGACTCCGTCGGATGTACTCATTTTGAGCCAGATCCAGGATCTGCGCTTTATCCAGATTTCGGGCGGCACTGTATTCCAGTTCTTCCAGATAGGCTGAGCGGTATTTGAGTTTTGCCATAGCTGTCAGCCGTTTAATCAGTTTGTTTTGTCTAAAGATGCTTTCAGCCTGCAAGAGATGCGAGAGCCGTTCGGCAAAGGAGAGGCTGTGATACGCCGGATCCTCTTCCTGTCGGATCAAGGCTTGTTTGATGCCTCCCAGGTTCAAGTCTGTGACCTGTTCAAGGCAGTGATTGAGTGTTGTCATGGGCTCTCTCCTTATCTGAAGCTGTCAGGGGATCTGAGATTGGCATGCTGTTGCGGCAGCGGCAGTTCCCGCTCTTCAGGGGCCGGAAGATAGCGTTTGGATTTCAGGATATCCTTGAAGTGCGCCACTTTATAACTTTTGAGTTCCAGCATCATCTGGGCGGTCATCTCCAAGGCCACTGGCGAGTCGATGCCTTTGGCATGGTTTAAGATCCCCAGACAGGTACGGAAGCCCAACTCGGGATGAGGTTTGGAGATCAGGATATCCTGGATCAGTTGCTTCATGAAGGGTCCATAGTTTGCGGCCCATCCGATAAGTCGGGAAGGACTGAACTCCGCCCAGGCCCGATGACTGGACGCCATATGTTCAGAGTGGGTACTGACGGCTCCTTTTCGGGTATGACGAGGATGCGTTGCTACAATGGTGTTATCATGATAAATCTCGACAGTACGAGTGGAGTAAATCGCCGTCACTTCCCGGTGAGCCAGCTGATAGGGAACACTGTAATACGCTCCTTCCAACTGGATATGATAATCAATGTTCACCCGGCATTGTTTCATCTCACGAAGGATATAGGGTTCGGTGGGCAGTGCCTGCAGGGCTGGTTTATCCAACTCCAGATACAGATCATGACGACTTTTTCCCAAGCCTCGGATGATCTTGGAGTTCACCCGATCCAACAGATCCCAGATGGCCTCATTGATCTCTTGGAGGGAGTGGAAGATCCGATTCCGGAGAGCGGCGACGATCCACCGTTCAACTAGCCCCACTCCCAGCTCAGCTTTGGCCTTGTCCTTGGGTTTTCTGACGCGGGCAGGGATTACGACCATCCCATAATACTCCGCCATATCCCGATACGTACTGTTCAGCTGGGGATCATACAAGTCCGCCTTGATCACCGCACTTTTCAGATTATCTGGAACCAGGATTTTGGGAGCGCCTTCAAAATACTCTAAGCTCTGGATATGACTCTGAACAAAGCTGGCTGTACTCTGATCGGCACTGCATTCCGCATACACATCGCCACTGGCTCCCAACACCGCAATAAATAAAGCCGTTTTATGGACAACGCCTGTCAGGGGATCGGTATACGGGATACTCGTTCCCGCATAGTCTACGAACAGTTTTTCTCCAGCTCGATGCGTCTGTCGCATGCTGATCGTGATCGTTTTCTTGTAATCAAGGTAATTCTGGCAGAACTGACTGTAACTCAGACCGTCAGGCGTGTCCTTGCGATATTCCTCCCAGAGCAGTTGCCGGGTAACATGGGAACGTCTCAGTTCCGTGTGAACCCAACTGTAATCCGGGCTGTGAGGCTGAGGTTTTGGGGGCTGACGACGTTCAAGCGGGAACAGCTTTCCATACAGTTCCTGATCACTTAACTGATCCACATCCTTCATCGTCAGATCACTGACTTTGTAGCGGGTGATGTAATCTTTGACCGTTGTGTGTGGTTGGTTAACCGCAGATCCGATCGCCCGGAGACTCAGGTTTTCCAGTTCGGATAGTTTTAGTATGCTTCGTATGCTTTTCATAGGCAGTCTCTGTCTCAATCCTTTCTCCTTGCTTTTGATAAAAAGCAAGGTAATGATTCAGACCGGAAATCAGCAGACTTTTTCGCCAGCGCATTTCTGAAAATTATTCCGGTTCACACTCCGTTTTGTACGAATTGAAACCGGAATCGTGTACGAATTGCCCCCGGAATGCTGTACGAATTCACTCCGGAATCGGTGTACGAATTGGGCCGGAACAAACAATTGGGGATAATAGAAAGATTGCCCCTATGGGATGGCACATTCCTACAGATGAAGAATGGAAACAATTAGAAATTTATCTTGGAATGAGTTTGAGTGGTGTAGATTCTACTGGAAGGCGTGGAATAGGATTAGGTGGAAAACTAAAAGCTACAGGAACCCAATACTGGGGTACTCCAAATATAGATGCATCAAATGAAACTGGATTTTCAGCTCTTCCAGGTGGTTATCGTATGGAACGCCATGGAGGATTTTCATATAAGGGAGCTAGTGGCTTTTGGGGATCATCTACAGAACGGAGTTATGGAAATTTCGGCTATTTCCGTCAATTAGAATACAGTACTACAGGTATTACTCGAAATGGTCTTAATAAAGGATATGCAGTTAGTGTTAGGTGTATCAAGGATTAAACAGGCTAACAACGTATTGAACCTGACCTGAAACCGCCGGACTGTGAATTTAGGTTGGAAGCATTTTTCAGCGGTTCAGGCCGGTTAATACATGACGTTAGAAGGACCCTTCAGGCGGGGGAATAAATTATTGTTGACTTTATAGCTATTGTGGCTATATATTGTAGGTATGATAGCAGTAGGTGTAAGAGACTTAAAAAATCAATTATCTCAGTACTTACAACAAGTAAAACTTGGTGAAAAAGTACTTATCACTGAACACAATAAAGTAATTGCGGAAATAAGTTTACCAAAAAATGAAGTTGGAAATGATGAATTAGAAGATCAGTTACAACTCTTATCAGTTTCAGGGAAATTAATAAGAGCAAAAAGAAATGACTCGATAAAATTATCTACAGAGAGTGTTCCTGGAATTAATTGGATTACTGAGTATCAAGAAAATAGATCTGAATAGCTTATGCTTACATATTTTGATTCCAGCGTAATCTTGGCAATATTGCTTGATGAAAATAGAAAAGTAGAAGCATTGAGATTATGGACTAATGCAAATATAAGGGTAAGTTCAATCCTTCTTCGCTTGGAAACATTAACTGTATTACGAAGAACATATGAACATAATAAAGAAAAGCTTCCTTCATTATGGTTATCAAAAAAAATAAATGAATTAGATGAGTATCTTCAAGAGATTAATATCCGAATAATCGATGAAGATATTGAGAAAATAATGAAGTTAAAAAAAGAAGTTGCTAAGTGTAAAACACTTGATGCTATTCATATTGCAACCGCAATTGAATTTAGTAAATTGGTTAGGCAAAAAGAATTTATGTTGATCTCTTTTGATAAAGAAATGATAAGCTTAGCAAAATCACTTAAAATGATAGTTAACTCATCACCGGAAGAAAATTTCTTCTAACAACTGCTTCAACCGGACAATTCCTTTTGTCATGAAAATTGCAGTCGTCGCGACGCGCCTTTGTGGCAATATCTCTACGGGCCGGAATTACAGGTTAAGTGTATGTTAGGCGCACCCAAATAATCGTTGCAATTTCAGAAGGTATGATATATAATCATACTGGAGGTGATATTTATGAGTGCTTCAAAAATTGCGATTACAATTGATTCAGCCTTGGTTGAAGAATTGGATCGTCTGGTTATCGAAAAAAAGTATCCGAATCGAAGCAGGGCAATTCAATCTGCCGTAGCAGAAAAACTCAAAAAGCTACAACGGTCGCGCTTAGCATTAGAGTGTGCAAAGTTGGACTCTGATTATGAACAGTCCATGGCTGAGGAAGGAATGGGAGAGGAGTTAGAAGATTGGCCCGAATATTAAGAGGTGAAATTCGCTGGGCAGATCTTCAACCTACTGTTGGCCACGAACAGGCTGGCAGACGACCTGTCCTAATTCTAAGTGAAAATGTATTTAATCAACGCTCTGGAACAGTTATCGCAGTAGCTCTTACAAGTCGGAAACCATCTGCTGGTTTTCCACTGACTTTGCAACTTGATTCAAAAGAAATACACAAAAAATCCTGGGTGAAAATAAGTCAGATTCGCACGCTATCGATTAAGCGAATCGGTCCATCCTTGGGAACAGCATTACCAGAAGAACTGGATCGAGTCATAGAAGGATTGAACGAAATTCTGGGCGCCTGACAAAGGCTTGTTCCGCCTTGCGGGAGAGCCGGCTGACTCACAACGGTTCAGGGGGATTTTGAATAGTGAATGAAAGGACACAAGATTGTATCGCTGTTTTGATCGGTGATAGGGAAGCAGCTAAGCCTGAACCGTCAGGCCGTTTGAATTGTTAGGAGGAACATTTTATGACTAGATACATCATCGTCAGCATCTCCAGCGGTATCCTGTTTGGCATTTTAGATGGTTTTATAAACGCCAACCCCCTGGCCCAAAAGTTGTTCGAAGTTTTCAAGCCAATTGCAAAACCTTCTATCAATCCCCTGGCCGGCATTGTGACAGATGTTGTTTATGGATTTGTAATGGCTGGTGTGTTTCTGCTCCTCTACAAAAGCCTGCCAGGCGAAACTGGGCTTGTCAAAGGATTGAGCTTCGGGCTCCTTGTGTGGTTTTTCCGTGTGGTCATGTATACTGCAACTCAATGGATGATGTTCAAAATACCAAATGAAACATTGCTCTATTCACTTTTTGCAGGCCTGGGTGAGATGCTCATATTAGGTGTTCTCTATGGGCTGATATTGAAACCAGCACTTTAGGTTTTTTGATAGTGATCCATTCGTAAATGGGCAAAACAGCCTGACAACGCGTGCATCCGACAGGAGGGATCCGTCCCGCCAAAAGGAGCTGATTCTATGCTTGAACAATTTCCGTCATATCGGGTTCATCTCGTCCCGCCCACCTGCGGGTAAAGCAGACCGATAGCCCAAAAAACAATGAGTACAATGTCAAATAAATACTTGATAATCGCTGCAATCGAAGACTATCATGCGTGTTTCGGACAGTGCCATGTCATGGTTCCCGCACCTTAATGGTACCTGTGATGTAATCTGGCGTTTGAAAAATTAAGGATGGTAAAACGGAATCTCCGTTTGCCGTCAGATTCTGATCATCAACAAGAGGCATGAAATCAGGAAAAATATAAAATTGAACGATGATTCCTCTTTCAGGCACGATATAAGATCAAATATCTTGACTTGTGAATACAGATTTAGTTAATATGGTATATGTCTAAAATTGCTATTATACCATATTATTGAGCAGGAAATGAAATCAACCTATATTGAAGACGTATTATTAAAGAATTTAGCAACTAAAAAGAAAATGCTGAATGATTTACGACCCTTGCCTGTCGTTGCAGTGGAGAAAATACGAGAACAATTCAATCTTGAAATGATTTACAATTCAAATGCGTTAGAAGGCAACAGTTTAACTTTAAGAGAAACCGGATTCGTGATAAATGAAGGTTTAACAGTTAAAGGCAAACCGTTTAAAGACCATCTTGAAGCAAAAAATCAGAAAGAAGCACTTGATTATCTCCATGAACTTGTATCTGATGCCACAATCCATACTATATCAGAAAAATTAATACGGGACATGCATCAGTTGGTGGCTCATGATACAGATAAGGAATGGGCCGGAAAATACAGGAACAGTAATGTTTATATTGCCGGTGCCGGTCATGTTCCCCCTGACGCGTTGGCTATATCGAAGCAAATGAATGAATTAGTGAAATGGTTAGCAAAAGAGACGGGGAAAACGCATCCGATAGAACTTGCGGCACTCTTTCATCACAGGCTTGTACATATCCATCCATTTTTTGATGGAAATGGCCGGACAGCCCGATTAATGATGAATGTCATATTAATGCAATCCGGGTATCCCCTGGTTATTATTCTTAAAAACGACAGGAAGAAATATTATAATGCGCTTGACCAGGCGGATAAAGGCAATTTGAAGGGGCTTGTTGCATTTATTGCAGTAGCTGTAATGCGTTCTTTGGAAATATATTTAAAGGCCCTGACTCCGGTAACCGAAAAAAGGGAGGAGTTTGTGCTGCTGTCCGAAGCCGCGGAAGGCACAAGTTATTCTCCAAAATATTTGAATCTGCTGATAAGACAAGGGAAATTAGAAGGCCATAAAGAAGGCCGGAATTGGCTTACGACCAGAGAATCCATTGACCGTTATAGAATGAATAGAAAAAGAAAAAGAAGCTGATAGCATTTAGCAATTCGCTGCATCTGATTCTGTTCTGGCCGGTGGGTGGGCACAACCGTTAAACGTCAAGGGGAATAAATATAATGCCAGTCAAGACAAAGCTTTGGACTGTCGGTGAAATGCCTCAAATTATTGGAGAATCTCACCTCGTTTCCGAGCAGCAACTGGAAGAGATGATTGTCGGGGAACCGCGTCTGCTTTCAGATGAATGGATGATAATCGGACGTCAGGAACACACTGGGCAAGGCGGTATAATTGATTTGTTGGCTATTGCGCCGGATGGCTCACTTATATTGATAGAGCTGAAACGCAACAAAACACCGAGAGACGTGGTTGCTCAAGCTATTGATTATGCTTCATGGGTAGAGGGGCTGCACCCCGAAGAACTTGCAACCATGTATAGACGATTTTCATCCGGCGGGGACCTCGTAACTGATTTTTCATCGAAATTTGGTCAAAATCTCGATGAAGATCAGTTTAATCAATCACATCAAATTATTATTGTCGCAGCAGAGCTGGACTCCAGCACAGAACGTATCGTAAAATATTTGAATGACCGTGATATTGCGATTAATGTATTATTTTTTCAGGTGTTCTCCAGCGAACCTACTCAAATTCTTAGCAGAACCTGGCTATTGGATCCTGTAGAAACACAATCTGCAGCGACACATTCAAAAAAACGAGACTCTGAACCCTGGAATGGGGAGTTTTATTGTTCATTTGTGGACAGTACGGCAAGATCCTGGCAAGAAGCTGTTGAATATGGATTTATTTGCGGAGGCGGCGGAGCCTGGTACAGCCGTACTCTTCAATATCTTGAACCAGGAGATCGGGTATGGGTAAAAGTACCTGGAAAAGGTTTTGTTGGTGTTTGTCGTGTTCTACAGCCTGCCTGTTCAGCAGCAGATTTCAAGATTAAAACTGAAGATGGAGAAATGCCGGCGCTTAATCTTTTAAAACTGGGGTCCTATCATCGGGAGTTTGTGAATGACGAAGAACGTTGTGAGTATTTTGTTTCGGTTCAGTGGCTGGAAACGAGACCAATAGAGAATGCATTACAAGAAATCGGAATGTTCGGAAATCAAAATACCATATGCAAACCGACAAAACAGAAATGGCGTACGACTATTGATCGTCTGAAACAGCATTTTACAAAATATGATGAGTTGATCAGCTGATGGCAATTCAATCCAATTATTTCCGCCGCTGAAGTTCTATGGAAAGGCATTCTGCTTCCCCGTTCACCGCACACTAATAGATTTCTTGCGCTATAAGTAAGAATACCCTGCTTTATCAAAAAGGGGCGACCGATTATGAGTCATGTCGAAATAACAAGTATGTCAACAAAAGGCCAGGTTGTGATTCCGGCGGCCATCGGAACGCAGATCCGCCTCAATTCCAGCTATAACTTCAATATGGAATATCAATTGACCTATGCGCAGCTGCCCTTCCCGCTTCCGTCCGGAATTCCGACGAGGGAAAGCTTCAGTGTCGGGATTTCGTGGAATACGTCGAAGTAATTTTTGCTGAGGGCCTGGTTTTGTGAGCAGAATTGTGCTGCGAAACATCGTAAAACACATCCGGCTGATGGCATCATATGATGCCATGCAGATCGCCGCAGGGGCCTTAACCCGCAATCTTATCCTATGTACTCATACTTTGTCGGAATTTCAGCGTATTCCCGGATTGAAAGGGGAAAACGGCTTTAATGAAAGGGTGCGGCTTGACTATTTCTCGGAAAGACGCTACCTTGTCCGATCCTGAATAAGGGAGATGTTTATGCTGAAAATCAGAAAACCCAATCTGCAGTTGATTTATGTTTCGAATATTCCTGCATCCACGGAATACTATACGATGCTTTTTGATATGGAGCCCTTTTTCATTTCGCCCCGTTATGTCGTATTTAAAATTGATGGGGAGGCAGATTTTGCTATCTGGTCCGGAGGGGGGAAGCCGGATAAAAATGCAGCCCGATTTTCGGAAATAGGGATCAATCTCGACTCTGATGAAGAGGTGGCGGAGCTCTATTATGAATGGAAAGATATCAAAACTATCCACATCGAAAAAGATCTTTACGAAGATGTCTTCGGGAAGACATTCTTAGTAAAGGATCCGGACGGGCATGTGATCAGGATTTCCTCAAAGGACTGAATGCTGGACTCCGTCTCAACGGGAGGCAAAAATGCGAAAAGCAGTCAAATACGGCGGAATAGCAATTTTAAGTCTGCTGGCCTGTCTGGTCCTGTATTTTTCGTGGGTAACCCTTGAGGCACGACGCTACACCCGGCAGGTGGTCCTGACGGACCTGAAACAGCATCAGTGGCGGCCGCTGAATGCTGAAGCTGAGACGATGAAGATCGACAGCAGGGACCTGACTGAGCGGCAGAGAGAGATTCTGATACGGGTGCAGGATCCGGGTTTTTATGGGCATCACGGCATTGACCTGAGGACGCCGGGCGCCGGACTGACGACCATCACCCAGGCTATTGTAAAAAAACTGTATTTTGACAAATTTACACCCGGGTTTGCGAAACTGAAACAGTCCGTCATCGCGCGCTTTGCCGCGGATCCTCTGCTGCCCAAGGCGGCGCAGCTGACCCTGTTTCTGAATATGGCCTATTTCGGACGGGTCGGGGACAACCCCGTAACGGGGCTTGCAGACGCATCCGACGCCTATTATCACAAGCCGGTCTCAGCACTTTCGGAAGATGAATACATCTCGCTGATCGCCATGCTGGTCATGCCCGGGACCTTTCATCTGCTGACCCATCCGGAGTGGAACCGGGACCGGGTCGCCCGGATCCGGGCGCTGCTGGACGGACGCTACGTGCCCACCGGCCTGATGGATCAGTTCTACGGCGATCTGCCGAAGGCGGTTCAGGATACAGGCCTTCCGCCGGCTTCCTATTTCGGGAAAAGGGAATAAGGGTGGAGCTTGTTGGATGGTAGAATCTGCTTTTATCGTGCGGATTTGGTTTTAGAATACCAAATAATCGATGAATATTCATAATTACGGTGAAAGAATACTTGATAGTTTTTTAAATTAGATTATGGAAAAATTGAATAATACGAAGCATAAAATAATATGTGGAGATAGCCGGAATATGGCTGAATTGCCTGATAGTTCTATCGATTTAATTGTTACATCTCCACCATATTGGCAATTAAAAGATTATGGAGTTAAAAACCAGATTGGGTACGGTGACAGCTATGAGGAATATATTAACCATTTGAACCTCGTCTGGAAAGAAAGTTATCGGGTGCTTAATAATGGGAGCCGCCTGTGCATTAATATAGGCGATCAATTTGCGAGAGCAGTTTATTATGGCCGTTACAAAGTAATTCCTATAAGAACAGAAATAATAAAATTTTGTGAAGCCATCGGTTTTGATTATATGGGGGCAATTATTTGGCAGAAAAAGACCACCTCAAATACAACAGGCGGTGCATCTCTTATGGGAAGTTACCCCTTTCCCAAGAATGGTATTTTATCTATTGATTACGAGTTTATTTTATTATTTAAAAAATTGGGTGTGACCAAAAAAGTTTCTAAAATTGTAAAAGAATCATCAAAAATGACCAAGGAGGAGTGGAAAACATATTTTGATGGTCATTGGAATTTCGGAGGTGCAAAACAGGATGGCCATATTGCAATGTTTCCTGAAGAATTACCAAGGAGATTAATTAAAATGTTTTCTTATGTTGGTGATATCGTACTTGACCCCTTCTTGGGTAGTGGAACTACTTCTCTGGCAGCAAAAAATTTAGATCGAAATTCAATCGGGTATGAAATGAATCCCGAGTTTATTCCTATTATTAAAAATAAGATACAACATCATCAACGAAATGTATTTGATAAATCTGATTATGAATATTTAACTCAGGTTATGGCTAAAACTAATTATGAGGAAGATATAAAGAACTTGCCCTATGTATTTATTGATTTTCATTCATTTGATAAAAAAACAGATCCTAAAAAACTGCAGTTTGGATCAAAAATTGACCAGAATAGTTCAACAAATAGAGAAGAATATTATTCAGTTAAAGAAATTATTAGCCCGGAGCTTATTTTGCTTAACAATGATTTAACAGTTCGTTTAATCGGTGTTAAAGAGGATCAGAAAATTAATGGGAAAGCAATTGAATATTTGAAACTGAAGACAAAAGGACAAAAAGTATTTTTAAAATTTGATGAAATTAAGTATGACGACAAAAATAATTTATTAGTTTATATGTATTTAAAAAATAAGACATTTATTAATGCTCATCTTCTGAAAAACGGTTTAGCAAATGTAGATATAAGCATAGATTATAGAAATAAAGAAAAATTTAAAATATTGCGGGCAAACATATGACCGAGAATTATTCGATTGATTTCGGGAATAAAGAATTTCTACTAAACTATACAAATAGACGTTGGGGTTTGACAAAAACATCAAAAGTAGGTGAGGTTATGTCCCTGATCCGGGAATGTCAGCCGACGTCATACAGTGAATGGAAAAAATGGTATTTTGAAAATGCCTTTACAAAAACAAGAACTCCTGTAAGGATTTCAGAAGATACTCTAATAGAATTAGGGGAAAGGCTATATGTAAAATTAACGGAGATCGTCATTCCGCAATTTAGAGAAGCCATTGCATCATTGACGTGTGAAGATTGTATTGACTATGTATATAATTTGACTATCAATAGAACATATGATGGATTTCTCACCGAAAAATCAGTTATTAACGATAATCTGGCAAAGCGCTTTCCCGAAATATCATTTGAAGAAAGTAATCCGGAATTAGATCATGCGGGTGATATTGATTATCTTGGTAAAATTAATAATAAAGCCTTCGGATTACAGATAAAGCCAGTGACAGCAAATGCGAATCTTGGTAATTATGATGTATCTGCCCGGATGGAACGTAGTTTTAGAAATTTTGAAATTGAATTTGGCGGAAAGGTATTCATTATTTATAGCATTAATGATAAAATTGCGAATGAAGATGTGATTGAAATAATTGAACAGGAAATTGTTCGGTTGAAGGAATAAAAAAAAATATAAAATAAATAAAAAGAAATGATTATTCACTGTACACAAAAACTGCTGAAGGAGCTGAAGGTGCTGCCCCTGGAGGGTACACCGAACCCGGATTCCTTCGGGAGCTGGCATGCGAATATGTTTTACGTGGACCGGCGCAAATGTGTACTCATCACCCACGACCTGAGTCTGTATGCCCTGTTTATCCCAGCACTGAAAAAAGATGATTTTCAATCGTTTCCCATGGTTTTTGGCCAGTACCTATTTAAAAACCTGCTGCATGAGGGTTTGCCGCCGCAGCAGATTGAACGTGTTCTGGCTGGTCTCAATACAGTAAGTTATGAAAAAACAAATAACCGAAGCGTGCTCGGGTCCATGAATGATCAGAGGCTCATGATAGAAATTCAGGTTCAAGACAGTGAGGGCTTGATAAATACTGATTTAGATGAACTCAATCATCAACTGAACCGCAATATTTTGAGCGCCATCAAATACAGATATCCGATTGACGTATTTAAAGAGGAATTACAGAAAATCAGCACGTCTGCAAAGTGATACGCCGGGCATCTGGGCCGATATTTCATTTCCGATAAAAAGATAAACAGTTTAAATTTCAATAAACTTTAAGCACGCAACAACCTGTTCATGCACTGACAGAACCTTCACGAAGGAGTGATAATGAAACTGAAAATTGCCCTGAGTATCGCAGCCATTTACATGGCATTGATCGGAATCGGCCATATCGTGGCGCCCATTGCCCTGAGCGCCGGCGTAATTCCCGCTGATGCGCCCGCCGGGATGGTCGCCTTTATCCGTCACTATTCGGCGCTTTTTATCGCGCTGGCTGTTCTGAACTGGATGGCCCGGAATGCGGAGGCATCATCCGCACTCACCGCCATTGTCACGGCGAATCTGATCGCCTTCACCCTGGCTACCGTTCTGGATCTGCTTGCCGTGTTCAGCGGCGCCGGACCCGGCGGCTTTGTTCCCGCCTCCACGAATCTCATCGTGGCGATCCTGATCTTCTGGGGAGGCCGGGCAGGAAAGGGAAATTAACGGAATCGAACAGTACCCTCTGGTGAACGCAGCAAGGTCTGGCGAGATGCCTGAAGATGTTGCTGTAAATAATTTGAAATTATTTATAAAAAAAAGGAGAAGGAAATGCAGCAGTTTACTTATTTCAGTCTGTTACTTTTATTCCTGAGCAGTTCACTGACCGGAGCTGAATTTGACCTGTCCCTCTATGATCAGTACCGAATTGATACGGTAAAATATTCATATCCTCAATTCAAACTCAATTACCAATCGGATCAGGATAACCTATATCTGAAGAACCATCGACTTGGATCGGGGGATCTAATCACATACTCCCGTGATTACGACCAATCCGTTCTTAATCTGAACGGGGCTTACTATAATTACTTTGAATCAGAGTCCAGAGTTCGATCCGTTTCCCTGACTGCAACTATTCAGAATAATTCGTCTGGAGTAAAAACTAAATCGAGTTATAAAGAAAATTCGCAATACAACACGAGAAATCTCGCTTTCACATTATCATACTCGGATCAATTCTACCTGAAGACGAATCCAGGATGGTATCTGGGTGTGTCCGGGAGGCTATCCAATCATCGGAACAGCAGTGAATATACGGATAAGCAAATCGGTTCGACATCGACATATTCATACTACAATAATCAAATTAATCAAGACGGGACCCAGAATCATTTTCTGGATCTGCAGGTCGGCCGGGGGCGGGTACGTGATGTTACCAACATCCATCGGGCTCTACTGGTGCTGAATCGTCTTGAGGAACTTGGGGTTGCAACGGAGGCACTTTCCTCTGGTGATGTGGTCCGGCTCGCACAGGCACTGGATACCAAAGACGAATATACGCGATTGCATTATCGCAGCGCAAAATATTATTGGCAGCATCTCGAATCTGTGCTGGATACACTGGGCATCCCTACCGATAATCTGACACTGTATTCAACGCTCTATCTGACAGAAGCTGTAAATTTACTTCATCATGCCCGCTACTCCGGGGCTAAATGGAGTGTCGGAAGCAGTATGGATTATTCGAAAAATTATAATGAAAGAAAAACCTATGATAAAGCCGACTCTCTTCTGACAAATAATAGAAGCTGGAAGGAAGATAATTTCCTAATGCTTGTCCTGTCCTACTCCTGGATGCGCCCCGTTTCAATGAATGCGACGCTCGGATTTAATTCAGATCTGTCTGTGGGGCCATCAATGAATGCAAGTTCATCAACGAATCAGAAGTATTCGCTTTCCCTGGGAGCTGGCGGTCAATACGATATTACAGACCGAGTGATGGCTTCCATCAACGGACAATACAGTATGAGCCGGGTAAATTCCCGAAATCTGGATTATGATGAACTGTTTCATGATTTCATTACGACGATAAGTCTCAAATATTATCTCATTGACCAGGCATATATCGATCTGAGTTATACCTGTGATTACACTGTGACCAAATACATTGACCGTGAATTACCTCCGGATACAAACTACTTTAATGGAGAGGTACTGATCTCATTTATCTATAGCCCGCGGTCTCCTTCATACTGATCATAGTATGGACGTAAATGGCCACACCAATGTATAATTAATATGATTACAGAAATCCGGCCCTGCCCGAGGCCTTCGGAGACAGAAATAAAAAATGGAAAATTTCGTCATAACCCTCACGCTGCTTCTCATCGGAATCCTCGTTAAACGTCTGCCGGCCTTTCCGGAACAGACAGGAACGGTTCTGAATCTGACCGTCATCACCATTTCTCTGCCGGCGCTGATTCTTCTCAAAATACCCGATCTGTCCCTGTCCCTCGATCTGGCTGTTCCCGCGCTGCTGCCCTGGGGCATGCTGGCGCTGTCCGCAGCTCTGCTGCTCCTTCTGTCCCGGCTGCTGAACTGGAGCCGTCCCACGACCGGAAGCCTGCTGCTGCTCATACCCCTGGGAAATACGTCCTTTCTGGGTATTCCCATGGTGAAGGCTTTTTTCGGGGACACCGCCGTACCCTTCGCACTCATCTATGACCAGCTGGGATCCTTTCTGGCCCTGGCCACCTACGGCTCCCTGATCATTGCCCTCTACGGGCCGGGTGCAGGCCGGCCCACAGCTGCCGGTGTCCTGCGGAAAGTCCTGACTTTCCCGCCTTTTCTTGCCCTCATACTTGCATTTATGCTGAAGCCAGTGTCGTATCCTGCCATGGTGAACAGCCTCCTCACCATGCTGGCTGCCACGCTCGTGCCGCTGGTCATGATCGCGGTGGGAACCCAGCTCCATCTCAACCTGGACAGACAGGTCCTGGCCCCGCTGAGCGCCGGACTGGCCATCAAACTGATCCTGGCTCCTCTGGCGGCGTTGTATCTCTTAAAAATTGCCGCTGTGAACGGAGAGGCGGCCCGGGTATCGGTGTTTGAAGCCGGCATGCCGCCCATGGTGTCCGCCGGAGCGCTGGCCATTCTGGCTGATCTGGACCGACCCCTGACGGCGGCGCTGCTGGGACTCGGTATTCTGCTCAGCTTCGTGACGCTGCCGCTGCTGTACCACCTGCTGTAAGGCGAGGCAGAGAATAAAAAATCTATTGAAATCCATTCATCCTCCGGCACGAGCCGGAAATGCTGAAAAAAATGGAAATTATTAAGAAAGGAGATGCAAAATGAAAAAAATCCTGATGTTGATACTGCTGCTGACTTCTGTGGCCCTGATAGCCGGAGAAAATGATGCGAATGGGACGGGAAACGAGCTGTCGGCCGCAGGACGGCGGAATTACGGAGTCGAGCTGAATCCCATAATGTTGCTGATGTCCAAAAAGGATTTCACGAATATTTTTGCGACGTTCTCAATTTTCAATTTAGACAGAGGGGCCGAAATCGCTTTTCCCGTGTATTATGGTGCAAACGGTGAGGACGCGGAAAAATCGACCGTTCTGATCCTTGATGCGCAGTACCGCAAATTTTTTAATACAAATCAGAAGGGATTCTATTTCTGCGGAGGTCTTCGGTATAGTTTTGAAAAAGGCTATGAAGACATATTTATCTGGCCTTATCCTGATGAGGAAGATATTGTCACTAACAATAAGTTAGGCCTTTCCTTCGGTATCGGGTACCGATATTTCTCCGAATCCGGACTGTTCTGGGGAATAAATCTGTCCGGCGGCCGCTATCTCACGAGTACGAAAACGAAAATATACAACAGCTCTGCAATGTATTGGACACCCGACTATTTTGGGAATTTTGAATTGTTGAAATTCGGGTATTATTTCTGACCAGATAAGTCAGTATTGGTGGTTGAAGATGGTCGGAAATAATAATTGAGACGAATTACACGATGCGGGGAGGAACACGATGGCTGACATTCAGGTTCGGGTCGATGCGGAGAATGCGCTGACAATATTCACGGTGGAAGGGAGTCTGACTGCCGATGAAATCTTTCACTATTCGAGTGAATATTATGGCCGGAAACCTACCAGGCTGGTGCTCTGGGATGTGAGCCGGGGATCGGTGGGCGGTATCCGATATGAGGAGTTTCAGCTCCTCGCCTGCAGGCTGAAAAACTGCCTGTGCAAGCGAGAGGGCGGGAAGACCGCCTTTATCGGAAAGTTTGATCTGGATTTTGCCCTGGGGCGCATGTATGAACATTATGCCGAATTTGAACATCTGCCGGTCAGATACTGCACCTTCCGCAGCGCAGATCAGGCAAAAGAGTGGCTGCTCACACCGGATATGAAAGACTGAGTGGCGGGGTGATGAGGCAGATGAAATCATCCATGTCGTAGTGTTGACTAAAGTTTAATTGTAGTTACAAGGTAGTTATAATATTTTATGAAGTTCGAATGGGATGCGGAGAAAGCCCGGCAGAATATTACTAAACACCCGGTCTCATTTGAAAGGGCAAGGGGGGTACTTAATGATCCGTTTCACATATCCATTGCACTCCATCGGGGAATTCGGGATGTGAGGATGTCATACGATTTATTTCGGCAGGACGGGCCGCTCCCAAAGTAAAAAGGATATATTAACACCGATAAAGATGAGATGAGGATTTCATTGAATTTTACAAAAAATTATCTGAGAAGAAAAGAATGGGCTATCGAACTCTGATAAATGCGGCACTACGGGAAGCCACTTCTCATCCGAAAGGAAGCATTGATAAAATCAGTTCTGGAAGAAGCCCGGATCATTAAGGTCTGAGAACAACCACCACATTTCAGATCCTGAACGTGCCGGTGTTCGGAACCAACACCGCGAACCGTGAAACAAACCATTTGGAAAGGAATACTATGACACGTGAACGCTTTCGCTATATTGCCGTACTCATCGGACTCATCATTCAGATTGTCGGCGGGGTGCTGGGTTTCGGCTTTGCCCCGCAGGCGGTCTTTGCCAATATCGGTGGGAGTGCCCTGGCTCAGCTGTGTCTGCGGCTGGCCGTGTACAGCAATCTCAGTATGGCTCTGCTGGTGCTGCTCATCATTCGTTATGCGGCCCAGAGCCGCCTGCTGCGCTATGTGGCGGCCGCCGGAGCTCTCTATAATCTGCTGGCGGGATTTGACAGCCTGCGCACAGCTTTCGGATGCACCGGTGTCGTTCTGGCCGATCCTGTCTTCGGGCCGGCGGTCATTCACAGCCTGCTGTTTATCCTGCTTCTCGCGGCGGCCCTGCTTCCGGAAGAGAAAACGCAGGCAGCCGAATAGTGGAATCCGCGACAGACTCACTCAGCCCGGATCAGGAAATCCTTCTGAAACTTGCCCATGCCCGCATGCCCTTCGGACGTTTCGCAAAACGATACCTTTCAGAAATTCCCGAGGAATATTTTATCTGGTTCGCGAAAAAAGGCTTTCCGAAGGGTGAACTGGGGCAGCAGATGGCCATGATGCTGGATATCAAGGCAAATGGCCTGGAGCATCTTCTGCGTTCCATCCGGGACAATGAGACGGCGAAACCGTAAAAGAATGATGAAGCAAAATGGTTGAGACATAGAAGGTCTGCATAAACCGGCGTTGCTTAATTTTTCACGGGAGGGACCGGGGGCGTTGCGGGGGTGTCCCCCGCAGAAGGGGGTGTGACGGAGCCGTGCTCCGTATAGGGGGCCGGGCTTCATTTCACTTCGCCCCGGTAAAAAGGCTTTCCCCCACTGAAAAATACAAATTCACTGTGCCTGCCATCATCCATAATTTGCTCTTGAATTCCTTCAGAAATATATCTAAAATCCGCTCATGAAAAATACATCCAACACAAATTTGCTGCAGGGAATGGGCCTGACCCGCGAAAACCTGTACCTGTTCATCGGGGGAATCATCACGATCCTTCTGGGCTATGTGGCGCTGTCGGTAGGCGCAACCTATGATTTCATGTCTCTGGTTGTGGCTCCCATCCTGCTTGCGCTGGGTTATGTGGTCGTGCTGCCCCTGTCCATCATGTATAAGTCCAAACAGGTCAAATAGCGCCGTTTCCATATCAGCACCATGACAGAAAAAAAACGGGCGATTTTGTTTGATTTCGACGGAGTGATCGCACTGAGCGAACATTTGTACCAGAAAGTCGAACAGAAACTCTTTGATGCGCATAATGTTACGCTCACGCCAGAGGAATGGGCGCAGATGAAGGGGCTCCCTGCCCGGAAATTTTTTCAGCTGGTCCGGGAAAAGTATCTTCCCGATGTGGACGAAAGCCGTATCCGGCGGGAAGTGGAGCGAAATCTGCTTGAGGTATTCAGCCGCGAACTTGACTATGTCAGCGGGTTTCAGGATCTGTTTCCCCGGCTGCGGAAAAATTACCGTATCGGCATTGTGACGGCTACGGGGCGTGATATCATGGAATGGATCTTTGCCAATACTCATGTTACGCCCGATTATGATATCATGATCACGTCAGATGAAGTGACCGAATCCAAACCTCACCCCGAACCCTATCTGAGGGCGGCGGCGGACCTGGGACTGGATATCCGGGACTGTCTGGTCGTGGAGGACAGCATAAACGGCCTGAAGAGCGGCAAGGCGGCAGGGGCCCGTGTCCTGGCGCTCACCACCAGCCTCGGGCCTGAGTGGCTGAAAGACGCCGATTTTATCGCTGCGGACTTCAGTACACTGACCATCGAGGATTTTCAAAAATTCTTTACTTAGCAGGGACGGTTTTCCATGCCGGCTGAACGGGAAATACGGATCTACGGTGAAAGGGTGCTGCTGAGACAACCCCGTTCCGACGATCTCGATCTGTATTTCAGATTGGTCGCGGATGAACAGATTGCCTATTTCAGTGACGACCGGATGTTCATTCCCGTTGAACGCAAATATTTCAAGACCATTTATACCGGATATATTCTGAAGCCTCAGGTGGCCTATTATCCCATGGTGATTGTGGACCGGGTGACGGAACTGGCCGTGGGCCAGATACATGCCGGAAAAATCGACCGTGACAACCTGAACTGCTATGTGGGCTTCCAGATTCTGCCGGAGTATCAGAATCAGGGTTTCGGACAGGATGCCCTCTTCAGTTTTCTGCATCATCTCTTCAACGATTTCAATTATCATCGCATCGCTGCTGAAGTATATGACTACAACCGGGCCAGTATTTCCCTGCTGAAATCGGCAGGCTTCCGGGTTGAGGGGCGGATGCGTGACGGTGTTTTCCGGCCCGATGGTTATCATGACAAAATTCTCTACGGACTTCTGAAAAAGGAATGGAATGCCTCCGAGATCGTGATCGGTATGGAGGAGGTCACCCGGATCCTTCTCGTCTTCCGGATGCAGAACGTCCCGCGATATGCAGAAGAAAACGGGGACAGCCGGACCATTGAGGCGCTGCAGGATTTTTATGCCGCATCGGGAGATGTCATCGAGAAATGGGGCGGACAGCTTATCTGGTACCGGGAGGAATGGGGACTGGCCGTATTCGCTCCCGACCGCATTGATACGATGGATGAGCTGGCTGACGAACTGAATACTCAGACGGTTGGGGCTGTTTACGAGGAAGCACGGATCGTGCTGGGCCCGGCCGGATATTCGGGCGCGGAGCATTTGAGTGTCTATTCACCGCGTGTTGCGGATCTCATGAAAAAGCTTGACTGAGCCGCGAATGCGCATTTCAATTTATCATTGGATTCAATTATAAATAAAAAATCCTGACCCATCGGGACAGAAGCGAAGGACGTCAATGAGACGGGATTGATTCCGTTTTATCCATTATTTCACGGATTCTGCCAGCCAGTTCCCGGGTGGTGAAGGGCTTGACCAGGAAGGGAAAGCGGGTATGATCCTGATTGATTTCCTCGTTATACCCGGAACAGAGCAGCACATTCAGGCCCGGCTTCTTCAGGAGCAGCTGTTCGGCCAGATCGCGGCCGCTCATTCTCGGCATGGTCACATCCGTCACCAGGATATCAAATTCATACTTGTGTTTTTCGGCTGTTTCCAGCGCTTCCTGGCCATTTGTACAGGCAAGGACACGATAGCCCATGTCCGTAAGATATTGTTCCGTCACTTCTCTGAGCATGGTATCATCCTCAGCAAGCAGAATCCGTTCACGTCCCTTTATCTCGACAACGGATGCTGACGGTTTTCTATCCTCAGCCGGCAGGGATTCGGACGTTGGCCAGTATATTCTGAAGGTTGTTCCCGCGCCTGGTTCGCTGTATACAGTTATATAGCCCCGGTTCTGCTTGATGATGCCATAGACGGTGGACAGGCCCAGGCCGGTTCCCTGGCCGACCTCCTTGGTCGTGAAGAAGGGCTCGAAAATCCGTTTCAGGGTATTTTTGTCCATCCCGATCCCGGTATCACTGAAGGTCATGAGTACATAGGTGCCGGGCAGGGGAGAGTCTTCATAGCGAAAGCCGCTGTCGTCAACGGTCATTGCCTCGGCGGTGACGGAAAATTCCCGTTTGAGGTGAGTGCTTTTATTTCTGCGAATGGCGTCGCGCGCGTTGACGGCAAGATTAATGAGAATCTGTTCGATTTGAGAGGGATCTGCATTGATGAACAATGGATTGGACGGAAAATTGAGCTGAATCTCAATATCTTCGCCGATCAGCCGGTTCATCATTTTTGACAGGTCGCCCAGCGTGTGGCTGATATCAAGTGAAACAGGAGTATAGATCTGTTTTCGGCCGAAAGCCAGAATCTGTTTCACGAGTTTCGCTGCGCGTTCATTCGCTTTCTGAATCTGCTGTACGGCCTTGAGTGCACGGCTGTCCGGAGGAATATTCTTCAGGGCCATTTCGGAGAAGCCGTACTGAGCCGACAGAATATTATTGAAATCATGAGCAATTCCGCCGGCGAGATGTCCGATCTCCTCCAGTTTCTGTGATTGACGAAGCTGTTCTTCCAGGAGCTTTGTTTTTTCAATATCTTCGGCCGTGGCCACGAAATGGGACAGCTGCCTGTCCGGACTGAAAACCGGGCCGATGGTGATGCGTTCCCAGAACAGGCTGCCGTCCTTGCGGCGGTTCTGCAGATCTCCCGACCAGATCTTTCCGGAGGTGATGCTGCGCCACAACTCGGGATAAATGGTATCTTCCGGGCCACCGGACTTGAGGAAGCTTGGTTTCAGACCCATTACATCCTGGCGTGAATATCCCGTCATGCTGCTGAATTTGGGATTCACATATTCGATGAAGCCTTTCGCATCCGTAATAATGAATGCTGTGGGACTCTGGTCCAGGGCTGAATAGAGAATATTCAGCTCCTTTTCATCGGATTTTTTTGTCGTAATGTTGCGAACGATGGCCATGACTGTGCTGTCTCCGCAGGGGGCCAGACGGCTTTCGAACCATTGGAGTCCCTGTTCTGTTTCCAGACTGTATTCGAAAATCCGGACATCCTGATACTCAAATACTTCCGAGAGCTTTTCCATGGTCAGGCTGGCTACATCCGGGGGAAGCACTTCCGCGACATTATGCATGATAAAATTTTCAACTGCAGCCACCGGTGCGTCGATCCCCGCTGAAAAATCTACGAACCTGCCGCTGCCGTCCATAATGAACATCATGTCCGGAATGGCATCCAGAAAGGCCCGGTTTCGTTCCTCACTTTTCTGCAGTGCTTCCTGTGCCAGAAAGAGGGCGGTGACATTGACGGACAGGCCGTTCCAGATCATCGTCCCGTCTTCCAGTCTTTCCGGAACCGATCGTGAATCCATCCACAGCGTCGTTCCTCTTACATTGAAGCGCAGAACCTGGATATAGGGTGTCATGGTCCGCGCCGATTCCCGGATTCGTTCAACCAGTTCCTGCCTGTCATTCGGATGCAGGGCGGTAAAGATCAGCTCTGTATCAGTGCGGTCACCCCGTGATTCGATTCCCAGCGCCTGTTCGATATCAACATTAAAATACTGAAATGAAGGACTGCCGTCCTCTTCAAGCCGGAACTGGTAAATAATGGCCGGAGAGCTTTCCGTGAGATGACGGAATTTGGATTCACTGACACGAAGGGCTGCTGTATTTTTCCTGTTCTCTTCCATTTCCAGCTTCAGGTCTCCGGTGCGCCGGCGAATCTCGTCTTCGAGATGCTGCTTGTTCAGTTGAAGCTCTGCCAGTGTTTTAACGAGAAAGGCAAAGAGTGCAGCCAGCAGGACCCCGAAAATAATTCTCAGCACCAGCATGGAATCCTGATGCCAGCCAACCAGCGGCGCAATACTCAGCGTCCACTCCGTATTGGCAATCTGTATGGATACATCAACCGGATTCCCGGGACGCTGTGCCGATGCAAAAATGGTCTGTTTCTGTCCGTTTTCCGGATCTTCCTTCCAGAGCCGGTAAGCGTAACCCTGAGCCTCCAGCGCCCGAATATTTGTCTGTTCCAGAAGCCGATCCAGATCAATGAGAACCGCGGAAAATCCCCAGAAGACAAACTTATCCTGATCCCCTTTTAAATAGATGGGCATCCGGCCCAGTGCTCCCGTCCCCTTCTGAACCAGAGGATAGGGGCCTGTCAGCGTCATCTCGCCCGTTTCCATGGCAAGGCGGCTTTCGGCGGCATGGAGTGAATCGTTGAATTTGCTGTGGCCGGCTGCGATCTTCTTACCCGTCGGAGGGTATATTTTACTGACCTTGCCCTGTTCTGCGAGCTGAAGATTAGCGACTCCCGGGTAGAGTTCCAGCATCTCCCGGGCAATATCATTAAAATTGGGGATCTGTCCATTTCCCTGTCTGACCAGTGACGCCAGAGCCCGGGTCGCGGAGAGAGCATGATCCAGATTGAGATGCAGTATCTTTGCGTGATTTACGGCAATTGCCTCCGCTTCCGCCATTTCTACCATGACCCGGTCATTCTCGTTCTGATTGATCAGACTGAGAATGGGAATCAGGGCCAGGATGAAGATAAGGATTGCCAGCGTGCTGGGTCTGGATTTGATGGTCATTGCTATCATCGTGTCGTCGTCTCTTTCTGATTACGGTGCTGTCGTGGATTCTGAATCAAAATTTCTTCACAGGCTCCACACAAAACTGAAGTAGTTTACAAAAAAAATCCCACGATGACAGGAGAATTTGCTGCTCCGGGAAAAAATATACCGGATGACTAAGGTATATGTTGTTCTCATCCGGAACAGCGATATGTAAACCGGATATATTCAGTATCGGACGTAAAATAAAACGCGGATCGAAAGATAAGATCTTCCGTGTTTTAAAAGCGAACTTCACACTGCAGGCCAGGGACAGGGCGGGTGCTTTTCGAAGATCGGGCTACGCTGCTGAAGAGGACGGGATAGAGGGAAACTGACGGGCTTTGCTGCGCCGTGAGTGAATTTTCGGCCGCCGGATCAATGATTTTACGGGTCAGAACAAAACCGGCTGCCCCGCCGGTGAGAACCAGAAATTCCACTGTCTTGGCTGAATTCACTTCCATAATGGCTCCCAGTCCCATATTGAAGAGGATGCCCGATCCGGTGCCCAGGGTCATGAGAAAAGCCTGACCGAAACTGTAATCATAACCGGCAATATACTTATCCATGAGGATAACACCGCCCAGTCCGCCCAGAACGCTGAGAGCCCGGGCGCGGTCACCATCAACATTGATGCCCACAAGGTCCCCCAGCATAAGCGCGCTGCCCATTCCCATGCCATAGCCGGAAGTCAGCATGAACGCATCCCCAAGGCTGTAGGCCCTGTCACCGAAATAGTCGTGTCCTGCCCAGATGCCCAGGGGGTAGGACAGAATGGTCGTCAGGGCCCGGCCTTTGGCCCATGCTTCAGCTTCCGCATCCCGGCTGTCACCGTACAGTTCATAGCTGTCGGGAGCCGGCGCGAGGATATTGTGAAGCTGCATGACGGTTAACCAGCCGATTTCTCCCCAGAGGGTGAGTGCCCAGGCCTGGCCATTGGACGGTTCCCAGGTACGGTATATATAATCTCCGCCCAGAATTCCTGCCGGGACCGCAGCCATGAGGACGGTCAGTGCCGCCTTGTTTTCATTGTGATCCCAGATATTGAAAATCGTATTCACGCTCCATCCCATATGAAAACCGATACCGGAACCTGTTCTCATCATCTGGGCACGGGCGTGATTGATGTCCATATGCTGCGTATATTTGTGAGTCAGATAAAAGGCGCCGGCAAAGGACATCATTTCGCTTCCTATGATCCACTTGCCATCCTGAACGCCCAGAACTGTGGGCACGGCCCATCCGTAGAGTCCGGAACCCCAGGCGATATTCTGCAGAATCAGAGGCCAGCGTCCGCTCTGGTCCAGATGTTTCGGCAGTGTGCTGATCAGGCTGGTCTGAAAGCCTGCGCAAACCTGAGGAGACAGATGGAGGGAAGTGGCCAGGGTATTCAGAAAGGCCTTTTCCTCATCACTGATCTGGTGGTCCAGCATGACGGTCCTCAGGCAGTTCACATAGACAGTCGCGGGTGAGACAGATACGAGAGAATCCGCATCAGCTGCGTTGAGTGGGCTCCCGAGTTTAATAATGATCAGAATGCAAAAGCCAAGGGTCTGAACTATTCGTTTCATGGCACGCCTCCCTGTACGATCCGTTCGCTACAGTTTACGGGCAAAAATACGGAAAGTCAAAGGCAGAATAGGTTGCGGGGTCCCTATAATGGATGGCAGTTTTTCCGCTTCAGGGAAAAATGCTGTCTTGAATTCTGTCATCAATTGTCGTAAGCTGTCCCGGTTCAAACACGGAGATTTAATATGCGCTTAAAAAACGGGTTCATAGTACTTGTGCTGTCACTGGGTTTTGCGTATTCACAGCAGAGTTACGAAGATTTTCTGCGGCAGGATCAGGCTGCTCAGGATGCCTTTACCCAGCAGTTTCTGAATGAATATAATGCATATGTGGAGGCGGATCGGGCTGCCTATCAGTCTTTTCGTGATGAAATCGAGGGGATGTGGGGTGACTTTGAGGAAAGCACGAACAGGGACTGGGTCGAGTATGGATCCGATAAGACCTGGCGATCGGATGTGGATTTTGAAAACGGTCAGGCCAAGGTTGAAGTGCTGCTTTCACCGAAAGAAGCGGAGGATCCCCGTCTCGTGCAGCAGAAGCTGGAACAGGCCGTGGAGTCGGTTGCGCTGAGCAGAGGGTCGACGAAGGACTACAGCAGCAGCGTGGAGAAAGCGGCACCTCTCGAACCGGGGGCTGTCCTGGCCGGACAGATCGTCACTTCGGACCGGAAAGCGGTGACGCCGTCGAATGTGGCTGCCTTTGCCCGAACCGTGGTGACCCCGAAGACGATGAAAAAAGAAAAAGTAAGGGGGAAGGACGGCCGGCAGCGCGTCACCGTATCCGTGAATTTTTCTCTCGTGCCCGATCATCTGCAGGTTCGGGCGAAACAGTACGAAAATCTCGTAAAAAAATATGCATTGAAATATAAGCTGGATCCGGCGCTGGTTTATGCAGTCATCCATACCGAATCCTGTTTCAATCCAAAAGCGACCAGCCCCATTCCGGCCTATGGACTGATGCAGCTGGTTCCGAAGTATGCCGGACGGGATGCCTATAAATTCGTGTATAACCGGGACCGGGTTCTTCATGCCAATTATCTCTACGATGCGGAGCGCAATATTGAGCTGGGAACGGCCTATCTGCACCTGCTGTCTCAGCGCTATTTTGCCGATCTCCGTGATGAGACATCCCGGACCTACTGCATTATCGCGGCCTACAATACTGGAGCCGGTAATGTATCAAAAGCATTTACGGGAAGCACGAATGTGAAAAAAGCCCTTTCCGATATCAACCGTCTGTCCGCATCGCAGGTTTATCGTACCATGAAACAGCGTCTGCCCTATGACGAGACAAAAACCTATCTCGACAAGGTCAGTGAAAGAATGAAATTATATAAAAAATAAATCCGATGACGACCACATAAACAGGGCGCTCTAAGATCTTGTGTTTTTAAGTTTTACGCGGGTTTTGCGTGGAAAGCGGCCGATGACCGACCGGATCAGGGGTTTGGAGATGAAATATGTGGCCACGGAAAATGTGAAGCTTCGGTATAATCGCCGGTCTGTGGCCAGGGACGGGCTCAGGTACCAGATGCCGCCTCCTGCTACTGCAGACAGTGTGAGCCGTATCCGCAGATCCAGCTCGGGCGTCAGTTCCCTGTCTTCCAGAATGGTGCAGCTTTTTATAGTATCGTAGGGAATCCGGTGGGACAGGAGCGTTTCCCGGACTTTGAGCTCATTGGCTTCATTGGTCCGGACCTGCCCCTTGTAGCGGCCGCGGTCATAGGTCCGGATCAGCAGTTCGCTGCCGCCGGGAATGGCCATCAGAAGCTCTGCATTTTCCTTTCGGGCTATTTCTGCACTGCTGATCTCACCCCAGTTCGCCGGCATGGCGGGAATAAGCCCGATATCTGTTTTCTTCTCCATAAAGCTGCGGTCGCTCAGGATGATGCTGCGGTGTACCAGATGTCCCGGATTGCCCCAGTACTCGATTTCGCAGCGAACCTTCGTGCTGTCCTGGTAGAGAAACCAGGCTTTATGGAAATTCCGGACCTGCGGAAATATGCCATAATACACATTTTCCAGTGAATCGATATCAGATCCGACTTTCGTGGACAGAACGAGAACTGTCCCCTCCTGCCGGATATCAGCAGATAAGGGGACAGTTATTATCAGTAAGAAAAGTAGGATTTTCAGGTATTTGATCAAAGGCCCTAGAAATTAAATCCTGTTTCGATGGACATTACCTTCACGGCTTCGGTGGCAGGATCAATGGATCCGTCTCCGTTATCATCACGGTAGGTGACCATATAATTCCATACAATGTCAACTCCCGGAGAGACTTCGGCAGCGACCTTGTAACCCATGGTCGTATTGGCCGAAGGATGGGAGAAGTCGAAGGGATTGTTGTCATTGTTGCGGATATAATATGCATAGGCCTGGCTCAGTTTCGGAACGACGCCTTTCTGAATACCGGCAGTGGCATTGAAGGTCTTCAGCTGATCCGCTCCGGCGCTCATGTCCATATAGCTCACGCCTGCGGTGGCCAGGTTGCCGATCTTAGCCGCGAGGGATCCGTATATGCCGTTCACGGCCGGTATGCCCTGTTCCATCACGGCATCCATACGGGTCTTGCCGACCAGCGCGTTGTTTTCCTGACGGACATATACGCGGGCTACGTCATAGTTCCGGTCAAAGAAGCCATAGACGAAGCTTTCCTGAGCCATTCTGTATTCAACTTTCATGTTGATGAACTTGAACAGGGAGGCGGAGAGTCCGATGGGTGCCATACCGAAGGCACTCAGGCTCTGCTGCTTATTGGTTGCATCATAATAGGAATAGTGCATGATCGCTTCGTCTGTATAGACATTCATCGACAGAAGCTTGTTCGAGAGCAGCGGTATGGTGAGGTCGAAGGAGTAGGAGAGGATGCGCGGTGCATTCTGCATCATATCAGCAATAGTGGGAATACCGATGGGAGTAACGCCGTTGGTGTCGAGTCCCGTATAACGGGGATTGGAGCGGACGATGGCCAGGCGGATATCATCGGTGAGTCCGGGAATGGGGTCCACTTTCGTGTCCATATCCTTATCCAGCTGGTCGTCATAGGCGTTCTTGTCATCCGGGAACATATCAATGAGATCCGAGTAGCCGTCGCCGTCCTTATCCTTGTCAAAGGCATTGTAGGGATTCAGATCTCCGGCCACGGTGAGACCTGCGACAAACGGAAGTCCGAATTTTCCCTTGTAGGCGACGCGTCCGGCAACCAGGCCGGGAACTGCGCTTTCACCGGCAAATTCCTTCCAGTCAGCCAGGAAACCGTCAACTTCGATGTTTTTCCGGGTGATGGAAAAATCCACGCCCATGCGTTTGACATCCGGATATTCCAGCATGTTGCTGTAGCCATTGACAAGGATGCCGTTGCCGACAGTCACATTATCCAGTCCGCCGACGCGTACATAGAGCGGGTCGCCCTTTGCGCCCCAGCTGAGGAAATAGATTTTATCAATGATGGCCGCAGCATTGTTCCAGTCATCCTTGCGGATTTTGCCTTCCTGATCAATATAGAGAACAATGTCCAGTCCCACGCCGAGTTTTCCCAGCTTGAATGTGGGACGAGCGGCAATCTGATTGTAGAGGACTCCGTCCAGGGTGACAGCGCCGACACCGAGGCCGAGGCCAAAATTTTCATTTCCTTTTTTGGGAGCCGCTTCTTCCGCTGGGGCTTCAGCCGGTGCTTCCGCAGGAGCCGGAGCGGCGGGTTCGGGTACCGTCACGGTCTGGGGCTCAACGGTTTCAGATGGTGTCAGATCACCCGTGGGGGCTGTGGCGCTTGAATCCGTTCCGGTCTCTTCCGGTGCGCTTTCTTCCTGAGGCGACGGAATATCGGTTCCGAACATGCTTTCATCGGGCAGGTCATCCGGTGTATAGGGCCTTGTGGACATGGCTCCGCTCTGATCCACCACACACATGTTACCCGCTGTGACATCAAAACTCTGCATGGTGGCAGGATTGAAAACATTCACCGTTCCCCGTTTGGTGATGAACTGCTGGCCGTTGTCATCAGTAAGAACCCAGAATTCCGTTCCCTTGACGGATGCAACCGAAACGGGTGTCTTGACTGTAAATTCTTTCACTTTCTGAGGGTTGATGTCAAACAGGACTTTCCCCTTGTCCATGGAAACCGTGCGGATATTTCCGCTTTCACTGATTTCCAGCTGCGAATTTTCGCGAATTTTTACAATACTCTTGTCATCCATGAAGACGACGGCCGCATAACTGGAATCTCCGGTGCGGAGGGCATCAAATATATCAATTCCGGTGCCGACCGGTATCGGACTCTGATAGTCGAAATCGGCCTCTTTTTTCAGGGCGACATCATTCTGGGCCTTGATGATGCTGGCGATGGGTGCGGCGGTCAATACCTGCACACAAAGCGCCAGTACAATTCCCGATATGGCATGTCTGCATTTCATTGTTTTACTCCTTAAATTGCTTGAGCTAAAATATATTCTTTCCCCTTGAATAGCAATAAAAACCTTCCTGTCGAAATTTGCTGTGTGCGCTGTCCGGTACAGATGAGTCAGACGGGGAATTCCGGGTTTCCGGCATGTTCGAAATCTTCCTGTGAATCCGGGCGCTGACACGGCGATCCTTTTGCCTTGAGGTCAGACAGGGAAAGTTATTTTTCACATGAATACAGAAAAAATACAAAGTCATGCAGAATAACCGATATTGGCCGTCCAAAATCATTACGAATGACAAAAACGTTTACGATGAATCCAAAATTCACCGTCTCTGTGACCGGGACGTCATAAAGCTGCTTTCCCGACCTCTTTCTCCCATCAAAGTTCTTTGCCTTCGTGTATTCTTTGTTTAAATTTAACGTCTGAAAAATAGAGGAAAAATGACCCCGGATCCTATGCAATAGCAATGTGCTGAACCCCGTCAGGTCCGGAAGGAAGCAGCGGTAGGCAACGGCGTTATGTGCCATAGTGTATTCGGGGTCGACCTTTCAATATATGAGCTATCAGGTAATATCAAGAAAGTGGCGGCCCGAAACCTTTGAAGATGTCATCGGTCAGGCTCACATTACCCGTGTTCTGCAGAACGCGCTGCAGCAGGAACGGCTGGGGCACGCCTATATCTTTTCCGGTCCGAGAGGAACGGGCAAGACCACGACGGCCCGTCTGCTGGCCAAGCGTGTGAATTGTGAAGCGCCGGTCAATAATAATCCCTGCAACAGCTGTGTGAGCTGCCGGGAAATTTCCGAAGGCCGGAATATGGATGTTCTGGAAATTGACGGTGCATCCAACCGCGGTATCGAAGATATCCGGAATCTGCGGGAAATGATCAAGTATCCGCCCACCCGGGGCAAATACCGGGTATATATCATTGATGAATTTCATCAGATTACCCGGGACGCTCTCAATGCCCTCCTGAAAACGCTCGAAGAACCGCCGCCCCATGCCCTGTTTCTGTTTGCAACGACGGAGCTGAATAAAGTTCTTCCCACGATCCTGAGCCGCTGCCAGAGATTTGAATTCCGGCGTATTCCTCTCAATGAGATTACGGACCGGCTGAAACTTATCTGCGAACAGGAATCCATTTCCATTCATGATGATGCGCTGGCACTGATCGCCCGGCGCGGAGACGGCAGCATGCGTGACAGTCAGAGCTATCTGGAACAGGTTATCAGCTATTCCGATGATGAGATCGGCTATGATGAGGTCGTGGACATGCTGGGAATTATCCGCGACGAATCCTATACACTTCTCATGCAGGCGGTTCTCGACCGCGATGTGACCGCCATGATGGATATGGTGGAAAATATCAGTGTGAACGGACATGATCTGGTTGAGTTCATGAATGGATTCGCTTCATTTATCCGGGATGTTTATGTATACAAGGCCAGCGGCAGTGATGATGTGCTGTCACTGTCCGATGGGGCGAGACAGTCCGTACACGCCATGTCTGAAAAATTGAGCACGTCCCGGCTCGTACAGAGCCTGTCATTGTGCAATGATCATATACAGCAGATGAGCCGCTCTTCCTCACCGCGTGTCATCAGCGAATCTTTTCTGATCAAGCTCACCCATCTGGATGAGCTTGAAGATGTGGGGACCATTCTGAATACGGTGAAGGCTCACGGGCCTGCTGCCGCGCCCGCACGGCAGCGGACGCCGGCTCCTCCGGCGCCCCGGCCGGCATCCGGTCCGACTCCGGAAGCACAGCGGCCGGCTCCTGCTCCTGCAGCTCCGCCGGTTTCTGCAGATTCTGATTCCCGCCGCCCTTTTTCCGCCATAAAAAAAAAAGTTGATGAACCCAGGCCGGTAGCTGTTTCCGTACCGGATCCGGTCAGGCCCGAACCCCTGGAGAATGATGCGGATGACGCAACGGATGAGGGCAGTGAAGCAGATGGTGGGCGCCCGGCGATTCAGGATATTGAGATCATTAAGAATATCTGGCAGGATGTTATTCGTGAGGCCGGTGAAAAACGGCCGGTACTCTTCGGGGTTCTGCCCAAGGTGACTCTGGACAGTTTGGAAAACGGAATCCTGACCATGGGCTACAGTGATGATTTCGGATTTGAGATGCTGGAAAAGGCCAGAGCGGAACTGGAATCGGTCATTCAGGACAAAACGGGAGGAACGGTTTCCCTGCGGGTTCGTAAGACACGTCTGACTGAAGAGCAGAAAGCCGCAGGAAGAGGAAAACCGAAATTGGATGAAAAAACACAGATGATAATTCAGACCTTTGACGGCGAAATCATCTGAAAGGAGATAGACGATGCTACCGAAAGGCGGAATGCAGGGGCTGATGAAACAGGCCCAGAAAATGCAGAAGGAAATGGAGAGGGCTCAGGCTGAACTGGAAAACGAAATCGTGGAAGGTTCTGCCGGAGGAGGCATGGTCACCGCCAGTGCAAACGGCAAGAAACAGATTACCGCCATCCATATCTCACCGGAAATCATGGGGGAAGATGTGGAGATGGTCGAGGATATGGTCCTGGCAGCCGTGTCTCAGGCTTTGCAGAAGGCTGAGGACCTGGCTAACGAAAAAATGGGAGGCATGATGGGAGGCTTGGGCGGAAATCTTCCCGGCCTCGGTTTCTGATGAGTGCAGTCCCAACTGTCATTGAACAGCTCGCTGAACAGTTTGCCCGATTTCCGGGTATCGGACGGAAATCCGCCCGGAGAATTGCGTTTTACCTATTGGATCAGTCCAGGGATGACGTTGTCGCCCTGGCTAAAAGCCTTTTGGATATTAAAGATAAGATTCGGCATTGTCCTGTCTGCAACCATATTACCGAGGATATTCCCTGCCCTGTCTGCAGCGATACCCGGCGTGATCAGCGCCTGCTCTGCGTGGTGGAGGACAGCATGGATGTATTCAGCATCGAAAAGACCGCAAGTTTCCGCGGACGTTACCATGTGCTGGGCGGATTGATTTCGCCGCTGGATGGTGTCGGCCCGGAAGATCTGGCTATTGACAGCCTCATGTCCCGTCTGGATGGTGTCGAAGAAGTGATTTTCGCTGTAAATCCGTCCGTCGAAGGGGATACCACCGCATTCTACCTGAAAAAAATGCTGGCGGAAAAAAAGATTCGGTTCAGCTTTCTCGCCAGAGGAATCCCCATGGGGAGTGATCTCGAATTTATTGATGAAGCAACGCTTACCCGTGCCCTCGAAGGGCGCACCGAGCTTTAGGAGGACCCAAATATGATTCGGGAAGCACATATTCCCAATATTTTAACCCTGCTCAGGATAGTGCTGACTCCACTGTTCCTGTATCTTCTCTATACCGCAACGCCCGCCGCCTATATCCTGGCCTTTTTTGTTTTTCTGATTGCCAGTCTCAGCGATTATGCGGATGGAAAAATCGCCCGCAAATACGGGTATTCCAGTGAATTCGGCAAATATATGGATCCCCTGGCCGATAAGGTCCTCATCAGCTCCACCTTCATCGCCTTCGGACTCATGGGCTTCGCGCCCTGGTGGATGATTGCCGTGGTTCTCCTTCGGGATGTGGTGATCACCATTTTCCGCAGCTATATGAGCAAAAAGGGTAAAAGTATGCGGACCAGCGGTATTGCCAAGGTCAAAACCACCATTCAGATGATTTTTATCTACACGGTTCTGACCTACTTTCTGATTTATAATCTGCCCTTTACAAAATTTCTGCATCCGGTGGCCGGCTGGTTCCGGGATCATGAAGGCTTCTGGCTGCTCATGCTGATTACAGCCCTCCTGACGCTTTATACGGGTGTTCTGTACTTCCTGGAGAATAAGCATGTTTTCAAGGGGCAGGCATGAGATTTCTAACCCGTTTCTTTGCCAGTTTTGCCGGTGTGGGCTTTATTCCGGGAGCACCCGGAACCTGGGGCAGTCTCGTGGCAGCACTCATACTGTTTCTGCTGGCGCCGCTTCCGCTTTATCCGTCTCTGGCTCTTCTCGCCGTCCTGACCGTCGCCGGAGCAGCCGCTTCCGGGTGGATAGAAAAGGATTCGGGGCTGGAAGATCCGGGCTGGATCGTTATCGATGAAGTGGTGGGAATGTGGATAGCCGTTCTCGCTGTGCCCGCACAACCCATTTATTTTCTGACCGGGTTCCTGTTCTTTCGGATTTTCGATATCTGGAAACCCTGGATTATTGACGATGTTCAGTCCCTGCCGAAAGGCTGGGGCGTCATGGCGGATGATGTGCTCGCCGGCCTGGCAGCACTTATTTTCAATCTTCTTCTCTGGGAATCCGGATTTTTCTCATGACGCGTCAGGCTGAAATCATTGCCATCGGAAATGAAATTCTCGGCGGACATACGATTGATACGAACAGCAGCTGGCTGGCTTCACAACTGAAGGACTGCGGCGTCCTTGTTCGCCGGAAACAGGTTGTGCGGGACAGCCGTGAAGATGTTCTGCTTGCCCTCAGTCAGATTCATGATTCGACGGAATTCATTTTTATCAGCGGCGGCCTGGGGCCGACCCGGGATGATATCACCAAGGAAATTATCGCGGAATACTTTTCCGATTCTCTCGAATTCAACGAGGATATATATCAGGACCTGAAATCCCGTTACGGCCATCGGGGACAGGATTTTCTCGATAAAAACCGCAATCAGGCCATTTTTCCCAAAAACGCGACACGTATTTTCAATGATCTGGGATCCGCCTCGGGCATTTCCTATACCCGGGACGGGAAGCAATATTTTGTCATGCCGGGCGTTCCGGCAGAATTAAAGGGCATGTGTCAGGTTCGCATTTTCCCGATGATCTGTGACAGCAGCCATGACGGGTACAGTGAAGTGACACTCCGGACGACCGGTATTCCCGAGTCCGAACTGGCCGCCCGGATCGAAACGGTTTTTCAGGATTATGATTCCGTGAATATCGGATATTATCCCTCCTATAGCGGCGTGGACCTTCGCCTGGGAGAGGAAGGCGACGGGCCCCATCTCGACGAATTGGTCAATGCCCTGACAGCTGTGCTCGGTGACTTTATTTATGCGGAAGGGACGACGGATATGGTTGAAGTCGTTTCCCGGATGATGACATCAGATAATCTGAGTCTGGCCCTCGCCGAAAGCTGTACGGGCGGATATGTCGCCCACCGGATCACGTCCTGTGCCGGAGCCTCGGCCTACCTGCGTGAAGGATTGGTGGTTTACAGCAATGATGCAAAAATAAAACGTCTCGGTGTGAATCCGGAAACGCTGGATAAATACGGCGCGGTAAGCCGCGAAACAGTCCTGGAAATGCTTCGCGGGCTTCACCGCAGCAGCGGCGCACAGATCTGCGCGGCTGTGAGCGGTATCGCCGGGCCTGAGGGCGGCAGTCCGGAAAAACCTGTCGGCACAGTCTGGCTGGGCGTCAGTGACGGACAGAAAGAACTTTGTGTGCAGAAACATTTCAGCCAGGACCGGACCCGGAATATCCATTTGTCGGCCCAGGCCCTTCTGGATCTCGTGAGACTCCTGCTCGCCGATTCCCGGCAGCTGGATGAGCATAATTCCTACTGGAAATAATCAGAGCCTGACGGAGAATCCTGATGCTCAGAACGTTTTTCGCCTTTCCCATCAATGAGTCGCTGAGAGCTGCGATGACCGGCATTCAGCACCGGTTCAGCAGGATTTTTCACGACTGCCGGTGGGTGAATCCGGATCTCATGCATCTGACCGTGAAATTTATCGGTGATACAGATGAAGCATGCGTTTCCGATTGGACAGCGGCGCTTCGGCCTGAACTGGAAACGCTTTCGCCCATGACACTGCGAATTGACCGAACAGGAATCTTCCCCGACCGCGGGCCCGCGCGCGTTCTCTGGGCCGGTCCTTCCCATATTCCGTCAGAACTGAAAGACCGGCTGGCGAAAATCGACACTCTGATCGGCCGCGTCTCCGGACTTCCCCCTGCCCAAAGCCTGATTCCGCATCTTACTCTGGGACGACCGAAATCCGGACTTGATAAATCTCATCGTGATCAATATATTCATTACGACTTTGCTCCCGTGGACTGTGCTCTTGACCGTATTATCTGGTACGAAAGCAAACGAATGAGCGGGCAACTGGTCTATGAACCACTGGAAGACATAACACTAAAAGGATAAAGCGAGGTGCAGAATGGCAGGAACGGATAAGGAAAAAGCGATAGAAATGGCGATTGCCCAGATTGACCGGCAGTTTGGGAAAGGATCGGTCATGCGGCTGGGAGAGGATGTCAAACCCCTGCCGATCAAGGCGATCTCAACCGGATCGCTGAGCCTGGATGCGGCACTGGGAATCGGCGGAATTGCCGTTGGCCGTATTACGGAAATCTACGGGCCCGAATCATCCGGTAAGACAACCCTTGCCCTTCATATCGTTGCTGAAGCGCAGAAAAAAGGCGGGTATGCCGCCTTCGTCGATGCCGAACATGCCCTGGATATCAATTATGCCCGGAATCTGGGCGTAAATATAAATAACATGCTGGTTTCCCAGCCCAGCAGCGGAGAAGAGGCGCTGGAGATTACCGAAACACTGGTTCGCTCCAATGCCATTGACGTGGTTGTGGTGGACTCGGTGGCCGCTCTTGTTCCCAAGGCGGAGCTGGAAGGTGAAATGGGTGACAGCCATATGGGTCTTCAGGCCCGTCTCATGAGCCAGGCTCTGAGAAAACTGACAGGTGCGGTGAATAAATCAAACTGCGCTGTGATTTTCATTAACCAGATCAGAGAGAAGATCGGTGTCATGTTCGGAAATCCTGAAACGACGACGGGTGGCCGGGCTCTGAAATTCTATACATCTCAGCGTCTGGAAGTCCGGCGCATCGGCGCCATCAAGGACGGCCAGGATATTCTGGGAAACCGGACCGTCGTCAAGGTCGTGAAGAACAAGGTTGCCCCGCCCTTCAAATCCGTGGAATTCGACATTATGTACGGCCAGGGTATTTCCTATGTGGGAGATGTTCTGGATCTGGCCGTCAGCATGGATATAATCAATAAATCCGGATCCTGGTTTTCCTATGGTGATACGCGGATCGGCCAGGGACGGGAAAATGCCAAGACCTTTCTTACGGAAAATGATGATCTGCTCCAGCCCATCGTAAAGGAAGTGAAGGCCGGGCTGGGTATTACAGATGCTGAAATAACAGCTGAAGCCGAAGCCTGATTCAAATGAAAAATTTACTATAAAAGCGGGTGCAGATTGAAAATTCTAGGCCTGCGACGGGAAAAGGGAAAACGGAACCGCTGGCTCGTACATCTTGAGGATGGACGCAGCCTGTCCCTGACCGGGGATACGGTGAAAAAATACGGTCTGAGAGGCGGCAGCGAGATAGAGGAAGACCGGGTCCTTACCGTTCAGACGGAGGATGACTGGCAATCTGCTCTGGATAAGAGTATTGAGTTGCTCAGCTATCGAGACCACAGCCGCCGGGAAATGTCGGGAAAGCTTGTTCAGAAAGGCTATTCTGACGATCTTGCGGCAAAGGTCTGTGATTATCTGGAGGAACGGGGTTATATTGATGATGCCCAGTTTGCCAGCCGGTTCTGTCAGGAATTATTGAATACCCGACACATAGGGCCGATTCAGATTCGCAGCAAACTGATTCAGCGCGGCATTGCTGCTGCATTGGTGGAGGATCTGCTGGCAAAGATCTCTGCCGATGATATCCTTCGTCACTGCCAGATTCAATATGATCAGAAAATCCGGAAGTTGTCCAAATCCTCCTCGGCGGCCGAACGACGGGATAAGATGTACCGGTTTCTGACGCAGAAGGGTTTTGCCTGGGACAGTATTTCCGAAATATTTCGCAGTAACGGCCTGGGAAGCGGTGAAGGCGGAGAGCTTTCCTGAATACCAGGCACTTTTTATAAGCAAAAATTTGAGATGAAACGGCTTTAAACAGAGATATTTTTTCTGTCTGAAATTCCGGGTTTACAGGCAGCTTTGTAACAAACGGTAAAAAAGCCTTTCTCTCCGAAAAAAAATAGCCTTCAGACGAGTGTAATTCAGCTGTTGCATGGAAAACTGCTGGAATAAAATGACAGTATTCCCTAAATTTCCGACGGTTACGATGAGGTAACACAAAAAAGGAGAAATGATGAGTATACGTGTAGGAATTAACGGCTTCGGACGCATCGGCCGTCTGGTCTTCCGGGCCATGGCAGCCCGCGGGGAATTCGAAGTTGTGGCCATCAACGATCTGACAGATGCCCAGACGCTGGCTCATTTACTGAAATATGATTCGGTACACAAAAGATATCCGGGTACGGTTGAAGCCAAAGGTGACAGCATTGTCGTCGATGGAAAGGCTGTAAAAGTTCTGGCGGAAAAAGATCCGGCCCAGCTGCCCTGGAAAGCCCTCGGCGTGGATTATGTCGTAGAATCCACCGGTGTCTTCCGTAAAAAGGCCCAGATTGAAAAACATCTGGAAGCAGGTGCAAAGAAGGTCGTGCTGACCGTTCCTTCAAAGGACGAAATTGACAATACCATCGTTCTCGGTGTGAATGATTCATCTCTGAAACCGGAAGACAAAATCGTCTCCAACGCGTCCTGCACCACCAATTGCCTCGCTCCGATTGCCAAGGTTCTCAATGACACTTTCGGAATCGAAAAAGGTATCATGACCACGATTCATGCCTATACAAATGATCAGCGCATTCTGGATCTGCCCCACTCCGATCTGCGTCGGGCCCGTGCTGCCGCCGTTTCCATGATTCCCACCACCACCGGTGCTGCAAAGGCCGTGGGTAAGGTCATCCCTGAACTGAACGGAAAACTGGACGGCTATGCCATGCGCGTTCCCACACCGGACGGATCCATTGTGGATCTGACCGTCGAACTGAAGAAGACCGCCACCGTCGCCGAAATCAATGCCGCCATGAAGGCTGCCGCCGAAGGCCCGCTCAAAGGTGTTCTGGAATATACCGAAGATCCGCTTGTTTCCATCGATGTGGTCGGGAACAATCATTCTTCCGTCTTTGATGCCCAGTCCACGATGGTGATCGGCAATATGGTCAAGGTGCTGTCCTGGTATGACAACGAATGGGGTTATTCAAACCGCGTTGTCGATCTGGTCGCCAAAATGGCCTCTCTCTGATCTCAGACTGACCTCGATCTCACATATCAAGCCGCTTCCCCGGGGAGGCGGCTTTTTTTATTTATTTGAATTATTTGGATCATCGCCGGGTGTTCAGGTATCTCAAATGATTCATTGCGAATTAATCATGTTTCAGTAGCAGCTGCCAGCTCCAGGCCACGGAGATCAGGATCAGGACCGTGAAGAGAATTGTTTTCAGCACCTGAGCCGATTCGGGAATGCGGAAGGTCCACGAACTGAACAGATTCAGATTTTCCATAATTATCAGATAGAGGCTCGAGCTCAGATCGCAGAAAGCTGTGGCGGCCTGTCCCGGAATGCCCGGAAGAGGGATGAGCGCCAGGATGCCGGCGGCCATCAGCACAAAGGTGAGAGGGATAACGACAATATTCAGGATGAGGCCCGGGCCGGGAAGAACAGAAAAGGTCCACAGCGTAATGGGAGCGGTTGCCAGGCTGGCTGCCAGGGACACGGCGAGAACATCCGCAATAGCCTGTGGGACATGAATTTTTCGGGCCGGAACCGTGAGTGCATTTCGAAGGGGTCTGTAAAACAGCAGGATCCCGGCCACTGCAGAGTAACTCATCTGAAAGCCGGGTTCGAAGAGCATGTCCGGAGCCGCCATGAGCTGGATCAGGGCTGAGACCGCCAGAATATTCAATGCCGAATACCGGCGTTTGAACAGAGGCGCGAGAAAAAGGGTTCCCGCCATGAGGCTGGTTCTCACGATGGAGGCGCTGAGTCCCGTGAGCAGAGCATAGAAGGCGAGGCAGCCAAGCAGTAAAGTGGTTCTGCCCGTCTGAGACAGTGGCAGGAGTCGGATGATCTGGTAGAGGATCAGAATGAGAAATCCTGCATGAAGGCCGGATACGGCCAGCAGATGACTGAGCCCTGTATTTTTAAACAGGTCAGACAAAGCGGGCGGAATTTCTTTTTTCAGGCCCAGAAGCAGCCCGCTGATAAGGGAACCATTACGGATTCCGAGCCGGTGTTTCAGTCGATCGGCAAGCTGCAGGCGAAGCTTTCCCATGCTGACGCTGATCTTTGTATACCCGGTCTGGTTTGCGGGGTTCGTGTCCAGTACACGGCTTCTGCTGCCGAGGCGGGCGCTGTGGGTGAAGCCCTGCCGCCGCAGATATGATTCATAGGGAGAATTGGCGTTACTGTACAATGATTTCGCTTTGATGCCGCTGAGCAGTACGGATTGTCCCGTGGACAGAAGGACCGCTCCGCCGCTGCGTGACAGATATATCCTTACATTCGGATCATTTGCCAGACAGCCTGTATAGGCTTTGTCCTGCACGGCATCGCGCTCTCTGCCGACAATGTTCAGCCGCAGGGAATCCGGATTGAAAACCGTGACCGGCGCCTGAGCTTCGTCACCCTGAAACAGGGCCAGTCTGAGAAATCCGCTGAGAATGATCAGAAGCAGCCAACCCGCTGAAAATTGTCTCAGCAGGAATGCCGAAGCGAGTAGAATCAGGATACAGAACAGATCGTGCCCGGGAAGGAACTGGCGAAGGATGATTCCGCCCATGAAGGGCAGGAGGTATTTCAGGACCGGGCTGCGAGAGAATATCCCGAAGAGGGGATAGGTCTGCATGACAGCCTCCGGATCTATGAAAATAAATCAGAGTCGGTCGATGTAATGATTGATGATGGGCATGCGTCTCCCTGTTCCGAAGGCCTTTTCCGAGACGCGCAGGCCGGGAGCCGCCTGCTTTCGTTTGTACTCGGACCGTACGATCAGTGTCATGATCCGGTTGACCAGATCCTTGTCATAACCCATATTCACCAGATCTGCCGCGCTGCGCCGGTTTTCCAGAATTTCCTCGACCAGCGGGCTGACAATGCTGTAGTCAAAGGGGTCAAACTGTCCTTCGGACAATTCAGCGCTGGGCATTTTTTCAATAATATTACGGGGAATGAATTCTGTCTCACTCCGTTGATTGATCCATTCCGACAGGTCATAGACTTCCTGCTTGTTCAGATCGGAGATGGGAGCGAGGGCACCGGCCATGTCCCCATAAAGCGTGCTGTAACCGAGAGCGGTCTCGGTCTTATTGGCGGTGCTGAGAAGCAGCCGATTGAATTTATTGGCCAGGGACATGAGAAAGGTTCCCCGGATCCGGGCCTGCAGATTTTCCTCCGCCAGTCCGAAGGGCAGGCCGGCGAAACGGGGCTGAAGTTCACCCATGAACGAGGAAAAAACAGATTCGATGGGAATGGTGTCATAGCGGATTCTCAGCCGTCCGGCCAGATCTTCGGCGTCGCTGAGACTGTGATCGGAAGAGTAGCGGGAGGGCAGGGAATAGGCGAAGACATTTTCCGGGCCCAGCGCTTCCGCTGCCAGCACGGCCACAACAGCCGAATCGATTCCTCCCGAAAGGCCCAGCAGGCACTGTGTGAATCCGGACTTGCGGAAATAATCCTGTATACCCAGGCTGAGCGCCTGATACAGCTGCTCCATGGGGGCCATTTCCTGATCAGGGATCGGTTCGGAGTGCAGTTTTTCTGCAGACAGATCCACTTCATATAACTGAAAATCTTCCCGGAATGACGGCAACTGGGCCAGAGTATGGCCGTTCCGGTCCAGGATGAAACTGCTGCCGTCGAAAATGAGTTCATCCTGAGCACCCACGAGATTATTGTAAACAAAGGGCAGATGTATCGAATTGATTTTTTCGCGAACCAGAGCCTTGCGGGAGGCGGCTTTTCCCACGCAGAAAGGGGAGGCGCTGATATTGATGATGAGGTCGGCTCCAGCCCCGGCAAGATTATCGGTAACCTTGATCCCGTAATCGGCGTCCCACAGATCCTCGCAGATCTCAATCCCCAGTTTCAGATTCTGGTCACCGAGCGTCACGGAAACGGGTCCGGAGTTATGTCCCTTGCGGAAATATCGAAGCTCATCAAACACATCATAGGTGGGAAGCAGCGTTTTCTGTATGAGGGCAAGCAGCTCACCATTCTGACAGACAGCGGCAGTATTGTAAATCCCTTTTGCCGGATCGCGATGCACATGGCCTGTGATGACGGTAATCTGCCGGGTTGCTTCAATAATTTTCCGGAGAGCGCGGTCATTCGCCTCGAGAAAGGGTTTATCAAAAAGCAGATCCTGCGGCAGATATCCGGAGATAGCCAGCTCGGGGAAGATGGCTATCTGTGCTCCGGCTTCGGCCGCCTGGCGGCTGAGCTCGATAATCCGTTTCGCGTTTCCGTCCATGTCTCCCACGGTGGGATTGAATTGAACCACTGCTATATGTACGGGTTTGTTCCCCTTGTTCATGGTATGCCTTTATCTGATGGTAAATTCTTTAAAATGAAGGGTGTCCGATTCATCCGTTCGAAGGATCCTGTCAGTACGACTTAAGGGCGGGCCCTGATTCAGCATGGATTCAAAGAGGTCCAGACGTGATTCCTCAGCCACGGCAATGGCTTCCACGGATCCATCGGGGAGATTGCGGACATAGCCGGTGATTCCGAGCTGCCGGGCACACTCAAGCGTATACCAGCGAAAGCCCACGCCCTGCACCCGGCCCTTTATGGTATAGCGAACAGTTTTCATTGAAGTATTTCCCTCATGATCCTGACAGCTACTTCTGCGGTTTCCGCTGAAATTACACCGGGAATGTCCCAGGAATGAAGAGAGATAACTTTTTTATCCATACTCAGGGCATGGCCGATTTCACTCAGGGTGCCGTAATGTCCGCCGATGGCGATACAGATATCAGCCGCCCGGGCCAGAATCTCATTCCGCGCCAGGCCCACGCCGCTGGGCAGGGCTATCTGAAGATAGGGATTGGCCTCGCTCATATCCTCTCCGGGAAGAATGCCGATGCAGAGGCCGCCATTTTCAAAGACACCATGGCTCACCGCTTCCATGACCCCGTTTTTACCGCCATTCAGGATCACCCAGTTTTCCCGGGCAGCCAGCTGTCCGAACCGGCGGGCCTGATCAAGAATTTCCGGGTCCGCTTCCCGTCCGCCAAACACGGATACGCGGGTCCACTTTCTCAGATCCGGCAGTAAATTTTCCTGTGTGGGTGCTGTCATGATATTTTTCCTTCCCCATCGTCTGCAATCAATTCTGAAACGGGCTTCAGACCCTGTTTCCCGGTGAAGCAAAGTTAATCATTTATCCTTTTCCGTGCTCATTTATTTTCATCGCATTCAGGTATTTCCATCCGGATTCCGGCCGTCTCTCCGGAATAATGGAGACGGTCAATTCTGAATTGTAAAATGAATGCCGGACATCTGGAATATAGGAGATGTCCTCAGGGTATGCAAAATAAAAGGAACGGCGTCCGAAAGATTCGGATAAAATATCGAAACTCAGGGTTCCAGCCGGACCATGGTCCGGGGCCAGGGAATGGTTTCTCTCACGTGATGAACACCGCAGATCCAGCCGACGGTCCGTTCCAGTCCCAGTCCGAAGCCACTGTGGGGAACAGAACCATAGCGACGCAGATCCAGGAACCATTCGAAGACATCCTGGGGCAGATTTTCGTTCTGAATCCGTTCCAGCAGCTTGTCCAGATTGTCTTCGCGCTGGCTGCCTCCGATGATCTCTCCGTGGCCTTCAGGCGCGATCATATCCACACCCATGACATAGTGTTCGTCCGCTTCGTCACGTTTCATATAGAACGCCTTAGTTTCGGCGGGCCAGCGGTAGATCATGACCGGTTTGTCAAAATTTTCGCCGATGGCGGTTTCATCGGGAGCGCCGAAATCATTTCCCCAGGTAAATTCAATGCCCTTGTCATGCAGGATCTGAACGGCCTCGTCATAGGTGATGCGGGGAAAGGGTGCCTTGATATTTTCCAGCTTGCTGATATCCCGTTCCAGAGTGGCCAGTTCCGTCCGGCAGGTCCGGAGTACGCGCTGAACAATGTATTCCACGAACTGTTCGGCCAGATCCATATCATCGTAAATGTCATAGAATGCCATTTCCGGTTCCACCATCCAGAATTCGGTGAGATGCCGGCGGGTTTTGGATTTTTCCGCCCGGAAGACGGGCCCGAAACAGTAGGTCTTGTTGAAGGCCATGATGGCGGCCTCGCTGTAGAGCTGGCCGCTCTGGGTCAGATAGGCCTTCCGCCCGAAATAGTCGCTCTCAAACAGGGTCGTGGTGCCTTCGGCCGCATTGGGTGTGAACATGGGCGAATCAACGAGAGTGAAGTCATTCTCCTCAAAAAAGTCCCGACAGGCCTTCTCAACTTCCGAACGGATGCGCAGAATGGCATTGGGGCGTTTGCTGCGCAGCCAGAGATGACGATGGTCCAGAAGAAATTCCACGCCATGATCCTTGAGTGCAATGGGATATTCCTGAGCGATCTGAATGACCTGTATATCCCTGACCACGATCTCGTATCCCAGTTCCTGCCGCGGAGCTTCCTGAACCAGGCCGCGGATCACAAGGCTGGATTCGATGCTGAGATCATTCTTCAGATTGAATATTTCTTCACTGACGTCGTTTTTCAGGACGACGCACTGTATGAATCCGGTTCCGTCGCGGAAGATGAGAAACCAGATTTTTCCGCTTTTGCGGATATTATACACCCACCCCTTCAGGGTGACGTCCGTGCCCGCATGTTTACTGATGTTCTTGACCAGAATGTGTTCCAATTCCAACTCCTTTTTCTAATCGTTTTACCAGTCCGAGACCAGTTGAAAAACTACGTCTTCCGAGATTTTCTTCGCCAGCTCAGTTTTAGCCTGATCTCTGGTGATCTGATCGCCCGGGGATAATTCATTATTATAGCTGTCGCTGTTGTAAACGGCCCACTGGCTCAGGTTCCCTGCCATCAGGTCCTTCCTGCCGGCCGTGTCCACCCAGCGGTAACTCATGGTCAGGGACAGTTTGTATTCCTTGACCCGTTCGGTTTCATCAAAGGTATAGGGTTTGTCATCAATCTTTGTGCAGCTCAGGTAGAGAATACTGCTGGCCTGGGCTTCCTCCGCGAGGGGAAGGATATTTTCGTCGAGAATGGTTCGCAGCACCTGTTCATTGATGTCGTCATTCAGGCCGAATTCAGCCGTTTCGTTTTCCACAGGGGGAATATGAATATTGGTGATCTGCTGAGGAATACTGCCGGGACGGGTACTGTAAATCCCGCAGCTGCTGAGAATGATGAGCGCTGAAATGAACAGGATTTTTCTCATGGCCACCTTACTGTATTTCATATTCATTGATCTTCCGGTACAGGGTCCGCTCGGAGATTCCCAGAGCCTTGGCCGTTTTCCGTTTGCTGCCGTAATATTTTTCCAGAGTCCGCACGATCACGTCCCGTTCGATTTCGCTCAGGCTTTTTTCCTTTGTATCCGAGGCATCCTCCACATGGTCCTCCACCGTTCCCTGACGCATTTCGTGAATAATATTGCTGATATCGTTCATCTGGTCGCTGTTCATGCGCGGCAGCAGATCGCGTTTGAGCAGGGACTTGATTTCCTCCACATCCTGGCGGAGCAGGAAGAGCTGCCGGAGCATGAGCTCCCGTTCCATCTCATCCCGGTCGCGGCTCTGAATTTTCACGGGATAGCGGGTGTCGAAGGAGGGTGAGAATTCATCAAAGGAATTTTCGCTGCCATGGGATTGCTGGATAATGGTTTCCGGCCGGATAATCCGGTCCTTTTCCATGACGATGACGGATTCGACCAGATTCTTGAGTTCGCGGATGTTGCCGCTGTATTCCCGGTCCTGCAGGACTTTCATGGCTTTGGGGCTGAAGGGTTTGTAAGGGATACCGTTCTGATCGCAGTAGCGGGTCATGAATTGATTGACGAGAAGGGGAATGTCTTCTCTGCGGTCGGCCAGCGCCGGCAGATGAATGTTGACGGTTTTCAGCCGGTAATAAAGATCCTTGCGAAAACGCTCCTGTCGTACTTCCTCAGCCAGATTGCGGTTTGTGGCGGCAATAACGCGTACATCCACGTGTCGGGCCGAGTTTTCACCCACTGGAATGATTTCACCCTGTTCCAGCGTTCTCAGAAGCTTGACCTGGGTTTCCAGAGGCGTCTCACCGATTTCGTCGAGAAAAATGCTTCCGCCGTCGGCAGCTTCGAAATATCCCTTCCGGCTTTCCAGCGCGCCTGTGAAGGAACCTTTCTTGTGGCCGAAGAGCTCACTTTCGATGGTTCCAGCCGGGATGGCGCCGCAATTTACAATGATATAGGGCTTGCTGCGCCGCAGCGAATTGTTGTGAATGGCGCGGGCTACCAGCTCCTTGCCCGTTCCGCTGTCACCGGTGATCAGCACGGAAATATCGGACCGGCTCACCTGATCAATCATGGCAATTACCTGGCGGATGGCTTCACTGTCGCCCGTTATTCCGTAATTGTTCATGCTCTCCATCCTTCCCCGTAGTGTTCAGGATCCTGGCGTGCAATACCAATTTCTATTATTCTGTTCATTGTTTTAATAATTATACAAATCATTAGCTTATTTAGTGTCGATGAAGCCTTTGCCTATGTCCTTTCGGTAAAATGAACCCTTTAATTTTATTTTTGAAATATTTTTATAGGCAATATTCAAAGCCGTCTTCAGGTTTTCGCCCAGAGCGGTCACGGCCAGAACCCGTCCTCCCGAGGAAAGGAGGACCTCATTTTCGCGACGTGTGCCGGCATGAAAAAGAATCAGATTGTCTTCACCGTTTACGGTCTTATCCTGTATGGGAAGGTTCTTTTCATAGTTTCCCGGGTAGCCGCCGCTGGCCAGAATCACGGTAGCGCAGACGCCGCTGTGACATTCAATTTTCTGCTGGTCAAGGTTTTCCTTCAGCGAGGCGTCAATAAGGTCGAGCAGATCGTTTTTCAGGAGAGGCAGAATGACCTGAGCCTCAGGATCACCAAAGCGGCAGTTGTACTCCAGAACCCGGATGTCTTCCCCGTCAATCATCAGTCCGAAGTAAATGATTCCCTTGTAATCACCGCCTTCACTCCGGATACCCGCGATGGTCGGTTCAATAATGTCACCGATGACCTGCTGTTCCTGCGCGGCAGTCAGCAGAGGGGCCGGGGCAAAGGCGCCCATTCCGCCCGTATTCGGGCCCAGATCTCCGTCAAAGGCCCGTTTGTGGTCCCGGGCCGTCGGCAGAATATGATAATGGTTTCCGTCCGTGATAACTAAAATGGATATTTCATCGCCTTTCAGAAACTCCTCGATGACGACCGTATCTCCGGCATCTCCGAACTGTCGGTTGACGAGCATGGATTCAAGCGCCGTGAGCGCCTCTTTCCGGCTTTCGGCAATGACCACACCTTTTCCTGCCGCCAGTCCGCTGGCTTTGATCACAATAGGATACCTGCATTCCTTCAGGAAATGTATGGCATCGTTCAGGTTGTTAACGGATTTATATCCGGCCGTCGGGATACCGTATTTTTTCATGAAATCCTTGGAATAGGCCTTGGAACCTTCCAGCCGGGCCGAGAGCTGATCCGGCCCCCAGATTTTCAGCCCTTTCTTGCGGAAACTGTCTACAATACCATTGACGAGAGGCTGTTCGGGGCCGACAACGGTCAGATCAATATCGTGGTCACGGACGTAGGTGGCCAGAGCAGAAAAATTTGTGAGCGGAACCGATGCGGTCGTGGCAATATTTTCAATACCGCCGTTGCCCGGAATGCAGTGTATTTCAGCGACTTTCGGACTTTGTTTCAGTTTCCAGACCAGGGCGTGTTCGCGCCCCCCCGAACCCAGTACCAGAATATTCTGTTTATCGCTCATATCAGACTCTGTTCCTCTCTTTCAGTTCTATGATTCGGTCGCGCAGCTGAGCTGCCCGTTCAAAATCCAGCTGTTCTGCCGCCTTTTCCATTTCCACTGTCAGCTGGTCCACCAGATTCAGAGCTTCCACCCTCGACCGGGGATCCATTTTCACTTTTTCCTTCACATCGCCATCCCGGTGATATTCGGGATTCATGTCGGCAATGGCCGTAATCCTGCGAATTTCATCCTCGCTCTTATAGACCGTCTTCGGTGTGATGCCGTGTTCCGTATTGTAGGCCATCTGGATGTCCCGGCGGCGGTTGGTTTCGTCCATAACTTTTTTCATGGCGGCCGTGATCTTATCAGCATAAAAAATAACTTTGCCCTTTTCATTCCGTGCAGCGCGGCCGCTGATCTGGAAAAGGCTGCGGTCGGAGCGGAGAAAACCTTCCTTGTCGGCGTCGAGAATGGCAACCAGGCTGACTTCGGGAAGATCCAGTCCCTCCCGGAGCAGATTGATGCCCACCAGAACATCAAATTCTCCCAGCCTCAGGTCGCGGAGAATACCGATGCGTTCCAGGGAATTGATCTCCGAATGCATGTAGCGGACACGGATATTCCGGTTTTTCAGGAATTCGGCAAGATTTTCCGCCATCTTCTTGGTGAGGGTCGTGATGAGGACGCGTTCCTTTCGGCCGACCCGGACCTGTATCTCATGGATGAGATGGTCAATCTGATTTTCGGTGGGGCGGAGCTCAATCTCCGGATCCAGAAGTCCCGTGGGCCGGATGATCTGCTCGGTGACCACGCCCTCGCATTTTTCCAGTTCATAATCCGCCGGTGTGGCGGATACGAAAATGCACTGACGGATGAGCGTTTCGAATTCCTCAAATTTCATGGGGCGGTTGTCATGGGCTGACGGCAGCCTGAAACCATATTCCACTAAAACCCGCTTCCGGCTGAAATCACCGTTATACATGGCCCGGATCTGCGGTATGGTGGCGTGGCTCTCATCAATGATCAGCAGATAATCCTTCGGGAAAAAATCGAAAAGTGTAAAGGGGCGCTGGCCGGCGGCGCGCAGGGTCAGGTGGCGGCTGTAATTTTCGATGCCGCTGCAGTAACCCAGCTCGCGGATCATTTCCAGATCAAATTCCGTCCGCTGCTCCAGCCGCTGGGCCTCCAGCAGTTTGCCTTCACTGCGAAACGTATTGAGGCGGTCCCTCAGTTCGTCCTGAATCTGCTGAAAACTCTGGTTCAGCGTATCTTCATTCGTGACAAAATGACGGGCCGGGTAGATGACCGTAAATTCCAGGCTCCGGAGGATTTCACCGGTGACCGGATCGGTGATATGAATATCCTCAACCACATCGCCCCAGAATTCAATTCGCAGAGGCTGATCCTCATAGGCCGGAAAGATTTCGATGATGTCGCCCCGGACCCGGAAGGTTCCGCGGGCAAAGGCCATGTCATTTCGCGAATAGTAAATATTGACCAGCCGCTTCAGAAGATCCTTCCTGTCAATCGCCTCGCCTTTGTGCAGGACGACGATCTGGCTCTTGTAATCCTCCGGGCTTCCCAGACCGTAAATGCAGGAAACGGAAGCCACCACGATCACATCATTGCGCGCCATGAGGCTGGATGTGGCCTTGAGCCGCAGCTTCTCAATCTCGTCATTGATGTCCGAATCCTTTTCAATATAGGTGTCGGTGACGGGAAGATAGGCTTCCGGCTGATAATAATCGTAATAACTGATGAAATATTCGACGGCATTATCGGGGAAAAAAGCCTTGAATTCACCGTAGAGCTGAGCCGCCAGGGTTTTGTTGTGGGAAATGATGAGCGTCGGTTTGCGGACCGCCTCGATGACCTTGGCCATCGTATAGGTTTTTCCGCTGCCCGTTATTCCCAGCAGAGTCTGAAAAGGATGCCCTTCCTCAACACCCCGGACCAGTTCCTCAATAGCCTGAGGCTGATCACCGGTGGGACTGTATTTGGATACGAGCTGAAATTCTGTCATAATGTCAGAATTTATGTCAAATCAGAAAAAAAATAAAGGGTAATATTCCCTTAAAGTACGCTTCCGGCAAATGAATTCAGATAGAAAATCGTATAAATTCCGACAGCCCTGAAGAGTTCTCCTCCAGGCTGCAAAAATTCAGAGCCGGCAGCGCCTATTTTTCCGGATTTATTTCCCAGGAACTGGTGATCTCGGCAGTGCTGCGCAGCATGGCGGATACGGAGCAGTATTTGGTTTCGCTGAGTTCGATGGCCCGTTCGACCGCGTTTTCGGGAATATCGCTGCCCCAGAATTTATAGGTCAGGTGAATTTTTGTGAAGACTTTCGGATGCACGTCCGCTCTTTCGGCTGTGACTTCCATTCCGAAGAGATCGATCTTGATGCGTTTTTTTCCCAGGATGGACATGACATCCATGCCGGTACAGCCGGCGAGGGCCTGAAGGACAACTTCCATGGGGCGGCTGGCTGCACCATGGCCATTTATTTCTGTGGGCGCATCCATGCTGATCCAGTGGCCGGTCTTTCCCTTGGCGACGAAGGTGAGAGAGTCACCGATGCTGTATAAGTCAATTTTCATGGTCTGTTCACTCATCGAATTGTTTTCCTTTCTGTTTAGAATAAAGATACAATTAAGGACGAATCGTTACAGAAAATTCGGATAAAGCTCGGGAATTTAGGGGTATTGAGCTCAAAGGCAGGAGTGAAACCAGTCGCGGAGAGCCTGGAGCCGGGCGATGCGCCGGTCAATGCGGCCGTTTCGGCTCAGTCCGTGGCTTTCTTCCGGAAAGCGAAGGAATTTCACAGGCCTGCCCTCGTATTTCAGACGGACAAAGAGCTGTTCCGCCTGTTCGATCGGGCATCTCAGGTCATTTTCCGAGTGGATGATCAGCAATGGGGTCCGGATCTGTGCAGCATGGGTGATGGGACTCCATTTTCTGTATATCTCCGGATTTTCCCAGGGCGCGCCATTGAATTCGCTGCTCAATTCCCAGCCCATGTCGGAACAGCCGAAAAAAGTTTCCAGATTGGTGACGGACCGCTGGGTTGCGGCAGCCCGGAAACGGTCCGTCTGCGTCACAATCCAGTTGGTCATGTATCCGCCATAGGAGCCACCGGTGACAAAAAGCCGTTCCTCATCAATATATCCGGTTTCCGCCATGTAATCGGTGACGGTCATGAGATCACTGAAGGCCGGTTCGGCCCAGCTTCCGTGAATGGCCTTGGCAAAATCCCGGCCATAGCCCTGGCTGCCGCGGGGATTGGCATAGACCACGACAAAACCGGCTGCGGCGAGCACCTGCATTTCGTGGAAAAAGGTGTAGGCGTATTGTGAATGGGGCCCGCCGTGAATTTCCAGGATCATGGGCCACTTGGATTTTTCCCGGAACTGCGGCGGCTTTACGATCCAGGTCTGTATCTCGGCGCCATCCACCGGAATGGTATGGACCTCAGGAAAGGTATACTGACGGTTTGACAGATAGCGGTCATTCAGATCGGTAATTTTTGTCAGAGTTTTTTCCTCGTCAAGCCTGAGGAGCCACAGTTCATCGGGCCGTTCCATCTGAGCCAGGCGCAGGATGAAGACCGGGGCATTCTGGGCCTTGTCATATTCCGCAATAACTTCCGGCCCTTCCAGAATGGCTTCGGTATCTCCGGACGGGCTGCGTCGGATCAGAGGGCTGCCGCCTTCGGACGTGATCGTGAAATACCAGGTTCCGTCCGGATCACAGACGGGTGTCTGATCCGTATCCATGGGTGAAATGTCTCCCAGGCTTGCCGCGCTGAGAGTCCGGTCCAGGTCTTCACTGAGGCTTCGGCAGTTGCCGTCCTCGATGTCCAGTTCGAAGAATTCACTGTTAAAGGTTCCCCAGAGATTTTCAGGATGAAAATGACCGGTGAAGAAAATGGAACGGTCTGCATTTCCGAAGCGCAGCCGGCTCACCGGCCCGGGCTGTTTGGGCAGTTCCACGGTGCTTTTATCAGTCAGGGAATAGATGAAGATCGAGTCATGTCCTGCATTCCTGTCCGGATCCGGATGGGCGTTCATGACGTAGGCAATCCGTTGGCTGTCGGAGGACCAGGCGAAGTCCGAAATATGGCTCAGCGGGCTGTCGGCGATCTTCTGAACCGTGGCCGAGCCCGTTTTCAGGAGGTAGAGAGATGCGCGGGCATCCATGTCCCAGCCTTTTCCGTCATGCCGCGTATAGAGCCTGTCTATCACCCGCAGCACCGGTTCTTTCGGTTCCGTATCGCTGTCTGCTCCGTCTGTTTCCGGTTTTTTCATAAGGATGGCGATCCATTTTCCGTCCGGAGACCAGGCTATACTCTGAACATCACCTTTACCCAGTTTCATCACATCGGTGGACTCTCCGCCATGGATGGAAATACTTCGCAGTGTATTGTCCTTATTATCATTATTCAGATAGAGAATCTTTTTTCCGCCGGGATGCCAGCAGGGATGTGAATCGGCATTGCCGCGCGTATATTCCGTGTCATGCTTTCGGCGGATGTCCAGCAGGTGCAGCCGCGTATGAAAGCGTCCGCTTTCCTTATCAGCCTTCCTGAGAATATATACGGCCTTGTCGCCCTCCGCATTTAGCCGGGGTGTGAGGGGGATGGTAATCTCGTAAAGATCAGCTTCGCTGATGAATTGTTCCGAATTCCGTGCCGTTTTCATTTATTTCCTTTCTGTAGAAATATTCCCGGCCGGCTCAGTGAAAGAGCGCTGACCAGAGATTGAATTTCAGGACAATTCCGATGCTGATGATGGAAACCATGGTGGAGAGCTTGATGGCAATATTCAGGGAGGGGCCGCTGGTGTCCTTGAGCGGGTCGCCGACTGTATCCCCGGTGACTGCAGCCGAATAGGAACTCATGATGGACTCGAAATCACTTCGGATTCCGTTCAGTTTCATGAGAAATTCCTGATCCTGACGGCTGAGCTGCAGATATTGACGGTACATGAGCTGGTCTTCGCCATTCAGCTTCCCGTAAAGCAGGGACAAATCCGCATCATTCAGGGATTTCAGGGCGTTTTTTTCGAGCGCCGCCAGCAGCGTGGCCAGATTGAGATTTTCATTGATGTAGCGGTTTTCCGTGAGACGAATGATTTCGCCCAGATATTCGGATACTTCTTCATCAATGCTGAACGCCTTGGGATTCAGATTGACCAGTTCAAAGAGAAATCTGCGGGTATCACGGGTGAGATAAAAAGGCCAGAGTCCCCGCTTGCTGATGTCCCGGATTCCCAGCTGTATCTCGTTACGCAGGTCCGATTTGCTGCGTTCAATATATTTTTTTGCGTTATCCCAGGCGCCGCCGCTGTTGGCCATGAAAACGGCAAAAAGGAAACCGACGATGAGATTGCCGCTGAGCAGGCCGATGACGGCCACGGGACCGAAAAGGAGTCCGGTGAGAATGGGCGTCAGGATTACGATAAGGGCGGGAATGACCATTTTTTTCTGAGCCGCGAAGGTGGAAATGCGGACGCAGCTGGCATAGTCCGGAGTTGCGTCCCCGGTCATGATGCCCGGAATGGTCCGGAACTGCCGCCGGACCTCGTCGATCATTTCCCCGGCTGCCTCCGATACCGCCTCAATGGTTTTGGAACCGAAGCCGGCAATGATGACAGAGCCGATGAACAGTCCGCTGATGAAGCGGATATCCAGAAGCGAACTCTGCATGTACAGCAGCAGATCCGTCACGGAGGCGGCGGCTGTATCTACGGTTTTGATGAGAATATCACCTGTGTAAATTTTCATGCTGGAAATTCCGCTGTGAACCATGGCAGCCCGGATCTCCTCAATAAACGCGGCAATAAGGGTGACGGCTGTCAGTGCCGCCGCGCCGATGGATAAACCTTTACCCCGCGCGGCTGTGGAATTGCCCAGTTCATCCAGCGCGTCAGTCCGTTTCCGGGTTTCCGACGGGAGCTCGGCCATCTCCGCGATACCGCCCGCATTATCCGCGATGGGACCGAAGGCATCCGTTGCCAGATTGATGCCCAGGGTGGACAGCATGCCTACCGCAGCCAGGCCGATGGCATAGAGGCCCTCGCTCAGATTGACATGGCCTCCGCCGCTGATAAAGGCAATGACGGTTCCGATAATAATGAAGAGGATGGAGGGCACGACGGACATCATACCTACCGAAAATCCGGCCGTAACCACGGTCGCATGTCCGGTGCGGGCCTGGCCGACGATGCGGTGAACGGGGCTGAAGGCGGCATTGGTGTAATAGTCGGTGGAATATCCGACGGCGATTCCCACCAGAATACCGATGACAATGGGAACATAGAGCTGAAAAACCTGTCCCGGCATCATGACCCGGAGCAGGATAAAGACCAGGATGAGTGTTACGACAGACGTAATATTGGTGCCTCGGTTGATGGCGTTGAGCAGATGTTTCTGATTTGCATCTTCGCCGGTGGAAACGGTGAAGATACCCAGAACGGAGGCCGCGGTGCCGAGAGCGGCCACCAGCATGGGCAGGAGCACCCCGTTCAGTCCGTAACCGGCCGAGACGGCAAGCGCTGCCGCGCCGAGGATGGAGCCGACGAAGGATTCGTACAGATCCGCGCCCATTCCGGCCACGTCCCCGACGTTGTCACCCACGTTATCGGCGATGACGGCAGGGTTTCTCGGATCATCTTCGGGAATTCCCGCTTCCACCTTGCCCACCAGATCGGCACCCATGTCGGCCGCCTTGGTGAAGATGCCGCCGCCGACGCGGGCAAACAGTGCCTGAGACGAGGCGCCGAATCCGAAACTGAGCATGGTGGCCGTGATCAGATGCAGTTTTTCGTTGATATCTGCGATGTCGATGACGCTGTTGAGATAATAGAACCAGATGACAATGTCGAGGAGACCGAGCCCGACGACGACCAGCCCCATGACGGAGCCGCCGCGGAAGGAGAGACGCAGGGCCTGGTTCAGAGATTTGCGGGCTGCGTGGGTTGTCCGGTTTGATGTTTTCGTTGAGGTGAGCATGCCGATGAAGCCGGAGAGGCCGGAAAAGAAAACTCCGGTCAGAAAGGCAAAGGGGACGTAGACGGAGAGGGTATTGAGACCGAAGGCAAAAAAGAGCAGCAGGACAAAGAGCAGCAGAAAAAAGATGCCGGAGGTCTTGTATTGCTGTTTCAGATATGCCACCGCTCCCTCACGGATATAGGAGGCGATGCGCACCATCTGTTTGGTGCCCGTTTCCTGAGTCGAGATCCATCGGCTCAGGCCATACGCGGTGATCAATGCGGCCAGCGATGCCAGGGGTACGATTAAAAGCAGTGTCTGCATTGTGGTTTCCTTTCTCGATGAACGGTTAAATCTGAATTCATCTGTGAGACAATGTAGAAATTTCACCCGCTTTCCGCCATGGAAAAAATGGGTTGCGACAGACCCCGTTTTTTCGGCTCATAACGGCCGTGTCTACCTTTCATCCGGGACCTGTGAAGCCTTTTCCATAAAGAAAAAAACCAGAACTCGTCATTCTCTGCCCCAACCACGATTCTTAGTAAAAAAACAGGAATTTAGACTTGCATTTTCATATAAATAGATTTAGTATTAGTAAGATATGAGAACTAACTATACTGACTTCATGCTGCGGCATACGGAATTGTTATAGTAAAATAATCATAGAAGACAGGTCAGGAGAGAAATTTATGAAGAAATTGATCACATTATGCCTGCTGCTTATGGTGACGTCGGGAGTCGTTTTCGGCGGCACAAGCGGGAAGATTGTGGGGACTATTCTCGATAATAACGGAGCACCGCTTGCCGGCGTGAACGTTTATCTGGAAGGAAGTGAGATCGGAGCATCCACGAACGCCGACGGATATTACGCCATTCTGAATATTCCGCCCGGACTTTATACCATGAAAGTGACCTATATCGGATTCACGACGGTGACGGTGGAGAATATTTTTGTGTCCATAGACCTGACGACCTATCAGGATCTGATCCTGCAGCCGGAAGTGCTGTCGACCGGAGAGGATATTGTGGTTGTGGCCGAACGGCCGCTTCTGAATCAGGATGAATTTTCGTCCAAGCATATTGTGTCGTCCGAGGAGATGGAAATACAGCCGATTGAAAATGTGATCGGCATCGCCCAGAATCAGGCCGGTGTGGTGGGGAATAATTTTCGTGGCGGCCGCAGTGATGAAGTGCTGGTTGTCATTGACGGTATTCCGGTTCGTGATCCTTCTGCTGCCTATGTCGGGGATCTGGGAGGCTTTTCTCTGGGAGTCCCGAAAGATGCCGTTAAGGAGATGGAAGTCTCTCTGGGCGGATTCAGCGCCGAATACGGCAATGTGCAGTCCGGTGTGCTGAATCTGGCCATGAAGGAAGGATCGCAGAAATTCTCCGGTTCGCTCTACGCGACGACAACGGATTTTGGTCCTCTGACCGAAACACTCATGCCCAAGAATGACTGGTGGCTGGACGCCAAATACCAGCAGCGGCTGGATAATAATTATCGTTTCAGTCTGAGCGGGCCCATTCTGCCTTCCATGACCTTTGCCGTTTCAGGTGATATCTTCAACCGTAAACAGGGAAATTATCTGCATCAGCAGGAAGCGTCCCAGAACTATCAGGGAAAAGTTGCCTGGAAGATTTCGGATAAGATGAAACTGGCAGTGGGATCCAATTATTCAAAGCGGGACTGGGACAATTTTTATTTTCCGGCGGCCAAATTCGGCCCGGGGCCGGATTTTCAGACAGATCTGTACGAATTCGTTCAGGATCTGAGCGCCACGAACGATACACTGACGCGATATCACTATGTGGACAATCCCTCCGATTACCTGAGTGGTGTGATTGACAGCCTGGCTGAGCCCTATACCATCGGACTGAATGATTCGGATACGGTGGCTGTGAATTATCATAGGGATATTTATCTGGATACACCGCTGAATCATCTTACGACCCGAACCAAGGAAAGCAGCACGCTGTACGGGATTCTGACCTACACCTTCTCAGCGAGAACTTTTATGGAATTGCGGACTCAATTCTTTAAATCCTCCTATAAAAACGGGATGAAAGATTATCAGGACCGGGACGGGGACGGAAACACGGATGAATATCTGCAGTGGGATCCGTCAGTACCCGGGCCCCGGCCGGAAAAGCGGGTATTGGAGAATGAGGATTTCTGGTGGCTGATCGGTGATGATAATTCCTATACAAACCAGAAGGTCAACACCTTCCTGCTGAAATGGGATCTCACTTCACAGGTTTCTCAGAACCACATGCTGAAGACAGGATTTCAGTACAATCTGAACGGGACCGATGTCACGGATATCTATTGGTCTTCCGTGTCCGATGAAGCGGGATTTGCACTGAATTCCCTGCGGAAGGATATCTGGAACAAGAACGACGACGATTTCGGAGCCTATGTCCAGGATAAGATGGAATTCCGGGATGATTTCGTTGCACTGGTGGGACTGCGTTATGATTACTTCAATCCCAATGGGACGGGCAAGCCGGTCCTTTATCCGGGAAATATGGACAATCCTCTGGCCGGCCATGATGCCAATGATTTTGCCCTTTTCAATGATGCGAAGGAAGCAAAGCCCTCATGGCAGTTTTCACCCCGCATCGGGATATCCCACCCCATTTCTGACCGTGATATCCTCTTCTTTTCCTATGGCCATTATTTTCAGAGGCCGGACGGTATGTACCTGTTTGCCAATTATCAGTACCAGAGTCTGACGAAGACCGGGAACTGGGTGGGTAATCCTGCCCTGCAGCCGGAAAAAACCGTCGCTTACGATATTTCATTTGAACACCTCTTTACAAAAAATCTCAAGATGTCCGTTACCGGATATTTCAAGGATGTGACGAATCTGGTGAATAATGAATTGTTTGTCTTCCCGGACGGAACGGAAGTTCATAAATATGTCAATGGCGATTACGCCAATATCAAGGGGGCCGAACTGGCAGTGAAGCGTCTGCGCAGCGGTTTCTGGAGCCTGCAGGGGAATGTTTCCTATTCCATCGCCAAAGGACGCTCTTCGTCAGCAGGATCACATCAGCTCTTCCCCTATGACAAGAAAATGTACTATCTGAGTTTTGACAGACGGATCTCCGCCAATGTAAACTTCGGCCTGTATTCAAACAAGGGAATTCCCGGATTCGAAGCGCTGACCCGAGACTGGATCGCCAATTTTCAATGTGAATACGGCACGGGAAAACCCTATACGAGCTTTGGGATACAGGGTGCGTATAATGATCAGAGACTGCCGGATTACAATAATATCGATATGAGAATCAGCCGGAGATTCAATCTCAAATCTGTTTCGCTCACCTTGAATCTGGACGTGTTTAATCTGGGTGGAAATGGAAAATTCTCGTATATCCAGAATGTTGAACAATATGGACTTACGGGATTCCCCGATGTGATTTACAAGGTTGAGGAAACAAATGAACTGATCAGAACACCTCAGGTGTATCCTTCGAAACGCCAGTTCAAGCTGGGTTTGTCAATAAACTTTTAAGTCGCGGATACAGGAGATACGAATGAAGAAGAAATACATTATTTACATATTGCCGGTGTTTATGATTCTGATGATTGCCGCGGGAAATCCGGTAATCATGGAATCCGCTGGCCGCACCCTGAAAAAAGCATCTGCCGCCGTACCCATTGATATGGACTGGCACAAGATCGGTACCCTGTGGATGCGGATTACAAATTTTTCCATGATCGGAGACGATACTTATGAAGGCCGGACGCCGTCAGCAGACTGGCCCGGTGGATCAGGAAACTCCTATCTGTACCGTGGCTCCCTGTGGCTGACCGGCACGCGGAACGGAATCCGGGGTACCAGCACGACGGAGGATAAGGAATTCACACCCCTTGATGAAGTGCATAAGGAAACCTTCCTGGGTGATCTGGCCGAGCATAGCTGGACGAAATTTACCGATGCGATTAAAGTCAGTGACGCCCACATCCCACTCGGACTGGAAGTGACGCAGCATACCTATGCCTACGGTGTTTCCTTTGCCGATGATTTTATCCTGTATCGCTATTATCTGAAGAATGTCGGTGTGGACACGACCGGAGACGGGATCGTGGATGATACATCCGATCTGAAGGATGTATTCTTCACCTTTCGCATGGATGGCGATGTGAGCAAATTGCTGACCTGGCCCACCGAATCCAATTTTTCCAACCGTGATGATCATGCCATGTGTCTGACTCATACAACCACTGCCGGTAAGACCGACTGGGACGAATTGAAACTGTTCCCCTACATGCAGTATCAGATAAACAGCGATCCGGCAGTATGGGATTACATTCAGAATTGGGTCGGGGATTCCACCCTGACGATCATGTTTGATGGTGATTATTCGGGTGTGCCCAGCGAAGTGGATACCAGTTTGCTGAACCGCGGCACCGTTTCCGGTTCCTATCTCTATGCCCATCCTGACGATGATTTCGGTAATCCCAATCCCACCGGGATTTACCAGACGCCGGGTATTCTGGCCATGAAGATGCTGAGAACCAATCCCCTGATGAAACCCCGGTCCTACACAACGAGTAAAATCGGAATGGATTTTTCGGATGATGACGCCCAGTGGACGAATGCCATCGGGAAGACAGGGGATAAGGCATTTGATAAACTATTAAAGAATCCGTCCCCGCCTTTCGGAAACGGAAAAGTGAATGAAGGTGATTACAGGGCAATTACGACCTACGGTCCTGTGGAAACGCTGGCCTACGGAGACAGCATTGAAGTTGTGTTTGCGGTGGGTGTGTCAGCCGATGCGCAGAGAGCCGGTATCTACTCCTTCACGCAGCTGCTTGAAAATATGGATGTGGCTAAATTCATTGTAGATGAAGATTACCAGATTGACGTGAATGAAATTCCTCCCAAGACTGAGATCACGATTGATGCGGTTGAAGATGATGAAGGAAACTTCAAGGGCGCGAATATCAGCTGGGATCCGGCGCCCGCATTGAATCATCCGAATTTTCAGGAATTTGTGCTGGCCAAATTCAAGGAACGGACTGCGGCAGGATTCCCGATTTACGATACACTGATGGTCCTGGACGGGACGCAGGCTCAGGCATTGCTTGACGCGTCCACCAATGGCCTGCTGGGATATTATGATGCGGAAATTCAATTCGGATATGATTATACCTTCAATCTGTTCGTCAAGGGCCATTCCGACAAATACTACGATGTGGAAGTTGTCAGCTCGGATTTTATCACGGCGACGGGAAAAGCGGTCGTGAACACCATGGATGAAATCCGGGTCGTTCCCAATCCCTTCCGAGGATCCGTACGCTGGAATAACCGGACACCGGCGCCCTCCAGTCCCTGGAAGGACCGGCTCTTCTTTATTAATCTGCCCGAAGATGCCATCGTCCGGATCTTCACTCTGGATGGTGATCTGGTTCAGACCATCCGTCCCAGTGATGTACGGGCCATTGAAAATGCTGCTCAGACGAATGCCGCCACAGCGGAGTGGGATCTGATCAGCAGAAATAACCGGGAGGTTGCACCCGGTATCTATCTCTACCACGTTACATCTGAGATGGGAGAGAAAGTCGGTAAATTCGTGATCTTAAAGTAGAGGTGGATGATAAAATGAAAAAAATACTTACAATCATATTTCTGTCATTTGCAGTTCTGTCCGCTTCTTCTCCGGTCGGAACCGCAACGGGACAGTTCCTGGATATTAATATGCAGACCCGGAATATGGCAATGGGCAATGCGGCCACATCTCTGGTCGGCGGTGCCGGTGCCGTGCTGATCAATCCGGCAGGGCTCGTGGATTTTAAGGATAACAGCAGATTCGATACTTATGTCAGTTATCTGAAATGGCCTGCCGACATCTCTCTCGGTTCACTCGGGGCTGCCTATAAATTGAATGCGGCGTCTGCCGTATCCATCAGCGCCGTATATGTGAATTATGGAGACGAACTGCGGACCACACCGGATCTGCCCTTTGGCGATGATTACTTCTCCATGTCATCCTACAGCATCGGCCTGAGCTATTCCCGCTATCTGACGAACAAATTCTCCATCGGCGCCACCATAAAAAATGTGAGCGAAAGCTTCGACGGGAGCGGCTATTCACAGATCGCCTACGATATGGGAACCATGTATCGGACCGGGTATAAAAATATCCGGATTGCCATGAGCATTCTTCACTTTTCAAAGGAAGCGACATTCAGCGGGAAGTTTCTGAATTATTCCGATGCGGTGAAATATGCCACGAACGATTCCTCCGCTTTCGAAAGCTGGCCTCTGCCCATGACTTTCAGAACAGGAATCAGTATGGACGTCTATGATACAAAGGATATGACAGTTACTGCCGCCCTGGATATGATTCATTCCAATAATGCCAATGAACTGTATGGAGCCGGTGTTGAACTGAATTATATGAAAAATTTCTTCCTTCGAAGCGGATTCCAGTTCGGAACGGATATTTACGGGCTGACCTTCGGGGGTGGTGTTTCATTATCGAAATTTTCCATCGATTATGCCTTTAATACTATGGACTACTTCGGTGGACGACATAGATTCAGCCTGTGTTTTAATTTCTAAGATACAGGGTAAGGAAATCATAAAAGGAAAGGAAAGAGCATGAAAAAAGTGTTATTTGTGCTTGCAGCGATTATGGCGGTTTCTGTCCTGAATGCGGGGACGTTTTCGGTGATGGATACCCTATTTATCCCTGGTTGGGCTTCCTCGGGCCCGAACAATGGGGGTATCGGTAATTTTGTCACCAATGTGGACTGCGACGGAGATGGTCTGATGGATCTGTACATGGTCAATCACAACTGGAATGATACGCCAGGTGAAATTGTACCGCGCCTGTACAAATTCGAAAAAACAGCGGATGGATGGGTAAAGGTCTGGGAAAAAACTGCTCCTGCTGATATTGTGGAAGCCCAGAATTCCTATAATCCGCTGAGTGTAGAGGATGTTGACGGTGATGGTAAAATGGAAATCTGGTGGGGAATCCCGAATAACATCCAGACCAACGCAAATCCTGCAAGAATTCTTGTTTACGAACAGGGTACAGGAGATGACATGGGTGTTGAGATCTCCGGTGAATCCTGGCCGAATGCCTACTGGACGATCACCGATGCAGACAATGCGAATATCCGTCCTGTTTCCTGGAAATTCGCGGATATCGATAATGACGGTACAAAGGAAATTCTGATGGCCGGCAGAACCGATGGCCCGAGAATTCTGGTTGCCTCGGTTGATAATATCCCGGATAACGGCGATGAAAGCGAAACCTGGACTACGGAATATTCTGATGTTCTCGGTGAAAACAAATGGGATGTGGCTGTCATGGGCGGAAATGCCTACTTCTTTGATGAAACAGAGATTGCCAAAATTTCCTGGGACGGATCTGCCTATACCAGAACAAGCCTGTCCCCCATGCCCGGCGGAATCAGCTGGGATGCCGTCCAGGTTGCTGACGTGGACGGAGATGGAACTGAGGAAATGTTTACCGGTGAATATCGCTATGGCGATGCTACCCGTCAGATCTATATTTTTCAGGAAGACGGTGACACGCTGAAACGTACTCCGCTGGTGAATCTCAATACGCCTGACCTGCTGAACGGCGGCCGTATGCTCGGTGGTGCCCAGGGTGATATTGATGCGGATGGGAAGATCGACTTCGTATTCGGATCCTATCTCAGCGGCCCTCCGAACGGCATGATCTTCCGCTTTGAATATCAGGGCGGAGCCATTACTGATCCGAACAGTTGGGAACTGACCGTGATCGATTCGGCTTATAAAGTCTACGATTACCCCACCGATGGTGGATGCTGGAACCGGATCCAGATCGCCAATATCGATGACGATATGGGTCAGGAAGTGGCGTATACATCCATGTGGAATGTGTCCGTTACGATTGATGGGAATGCCGGAAATATGTCCGCCCCCATTATCTTCCTTGATTCACCCAATACGGACCCCATGACTGCTATCCGCTCCGTGGATAATACGGTTGCGGCCGGCTACAGACTCTCACAGAATTTCCCCAATCCCTTCAACCCCACTACGACCATCAGCTTTGCCATTCCCACGCGTGAAAACGTCACACTGCGCGTATTTGACCTGAACGGCAAGCTGATCTCCACGCTGATGAACACACTCACCGACGCGGGTGAACACAGCATTGTCTGGAATGGAACCAATGCTGCCGGCGAACGCGTTGCTTCCGGTGTCTACATCTACAGGATGGAAACTCCGACCCAGAAGCTGGCACGCACCATGAATTATCTGAAATAACCGAATTTCAGACCTTCATAAAAAAGGCTGTCCGCTCGGGCAGCCTTTTTTATTTATCCGCGAAAAATTAAATACCTGATATCGTCAGGTCAGTGCTTTAGTCCAGACATTCATATTTTCGATCTTTCCGAAAATATCCGTATTATTCACCAGTGTTCCGGTATAGAAATAGCCGTTCCGAGAAAAAGTGATATTCATGGGAGCCGAATAAGATCGCGCAATGGTGTAGAGGCAACGGTAGCCGCTGGAAACCATTGTCTCCTCCATGAGCCGCAGCAGGTGAAGGGCCAGGCGCTGCCCTCCTGCATCGGGATGGGTGGCAAAATCCGTCATCTCAGCATTCAGATTGACCGGATCCGTCTCCGATGACGCGCAGGCAAGCAGTGTTCCCTGACAGAAGGCGCCGAAGTATTTCACATGTGATTGCATGGTTTCGCAGAGGTAATCCGGATCGTGAATGGGAAAGGGGTAGCTGGGAAAAACGATTTTATACAGGTTCTGAAGCTGGTTGATATCCGATTCATCCAGGAGTCTCAGCCGGAATTTCTGTGAAAGCTCCGGCAGCATCTCATCCTGTTTGCGGCCCTGAGCCAGTTCAAGGTTGGCCTGTGTTTCGCTTTCTTCCTGATCGCTCAGGATTCTGCGTTTTTCATCCCTGAAAAGGGACAGGAAGATGGCGGATTCCTTTCCCTGGAAAAAACCGGGTATGGACGCCTCCGCGGCAAATCCATTCCTGATAAAGACAGGGGATACGCTCTCAGGAATTTTTACCACAATTTTTCCGTAGCCATTTTTCTGCGCGAGGGATTTCAGATGCATGATCAATTTAGTCGGGTCATCCTTCCCGAGTTTCATCAGATAGATGCGGTTATTGGCCGGCCCGTGATGGATAAGGGAGTCGCCGAGTTTCTCAATACGGTCAGTCATGATGGATCCGTCTGCTTCGAAGTCCGTTCATGCCGAAAAATACGAGACCCGAAACGAGAATGCCGCCGATGGATGAATCCAGTCCATAGGGCATGGAGAGATCGGAAAAAATCAGGATGAGCGTGAAACCGCCGCCGAGAATCATGGCGGTAACGGCAGATGGTTCATCATGCTTTTTCAGAAAAAGCGCGCCGAGAGTCGGGATGAATAGCCCGGCGACCATGAAGCTGTAGGCATTGAGAATCAGCTCGAGGACAGTTGTGAAGGAGGATGCGATGATCAGAGTGGCCGCGCCGATGACCAGGGTGGCGATCTGCGATACGCGGATCAGCGTCTTGTTGCTCTTCCCCTTCAGCCAGAGTGGTTCGATGATGTCGTTTACAAAATTGCCTGAGGAGGCGATGAGACAACTGTCGGCCGTGGACATGATAGCGGAGAAAAAGGATGCGGTGACGATCCCGGTGATGCCGATGGGGAGGATGTCGCGCAGCATGAGGGGCATGGCCAGTTCGCTCTCTACATCCGGAAAGAAAATCCGGGCGCACATACCGAGAAAGACGCCGATGAAGGCCATGATGGGATATTCCAGAAACCCGGCGATATAAAAGGCTTTTTTCGCTTCCTTCTCGTTCCGTACGGCATAAATCCGCTGATACAGGGTCATGGCGATGAACCAGATGGGAATGATGGTGAAAAACCAGTTCAATATCTGAATCCCGCTCACATTGGTCAGTGAAAAGTATTCTGGCGGCAGACCGGCTTTCAGGGCATGCCAGCCGCCCACTTCCTTGATTGCCCAGGGAACTCCGAAAAAAAGCAGCCCCGCCAGAAGGACCACCCATTGGACCGTATCGGTATAAATTACAGCCTTGAGCCCGCCCAGGACAGTGTAGATCAGGACGATGCCGGCCATGACATACAGGGCCAGGTGCAGCGGATCCATGATCGTGACCGAGGAAAAAACCGTCACAGCAGCAAGTTTCGCGCCGGCGAGGATCTGTGCGCCTGTGAAACCCAGATAGCCGATACCTGAGATGAGCGAAGCAGCCAGAGCGACTTTAGTCCCGTATCTGAGTTTCAGAAAATCCGGATAGGTGAGCATGTCGAATTTTTCATCCACTGCCTTGATGCGGGGGACAACCAGAACCGCAGACAGCCAGGCACCGACCAGGCCCGTGAAGAGCAGCCAGCTACCGGACAGTCCCATCAGGTAGCCCAGGCCTCCCAGGCCGATGCTGAAACCGCCGCCCACATCCGTCGCCACAATACTCATGCCGACGTGAGACGCGGAGATGCTGCGGCCCCCCACGAAATAGTCTTCACGATCCTCGTTTTTCCTGAAAAAATAGACACCAATTCCCAGAACAATCAGGAAGTACAAACCAAAAATGAGGTAATCGACACTGTGCATTAAATCGTCTCCTGTTCGTCATCATTCCGTCTCTCGAGACGTTCATTGTTTTCGGGGATGAGGGATATCTTCTCATCGGCATCCGACAGCAGTTCGGCGATTCCGGTGAAATTGTAGTCCTCCGACCCTTCCAGTTCCAGCTGAAGATCGCATTTTTCACAATTCCGGTCACAGAACACCGGTTCGTAACTGTCCGGTTCCTTGTAGGTGGTAATCACTCCTTCATAGTTTCTGAGAACGACTTTGTTGGTGGACCAGGATACGATATAATTAGGCATGATGGGGATTTTGCCGCCGCCGCCGGGAGCATCGATGACATAGGTGGGAACGGCAAATCCGCTGGTGTGGCCGATGAGGCTTTCAATGATTTCAATTCCCTTGCCGATGGGTGTGCGGAAATGGGACAGGCCTTCCGACAGATCGCACTGATACAGATAGTAGGGCCTTACACGATTCTGTACCAGCTTATGCACCAGAGATCTCATTATGCGGGGACAGTCGTTGACACCGGCGAGAAGTACGGATTGATTGCCGAGGGGAATCCCGGCATCCGCCAGTTTGCTCAGAGCTTCCCGGGCTGATTCGGTGATTTCCCGGGGATGATTGAAATGGGTATTGATCCAAAGCGGGTGATGCTTTTTCAGGACTGCGACCAGATCATCTGTGACCCGGTAAGGGAGCACAACGGGAACCCGGGTGCCGATGCGGATAATTTCCACATGGGGGATGCTGCGGATCTCCGTCAGAATCCAGTCCAGAAAATCATCGGAGAGCAGAAAGGGATCGCCGCCGGACAGGAGAACGTCCCGGATCTGCGGGGTTTTCTTTATATAGGCGATTCCGGCCTTGATCATGCCTTTGTTGGGGATGAAATCCACATCGCCCACCTTGCGTTTCCGGGTGCAGTGACGGCAGTACATGGCGCACATATTACTGATAGTGAACAGAACCCTGTCCGGGTAGCGGTGAGTGATGCCGGGGGCCGGACTGTCCTTATCCTCGGCCAGCGGATCCGACATGTCCTGATCCGCAATGATCAGTTCGGCAGAGTTGGGAAATGCCTGCTTGAAGACCGGGTCGTTCTTGAAGTCCTTTGTATTAATGAGAGAAATATAATAGGGCGGTACGGAAAGGGGAAATTTCCGTATCGTTTCCTGCAGGCTCCGGCGCTCCGCCACGCTGAATTTTATTCCCAGCAGCTTTTCAAACGTTTCAATATCCTGTACCCGGTGCCGCATCTGCCAGGTCCAGTCCTTCCACTGGCCGATGGGAACTTTTTTCTCAATCCGCTCGGCTATGCTTTGCTGGTGTGCATTGTAAATGGTCATAAAATATCCTGTCCTTTATTTTCCTCTGCCTTCAGGCAGAACTTTCGTGCCGGGAGCCGCATGCTCCCTCATTTAATATGAGTGAAATAGGAGCGCCATGTTGAAATTTGTCCTGAAAATCACCATCTCCGCTACACAGACAAGAATGATGCCGTGATTGGAAATTATTATATATCTTATTAAATATTAATTAGATAATCCGCGTCATGGCTGCTGGTGAAAATGCTGCCGCTGCGATGTAAATGCAGAATATGTATAATATTTAGCCATATCTTGAACAATTGACAAGAATGTGTAAATATATTTACATATAATTGTGAATAGTTAAAATGTCAAACCGAGAATGTATAATAATTATACTATTTATCTTTACGGCCGTATTTTTCAAGTTTATTATACAGTGTTCGCCGACTGATTTTCAGATCTTTGGCGCTTTTTGCACGATTGTTCTGATTTGCTTCAAGGGTGGCGATCAGGATATCCTCTTCTATGGCAGCCAGCGGAGTTCCGATCTGAACCGTAATGGTGGGGGATTCGGTGGTAAAATGATGAAAGCGCTGGGGCAGGTGTTCCAGCTGTATTTCCGCTTCGTCACAGACCAGGATGGCCCGCTGTATGACATTTTTCAGTTCCCGTACATTTCCGGGCCATTCGAAATCCACAAGAGCAGTCATGGCGGACCTCGAAATACTCTGAATATTCCGATTGTATTTCTGTGCATATTTCAATCGTAATTCTTCGGCAATAAGGGGAATATCCTCTTTTCGGTCCCGAAGGGCGGGAAGGGATATACGGAATACATCCAGGCGGTAAAAAAGGTCACTGCGAAAACTGCCCTGACGGGTCAGGCTGTCCAGATCTTCATTGGAGGCAGCGATAATACGGGCCGCGCTGTTGATGGACCTGGAGCCGCCCAGTCGCTTGAATTTTTTCTGTTCCAGAAGGCGCAGCAGGGAAACCTGTATTTTCTCGCTCATGGAATCAATTTCATCGAGAAAGACCGTTCCCTTGTTGCCCTGCTCAAACACACCCTTATGCTGATGAACGGCCCCGGTGAAGGCGCCTTTTTCATGACCGAATAGTTCACTGGCCACCAGTTCCGGAGGCAGGGCACCCAGGTTTACAGCCAGATAGGGCTCATCTCTGCGCAGGCTCAGCTTGTGCAGCGTAAAGGCAAGCAGATCCTTACCGGTTCCGGTTTCGCCTACGATCAGAACCGGGATGTCGGTTTCTGCAGCCTGGCGAACCTGTTCAAAAACGGCTTGCATGACATCGGTCTGTCCGATGATGCCGCCGAATTTATCGGGCGTCTCCTGGTCGGCATTTTCCCGGCCTCCGCCTGAGCCGAGCTTCTGCAGCGAGGATTCGAGAAGCAGTCGGATCTCATCATTTTCCGCCGGCATTCTCACGTACTGGTAAGCGCCGGCTTCTATGGCACGCATCGCCGCCGGAAGTGTCTGTTTCATTGTAAAGACAATAATGATCATATCCGGCCTGCGTTCCATGCAGTCGGCGATAATATCGGGAAAAAGGGGAGCGATACGCTTTAGTTCCGTTTCAGGTACAATGAGCATGTCCGGGAGTTTGGGCGCGGAGCGTTTCGGCAATTCTTCGGCCGTATCGGTGATGGCCGTATCATAAAGGGCTCTGTCCGGAAGCAGGGCCGTCAGACGTCCAGCCAGTTCCGGTCCTCCGGAACCGCAGATCTCAATACGAATTCGTTTCACAGTGCCCATATCCCTATCATCAGAAGGAACATAAAAATTTCTGCCCGGGAATCCAAATACCAATCAGGCCCTGTCTTCATTTCCCGAATGTCTGCCGAAGGTTCGCACCTGATTTCTACAATAATCATTGCAGGAAAGGGACTTGCAGGGGAAAGGCCTGCAGAGAATTCTGTGGAGAAACGTCTGTGATCGCTTTAACTTAAATTAAAACGGAGGATCTGTCATGGCAAAGCGCAAGACGAAGATTTTCATTCTGGACACGAATGTCATTCTGCATGATGCGACCTGTATACACAATTTTCAGGATAATGACATTGTCATTCCCATGCCCGTACTGGAAGAACTGGATCATTTCAAACGCGGAAATCAGGTCATCAATCATAATGCCCGTGAATTTGTGAGAACGCTGGATGCCATGCTGGGGAAAAAGATATTTTCGACGGGTTATCCTCTGGGTGAAAAGAAGGGGACGATCCGAATCGCCATCACACGTGAAGTCCATCCCGATATCCGCAAAATTTTCAAGGAAGATCTGATGGATCACCGGATTCTGTCCACTGTTCTAAGTGTACAGGCAGATAATCCGGGCCGTGACGTTGTCCTCGTTACAAAGGATGTGAATCTTCGGGTCAAGGCCAAGGCCCTTGAAATCCGGGCTGACGATTATACCAGCGACCAGATCAAGAGCATCGATAATCTCTATGCCGGAAAGGATATTCTGGAAAATGTGGATCCGGAACAGATTTCAGCCCTGTACAAAGCGCCCTTTTCCATTCCTGCGTCTGTACTGGACGGTCAGGCGGAACTGATTCCCAATAAATATTTCATTCTGCGGAATATGAATCAGAGCGCTCTGGTCCGCTATAATGCGGTTGCGGAAATATTGGAGAAGGTGGACAAGGATAACTGTTTCGGGATCGTACCGCGGAATGCGGAGCAGACCTTTGCCATGAATGCCCTGCTGAACCGGGATCTGGCGCTCATAACCATCAGCGGGACAGCCGGCACCGGCAAGACGCTTCTGGCTCTGGCCTCCGCCATTGAGCAATCCCGTCATTACCGGCAGATCTACCTCGCCCGGCCGGTTGTGCCCCTCAGCAACAAGGATCTGGGATTTCTCCCCGGTGATGTGAAGAGCAAGCTTGATCCCTATATGCAGCCGCTGTGGGATAATCTGAAGGTCATCCAGCATCTGTATAATGAAAACGATGAAAAGTACAAGAAGATTTCATCCATGATCACCGAGGAAAAGCTGGTAATCTCACCGCTGGCCTATATCCGCGGCCGCAGTCTCCAGAAAATATACTTTATCGTGGATGAAGCGCAGAATCTGACGCCCCACGAAGTGAAAACCATCATTACCCGGGCCGGAGAAGGTACGAAACTCGTGTTCACCGGTGATGTGTTTCAGATTGATCAGCCCTATCTGGATACGCAGTCCAACGGCCTCACCTATCTGATCGAAAAGATGCGCAGCCAGAATCTCTATGCCCACATCAATCTGGAAAAGGGCGAACGGTCACAGCTTGCCGAACTGGCGGCTACGCTGCTCTGATTCAGGTGTTTTTGAAGCTTATCTTGAATTATTGATATATAAGGGATGGATCGGGTTCTCTGCCGGGAAACCGTATCGGTTCAGTCTTCCGGATCCTTGTCTTCATTTTCGTCATCACCGGGCCGCAATTTATCTATCAGGGCCGCGGTCAGCGTTTTTTCCCGGGGCGGGCGTTCCGGCTGGGGGCCTATTTCACGAACCAGCGGTTCATAGCTGATATCCGAGCTTTTTGCCAGGTATCTCATATAATAGGTATAGATCAGATAGGTCATGGGCAGGGCGATGATAAGGCCGAGAAAACCGAGAAGTTTTGCCCAGATCGTGAGGGACAGCAGGACGATGGCCGGAGAGAGGCCGGTGCTCTTGTTCATGATACGCGGAACCAGGATAGTTTCCTGAATCGTCTGCACGATGATGAAAACCAGAAGTGTCAGACCGATCATGCCCCAGATGGAGCTGTCATTCTGAATGGCATGGATGATGGCCAGAAGGATGGCCGGTACAAAACCCAGGATCTGGAGGTAGGGAATGAGGTTGAGGAGGCCCACGAAGAGGCCGAGCAGAACTCCCATAGGCAGGCTGATGACTTCAAACCCGATGGCAAAGAGAATGCCCACAATTCCGGCAATGGCCGCCTGCGCACGGAAATATTTATGCAGGGCGCCGTTGAATTCTTCGAGAAAACCGGCAATATCCTCACGATAGGGTACGGGAATCAGCTCCTTCCAGATTCTGCGGAGTTTCTCAAAGTCCAGCAGAATGAAGACGAGGTAGAGCAGGACAAATGCGATACCCAGAACCCAGACCAGCACATTGGCGGTGCCGGTGATCAAGCCCCAGGCGCCGGGCAGGACGTTCTGCGACAGGGCTTCCAGCGTACGGATGATATTTTCGGCCCGGATGAGATTCTGAATTTCCGGGCTGAGTACCCAATCCTTTACGGCCTGCCAGATTCCCTGCGGCAGATACTGGGCCATCCGCTCAGCGATCTGCGAATTATTGAAGAAATCACTGGTCATCATGGCCGCATGGCTCACTTCGGACACGATGGCCGGAATGATGACCGAAAACAGGGCTGCAATAAACAGAACAACGCCTACCAGCGTGATCAGCACGGCGAGGGAACGGGAGCGAACCCGATATTGAATGACTCTGACCAGAGGATCGGTCAGGTAGGCCAGAAGCAGCGCCACCGCAAAGGGAACCAGAACATCCCGGAGAAAATGAAGGGCCAGAATAAATCCGGCTACGGCGAGAATTTTCAGGATGCTGCTGATGACTGAGTCGAAGGTGAACGGTTTTCTGTCAAATAACACCAGACCCTCCCTGAATTGCGGTTGTAGGCAAAATTACATGATTATTACGGGTTTGCAAAGATAAAGTAATGGCGAAATTATTGTCCGGCAGCATCATGAAGCAGGTTGAGGATCATATCATCCGCCCCTGCGGCCTGATCAATTTCCAGATCGGGCGGGGTACGCCGAAACCAGGTCATCTGGCGTTTTGCGAATTGTCGGGTATGAATATTGATCAATGCGGCGGCCTGGTCAAGGGTGGATCGCCCCTGGAGATGGTCAATGATTTCCTGGAAACCCACACTTTTCAGCGCGTTGATATCCGCCGGATAGGTTTGCAGAAGCGTTTCGGTTTCGGCCACAAGGCCCTGCTCAATCATGGCTGCCGTGCGGTGTTCTATCTGCTCCAGCAGCACCTTTCTCTCCGGTGCGATGAGAAGGCGGAGCTGCGGCAGGTCGACGCGTGTTTCGTTGTCCCGCCAGACACGGCTGGGAATATCACCATGAATCTCCATGATCTCGAAGGCCCGGGCAATGCGTTTCGTGTCGTTGACGGAGATTTTGTCAGCACAGGCGGGATCCTTGCTCTGCAGCTCCCGGTACAGCATATCCCACCCCAGCTCTTCGCCTTTACGGAAAATCTCTTCCCGGATGGCGCTGTTGCTTTCACCGCCGGAATAGATCATTCCGAATATGGCCTGGATGTACATGCCGCTCCCGCCGCAGACGATGATATTTCTGCCCCGGCTGCGTATGTCGGTGATTTTCTTCCTGGCATCTTCTCCGAATTCACCGGCGGAATAGGGCCGGTCCGGGTCAAAGATGGAAATGAAGTGGTGAACAGCCCTGTCCAGATCATCCCGGGACGGAGCTGCCGTTCCGATTTCCATGCCACGATAAATCTGCCTCGAATCGGCGGAGATGATTTCCGCGTTGAGCCGCTGGGCCAGGCGGATGGCGAGATCCGTCTTGCCGGAAGCGGTGGGGCCTGTGATGACAAGGATGGGAAGCGTATTCATCAGTTGAAGCGCGATCCGAGTTCGCGCAGGCTGAAATTGATGATAATGGTTTTGCCGCGCGGAGAATAATAGGGGTTTTCCGAGGAAAACAGGGTGTCGATGAGGCTCTGCATTTCCGCGAGGCTCAGTTTGTCACCCCGGCGTATGGCGGTTTTTTCTGAAAAGGCCAGGGCCAGGCTGTGCATGAGGGGGTTCTTTTTTCCTGTCCATTCCTTATAGTCGTCGAGGATATTCAGAAGCAGCCTGCCTTCATCCACAAAACGGGCATCCACCGGTACGGCATCAATGATGACCGAATTCTTTCCGAAGGCGCGCAGTCCGAATCCCAGTTTTTCCAGGGAAGGAATAATTTCCAGAAGAACGGAAAAATCCATGGGATTCATATCCAGAGTCAGGGGAAACAGCAATTGCTGCGCATTCCCCTTCGGGCGGGAATTTTCCAGAGTCTTCAGCGCCTTGTCATAGAGAACGCGCGTATGGGCGAGATGCTGATCCACGACCACCACACCGCTGCTGACCTGCGCAAAGATAAATTGGTTGTGCGCCTGCCACAGATGAGCGTCAGGGAGGCTGCTTTCCGAGGATGGCGCAGTGTTCAGGCTGCTGTCAAACAGGGCCAGCCGCTTTTCGATATTCATGTCCTTCTGAAAATCGGAGGAATGCTGATTCTTCGGAAATGAATCCAGCGACATCTGCCGGGATGCGGCCCGGGGCTGAAATTGGGGATGACCGCCATCCCGGGGAAATGAGTCCTGGGTGCTGTGCTCCGAATGCGTCTCCGCTTCGGCTGCGTCCGCTTTCAGAAAGGTTCTCAGTCCGCTTTTCACAACGTTTTTCAGAGTTTCGAACAAGGCATGTTCATGCCTGAATTTTATTTCAGATTTAGTGGGGTGTACATTGACGTCAATTTCACCGGGGGGCAGGGAAATGTCCAGAAGAAAAAAGGGATATTGGCCCCGCTCAAGGACATCACTGTATCCGGAATAGATGACCCCGTTCAGCCGGCGGTCCATGATGATCCGGTGATTAATGAAAATAAACTGGTCCGAAGTCCGGCTGCGGGACAGTTCCGGATCACCCAGGTATCCGTGGATACTCAGATCACCGTGGTCATAATCCAGTCTCTGCAGACGCTCCGCGTGGCGGTGTCCGAACAGGGCTGCGATGCGCCGCTGTGCTTCGTCCTCAGTAAACCGGAATACTTCCCGGTCATTGTGAATGAAGGTAAAGCGGATGGACGGCCAGGCCAGGGCAAAGCGCCGGACTGTGTCGAGACAGCTGCGGTACTCGGTCGCTTCATCCTTGAGGAATTTTTTACGGGCCGGAACATTATAGAAAAGATGTCGAATCGTGAAGTCCGTTCCTTTTGCGCAGGAAAAGGGAGAAAAGTCGGTGATTTTACCACCCTCAATCCGCAGGCGGTTTCCGTTTCCGTCTTCGCGGCTGCTGCGGGTTTCCACCTGAGCGATGCCGGCGATACTGGCCAGCGCTTCACCGCGGAAACCCATGCTCCGAAGTGTATCCAGATCAGCGAATTCCCGGATCTTGCTGGTGGCGTGCCGTTCAAAGGCCAGAAGCAGGTCATCGCCGCTCATGCCCTCACCATTGTCACTGATGCGGATCTCGTCTCGCCCGCCGCCTCTGATGATGACCTGAATGTCGTCGGCTCCGGCATCAATACTGTTTTCCACCAGTTCCTTGATGACCGAGGATGGGCGCTGTATGACTTCACCGGCTGCGATCTTATTGCAGAGGTCGTCAGGAAGTAGCTGTATTTTCTGGACCAATGTCGACTCCGGTTTTTCCCCGTAATATAGCATTATTAAACAGCTCTTTCATCCGCAAATCCGATCTGCTGAAATCAAAAAAGCCTGCATCGAAGCAGGCTTTTTATTAAAAGGGATAAGCGGGGATTTCGATTATTTGCTGAGCTTGACCTGGCCGCTGTAGGTATTCATGGTGATGCTGGAAGCGTCATTGCCCATCTTACAGCTGAGCACGTGATAATCCCTGCCATCCCGTGTGAAGCTGTCCGTTTCCGTAAACTTCAGGTCGGAACGGAAATAGGACGCGCCGGTTCGAACAGTAGCTTCGATGCTGCCTTTGAAGCTGTTCCGGTTCAGGTCCAGTGTAATATCTCCGCTGGCTGTTTTTGCTGTCAAATCGTTTTTCATATCACTGCCCATGCTGAGGGAAATATCTCCGCTGGCCGTGCTGAATTTTGCAGATCCCGTCAGCGACAGGCGTTCCATCTCCACATCGCCGCTGGCCGTGCTGGCGGAAACGCTGCCGCTCACTTCCCGTCCGTTGATATTTCCGGAGGCCGTCGAACCTTTCAGCTCAACCGTGGATTTCTTCAGCTGGATGTCTCCGCTGGCGGTGGAACATTTGACGCTTCCCTTCAATCCTTCTGCGTCCACATCACCACTGGCGGTGGAAATATTCAGATCACCGGGCAGGTTGATCAGGGTGACATCACCGCTGGCCGTCGAAATACTTCCGTTGCCCTGGCTTTCCCGGACGCTGATATCACCGGAAGCAGATTTCAGATCCATGTCGCCGGCATGATTGCGGATCTGAATGTCCCCGGATGCAACGGAAATTTCCAGATCTCCGTTCACCTCCTGAAAATCGACGTCACCGGAGGCTGTGTGCAGTTCCACATCCGTTTCAGCGGGCAGAAGCACCGTCCACTTGATTGAACCGCTCCAGTTATGGCTTCTGCGCATATCTTCCTCAATCGTCAGCTTTCCGGAACTTTCACGGAATTTGAAATCCACAATATCTTTGAGATTGTCATCGTAGACGACATCAATAATGATATTCTTTCCTCTGTGGGATTTGATGGTCCAGTCTCCCGACGCTCCGTCCATCGATACGGTTTTCGTTCCGTCAAATTCCTTGTGAAGGGTTTCGGCTGTAGCTGTCAGGCTGCACAGGGCAAGCAGCATGAGAATACTGATTCCGAACTTTAATGATTTCATGACTGTTTCTCCTCGTTTTTGTTTCTGCCCTAATTGAAGGAAATCCGTGGACAAAGTCGTTCTGATAAAGAATTTACTACACAAAATGAGTACGAAATTATAATTCCGTACCAAAGTGATAAAAAAATATCAACGCTGAGGCGCAGAAAAGTAAAGCAACGGGAGAAAATCAGTGATAATCCGTTTTACGCACAGCGGAGCGTTTCCGATTAAAATAATGATGGGTACGAATACAGTATCACGTGTCTTGACTCAGACCGGCGTTGATTTCATGCATAGGACTTCCGCAATGTATCGGCAGAAAAATATTAAAAAAAAGAGAAAGGGACCGGAGAGGACATATCAGTCTTCGAGAATCTCCTTTTCCTTGTGCTTCATCAGGGTTTCCAGTTTTTCAATGTAGGAATCTGTCATTTTCTGAATTTCATCGAGGCCATCGGCAGCTGAATCCTTCGAAACATCCCCGGATTTCTCCGCCTTCTTGATATTTTCATTGGCGTCACGGCGCGTGTTCCGAACAGATATCCGGCCATCTTCAGTCATCTTGTGGACAATTTTCACCAGTTCGTGGCGGCGTTCATCGGTCATGGCCGGAATGGGGACGCGAACCGTCTGGCCGTCATTGATGGGATTCAGGCCCAGATCACTGGCCTGGATGGCTTTTTCAATCACGCTGAGCATATTTTTTTCCCAGGGCTGGATGACGATGAGGCGGGCTTCCGGTATATTGACGTTTGCAACCTGGTTCAGGGGGGTAAGGCTTCCGTAATAACTGACTTTGATGTGCTCAAGCAGTCCGGTGGATGCTCTGCCGGTGCGCAGGGCAGAAAATTCATGTTTCAGATGATCCACGGCCTTCTGCATCATCTCTTCACTTTCCAGATATAATTCGTCCAACATAAGAAGCCTCTCCTTGCTGTGCTTATTTGAATTTGGCCAATCTTAAGGAATTTTTATGAAAATTAAAAGTATCGGTAAAAAAAAACTCCGGCGATCAGGCCGGAGTTTTGAGATTTATGTCCGAAAGTGATCAGAAACTTTCACCGAGGGCAAAGCGTGAGAAACGGGTGATGGTGATATTTTCACCGAGGGCACCGATGGTTTCCTTCAGGTAGGTCTCGATGTTCTTGTCAGGATCCTTGAAAAAGGGCTGTTCCAGAAGCACGGCTTCCTTGTAGTATTTTTCCAGGCGGCCTGAAACCATTTTTTCAGCGATGTTTTCCGGTTTTCCTTCCTTCATCGCCTGTTCCTTGTAAATGGCCTTTTCCCGTTCAATGAGGTCTTCCGGGACCTGGTCGCGGGAGACGGTAACGGGTGAGCTGGCAGCAACCTGCATGGCGATATCCTTCACAAATCCGAGGAACTTGTCCGTATTGGCCACGAAGTCGGTTTCGCAATTGATTTCCACCAGGGCGCCCAGTTTGTTTCCGGGGTGAATGTAGGAGAAGATGGCGCCTTCTTTTGCCTGACGGTCAGCTTTCTTTTCCGCCTTGGCAATTCCGGATTTCCGAAGAAATTCGATCGCCTTGTCAATGTCTCCCTGGGTTTCTGTTAATGCCTTTTTGCAGTCCATCATGCCTGCACCGGTTCGGTCGCGCAATTCCTTGACCATGGTTGCGGAAATTTGCATGAGTTCTCCTGTAGTCTATTAAAATATTATGAGTTCTTTTCGTCTGATTCGGGGGCGGCTGCTTTGTCTGCAGCTGCTTCGGCCGGTGCTGCGACGGGTGCTGCGGCCACGGCCTCCACTTCAGCTTCCTCGGCTTCCGTATTTCCCTTGCGTGAGAAATTGCGGGCAGCCATGATCGTGTCGGTCAGCATCTTTGTGATCAGCTGAATGGTCCGGTAGGAATCATCGTTGGCGGGAATGGCAAAATCCACATCCTTGGGATTTGCATTGGTGTCGGTGATGGCGATGATCGGAATGTCCAGACGCCGTGCTTCATGAATCGCCGTGCTTTCATAGACGCTGTCCACGATGAAGATGACGTCAGGAAGGCGTTTCATGTTCTTGATGCCGCGATGCAGCAGTTCCAGTTTTGCCTTCTCACGGAGCATGCCGAGAATTTCCTTCTTGGTCAGGCTCTTCCATGCATCTTCCGCTTCACTTTCCTTCTGCAGCTGTTCCAGACGTCGGATGCTGCGCTTGATGGTGACGAAGTTGGTCAGCGTACCACCCAGCCAGCGTTCTGTGATAAAGAAGATATTGCCGCGCAGAGCTTCGTCTTCGATGATGCTCTTGGCCTGTTTCTTCGTTCCCAGATACAGAACTTCGCCGCCGTTGCGAACGATGTCGTGCAGAAATCCGGCAGCCCGTTCAACAGCCTGAACCGTCTGTTTCAGGTCGATGATATGAATGCCGTTTTTCTTCGTGAATATATAGTCCTTCATGGCCGGATTCCACTTGCTGGTCAGATGGCCGAAATGGGCTCCCGTTGCCAGTAAACTGTCTACAGTAATTTTTTCCATTCAATTCTCCAATTGCAGTTCGGATTAACGTTTCGAGAACTGGAATGCGCGGCGGGCACCACGTAAACCGTACTTCTTGCGTTCGACTTTTCTGGCATCGCGTGTCAGGAACCCGTTGCTCTTCAGGATAGCCCGCAGTTCAGGATCCACCTGCAGAAGGGCCCGGCTGATACCGTGTTTGACTGCTCCGGCCTGGCCGGTCAGTCCGCCGCCTTTGACATTGACGTGAATGTCAAATTTGTTCATCATTCCGGTGAGTTCCAGAGGCTGCCGAATAATCATCTGTGATGTCTGCCGTCCGAAATAAACTTCCAATGGACGCTTGTTGACAATGATCTGTCCGTTGCCGCTTTTCATTCTGACGCGGGCGGTGGCAGATTTACGGCGTCCGATACTTGTATATTCTTTTACCATATCACCATACTCCTAAAGGGTTTCCAGGGTTTTGGGTTGCTGTGCCTCATGAGGATGTTCGGCGCCGGCATAGATTTTCAGTTTCTTGATGACCTGACGACCCAGACGGTTGTGGGGAAGCATCCCTTTCACAGCGTGTTCGATAATCCGTGTGGGTGCCTTTTCCATCATTTCCTTGTAGGACGTGAACCGTGCACCGCCGGGATATCCCGTATGGCGAAAATATGTTTTGCTCTCAGCTTTGTTGCCGCTCAAGCGGACTTTGTCCGCGTTGATGACAATAACAAAGTCTCCCGTATCCATGTGAGGAGTGAAAATTGGCTTGTGCTTTCCTCGCAGGAGCTGGGCGATCTTGCTTGCCAGCCGCCCAAGGGGAACACCTTCAGCATCGACAAGCAGCCACTCCGGGTTGATGTCTGATGGTTTGGCGGAATATGTCTTCAAATCCTTAACCTCCGTTTTGCAATGTTTTGCCCTTCACTCGAAGAGCCGATAAATATATCTCTTTCAATTCAGATTGTCAACCAACTTTTGCCTAAGGGGTCGGGCAAGGTATAAATCTATTTTCCGGGACCAAAATATACGGAAATCAGGGACCGGGTAAAACAAAAATATTAGAGGTTGAGAAGTTGAGAAGTTCAGAGGTTGCGGGGAAAAAACTGTACGTGGTATCATAATTGGCCCTACAAAGAATGTCAGAAAAATAAATTCCGCTCGTCCATGGCAAACCCGCCCGTTCATTTTTTACTTGGATACAAATTCCGGAAAAAATATATTCACACGTTATTCAGAATTCTGCACGGAATTGTGTGCATAGACAGATAAGGAAGCGTCTATGACCCGAAGAGTGTTTTCACCTTATATGCCGGTATTCCGCTTCGCCGTAATCCTGATATCATGTTTCCGAAATCAGGGCTATGATCACTCTCTGAAATAATAATGAATATATGGTAAATACGGCTGAATGAAATCGGATAAAGGGAAATCGCATAACACTGATCAATAAGGGGCTATCATGATTCGTTTCGTTTCGCTTCTGCTCATCCTGCATTTTTCTCTCTTCAGTCAGACGGCGGATGAAGTGATCCGCCGGACTCGGGATAAATTGTCAGAGATTCAGACCCTTGCCTACACATCCCATCACTTTATTAAAGGCCGTTATCAGGACGCTTCCACCGATGTCGTTAAAATGTATTTTGAGATGACTCGCGAAGACACGATAATCGGTGCAAAATTTGAGTTTGATAGCAGCTCGCGGGAGACAGATCCGGCAATCTTAGTCTATAACGGAAAAAACCTTATGTCCTATTACCCCGATCAGGAATATCTGGTGACAGACCCTGTAAAAAGCCCCCGGGATCTGTGGAGTATTTATCATGTAAGCGGGTCCATGCTCAGAATAAAACAGCTATTGGAAACTCTGGATCAGCATTTATTTAATGATGTCCGCCTATCCGATACCCTGATTCATTCCCGGCCCTGCCGGAGTCTGAAGTTTGCACAGACAGATGATATTCAGGTGATGCCCCGGCAGAAATTAACCGATTATATCGAAATAATCATAGACAGGGCAAATTATCTGCCCCTGCAGTTAGGACGCGTAACGAAAACCTATACTGAGAAAACGTCGTATTCTGATATGGTAATCAATGAAAAAAGGCCGGATGATATCTGGAGTGAATACCGTTTTCCGTCCTCGATCACAATATTTTCCAATGACGAATTTAGGGATAGAAAACGGGTTCTGTTATCTGAAATGGAAAACAGCGATGCGGTCAATTGGGTGCTGCAGGATTCGGATGAACACCCATTTTCCTTATCCGACTATTCGGGGCGATTTGTCCTGCTGGAGTTTTTTGCAGCCGGCTGCGGTGGACATATCAGTTCCATTCCTGTGATAAATGAGATCAGGCATCACTACTCTGAGATGCAGCTTAAAATCATTGGAATCGAAACGAATGGGATATATCCCGAGGGAATGAAAAAATACATTCGGGAATATCAGATCACCTATCCCTGTCTGCTGGGTAATAGGGAGCTGGCAGGATTGTACAATGTGTGGGCCAGCCCGACCTATTTTCTGATCAGTCCGCAGGGCCGGATCGTTTATGCGAGCACGGGACTGTACCCGAATAAACTCCGGGACATAATTAAAAAACAGCTGAATTTGTGATGAGATTCCAGGGAATCAAGATCCGATAATTGTTCTGAAATAATCCATAGAATAGTGTTTCACCCGCGGCGACTGAAGATCCATCGCAATTAGTCCGGCGAGGAAAGCGTTGCAAGATTTCAAAATAAAAAACACCGGATAATGAAAAAGCCCCCGGATTCGGGGGCTCTTCAAACCAGGGCAGGAGAAATGGCCTGTCATCCGGAGATGAGGCCGTGAGGTCAACAGCCTCCCTGGGGAGCTGATTTCTTTTTCTTTCTGATTACGGGCATTTTCGGTGCGGCCGTCTCCGTGGGAGCGGTAGCTGCCGGAGCGCCCCCGAAGTGCTGGGAAGCACCCTTGCGGAAATCATATTTGGCGATTTCATCATCTGCCTGCAGGTTGCCCGGTTTTTTCGGATTCAGGATGGTTTCCGTCCAGTAATTCAGTCCGCCCATCAGAACGTAATTACTCCGGAAACCCATCTGCCGGAGCAGCATCCATGCACTCTGGGGCATGGTGGACCCGTTTCCGTAGAGGACATTGATTTTCAGATTCTGGTCAAATACGGGCAGGTTGTCCTTGTCGAGGATGCGGGCCAGCGGGATATTGTAGGCGCCGTCCAGATGAAATTTCGCATATTCATCCGGTGATCGCAGGTCGATGAGCTGCAGGGAGGGATCCTTGTCTATGATCATGGCCGCTACCTGATCGGGATGAATCATGGAAACGGACTCACCGACTTCATTCAGCATGGTTTCCGGTGTCAGCCGGAATTTCAGAACCGTATTGGCGGGAATGAAGGCCATGAGCAGGGCCATGAAAACCAGGGCAGACAGAATGGCATTACGCGTCTTCATGAGAGTCTCCTTTCCTGAGGAGGGTTTCCAGCTTTTCAGCGCCGAGGAAGGCCAGCGCCGCAACGACAGTGATCAGCAGGACGAAGAGTCCCATTGGCAGGCCCAGGCTGTCAAAAACCTTTACCGCGCCCATCTCTCCACTCATGTAAAAATGTTTCAGGAGAGGAAAGAGTTCGGCAAAGCTGAATACGCCGAGAAAAATGCCTCCCACGAAGACCATGGCATCGATTTTTCCGATGGCTGCAGCGCAGACAGATGTGCCGGGACAGAAGCCGCCGATGATGAAGCCCAGCCCCATGATGACGCCGCCGGCGATGGTCGGCCAGATGTAGAGCGGATTGACATAGACCAGATTGAGATCTATCCAGCCGAAGAGGCTCAGATAGAGCAGTCCGAGCATGCCGGTGACGGCCGCCGTGAAGAAGACCTTCAGGACGACCATGTCGTAGCCGTAAAATACGCCCGCCAGTTTGCGGGTTGATGAGAATCCGGCCTGTTCAAGGACAAAGCCGAATCCGATTCCGATGATGAAGGCCAGGAAGAGGTTCCAGTCCTGGCTGATAATTCCCTGTGGTGCAAAAGGACCCATTATACCACCTCCTTATAACCAATTTTTTCTGAAAAAGTAGGCAAAGACGTATCCGCTTCCAAAGATTGAGAGCATGGATACAAATCCGGCGGTCGACATGACCGCCATGCCTGTGAGCGCGCCGCCGCTGGTGCATCCGCGGCCGAGCTGAGCGCCCAGGCCGAAAAGGAAACCACCGATGAGCGCCAGAATCAGGCGCTTGCGTGACGTGATATTGGGGCCGTGTTCGGTGGTCAGTTTCACGCGTCCGGAAATAATCCCGGAGAGGAAACCGCCGATCAGCACACCGAAAACTTCAAAGACAAGCCAGTTTTTCAGAGGATTCTGGCCATCCTTGACATATTTTGAGTAAAAGGCGTCCTGGGCCGTATAATCCGGAGCCACGGCATTTACGGCGGCCACCATGGTATCTTTCATCGCACCACTGGCACCCAGGCCGCGTCCGCTGATGAGAAATGCCGCAATCAGGACCAGACCCAGCAGCACTCCTGCCAGGTAGGGATTCATGTAAGGTTTCTGCATTTTATTCTCCGTTGATAATATAGATTGAATGGCTGATATCAGTAAAAGTACCGGCTGACCTGTCCCAGCTCCACAAAGAGAAAGCGAAGCAGGAGGTTACCGGTGATGATCATGATGACCGGAACAAGTACCGGTACATGACGGCGCGAGAGTTCCATCGCTTCCAGAAAGAGGGGGAGCAGGATGCCGATGATCACGATTCCACCCCAGAAGGTGATGGTGTAGCCGCTGCCTCCCAGAATCATCTGGACTGCATCAATCTGCGCCTGCGATCCGGCCAGGAAACCCATGACCAGATGAACGAGCAGGACGAGCTCGATACTCAGCATGATGAGATCTATGCGCGTGAAGGCATGGCGTTCTTCCGGACTCCCGGCAAACAGCGCGGCAAGTGCTGCGGCTGCGGACAGTCCCGATACCAGAAATAAGGGTCCCAGGATGGACGTATTCCAGAAGGGGCGTGCATTGAAGGCGGACAGCAGGATTCCCGTGTACATACCGAGGACGATTGCAAGCAGCAACAGCGCCCAGGCCAGTGCTTTCCTGTATTTGTCCAGGTAGGTAAGAGCTGTGTCCAGCCAGGCCCAGGGAATGGTGTATCCGGGAAGCAGATCCCGGCGCCAGATGGCGATCCAGAGGAGGGACAGGGGCGTGATGAGCAGCAGAGTCCAGGCTCCCCAGCTCATGGGTGATACCCAGCGGATATTGGTGTAGAGCTGCCAGAAGTACAGCTTGTGTGAAAGATCCAGAAAGAGGGCAGCCAGGCCGATGCCGATGAGCACCGGTGCGGCCAGGGGCATCCATTTGACGGCGACCGGATACTTTTCCTCCCGTCCCATCAGTGTGAGCAGGGCCGAGTAGAACAGGATGCCTGCAGCGATACCACCCAGAAACAGGTACAGGGGGATTTCCCAGTGCCAGACATGAAGGACCGGATCAATATTCGGATTCATCCGGCCGCTGGTGATAAGGTGTTCCATCATAATAACCTCACAGTAGATAATAGATATTCGGTTCGGTTCCGGCTTCCGGCGCCAGCGTCTTCCATTTGCGGCTGGAGATCAGCCGGCTGATCTCCGAATTCGGATTGTCCAGATCGCCGAAGGTCATGGCGTGGGTGGGGCAGACCGAAACACAGGCCGGTAATTGTCCCTTTTCCACGCGATGCAGACAGAATGTGCATTTGTCCACATAGCCCTCCGGATGAACGTAGCGAGCCTCATAGGGGCAGCTGGTGATGCAGGCCTTGCAGCCGATGCACTGATCATGATCCACCAGGACGATCCCGCCGGGGCCGTAATGGCTGGCTTCAGTGGGACAGGTGCGGACGCAGGGCGCATTGCTGCAGTGATTGCAGCGTTCGGAACGGATTTCCATGTGAAGATTCGGATAGCTGCCGCTGGTGATTTCCTCAATCCAGTCCCGGGCAAATCCGATGGGAACCTTGTTTTCGGTTTGACAGGCCACCACGCAGTCCGTACATCCTACACAGCGCAGTGTGTCAATGGCCATTCCATATCTCATAATGCCGCCTCCTTCCCGCCGGCAGTGAATCTGAATGTGACAAAATTGGAACGCATTCCTGTACCGCCCATGACAGGATCGACTTTCACATTCGTGATGAGATCGGTATCACTGGCGCCCCGTCCATAGGCTCGGGTGAGTTTGGGATTGCTATGCCCGAATCCATGAACCATGTACACGGAATCAAAGCGGATGCGTTCCGTCACCCGGACGCGGATCGGCGTCTTGGTGACCACCCCGTCCTGATTTTCCAGCCAGATGTACTGTCCGGTCTTCAGGCCCCATTCCCTGGCGACCTGGGGGTGAACCCAACAGTCGTTTTCATCCATGAGGTCATTCAGATTGGGATTGTTTGCCGTTCGTGAAAAGGTATGCATGGGCGCCCGTCCGTAAATGAGACGGTAATATCCTGCCTGCGGTTCCTCATGCGGCGTGTAGCGTGGCATGGGGTCGAAGCCTTCCGCCTCCAGCGCCGTGGAATACAGTTCGATTTTTCCCGTATTGGTGCCGAATTCGTAATCGGCCAGTGCTTCCATGGGGTAAATCTCATCGTAGGCATCCCGCTCGAAGGTCTTCACACCGATTCGTTTCATTTCCTCGAGTGAAGAGCCGATCTGTTTCAGTTCCCAATCCAGCTTCTCCTCAATGGTCTCCCAGGGAAACCAGTCCTGAAGATCCAGCCGTTTGGCGATTTCCCGGGCCATCCACCAGGCCGGTTTGCTGTTATATTTGGGTTCCGCAGCCGGCATCCTCAGGGCAATATTCGGGATGCGGTTCTGATCCGTACGAAGTTCATCGTAACGTTCGAGGTAGGTGCATTCGGGGAGAACGACATCTGCATAGCCCGTGATTTCCATGGGCATGGTATCAACCACCACCATGAGGTCCAGCGCCTGAATCGCCTCGATGGTCTTTTTTCGCTCCGGCAGTGTGTGAATGAGATTCGTTCCGTTCACAATCCAGCCCTTGATGCTGCAATCGCGTTTAAGGGAGGGAACCGTCGCGTCGCAGAGGCCGTTGGCCAGAGCCAGCCCGGCCAGATTGTAAGTGCCCTTGGGAAAGGCATCGCGCCAGTCCCGGCTGGGTTTGGGATATTTGGGTGTGGGATAATGGGTGACATGGGCTTTTACCGGATAATAAAATCCGCCCCGGCGTCCCCAGCTTCCCAGCAGGGCATTGAGGATGGCAACTGCTCTCAGACGCTGCGTATCGTCACCATACCAGGTCACGTGCCGTCCCGGGTGGACGATGACAGAGGGCGCGGCGGCCGCCATTTCCTTCGCCGTTTTCCGGATCGTGTCCGGTTCGATGGTCGTGATGCCATAGGCCCATTCCGGCGTCATATCCTTTACATGCTGTTTCAGCTGCTCAAAGCCGAATGTATATTTTTCAACATATTTTTTATCATACAGATCTTCATAAATCAGGACATGAATCCAGGCCATGAGCAGCGCCAGGTCAGTGGCCGGCTTGATGGGCAGCCAGTATTTGGATTTTCCCGCGGCTACCGAAAAGCGGGGATCCACAGTGATAACGGATGCGCCTTTTGCAATGGCCTCCGTTAATTCCTGAACCTGTCCGTTATGCATGTTTTCACCGATATGCGTACCGATCAGAACCAGCGCTTTCGCATCCCGGATGTCAATTCGCTCCGGTGATGAGATGCCCTCGCCGTAGGTGGCATAAAACGCCACTTCCCGGGGGCCCCGGCACTGGGCATAGGAGGGGGCGGCAATATTGCCTGACCCGAAGGCTTTGACCAGATTCCCGAAAAAAGATCCGCCCGAGCCGTGCGTAAACAGGGCCATGCATTCAGGGCCGTGCTCATCCCGGATCCGTTTCATTTTGTCCGCAATAAAGTCGAAGGCTTCATCCCAGCTCGCTTCCCTGAAGACCTGCTTCCCCCGCTCCTCGGTCCGGATCAGCGGTGTTTTAAGCCTGTCTTCGTCATAATACATTCCCAGTCCGCCTGTACCGCGGGGACACAGACGTCCGTTGGAATGCGGATCATCATCATTACCCGTCAGCTTCCAGATCTCGCCGTTTTCATCCGTATGCGTCCAGCCGGCGCATTTCCAGAAACATACCTCACAGTAGGTCGGAAAACGCTTGCCTCCGTCGTCTGTCCCGATATCGGACTTTCCGTTCCGGATCTCCCCCTTCAAGGGATTGAACAGGGGAGCGGCCACCATTAATCCGCCCGTTCCGGCTCCGGCGATCCTGATGAATTCCCGACGATTCAAAGTCTTGTGAATCATGAATACTCCTCAGATCTTGGTTTTAATTCCTCATAAGCTGTTTTTTTCCATTATAGGTCACATTACAAGTCCTGTACCAAAACATAAAGTAATTGCTATATAAAAATATTTTAATATATAAAGCTTGAATTTTACAGGCCCGGTAAAATGCGAATCAAAACGCTATATTAATTCTTTGTGAAGCCTCCGAAGTAATTGTTTTCCAATAATTAGGAAAACTATAATCAAAATTGAAAAAAGGATAGGGCGGTCTGCATGTCTGAGGAGAGAACAGACAGAGCTGCCGGGAAAGCGGATAATAAAAAAGCCTGCCCGACAGGGGAAAAATACCTATTTTACCGTATGATCAGCTGTTTTTCGTCTCGACACCGGGTTTTTTATATCCTGATATTTTTATTTCTCGCGGGGTGTGCGGGAAAACCTGCTTTCCGGGATGACGGAATCATGATGAAGGGGAAAAAGCCCTACAGCGGGAAAATAGTTGAACGGAATACGCTGCTTCGTGCCCGGAGTATCCGGTACTACAATAAGGGGATAAAAGTTCTGGAAACCTGTTTTTCCGATGCGGGCGACAGCCTGAGTCTGTCCGTGTATAATCCCTCTTCAGGCCGGTTGCTGCGTGAGAAAACCTGGAACGAGGGCCGGGTGCAGCGTCAGATCATGTATGATGAAAAGGGTCGGATTCGGGAAGACCGGGATTATGACAGCCTGGGTAAACTGACGAAGACCAGCCTCTTCGATTATGATCATTACGGCCGGATCCGGTCCCAGTCCGAATATGACAGTCAGGGTCGCCCGGTGTTTGAATCCGATTATGATGAAGCGGGGGGAGAGCTGCGGATCCGTCGGTACCGGAATGGCCGTATCGTGGCCGAGCTGCTGCATCGCGGGAAATTTCCTGTAAGTGAGACACTTTTCAATGAGAGCGGCAGGATGAAGACGACGCGGAAATTCGGGCCGGAAGGTCTGCTTCGGGAAGAAACGGTGTACGATGACGCCGGGACGGTGGTGAACCGTCTCCGCTATCGCTACCGTTATGACGGTGATATGAACGTGATTGAGACGATTGTGGAGGACTTGCATGGCACTGTCCGGCATTTGGGGCCGCCCGAATCACCCTGATCCGGATGGCAGAAAAGCAGCATCCGCCTTCGGGCTCACAGCCACTCCGCTTTGTCCTGTAAAGAGTTGACAAAGACTGCCGTTTATAATAAATTCACGTCTTGGCACAATATCTGCAAGGAGGTTTCATGCCAATTTCAAAGGAAGACGTTCAGCATATCGCAAAACTGGCCCGGCTTCATCTGACGGAAGATGAAACGGAGCGGTATTCGAAGCAGCTGGGAGATATTATTGACTATTTTGAAATGCTGAATACTCTGGACCTGAAAGATGTGGAACCCCTGAGTTCGGTTCTGGATAATGTGAATGTGAACCGGCGGGACGAAGCGGTTCCGGGTCTCGCGCGGGAGCGGGTACTTGCGAATGCCCCGCAGGTTCAGGATGAATATTTTACGGTGCCCCGTGTCATCGGGGAAGATGAGGACTGAGTTCATGAATTTTGCTGGCAGAAGGAAAGGGGCTGGTATGAGTCCGACCAAGTATATTTTTATTACCGGCGGCGTGATTTCCGGCATCGGCAAGGGGATTGCGGCCGCGAGTATCGCCTATCTTCTCAAGGAATCCGGATACCGCGTGACCATACAGAAATTCGATCCCTACATCAATGTGGATCCCGGGACCATGAGTCCCTTTCAGCACGGTGAAGTCTTTGTTACCAATGACGGCTCCGAGACGGATCTGGATCTGGGCCATTATGAGCGCTTCCTTGATCTGCAGATGAGCAAGGATAATAATGCCACCACCGGACAGATTTATTATGAGGTGATCAACCGGGAGCGCCGCGGAGACTATCTGGGCGCCACGATTCAGGTCATTCCCCATATTACCGATGAGATTATCAAACGGATTCGGCGGGAACAGGATGCGGATAAATATGATTTTATCATTTCGGAGGTGGGGGGGACTGTCGGTGATATCGAATCCCTGCCCTTTCTCGAGGCCATCCGGCAGTTCGAACTTCTGCATGGACCCCGCAATTGTCTGAATGTCCATGTGACCATTCTGCCCTTCATCAAGGCCACAGGGGAGATCAAGACCAAGCCGACGCAGCACAGTGTTCAGAAGCTGCGGGAGATCGGTATTCAGCCCGAAATTCTCATCTGTCGCTCCGAGACACCCATGATCGACCGGAGTATCCGCGAAAAAGTGGGCCTGTTCTGCAATATTCCCCCGGCCAATGTGGTGGAAGCCTATGACGCAGCCACCATCTATGAAGTGCCGTTGATTCTCCATAAACAGGGAATCATTGATATTCTCAATGAGAAATTTTCTCTCACCTCTCCCAGGGAATTTGATCCGGCCGGCCTAAAATCCAAAGTTAACCGCATTCTCAACCCCAGCTTTGATGTGACCATCGCCATCGTGGGTAAATACACGACGCTGCTGGATGCCTACAAGAGTATCATGGAATCCTTCGTGCATGCGGGAATTGAAAATGATACGCGGGTAAATCTGAGATTCATCGAGGCCGAGGATCTGGAAGTCAATAACGAGGAACGGATTCATAATTATTTCAAGGATGTGAATGGGATTCTGGTGCCCGGGGGCTTCGGTGAGAGGGGTGTGGAAGGAAAGCTGACGGCTATCCGTTATGCCCGTGAAAATAAGATTCCCTATTTCGGGATCTGTCTGGGCCTGCAGACGGCGGTGATTGAATTTTCCCGGAATGTAATGAACTGGAGTGACGCCAATTCCACCGAATTCAATCCGGATACGGCACACCCGGTCATTGATTTTATTCCGGAACAGAAATCCATTCAGGATAAAGGCGGTACCATGAGGCTGGGCGTGTATTCCTGCCGCCTGACCAAAGGCAGTAAAATTTATGACAGCTATGGCGCCGCTCTCATCGAAGAACGGCATCGTCACCGCTATGAAGTGAATAACGAGTACCGGGATGATCTGAAAAAGGCCGGACTTGTTCTCAGCGGAATCAACGAAAAATACGATCTGGTGGAAGCCGTCGAACTGACGGATCACCCGTGGTTTGTAGCGGTGCAGTTTCATCCTGAATTCAAATCCCGCCTGTCATCCGCACATCCCCTCTTTCGCGATTTCGTCGCCGCATCCCTGAAATGCAGATTGGAACCAGGCCGGGAAAAGACCGCGTGAGAATTTTGTTAAGCGTATTCACGATGCTATTTATCCTTAATGCCGGCTGCAGCAAAAGTGATCCGTCCGTTCCGGAAAACACCGGCAGCTATCCAGATCAGGAAAGCTGGGATTTTTCCTTTGTCATCAGTAAAAATGGAAACCGGAGCGCGGAGATCAGGGCGGGGCATCTGCTCAAATACGAGGATGAGGGCCTGACCCGCCTCGGACAGCGCATGAAGGTGGATTATTACGATAAGCTGGGACAGCATGTTTCCTTTCTCACCAGCGACAGCGGCATCATCAATGAAAAACTTGAGCACCTGACGGCGCTGGGGCATGTCGTCATGGTGTCCGATTCCGGCTATACCATGCTGACGGACAAGGTCTTCTGGCGCAATGACAGCAATATCGTCTACACTGAAAGTGATATTACACTGTACTCGGAAAATGATACATTATTCGGAACCGGATTCCGGTCGGATGTGAAGCTTGAGAACTGGACCATTGATGAACCCCGGGGACGAACATACAGGGAGATGCGCAGATAATGGCGGATCTGGATGTCAGACATATTCTGAAGATTTACGGTAAACGGCGGGTGGTCAACGATGTGAGCCTGAAAATTCACAGCGGGGAGATCGTGGGCCTGCTGGGGCCGAATGGCGCCGGGAAGACCACGACTTTTTATATGATCACCGGCATGGTGCGCCCCAACCGCGGCGATATTTTCTATAACGGGCAGAACATCACGCATCTGCCCATGTACCGCCGGGCCCGGCTCGGCCTGGGCTATCTGCCTCAGGAAGCATCCGTGTTCCGGAAGCTGAGCGTGGAAGACAATATCATGCTGGTGCTCGAAAGCCTCAAGCTGTCCCGGGAAGAGCGGGAGAGCGAACTGAACCGGCTTCTGGACGAGCTGAACATTCAGCATATCCGGAAAAATATCAGTCAGACCCTGAGCGGCGGCGAACGGCGACGGACCGAAATCGCCCGCTCTCTGGCCACCAAACCGGATTTCATTCTGCTGGATGAACCCTTCGCCGGCGTGGATCCCATTGCCGTCGAGGATATTCAGGCCATTGTCCGGGGGCTGAAGACAAAGGGTATCGGCGTGATTATCACCGATCATAATGTACGGGAAACCCTGTCCATCACCGATCGCTCCTACCTGCTGTTCGAAGGCCGGATACTCCGGGAAGGCCCTTCCCGGGAACTGGCGGAAGATGAAGAAGCCCGACGGCTGTATCTCGGTACAAATTTTAAACTGAATTAAGGATTCCGGAACGTGACATTCATCGAAGATCCTGCTCCGGCACCTGTTGAAACGGGTCTGCTATGAAGCTTGGCCTCACGCAGGAACAGACCCTCAAACTGACGCCTCAGCAGATTCTGCTGTCCACCCTTCTGCAGCTGCCCATGCAGATTCTGGAAAATAATATCACCCAGGAACTGGAGAATAATCCCATCCTCGAGATTGATGAGGAAGCGACCCTTCTCAAGCAGCAGAAGACGCGGGATGCGGAAACGGAGCGGGAGCAGAGCGCCGACAAGGATCCGGAATATGACTGGGACGCGGTGTTTGACCGGGACGGAAAGAATGAATTCATTCCCCGTTCGGATTTTGATGCCAGCAAGGAAGAGATCAATACGCCCCAGGCCGATGAGCTGCGGCTCTTTGACCGGGTTCTGGAACAGATCAAGACCAGTGGCATGAGTGATGAGGATATGTCCGTGGCCGAGTACATTCTCTGGAATCTGGATGACAATGGCTATCTCAGTGTCCCGGTATCAAATATTGCCTTTATCCTGGAAAAGTCCGAGGAGGATGTGCTGCGCGCGCTGAGGATTCTCCAGCGTCTGGATCCGGTGGGAATCGCCGCCCGGAATCTGCAGGAATGCCTGCTCATCCAGCTGGAAGTGAATCATGAAGAACCCTATGTCATTGATCTGATCCGGGATCATTTTGATGATTTTGCCAACCACCGCTTCGAAAATATCATGCGGAGCATGCAGATCGATGAGGAGGATCTGAAATACGCCCAGAAAGTTATTTCTCAGCTGAATCCCAAACCCGGCGATATGGACTCCACATTTTCCAATCACTACATTGTCCCCGATATTATCGTGACCGAGGAACACGGTGAATTCATCATTACCATCAATGATGGAAATATTCCCGAGCTGAGATTGTCCAAATCCTACGAAAACATGATCATGCACCGGGAAAGCCTGGATCGGGAAACCCGGGATTATCTCAATAAAAAGGTGGAATCGGCCCGCTGGTTCATCCAGTCCATCCATCAGCGCCGCAATACCATGATGCGGGTCATGAAGGCCATTATCGAGAGACAGCGGGATTTTTTCATGGGTAATGCGGATGGCCTCAAACCCATGATTCTGAAGGATATCGCCGAAATGGTGAGCATGGACATCTCCACCATCAGCCGGGTCACGAACGGCAAGTACGTCCAGTCGCCCATGGGACTCCACGAACTTAAATTCTTCTTCACCGAGGGAATGAAGGACGCGGAGGGAGAGGACGTCTCCACGCGAAAAATCAAGAATTCACTCCGCCGTATTATTGAGGCGGAGAATAAGAGCAAACCCTTTAATGATGAAAAACTGGTAAAGGAGCTGGCAAAGGAAGGATATAACATCGCGCGGCGGACTGTCGCCAAGTACCGCGAACAGATGAACCTTCCCATTGCCCGGCTCAGACGGGAAATCTGATTATGGAAAAAATACGCAGCACCACCATTCTGGGTGTCATACACAACGGAAAGGCCGCCATTGCCGGTGACGGTCAGGTCACTCTGGGTAACACGGTCATGAAACACAGCACGGTCAAAGTGCGCAAACTTTATAATGATACCATTCTCACGGGCTTCGCCGGGGCGTCCGCGGATGCCTTCACCCTGTTTGACAAATTTGAGGACAAGCTCAAGGAGTACAAGGGAAATCTGACACGGGCGGCAGTGGAGCTGACCAAGGAATGGCGCCGGGACAAATACCTGCAGAAACTGGAAGCTCTCATGGTCGTCATGGACGGCGACAAGGGCTATCTGCTCAGCGGCAGTGGTGATGTCATTGATACGGACGATAATCTCTTTGCCATCGGATCCGGTGGCCCCTACGCCCTGGCGGCTGCCCGGGCTCTCAAGCAGAATACGAAGCTCAACGCAGCGGAAATTGCAGAAAAGGCTCTGAAAATCGCCGCCGGCATCTGTATCTATACCAATGAAAATATTACCGTTCTGGAGCTGGAATCATGACCATGCTGAAACCGAGAGAAATTGTAGCCGAGCTGGACAAATACATCATCGGCCAGCAGAAGGCGAAGAAAAGCGTGGCTATCGCGCTGAGGAACCGCTGGCGTCGTCAGCAGATCGAGGATGATATCCGCGAGGAAATTCTTCCAAATAACATTATCATGATCGGGCCGACGGGCGTGGGAAAGACGGAAATTGCCCGGCGTCTCGCCAATCTGGCCGCTGCGCCCTTCCTCAAGGTGGAGGCGACGAAATTCACGGAAGTGGGTTATGTGGGCCGGGATGTGGAAAGCATTATCCGGGATCTGACGGCCATTGCGGTGAACATGGTCGAACAGGAATACGAAACCCGCGTCTGGGACAAGGCTCAGGAACTGGCCGAAGAACGTATTATCAATATTCTTTTTCCCTTACCGGACAATATGGCCCGCGACACGGAAGAAACGGAACGGGTCAATACAACCCGGGAACGCCTCAAGGATATGTATGCCCAGGGCCAGTTCGAGGATAAACTGGTGGAAATCGAAGTGCAGGACAGCAAACCGGTGGCCGGAATATCCATCATGGGGCCGGTCGGACCCGGCGGTGGCGGATTTGATGACGGATCCGATTTTATCAACGATGCCATGAGCTCCCTTTTCGGAAAGAAGAAGAAGAAACAGAAAACCAGTGTGAAGGAGGCCCGCCGTATTCTTACGGAAGAGGAAGCCTCCAAACTGATTGATAAAAATGCCGTTACTGCCGAGGCGCTGAACAGAGTTCAGAATGACGGGATTGTCTTCCTCGATGAAATCGACAAGATTGCCGCGGATCAGAGCCGGGGCGGCGGTGTGGACGTGAGCCGGGCCGGTGTTCAGAGAGATCTGCTCCCCATCGTGGAGGGATCGACTGTCAATACCAAATACGGCGTCGTCAAAACCGATCATATTCTCTTTATTGCTGCCGGTGCCTTTCATATGAGCAAACCCTCTGATCTCATCCCCGAGCTTCAGGGACGGTTTCCCATTCGTGTGGAACTGGACAGCCTGACGACGGATGATTTCGTTCAGATTCTCACCTCTCCCCAGAATGCATTGCTGAAACAGTACGCGGCTCTGCTGTCATCGGAGGGCGTGGAGCTGACGGTGACGCCCGAAGCCATCCGCGCCATTGCCCAGAAGGCCACGGATGTGAATGAAAAGACGGAGAATATCGGAGCGCGGCGGCTTCACACCATCATGACTCATCTGCTGGATGACCTCATGTTCGAGGCGCCCGATTCGGAAAAAAATGTGGAAATAACGCCGGATATGGTGGAGGAATCGCTGGGCGGTATCGTGGAGAACGAAGATCTCAGCCGCTACATTCTCTAGAAACCCTGTCCGATCAATGTATTAAATAAAGGAGTTCACCATGCCAGTCAATCTCAAAGGCCGCAGTTTTCTGACCTTGAAGGATTTCAGTCCGGAGGAAATAGGCTTTCTGCTGCGTCTCAGTGAAAAGCTGAAGGCGGATAAATATGCCGGCGTGTATGGACGAAATCTGGAAAATAAAAATATTGCTCTGATTTTTGAAAAGCCCTCGACCCGGACCCGCTGCGCCTTCATGGTGGCGGCGAATGACGAAGCAGCCCATGCAGATTATCTCGGCAAGGGCGACATACAGTTCGGCAAAAAGGAAAGTGTGGCGGATACGGCCAAGGTGCTGGGACGGATGTTTGACGGTATACAGTTCCGAGGATTTTCCCACAAAACGGTTGAGGACCTGGCGCGATACAGCGGCGTACCGGTCTGGAATGGCCTTACTGACAAATATCATCCGACGCAGGTTCTGGCTGATTTCCTGACCATCAGGGAACAGTTCGGAGTTGTGAAGGGCATCCGGTTTGCCTACGTGGGCGATGGCCGGAATAATGTGGCAAATTCCCTCATGATCGGCGCCGCGAAGATGGGTATGGATTTCCGCATTGTATCGCCGAAAAGCCTGTTTCCTGAGACGGAGCTTGTGCAATATGCGAAGGATGTAGCTGCCGAAACGGGCGGATCCGTCACGATTACGGACAGCATCAAAGAAGGTGTTGCCGCGGCCCAGGTCATTTATACTGACGTCTGGGTCTCCATGGGTGAAGAAAGCCGGTATGAAGAGCGGATTAAACTGTTGAAGCCTTATCAGGTCAACGCTGAGCTCATGGCTGCGACCGGAGATCCGGAGACCATTTTTCTCCATTGTCTCCCTGCCTTTCACGACCGGAATACGGACGTGGGTGAGGAAATGTATCAGCGCTTCGGCCTGGAGGCTCTGGAAGTGACAGATGAGGTTTTTCTGTCCGGCGCGTCGAAGGTCTGGGATGAAGCCGAAAACCGCGTTCACACCATCAAGGCGGTCATGGTCGCCACCCTGGGAAAATAATCCGCAGGCTATGATCTATCCCGAGAATATCGAAAACAAGGCGGAGCTAAAACTCCCGTTCTATTTTATTTCCGATGTCCATTTCAGTGCGTCCCTGAATGAGGAGGAGACGGAGAAGCGCCGTCTCTTTGCCGCGCTGACCAGCCAGATCCGCAGAAAGGGCGGGACGCTGTTTATACTCGGTGATTTTTTTGATTTCTGGTTTGACTATCCTCATTATGCAGATCCTGCGCTGCAGACGATCCTGGATGATCTGGCCTCGCTGGTAAAGCAGGGTGTGGACGTCCATTTCATTGCCGGAAATCACGATTACTGGTCATGGAAAAGTTTTCGCCGGATTGGCGTTCACTGGTATCCCGATCATATCAGCTTCAGTCATGAAAATAAAAAATTCTATCTCTGTCACGGGGACGGGCTGCTGGCATCGGATACGGGCTATCGCCTGCTGAAACGTATATTTCGGAATCCGGTGGCCGTATTTGCCTTCCGCCTATTGGGGCCCCGTTTCGGTATGAGGCTCGGACTTCGGCAGACCCGCCACTCCCGGAAGAATTACCAGGTGCGTATTCCCCTTCTGCAGACCTATGCCGATGAAATGGTTGTCTGGCAGGGAAAGCGGCTGGATGAAGGTGTCGATGTGGCGCTGATGGGCCATATTCATTTTCCGGAATTCGTTGAATCCGATGGAAAATACCGCTGTGTCATCGGGGACTGGGTCGTTCCCGAACATCGTTACCGGGTTGTCTGGGACGGCAGCAGCCTGCGCCGGGAAAGCCTGTAAATCAATTTTCGTTTCGAATTTTCTTTTACTCTGAATACTAATCTGAATGAAGGTCCTAAACGGATCTTCAAAATCATTGGTTTTATCTTTGCTCTGAGCCTGTGATAAAAATATAGGAAGTCATTTCAGAATCGTAATATCAGCCGGCTGAGGCCGCCGATTACGCCCAGGCCGCCGTCGACCGTCGATCCGTCCTCGTGGAAAGTCTGGGGTATGATGGAGGGTGAGGCGAGCCGGTAACGCCGTAGATTGGCATCCGTTGCATAAATCTCTGCCGAATCCGGTGGCGTAGCAGATGCTGTCCAGGGTAATAGCACATTCCCGTCCCCATCAGGCTGAGTATAGAATTTTCGGGTTTCACCGGAGCTATAAGTGAGTATCTCATATTCGGCAGCGAGGGTGTCGGGATACAGATTTATGACCGTCAGGGACCGGGTGGGATCAGCATTTATGGAGGAAACAATGGGAGCCGCGGGGATCGGCAGGGTTGAACTGAGGTCCGGATAGCCCTCTGCAGTAATGAGGGCCCGATAGCTGTGGCCGGCTTCTGCTGTGAACTCCGTATTGAAATAATATCCGTCGTGGAGGCTGTCTTCTGCTATGGTAAACAGAGTCACACTGTCCGTTTCTATGTCTGTCACGGTGACGATCGCATTGCGGACGACGACATCCGCATCCATGGAATACATTTCACCCGTCGTGATGAAACGCTCCACATGAAAGAAGGAGGAACCGGCGATTCCGTCATTCCGCAGGATTCCGAACACATTCAGCATGGGTTCGTACTGCGTGTCAACTATCTGTCGGGGCATGGGGCCGGGCTCCTGGGGCAGGGAACAGGACAGCATGAGCAGCAGGCCGGGCAGCACAATGACCCACTTCAGGAATGGATGATAACTCATGGCATCTCCCTTCAGAAAACCAGGCTGTATCCGGCGCTGACCGACGGAAGATAACTGGTTCCCAATGCATAATATCCGAATTCCGGAATGTAGAAGTAGTATTGCGGGTTGCGGTAGAGGAAGAGGAGATTGCGGATACTGGTTGTAAAATAGGCTTCGTCAAGGCCCAGATATTCCGCCAGCTGGTAGCCGAAACCGCTGCGCAGCTTTTTCTTCCAGCCGATTTCCCAGTTGATATGGGGCGGGTAACGGACATTGTTGATTTCGGGTGTGAGGGATGCGGAGAAGGCGTTGAGCTGATTCGCGGCCGGATCATAATCGTATCTCAGAAACATACCCGTTTCCCAGGTGCGCGGAAACCCGCTGCTGAATTCAAAGGTGGTGGAGGCGGTGATGTCCCGGGTCAGCTTGTAGCTCAGGACACTTTTAAAATTATGAGGCTGATCTCCGTCAAAGATATGGGTCCGGCCTCCCAGAATGCCGGGATATCTGCGCAGTCCCCGGCTATAGGCGTAGCTGATCCAACCTGAGAGCCGCGCTTTCTCGATGCGCAGCAGAACCTCGATCCCATAGGCTTCCCCTTCGCCCTTTTCCAGTACGATACCACGGTTTACGGAAAAATCATTGGAATAGGAACTGCGGTAGAGCCGGGCAAAATTCTTGGAATAGGCGGTGAGGCTGGCAAACAGTTCGGGCGTCAGATTTTTTTCCACACTGACCGCCCCCTGCGTGCTGCTGAGCGGAGCGAGATCCTTCAGGCTGTTGTAATAGTCGAGAAACTGGACGAATTCATCGTTCTTTGAATCAAGGGTGGTGAGATACTGCACATAGCGTCCGTAGCCGGCTTTCAGCGTAAAGGCTTTCAAATCCACGGCGGCCGACAGACGGGGTTCGCCGAGCCAGGGCTGCCCGGGGCCGCTGCGTCCGACACGCAGGCCTGTTTTGAGAGTCAGTCCCTTCCAGATCATTTTATCCTGCAGGTAGGCGGCCTGATTGTCCGCGGTGTAGATGTCCGGGGAGGATTTGCCCTGAAAGCGTCCCATTTCATTGCTGAAGCGGAGTGTCTTCACTTCGAATCCGGTCTGCAGCGTGTGGGCGAAAGGCAGATACCAGATGAGGTCATTTTTCCAGGTATAATCCAGAATGCCGTTTTCGATGCGTGAACGGGAGTCGAGGCCGAAATTCATGGCGCTGGTCGTATCCTCAACCAGATAGCTGAAGACAGTGCGGTTGTCCACCTGACTGCCGGACCGGTACAGGTGCGTTTCCAGCAGCAGGCTGGGGGTGATGACGAGACGGTTCTTCAGGCCGATGGCATGATTTCTCGTGTCCGTGATGAAGCCTTCCTCCAGTTTCTCAAACGCTGATTGGGGCAGAAAGAGCAGCAGGTTGTCAATGCTGTAATCCATGTAATCGCGGGCATAAAATGCCGAAAGGCGCGTCTGCTGGCGCGGACTTCTCCAGAGGATGGCTGTATTGAAATCACTGAGCAGATTGGGACTGCCCATGAGAACCGCAAAACTGAGATCTGTCAGCATGCGGCCCGAAACCATGGCAGTAACCTGCCGGTTTATCGGAAATTCGATGGCTCCGGTCATGCCGGAAATTCCCGGCCTGAATTCGCCATGGATTTCATCCTGATGGCCTTCCCGGGTACTGATGAGCAGAATGCTGGCATTCCGTCCGCCATACTCTGCACCGAATCCGCCGGCCAGCATTTCCATATTCTTGATGGCGTAGGGATTGAATACGGCCGCTGAACCCATGAAGTGCTGGGGATTGTAGATTGTCATCCCGTCCAGAAGCACCATGTTCTCGCCGGCATCCGACCCGCGTACGAAATATTGGGGAGAAAAGGCATTTGCAGTGGTGACGCCGGGGCTGAAGCGCACAAGCCTGAATACGTCCTTATTCAGCTGGGGAATTTCCTGCAATACCACCGGGTCTGCCTGGAAGCTGCCGATGTCTACATCCTTTTCCACCAGCTCATTTCTCTGAGCGGTGACTTCGACCTGCTGACCCTGATATGCGGCCGGTTCCAGTTCGATTCGGTCCAGATAGAGATCGCTGTTTTTCACGCTGAGGGTCAGATCCCGTCCGGCGTAGGCGATATGAGAGATTCTCAGTGTACAGGCACCTGCCGGTACTTTACGGATAACGAAAAAACCATTCAGATCGGTGGCTGCGCCGTAATCGCTTCCGGGAATGAAGACATTCGCCGCCACGATGCTTTCGCCGCTCCGCGCATCCACGATTTTTCCGGAAACATTCACGGCTCCCGCGCCGGCAACGCTGGCCAGAATTAAGATGAAAATTCGAAATGAGGAGTAGGCTTTCACGGCAGTTTGATTCCAATATTGAATGTCACTCCGGCTTCCCAGACGGGCAGGACTGTGGGGAGAGCGCGGACGATCTGTATGATTCCGATGCCGGCTGTCAGGCCCCGCTTCCGGGCCGGATCCCGGATGAGACTGTTTTGCCAGGTAGCCATGACTGACATTATGTCCCAGGGATCAAGATGATTAAAATAATGCCGGTTAAAATTATTGAAGCCGATTCTCAGGCCTGTTTCCGTTCTGAATGTCCAGGCATCAGAAAGCCGTGTATTCCAGCTCTGGTGCCTGCCGCCGATGCTGATACTTTCCGCGCGCCGGCTTTTCCGGTAGAACACTCCGGGTGAACCGCGGCGATAATTATGCATATCATCCGTCGGATAATCCAGTGTAAAATGGGCATTGAGGCTGTAACCATCCCCGAAAAAGCCGTATTCAGCCCAGGACTGAAGCTGGCGCCGGTAGGGAAATGGGTAGAGCGGGATAACAGTCAGGGACTCCAGCGCTTTTCCCTGATTATCGGTAAACTGATCAACGGCCCGGCGAAAGGCGGAGGCCTTGGCTTCCTTTTTCCTGAAATGAACCGGAATTTCCCAGAGCCAGTCCCTTGCTGTGTCTCCGTTCGCAGACCGGTAAATGGTGTAGGCATTCAGTTTATAGCCTTTGTCGAACCAGGGTTTCCCATCGTACCAGATCCGCAGATGCCCGAGGGACAGCGTTCCGGTCAGAGTGCTGTCGTCGGGAAGGCTGCAGCGGATGAGTGTATCTACTGCCGGATGAACCAAAATGAGTTCATCAACCGGGATGTATTTATACCGATTGATCTGATGAATATCCAGAATATTGCCGCTCAGGGGCCTCCGGTCCAGAACCGTGATGCGGGACCGGAAATTGCAGGCCAGGGTATCCGATGCGCTCAGGTCAAGTGTATCGGTGATGAATATATCAGGGTTGAAATCCTTCAGTTTATCCAGAATGCCGGCTTTTGCCGGTCGCGGGCAGAGCAGACTCAGAAATAGCCCAAAAATCATCATGCCCGTCATGGAAGCCCGACTCTCCGTTCTCTTCTTTTCATTCATAGACAATGAGAATATGTGGAATTTCTGACGCATTCGCAAGGGCCAACATTTTGACTAAATTGTTGCTCAGTGTCGGGACATAATCAGAACTGATCCGCATAGGCAAACAGTGCGGGCGTTCCGCCGGTATGCAGAAATACGATATGTTCATCTTTTGTGTACTGTCCGGATTTCAGTTTTGTCAGCAAACCGGCAAAAGCTCTGCCTGTATAAACCGGATCAAGCAGAACACCTTCTTCCCGGGCAAGCAGAGAAATGGCATCTTTTTCTTCCGCCCCGAGCTGGCCATAGTCCCGGCTGCTGCAGCTGTAATTCACTGTGAAATCGGTGGCCTGCAGCTGTAGAGAACGACCGGTGATGGAATCCAGCTCTCTGCAGATATTTGCCAGATCGGATTCATAGCTGAGGGATCTGCCGTCATCCTTGTCGATGCGGATGCCTTCCACGGTGATGGGAGCCTTCAGACGCCGGAATCCATATTCCAGTCCGGCGTGAGTGCCTCCGGATGAGCTGGCGAGGATGATCCGGGCTTTCTGAATATGGTTCTCACCGAACTGTGTCACGAGCTCTTCCGCCGCCCGGACATAACCCTGTGCGCCGATTCCGTTGCTGCCCCCGATGGGTATGATGTAAGGCTTCCGTCCCTGATTTTCAAGTTCGGCCGCTACATTCTGCATCGTATCACCGCGCAGGTGCTTTTCCGTAAAGGTGATCTGTGCCCCGAGCAGGTTATCCAGCAGAATATTGCCGGTCGGCAGCGCCGGTGATTCACCGCCGAGTACCAGGTGACAGTCCAGGCCTTCCATGGTGGCAGCCGCTGCGGTCTGACGGCAGTGATTGCTCTGGGGTGCACCCGCGGTGATCAGGGTGTCACATCCTTTATTCAGGGCATCCGCGACGAGATACTCAAGTTTTCTCAGCTTGTTCCCGCCCAGGCCGGCCAGGCTCAGATCGTCCCGCTTGATCCACAGATTCAGATCGGGGAAGGGGGCGGATATTCTGTCAAGCTTCTGCAGCGGGCTGGGCCCGCCGAAATAGGACCGGGGTGACATCATAATTTTCGTCTCCTTATGACATAGGGCAGCATATCCGGGGAAATGAGCGCTTCAGTGCTCATGTCCGGGAAATCATGAAACAATTTTTCCAGAATCAGTGCCGAGGCGGCCGCATCAAACAGCGCATCATGGAAGTCCCGATCGGGAAAGAGGCTGTGCAGCCTCGCTTCTGCTCCGATAGATCTCACGACAGTTTCAAGTTTATAATTCGGCAGACCGGGAAATACGAGGCGGGAGAGTTTCAGAGTGTCGATCCAGGGACCGAAATCATGAATGGGAAAATAGGTTTTCAGAATCCGCCTCTCGGTGGAGGCATTGTGGGCACAGAGAAGCGTATCCGTCAGGGATTCCCGGAAATGAGGCCAGGATCGGGTAAAAGCTTCCGATTTCCGGAGCAGAGGACGGAGTTCCGCATGCCGTCCCGGAGCATAACGGTTAAAGGGACGTTCGCCGATATGAAAATAATATTCCCGGGCATTTTCTGCCTGAATTTTCCCGTTTTCCATCGAAACCAGGCCTAATTGCCAGGGTTCATCCGGATAGTTATCCACTTTCCCGGTTGTCTCAAAATCGATGGCTAAAATTCGGGTATGCGAGTGGTTTCCGAGTGTCGTCATTCTGATGCCGAATCGCTGATGAAGAGATGTCGCAGCAGGTGAACCGCAAATTCCTTGGCCTGAAGGGGAACATGATAATCCACGTTGTCCGGGATATCATCCGGCCTGTGGAGATGGGGGATGAGGCCGGCCTCATCCTGGGCAGACAGCGTCAGGCAGGGAACACCCTGACGGTAAAAGGGGAGTGTGTCGAAATCTCCGGTATGCCAGCTGCCGGGGCCGATGTGGGAAAACTCACTGTGGCTGTCGGCCACTTCCATCGCTGCCCGTACGAGAATACTGGTATATTCGATCCGGCTCAGAGCGCCGGTTTCTGTAATGAATCTGCAGGTTCCGGATCCCACATTGTCAAAATTCAGAACTAAATAATCACATTTCTTCAGTTCATTCTTATGTCTCTGTATCCAGGCAAAGGCGCCTTTCATGCCTGCTTCCTCGGCTCCGGTCAATAATAATTCCGTGCTGACGCCCTCAATGGGATTTTTCCACAGATCACGGGCCGTTTCAATGGCGGCGGCGCATCCGCTGGCATTATCCGCGGCTCCGTTCGTGTATCCGAAACGGATATAATCGACGGACAGGAGGATGATCTGAATCAGGAAGTAGAGAGGAAACAGGAGGTGCCACCACTGGACGGGAAAATGATGAGCAAAGACCATCATGCCTGTCAGATACAGGCCTGATGCCAGCAGGACGAGGGCATTGAGCCGGAGGGACAGATGAAAATGCTCGACCTGCCCCGGAAGGTAGAGACGGGATACGGGAGCGCTGTCATAATGAGCCATGATCAGAAGACGCAGAGTGCCGGGATGGTCATCATGCAGCCGCTTATGAGCATAGATGTTCCGCGATCGGATCTGAGGCGGCAGATGTCCCGGAAAACCCGGATGCCAGTCAAGAAAGCGCAGCAGCGTGACGACAAGGAATATTCCCAGTACACCGAAAAAGTAGGTCTGACCGGGGAAAAAGAGGAAAACGGCAATGAGAAGGAGCAGGAACCACCCCAGTTCGAAGATATAACTTCGGGTTGTACGGAATTCCTCAACGTGTACATTCAGGTCCGGAGTTTCTATCTGACTCCGCAGAAATTCTGCAGCCCTGAGTTCATTTGCTGTGCCGGCACCACGATGGGGGAGGGAACACAATCCCTCGATGATTTGACGAATTCTGTCAGATTCCATTCAGGCGTCCTGTCAGAGCAGAGCCGCCATCAGGATGACACCGACAACAGTAACCATTACGGGAAAAACAGCGAGGCTGAATTTCTTTGCTGCAGGATCTTCATAAACCTGCACATCGTAGGCATGGCGTACTGTCTTATTATGGGAATCTGTAATATCAATAACGAAACGGTTAATGCCCCGTTCACTGCTGCGGGGTTGCCAGGTGACCAGCCCCGTTTTCGTGTCCAGGTTTGCATATCTGGGGATATCCACGGCCGTGTAACGCAGTTCATCGCCATTGGGATCATCCGCATTGATCTGATAACTGTAATCGAATCCGGTGAGAGCCACAATAACCGGTTTTGACAGAATTTCCGGCGCGGAATTCGCGTAGACATTGAAGGTCTGTGCTGTATTCTGGTGGCCGTCGCTGACGATGAAGGAAATGGTATTATCCCCTTTCTGCCGATCTGTGGGTTTCCAGATCAGAGTGCTCTTCTTCAGTATCACACCATCCGGTGCATCCACGATATTGATATGATAAGCCTGATTCTTGTTCAGATCATGTACTTCAATGGGGTAGGTCCAGCTGTCTCCGATATTCACCAGTGACGGTGCCGTGGAGACGATCGTGGGCGGTGAATTGGAAAAGAGATTGAAGCTCAGGGTATCTGCACTCATGGCATCGCTGGCCTCAATGACGATTCGGAATGTGTCGATCTGTGTATCCGTGGGAACCCAGGTCATGCTGCCCTCGTCTGAGATAGTCATACCGTTCGGCATGCTCAGGCCACGGAATTTGATATTTTTATCATGAAATTTCTTGTGCCGGGGAAGGTGATTATAGTCCCGCTCCAGAATTCCGGCGAAAATGTCGCTCAGATCCGCGTCCCCGCTGTAGTCCGGATCCTTTTCCACAAAGAGGATGGGGCCATAGGAAAAGAGTGCTTTTACTGCCGGCCGCACATCGATTTCGCGGCCTTTGCCATCTGCGGATTCGGGATGGGTTACCGGAACGGCCTGACGGCTGAGGAAAAGGGCCATCTGCGCCCGGATATTGGAAAATACCGACTGATCCTCAACCACGATCCGATACAGGGTGCTCTTGTTTCGATCCTGAACCTTCACATCCTGTTTCCAGACCTTTTCAACTTCGGCTGAAAGCGGCTGAAAGGGAACAATCTTCACCGGGTCATTCACATACATCATCAGGAGAACCTCGTCCTCATCATAGCCGTCACTGACAATAATCCGGAGCTGGCTGTAATCGTACTGGCCCGGTTTGACGCGCCACACGAGCTGACCGGTGTAATCCAGTTCAGCAGGCGGGGAGTCCTTGCTGAGACGGTAGCTGATTTTCGGGTTTTCATTCAGATCCTCAACCTGGCATTTGTAACTCAGCAGCTGTCCCGGATTCAGCACTACCGCCTTACTGGGCGATGTGATCCGGGGAGGGCTGTTCACATAGAGTTTCAGAGTCTGTGTATCTTCGCTGAGTACATCGGAAACGCGAAGCGTGACGCTCTGATAATTGAGATCATCCGCAGTCGGCTTCCAGGTTACGGCCCCACTGCTGTTGATTTCCATTCCTGCCACGGTCTGACTCATGTCGAATTGGGTCTGCTTGAGTTGCCGCACCGCATAGCGGGGAATGTATTTGTAGTCAATGTCCAGTATTCCGCTGAGATATTCGCTGAATTTAATATCCGCATTATTCCGGGCGAGTGTCAGGTAGAGCTTGTTGTCATAAATCTGTATGGATTTGACATTGCTGCGCACATCAATATAGCTGCGTTTCCGTCCTTCCTGCTCCACCGATATTTTATCAGCGACCAGAAATTTTTTAATTTTTTCAATGAAGGGAGTCAGCACGGCTTCGGATGTGAAGCTGATCTGAAAGAGTTCGGGTTCATTGCGGTCTTCGACCTGCAGCTGATACTGCCAGGGCTGGTTCACCCTGAGAACAAGCGTCGACGGACGGGATACAATGCGCACGGGGTCATTCACGTAAACCATGAATTTTTCCTCGGTTACGCTGAATCCGTCCGAAATGAGAACGCTGAAGATATTCACATCAAGCTGGTTTTCATCCGGAATCCATTCAATGAGCCCGCTGTCGCTGATGGTGGCGCCGGCGAGATCCTTCAGTACGAAATGCTGCTCCGGATCTGTATTACGATCCTGTACCTGCAGCTGCAGTGAAAAGGGCTGGTGAAGACTGATGGTGAATTCCTTCTCCTTGTTCAGAAGTCTGGGCACATCGTTGATGTAAATATTCCAGTAGTATGCGGAGGTATCGCCCTTGTTTCCGATCTTCAGGTCGAAAATCTGCTGATTCAGCTGATCCTCTCGGATATCCCAGGTGATATCACCGGTTTTGATATTGAAGGTAGCGCCTTCCGGAGCTTTCCAATCGATCTGCATATTGCCCGGGTCCATCTGGCCGACGTTGACATTCTGACGAAAGGTGTCAGCAGGTGTGAAAACATAATCATACTGGGATACTTTATATTTCAGATCCTGCATCAGGGTGGGGGCGGGTGCGGGAATCGCTGCGGCTTCAGCTTCGGTTTGCGGAGCTGTCGGAATGATATCCGCTTCCTTCTTGTCAAGTACGGCCAGAGTATCCAGATCCGAATCAATTTTCACCGCATCGGCCGTGTTCTCTGCCGGTTTTTCCGGAGCTGTTTCCGTCAGGCGCAGATCGCCCACTTCCAGAAAAATGCGGTTGCGGGAAGCGGTTGCGGTGAGGAGATGATCGCCGGATTCATTGGAAAAGGCTGTTCCGTAGAGACGAGTGCCGCTGCTCTGGGTGCGTCCGTTTTCCCAAAGGTTCCATGTATTGTCTGCAAGCCGATATACGGTATACGCGAAAGTGTTATTATATCCCAGAAGCAAAAAAGTGTCCTGCGCAGTGGGAATGTACTGAATAATGGATTCGGGGGCAAAATCGCTCTGAATATCCAGAGCCTCAAGCTGCAGGCCGCTTTTCTGAGTGTAGGCAATCATGGCCAGGGATTTTCGGTCCGTGGAGAAAAAAAGACGATCCTGTGCAGGGCCGAATTCTGAGGTACGGGACACCATTGTCGGGACACCGCCGGTTTTTCCTTCTGCCAGCAGAGAGGCGAGTTCCTGGGATTTACCGCTGCGATCAAGGGCCATGAGACTGAAAAGCGTGGTGGCATTGTCCTCTGCATAGAACATGATCTGAGACGAGCGTCCCTGCGGCAGGCGGATGGGCTGACAGAAAAGGATGCTGTTGCCGCTGGTGAATTTGGGCGAGACGAATTCCTTGTCCGTCCTCCAGACCGCGCCCTCCAGGCTGCCTTCGTAGGAGAGCGTATAGGCCCGGCGCTGGCTGCCTCTGAACAGGATGGCCAGCTGGGCGCTCTTTCCATTCTCAAAGGTATCGAAAAAAATCTGCCCGGGACGATCCTGACTTCGGCTGTCCACGATGATGTTGCTGCTGCTCACCGGATTCGTGCTGAAAGTTTTTCCGTTCCATTCGAATAGTCTCAGCCAGGTCGGCTGCTTGTCGCCGTCAATATTGAAGATGGCGCTGATTTCGGGGCGTCCGTCTGCATCCAGATCGCTGATGCAGAAATCACTGATCACGGTACGGGTCCCTTCCTGAGCGGAATAGTTCCAGAGGGTTTCAATCCGTGTGCCGTCTTCATGCAGAGCGTAGACAGTAAGTGCCTGGGGGCCGCCGTCCCGAAGCGAAGCCCGCAGCGTCACGATATAATGCGTCTTTTCCGAACTGATGCGGGGCAGATAAGCCCATTTTGTCATGGAAAAATTGCCTGATTCCAGCTGCCATTCCGTGGCTGCCTGAGCCGTCGGCCCGCACAGGCTGATCGTCAGGCCCGCAATCATTACAAGTCTCGTAAAAAATCGGAATACATGTTTACCTGGGATCATAAAATTTTCCTGCCGATTCAAGTTTTTTGAATTTAGATTTACGGACAGTGAAAATCAAGGAAAAAGCAAGTTCCGAAGCAAAAATGCTGTTGTATTAAAGGAATTTAGCGGGTATATTTAAAGTAATGAATTAAAAGATCGTCGATAAGCAATAGTTATGCAGCGTTTTAGGAATTATTCAACCCTCTTTTTCATCATCATCAGTATGGCAGCCGCGAGTCTCCGCGGACAGGCTTCTGACACTGCCCGGGGGGGCGTGGGATACAGTGCGCTGATGATGTATTTCACCAACAGTACCTGGGACGCCATGCCTGAGATCCGGCTGGATTACGGCAGCGATCCCCGGGATCTGTATTATGAACCGCTGGTTCTGCAGGGTATGGAAGGCTATGTTCATTTCAGTGATACCTGGCGCCTGGGCGCAAATTTTCAGAGCGGACGGTATGAAGTGAATGAGTCTCTGCAGGATACGAATCTCATGGCCGCGACGGTGATGGCCTCCACCGGCCTGACGATTGAATATGCGGCGCCGGTCGACTACAATATGACTATCGGTTTCGGAACTACATTCGGCCTGAACTCCTACAAGGTCGAATATATGAAGATCGTGAAAAGTCCTGATTGGGACGCGTTTCTGGACGGACGGAACACGGTCATGACACAGAACAGTCTGTTATCAGCCCCGCAGTTTTTTATGAGACTGAGCCTGTCCATGCAGCTGCAGATTCTGGACCGTTTTCAGGTCAGGCTTGTCAGTGGCTTTCATTTCAGCCAGCTGTCTCAATCCGCGTGGACGGTCAATGGATTCATTCCCGTTGCCGCGCCGGATGATATACGTCTGATTTCACCCTATCTGAATGCGTCGGTGATGCTGGGCTTCTGAGTAATACCCTGAAACAGCGGAGGTTTCCTTGCGCCTTTTGAAACGAATACTCTTCGGCCTTTGCCTGGCGGCGCTGCCGGTGGCTGCACAGATGCAGACGGATTATTTTGATGCCTTCTACGGGGGCGGCATCGGATATACGCCCACATGGGTTTCGCTTCCTTCGATTGATCTGCCCCAGACTCCGGAAGGAATTGACTTCAGCGGAAATACCTATCTGCACGGCGTGCAGGGCTGGGGTACCATCAGTGACCACTGGCGACTTGGGGCTTCGGTTCTGGCCGGGAAAAAACAGCGTTCGGAAAATATTGCCTCCACGGATTCAGTCATGTATTCGCAGATGTCCCTGTCATCGTCACTGCTCTTTGTGGAATATGTGTTCCCCGTATCCGCCCACGGCCAGTTCGCGCTGAATCTAAGTGCGGGAATTTCCAATTACAGCTATAAATATCTGAGAAACCGCCATAATAATGACTGGGCCGCCATTTTTGCAAAACCCGAATTCGGGGCGCGGCTTACAGCGAAAAGCGCGCCGACCTTTCTGCCGGAAATTTCCTGGTTATGGCAGTTCATGCGCCGGGGCGGACTGCGCTTCAATGCCGGTGCTCATATTGCCCTGATTCCGCCCACAGCCTGGAAGGTCGATGACTATTATACGGTCTCAAATTCGCCTGGCGGCGGACTCATGACCCTCGTTTCACCCTTTGCGCAGGTATTCATATATTTCGGTCTCTGAGACGCAATCATTTCAGAATATAAGCCCTGCATCATCATTTCATCATTGCAGTATTATCTGAGTATTTTCAATGCTTGTGCGACTTCGGTTCCCGGATTATGATGCGGCGCGGCCCGACCGGAAAGAAATCTTTGAACTTTTATTGAATTAAATCGTAATTTTACTGAATAAAAGCGTGGTGGTGACCCGGTAAATGAAAACGAAGATAGGAATGATAATGAAAAAACATAAAATACTTACCGCCTTCCTGTTACTTGCGGTGGTGGCAGCCATCGTAATTTCTCCCAAAATATCCTCCGGAACGGACGAGAAGGGCAATGACCTCTATCTGAAACTGGCGGTTCTGAATGACATGATTTCCATCGTGAATGAATATTATGTGGATGATGTGGATTGGGACAAGGCCATGGCTGGCCTGTATCGTGGATTTCTGGGCGAACTGGATCCTCACTCCATTTACATCGACAAGGATCAGCTGAAAAATATTACTGAGGAATTTCAGGGAAATTTTCAGGGAATCGGGATCGAATTCGATATCATTGACGGATACATCACCGTTATCTCTCCCATCGTGGGAACACCTTCGGAACGGGCCGGGCTGCATACGGGAGACAAGTTTATCGCGATTGATGACAGCAGCGCCAAGGACATCACGCGGGAGCAGACCTTCAAGCGTCTCCGTGGGAAAAAAGGATCGAAGGTGGTGCTGACCGTGAAACGGGCCGGAGTTCCCAAACCCTTCAAAGTGGATATCATTCGCGACGATATTCCCATCTACTCCGTTCTTGCCAAATTCATGGTAAATGACGATGCCGGATATGTTCTGGTCAACCGCTTTTCCGAAACGACAGCGGAAGAATTCAGTACTGCGCTTTCCGAGCTGAAGGCCCAGGGCATGAAATCGCTGATCATTGACCTGCGTTTCAACAGCGGCGGCTATCTGAACCAGGCCGTGGAAATGCTGGATGAATTTCTGGACAAGGGTGATATGATCGTTTACACGAAAGGCCGCGTAAAAAATTCAAATGAATCCTATCACGCCACCGGCAAGGGCCTGTACAAGAACCTGCCCATTGTGGTGCTCATCAACCGGGGAAGCGCCAGCGCCTCCGAAATCGTGAGCGGAGCCATTCAGGATCTGGATCGGGGTATGATTGTCGGTGAAACCTCCTTCGGGAAGGGACTGGTACAGCGTCAGTGGCCGCTCAAGGACGGATCTGCTGTGAGAGTGACCGTTGCACGGTATTACACACCGTCCGGACGTCTCATCCAGAGGCCTTACGACAAGGGTACCGAGGAATATTACAATGAAATCTACACGGAGTCGGACAGCGCTGCTGCCGGAGCCGGTGATAAAGAGAACCGTCCCGAATTCAAGACCAAGGCCGGCCGGACCGTCTATGGCGGCGGCGGCATCACGCCGGATGTGATCGTTAAACGGGACTTCGACCTGAGTGAAAGCAGCCGGCTGCTGTATCGCAACCCCAACCGGATCTTCTTCAAATTCGCCCAGAAGTACATCAATGAGACTCTGCCGAAATTTTCGGAGGCCCGGGACTTTGTGATGGATTACCATTTTCCTGAGGATATCATGGAGCAGATTTACCAGTACAGCCTGGAATATGAACCGGAGCTGAAGCTGGAAGAGCTGAAGGAGAACCAGACGGATATCCTCATGTCGGTACGCTCCGAAATCGCAAAATCCCTCTGGGGAAACGATGCCTTTTACATGGCCAGACTGACGGATGACAACCAGTTTCAGGCGGCTCTGGATGCGCTTAAAAACGCTCATGAACTGGTGGCCATGTACCATCAAAATAGCAATCAAAATGATTGACTTTTTTGCGGATAATACCTAAAATCTTTGCAATGGAAAAAAATAAAAGAGTGAATAAAAAAATCGGAGGTTCTCATCCATGTTAATTGATTTATTTTTAAAGGGTGGTCCGTTCATGTGGCCGATCCTGGGTGTATTTGTCCTGGGACTGATAATTGTATTCGAACGTTTCTACTCTCTTACGACAGCTGAGCTTCAGACGCGCACGTTTCTGAAAAGCGTCAATAATATCCTGAAGGATGAGGGTGTTGCTGCAGCCAAGGAATTTACTGCCAGCAGCAGTTCACCGGTCGCTTCCGTCTACCACGAAGCGCTGAGCCGCGTGGATCAGGGTATGGAAAAGGTTGAAAAATCCATTCAGTCCGCCGGTTCTCTCGAAATGGCGTTTCTGGAAAAAAATCAGATCTGGCTGTCAACGGTCATCAGCGTTGCTCCCATGCTCGGATTCACCGGAACGGTGTCCGGTATGGTGTCCGCCTTCAATGACATTGCGGCCGCCAACGATATGACGCCGGCCATTGTTGCCAGCGGTATTTCCGAAGCCCTTCTCACCACACTGTTCGGTCTGGTTGTGGCCATTATGATGACCCTGTTCCAGAACTGGTTCATGGACAGAATTGACAAGATTATCGTATCGATGGAAGAATCTTCTGTAGAACTGATTGATATCCTCAGTCAAAAAGTGAAATAACCAGCAGGGTAGCTATGCTTTTAGGAAAAAAGAAACGGAGACCGACACCTGAAATCAATTCAGGATCGATGTCTGATATCGCCTTTCTTCTGCTGGTCTTCTTTCTGCTTGTGAGTACGGTTGATCAGGATAAGGGAATCGGATTGGTGCTTCCCGGAAAGGGCAGCGATTTTACGGTGAGCAAGGACAAGATTACCAACGTGCTTGTAGATGCTGCCGGACGCGTTCTCTTCAATGATGAAGTCATTCCCGTCAGTGATGTGTCCCGCCGGGCGAAACAGCTGCTTCAGCAGAATGATAAAATGATCTTCTCGGTGCAGACGGATAATCAGACCAAATATCAGGTCTATGTTTCAGTCATTGATCAGCTGAAGAAAGCCAATGCCCTGCAGCGAACATCCGTTGCAACCGGGGAATAGAGGTGAGATAGATGAAACTTGAGAGAAAAAATAAAGTTCAGGGCGGTATTTCCACCGCATCCATGCCTGATATCATTTTCATGCTGCTCATCTTTTTCATGATGACAACGGTATTGAGACAATACGATGGACTGGACGTTACGTTGCCGTCGGCAAAGGAAATCTCCAAGGTCGATACGAAGCGGCACGTTGCCTTTCTGTGGGTCAGTAAGGACGGCGTTGTGTCCATTCAGGACAAAATGGTTCCGGTGAATAAAGTCAGAGATGTTGCCTACGGATTGAGAGCTGCAGATCCCCAGCTTGTTATTTCTCTGAGAGCTGATAAGAATGTGGCCATGAAAGTGATCAATTCACTGCATAATGAACTGCGCGAAGCGGATGCATTGAAGCTGAACTATTCAGCCACGACAGCCGTGAACTAAGGAGGGATTATGACGCAACTCAGTAAATATGACCAGTTGAAAAAACGATCTCCCTTTGTGGCTGAAGTATCATCGGTACTGGTGATGCTGATTATCGTTGCCACTCTGTATTTTGTGCCGAAAATTCAGTTTAAAGCCACTGAACTTCAGGGCCCGGACATTATGGTGGAAACCGTCGACGTTCCGGTTACCGAAAAAGTACAGCAGGCTGCCCCACCCCAGCGCCCCACCGTTCCGGTCATGTCCGAAAGCGAGGAAGTTGCGGACGATGTGGAATGGGAAGGTTTTGAATTTGATACCTATACAGCTGCCGATGCGCCGCCTCCTCCTGAAAAGGATGATAACAGCGGCCCCCGGGTGAAATTCATTCCCTATGATGAGGCTCCCCAGCCTATCGGCGGAAATGCAGCCATTATGAAAAACGTGGTATATCCTGATATCGCCCGCGAAGCGCAGATTGAGGGAACAGTCATCGTTCAGGCGTTCGTTAATGAAAGTGGCGTGGTAACGGACTGGGTGGTTATGAAAGGTATGGCAAATACGGGACTTGATGAAGCCGCGATCAATGCCATCCGGAAAACGAAATTCAAACCGGCCAAGCAGAGAGACCGCAGCGTGGGGGTCTGGATTGCTATCCCCATCGTTTTTAAACTCAAGTAATGCACTCTGAAAATAAGAATACTCAAACGGCAGCTTCCAATAGTTGCCGTTTTTTTTACCCCCTAAATATTGAGCTGGAAATCTCACACCGGGGCTATAAGATGTTGACATAGAGTTTTCATTCTGGTAACTTCATGCTATTAATAAAAGGGCCGCAGGCCGTGAACTGCTTCCGAAATATCTCTTTAATTCGTATCACGATTCTTGCTTTTGTTAGACTAATTAATATACCTATAATGACCGTTTAACCCTTAATTCATATAACATAATTAAACCATCCCGGGAGGAATTATTTCAATGGGACAAAATGACATCGTAATCGGTATCGCCGGCTCCGGAGGTGACGGGATCATCTCGGCCGGGGAAATTTTAATCAATGCTGCGGCAAGTGACGGACTTTTTACCTTTATGCTGAAAAGTTTCGGTCCACAGATCCGGGGCGGGGAAAGTTCGGTTCGTACGCGAATCAGCCAGAACCCCATTGCGACACAGGGTGACAGAATTGATGTGCTCGTCGTACTGAGCTGGAAGGATTTTCTGCGTTTCCAGGGCGAAATGATGTTCAAGAAGAATCTGGTGATCGTCAGTGATTCTGAAGATAAATTTCCTGAAGAGGATATCCCGCTGGATATGAAGAATGTGGAAGCCTGGTATAAAATTCCCTTTGGTGAAATCGCCAAGAACAGTGCCGGATCGCTTCTCGCAAAGAATATCGTCATGCTGGGAGCTGTATCCGAACTTTTCAAACTGCCGGATGACGCGCTTGCCAAATCCATCAAGAAACGCTTCGCATCCAAGAAATCGGAAGTCATAGAGAGCAATCTGACGGCCGTGCATGCCGGTGCGGATTATGTACGCGATAATCTGAAAAAGACGGATCATATTACCTTCGAATACAAGAAAGCCAAAGCTCAGCTGATCATGGAAGGAAATGAGGCCATCGCCTTCGGGGCGCTCTATTCCGGGATCAATTACTTTGCCGGCTATCCCATCACACCGTCTTCGGAAGTCATGCAGTGGCTGTCCAAGGAAATGCCCAAGTACGGCGGCGTCTTCATGCAGATGGAGGACGAACTGGCTTCCATCAACGCCATCGTCGGTGCATCCTTCGGGGGTGCCAAGGCGATGACCGCAACGTCGGGACCGGGAATTTCCCTGATGAACGAAAGTATCGGCCTGGCTTCCATTGCCGAACTGCCCATCGTCGTTGTGAATGTTCAGCGTGTGGGGCCTTCCACCGGAATTCCCACGAAGACCGAACAGGCCGACCTGATGCAGGCAATTTGGGGAAGCCATGGTGATTCACCGAGAGTCGTCATCGCTCCCTCCGACGTGGAGGATTGCTTCGATACAACCGTTCTGAGTTTCTACATTGCCGAGAAATACCAGATCCCGGTTATCCTCCTGTCCGACAGTTTTATCGGGCAGCGGAAGGAATCCATCAATCCGGACCGGTTCAAAAACCTTGAATACGGTTTCAAGAAGGTGAATGAAAGACTGCTTCCCACCGCCGAGGAACTGAAGGAATACAAGCGCTTCCGTTACAGCGAAAGCGGAATTTCACCTATCACCAAACCCGGTATCGAGGGCGGTGAATACCAGGCGGCCGGAATTGAACATTCGGAAATCGGCTGGCCGACCTCTGACGTGGACATTCATGAGAAGATGAATGTGAAACGCTTTGCCAAGCACGATCTCATCAAGGAAGAATTCGAGTTCGTCAGAACATACGGGCCGGATGACGCACCCATCGGAGTGATTGCCTGGGGATCCAGCAAGGGTGCCGTCAAGGAAGCCGTGGAGAAGGCCAATGCAAATGGCTACAATGTGGCCGCTATCGTGCCCCAGCTCATTCTCCCCTTCCTCACCAAACCTTTTGAGAAATTCATGAAGACTAAAAAACATGTTCTCATCGCTGAAGTTGCCTATGCTGGTCCGTTCAGACGTTATCTGCGCGGTTTTATCCGTTTCGGTGACTACGGGACCAAGATCACGCCCTACTCCATCAGCGGCGGGTCTCCCTTTACGGTGGAACAGATTTATGATAAACTCGTTGAAATATGTAAATCAGAAGGATGTGGAAAATAATGGAAATACAAAATCTTACAGCAAAAGACTATAAAAGCGACCTGAAACCGATCTGGTGTCCGGGTTGCGGTGACTACGGCGTGCTGAACGCGCTGTACCAGGCTCTGGCCAAACTGCAGATTCCCACGCATCAGCTTGCGGTTATCAGCGGTATCGGCTGCTCCAGCCGGCTGCCCGGCTATATGAAAACCTATGGCTTCAACAGTGTTCATGGACGTGTTCTGCCTGTCGCGACGGGTGCAAAGATGGCAAATCTGGACACGACCGTTATTGCCGTCGGCGGTGACGGGGACGGATTTTCCATCGGATCCGGACATATTCCTCATGCAGCCCGTAAAAACATTGATATTACCTATATCGTCATGAATAACTCCATTTACGGACTCACCAAGGGACAGGCCTCACCGACTTCGCCCCTCGGTCTCAAAACCAAGACCACGGCCTACGGAAACATGGAAGCACCCATCAACCCCGTAAGAATGATGATCTCCTATAATACCTCCTTCGTTGCCCGCGCCTTCAGCGGGTATCCGAAGGAATCAGCTGAAATTCTCTCGCATGCCATTGCTCACAAGGGGTTCTCATTCGTCGAATTCCTGAGCCCCTGCCCGACCTTCATGGGACGTGATCAATTCACGATGATCAAGGAACAGAGCTCCTTCATTGATGACAGTCATGATCCGTCCGATGAAGTTGCCGCCTTTGATATTGCCAACAGCGACGACCATCTGAAACTGGGTATCATCTATCATAAGAACCGTCCGACCTATACGGATCTGGTTCATCAGATTCAGGACAATGCAAAGGGAGGCAAGCCGGTTCCGCCCAAAATGGACCTGCTGAAAATGTTCGAACCCTGATCAATGGATTGGAGTGAAGTTATGAGTTTTGAATTCAATCATGACAAGTTTCGCGATGCGACGCTGGAGCTGATTCGCCGTGCCAGTACCGATATGGCGCCCGATGTTGTCCGGGTGCTTGAGAAGGCCCGGGATGCGGAAGACGATGGATCTGCCGCCAAATCTGTTCTCAGTGCTATTCTGCGGAATATCAACGAAGCACGTGACGGCAGTACGCCTATCTGCCAGGACACGGGAACCAATATCCACTATATCACCATACCGGTGGGCGTATCCATGCGAAAGGTGGAAGCGGCCATCGCGGAAGCCACGCGCATGGCCACGGCGAAGGCCTATCTGCGCCCCAATGCCGTCGACAGCGTATCCGGGAAGAATTCCGGAGACAATACAGGAATCATGGCGCCCTACTTCCATTTCGATGAATGGGATGAGGATGCCATTCAGGTGCGCCTTGCCCTGAAGGGCGGCGGATCGGAAAATGTCTCCGGTCAGTATAAACTGCCGGATACGCGCCTGAAAGCCGGACGGAATCTGGACGGTGTGTACAAGTGCATCGTTGATCTCGTATTCAATGCTCAGGGTCAGGGCTGTGCTCCGGGAATCATGGGAATCGGTATCGGTGGTGACCGGGCCTCTTCCATGATCATGGCCAAGAAACAGCTGTTCCGGAAACTGGATGACACAAATCCGGATCGGGATCTGGCCGGCCTGGAAGGACGGCTTCTGGAAGACCTGAACAAGTTGGGTGTCGGACCCATGGGATTCGGCGGCAGGACTACTGCTCTCGCTGTGAAAATCGGCAAGCTGCACCGTCTTCCTGCGTCCTTTTTCGTGAGCCTGGCCTACATGTGCTGGGCTGACAGACGTCATACCATGCTGTTTAAGGAATCGGAGGTGATATATGATTAAGCTGCAGCTTCCGATCAGTGAAGAAGCCATTCGCGAGCTGAAAGTCGGTGATGAAGTGGCTATCAGCGGAATCATGGTAACCGGCCGGGATGCGGCTCATGCCTGGATGGTGGAGGAACGGCCTGATGAAATTCGGGATATTCTCAAGGATTCCATGATTTATCATTGTGGCCCTGTCGTTGAAAAAAAGGATGGAGAATGGCATTTTGTTGCGGCCGGGCCGACGACCTCCATTCGAGAGGAACCCTATCAGGGAGATGTCCTCAAGGAATACGGACTTCGCGCTGCCATCGGAAAAGGGGGAATGGGTGCAAAAACCCTTCAGGCCCTGAAGGAGCACGGTGCCGTGTATCTGCATGCCATTGGGGGTGCGGCGACTCTTCTCGCTAAATCGGTGACCCGGGTTCACAAGGTTATCAAGCTGGAGGAATTCGGAGTGCCGGAGGCGATGTGGGTCATTGAGGTGAAGGACTTTCAGGCAGTTGTAACCATGGATTCACATGGAAACAGTCTGCATAAGGATATCCGCGACCGCTCGGAAAAGGTTTACAAAGAGCTGGTCGGACTGGAATAATATTCGAATAGCTATTTCCGAAAAAGCCGGATTCCTGTCCGGCTTTTTTATATTGGTAATATTTCCTCGTCAGGATGAGCAGCAGGCGGATTGGGTGGTTTTTTTTATAATAAATCTGACTCTGAATGCGTATTTTCCGACGGAATGAAAATTCGGGTTCTGACGGACGGCAGACTGGAACCGGCAGCTATAACCCAGGCCGGAAAGGGGGGGCGGATCATCAGGACACATCGGTTGCAAAGGAGTCAAATGAAACAGAAAATCTTACTATTGTTGCTCATTGCAGCGCTGCCTCTGGCAGCAGTTGAATATGAATTTCGGGATCTGCTGTTCCTGCCCTGGGGCGATCGGCCGGGTGATGTTGCCCGCTGGGAGGTTCCCGCGACAGTACTCGGCCCCTCAGCTTTCAGCGTGGAGGGAAATCGGATTGCTGTTCTGGACCGGGTGAACGAGGCCCTTAAATTTTATCAGGACAGCCTGTTTGATTATGCACAGCATATTCCGCTGACGAATGCAGAGGATTTTTTGCTCCATGATAATTCGGTTTATCTTCTGCAGGATAATGTGATCTATACACTGACCCATGGCAATATTGAAGATAAAATGACGGTGAGCAATCCGAGACATCGCATTACGGATATGCGCTGGGACCCGATAGAAAAGCGCGTTCTTCCCATTATTAATTACAGTACCTGGCTGAACCCGGATATTAATGCAAAGGGACGGTATATGCTCTTCAAGGGAATTCCTGTTGATGGGAATGGCAGTACAGTCCGGGTAACTCGAAAAAGTTTTCAGGAATGTGAGCTGCAATTTCCGGATGGATCTGAGGAAATTCTGCCTTTTGAACGGCTGGCGGTGAGCCGCTTCGTTGGCCTCAGCCCGGATGGTCAGCTCTTTGTGTATGTGGAGGAATATTCAGAAAATGATCCTCAGAGAGTAAAAAGATCTGTCCTTCTGGTTGATGAAGCTCAGGGCGTGCAGGCACGTTTCCATATTCCCCGCCTGGCCTGGTCGGAGATAATCCGGGAATTTTACGTGGATGGAGCAGGCAACCTGTATAAAATGATTTCCGCCGAAGACGGAATTCATATCACGGCCTGGCTGCGTCAGAATTCGGAAACCGCTGATTCTCTCGATTATTATTATCCGGAAAAATTCAACCGTGATTTTCATTACAGTGACCCGCCTGTTCCGGAAGTTCTGCCGGACAGCCTGGGTCTTCAGGACAGCCTGCGTCAGCCGGATAGCCTGTACTTCGAGAATGGGGACAGCCTGGGGACCGGCCGCGAAACACAGAATGAGCCGCCTTTTTAATTATCTGAATTATTTATAGATCCGGATGGGCATTTACTGAATTTCGGATTTTCAGGAGGAGAAAATCTGTTGAAATAATTGGTAAATCTCCTTAAAATTAGCACTCAGATGAGGAGAGTGCTAAGATGCGGAAAAATGGCCTGTCAAATCGCTGTAACTTTCCGGCAGCACGGCACATGAATCATCCGAAAAGGATACAGGAAATTTTGAACAACGCTCAGAAAAGGAGGATATACTGCAATGGCCAAGTTCATTGAGTATGATGTGGATGCCCGGGCCAGACTGAAGGCCGGCGTGGACAAACTGGCAGATGCGGTGAAGGTTACATTGGGACCTAAGGGCCGTAACGTCGTTATAGAAAAGAAATTCGGTGCTCCCACCGTTACCAAGGACGGTGTGACGGTTGCGAAAGAAATCGAACTTGAAGACAATGTTGAAAATATGGGTGCACAGATGGTCAAGGAAGTTGCATCCAAAACGTCCGACGTGGCCGGTGACGGTACCACGACTGCGACAGTGCTTGCGCAGGCCATCATCCGTGAAGGATTGAAAAACGTGACGGCCGGCGCCAATCCCATGGAAATCAAACGTGGAATTGATCTGGCTGCCGCTAAAATCGTTACCGAACTGAAAAAGATTTCCCGGGAAGTTGAATCCCAGGATGAGATTGCACAGGTCGGAACGATTTCCGCCAACAATCAGAAAGTCAGAACCGCCAAGGTGGGAAGCCAGACTGATGAGGTTGAGGAAGTCATGATCGGCGCTCTGATTGCCAAAGCCATGGATAAGGTCGGCAAGGATGGTGTCATCACTGTGGAGGAAGCCAAATCAACACTGACCGCTCTGGACATCGTCGAAGGCATGCAGTTTGACCGCGGATATCTTTCTGCCTATTTTGTAACCGATACGGAAGCAATGGAAGCTGTTCTCGAGGACACCTTCATTCTGATTCATGACAAGAAAATCTCTGCCATGAAGGATCTGCTTCCCATTCTGGAGAAGACCTCACAGCTGGGACGTCAGCTTCTGATCATCGCAGAGGATATTGAAGGCGAAGCTCTGGCGACGCTGATTGTCAATAAACTCCGCGGAACTCTGAAGGTTGCTGCTGTAAAGGCACCCGGATTCGGAGACAGACGCAAGGAAATGCTTCAGGATATCGCGGTTCTGACTAATGGAACCGTCATTTCCGAAGAACAGGGATACAAGCTGGAAAATGCCACTCTCGATATGCTGGGAACGGCAAAACGTATCTCCATCGACAAGGATAACACAACGATCGTAGAAGGTGCCGGCAGTGCCGATGCCATCAAGGACCGTATCAACGTAATCAAGGCTCAGATCGATAATACCACATCCGACTATGACCGCGAAAAGCTTCAGGAACGCCTGGCCAAGCTGAGCGGCGGTGTGGCTGTTCTGAATATCGGAGCTGCGACCGAAGTCGAGATGAAGGAAAAGAAGGCCCTTGTTGAAGACGCTCTGCACGCGACCCGCGCGGCCGTTGAGGAAGGAATCGTTCCCGGTGGGGGTGTGGCGCTGCTGAGAATCTCCGCAAGCCTGGATAACCTGGGCCTCGACGGAGACGAAGCGGTTGGTGTGGATATCGTCAAACGGGCTCTCCAGTATCCCGTTCGTCAGATTGCCACCAATGCCGGCCTCGAACCTGCCATCATTGTTCAGGCTATTCTCAATGGAAAAGACGACTACGGTTTTGATGCCCGTGAGGAACGTTACGGATCCATGTTTGAATTCGGAATCGTCGACCCGACGAAAGTGACCCGTACCGCTGTTGAAAATGCCTCATCCATTGCCGGCCTGCTGCTGACCACTGAAGCAGTCATTGCCGACAAACCGGAAAAGGAAGCCGCTGCTCCTGCTATGCCCGGCGGCATGGACGGAATGGGTGGTATGGGCGGTATGTACTGACATATTGACTCTCATAATAGAAAAAGGCTCCCTTGCGGAGCCTTTTTTTTTTACACTGAATTTTTCAGGATCAAATGTCAGACAGTGAAGTGGTCAGAACGCCATTCGATCGATATGATGCTATTGAAATTGATTTACGAATTGTCTGAATAAACCGTTCGGATTACGAGCTTCCGGGATGCGTGGCCTTATACCTGTATCCGCGATATACCCTGTATGCCTGCAGATAGGATAACATCGTGAAGGCTGCGGACCGGGGTACCCGCCTGTAGCAGGCAAGGGCCAGCCGATAGAGAAGGGGGGACCAGGCCATATTCCACGGGAATTTGAAATATCTGATATTGTAGGTGCTTTCCAGATCGGGATGCTTGGCAAGGAGATCCTTCAGGGATTTCCTGCCGAAGTCCTCCAGACGGTCCAGCTGATGGGACAGAGAAGGGATTCCGTGGTGGTAGCTGTATCCATGAGCCGTAAAATAGATGGGGCCATACTCCGAGAGCCGTTGCCCCATATCGCTGTCTTCGCCGCCATAGCTGTCAAAAAGCGGATCAAATCCTCCGATTTTTGACAGAATATCAGAGCGGATGCTGATGTTTCCGCCCTGAAAATACTTGGCAGGCAGAGCTGTGTCCGGCGGAAGCTTGATGGCTCCGCGGCTTTCCAGATATTTCCCCCAGACGTGCTGATCCTTTTCAGGCGTCCGGTATTGGCCGACGGTGCCGACACAGTCCGGAAACCGATGATAGCGTTCGAGATGCGCTGTGAAAAAATGAGCGGGAATGACCTGGTCATCATCCAGGAAAAAACAGATTCTTCCGGCAGCTGCCCGAAGTCCTGAATTCCGGGTTTCCGCCCGTCCCCGGTTCTGATCATGGCGGATATAATCAATGCCGGACAGACTCCGGCAGTATTCTTCGGTGCCGTCACTGCTGCCATCGTCCACGATGATGATCTGTCGCTTCGCCACGGGATAATCTGCCGCCATTACGGAATTCAAAGTTTGTTCAAGCAACTCCCGTCGCTGATAACTGGGGATAATAATGGAAATCGGGATAAAAAAAGATTCAGGAGACAAGGCGGCCATCTCCTCTCAAATCCTCATAATAGGCATAGAGCTGCTTTCCCACCGCTGAGATGTCATGATGCGTGCGCACCCATTCCCGTCCGCTGCGCCCTCTTTCCGCCACAGAATCCGGATCTTTTATCAGCTGCAGCAGATTATCTCTCAGAGTTTCCGGGTGGGTATTTACGAAAGGGTGGTCCGGGATAAATTTTTCATAGGTGGGATTGAGGAAGGCCAGAGTACAGATGCCCATACTGAGGCTTTCCACCGAATTCATGCCATAGCCCCAGCCTCCCAGATCGGTCAGCTGGTCAATATTTACATCACAGCCTGATTTCAGTTCAAGCGCCTCTTCGTGAGGACGATTCTCGATTAATACAAATTCAATCAGACCGTCTGCTTCGAGTTCCCTGCAAACTCTGATGATATGATCGGAACCTTTGAAATAGCGGTTGGTCGTGGCATGACAGACTTTCAGGGGCTTGTGAACCGCCTTGTCCGGATGGGAAAAGGCAGCGGTTCGAAAGGGAAGGAAGAGATATTTCAGCTTGGGATGCAGATCCAGCAGATCAAGCTCTGAACTGAGTCTCAGGTCTGCAAGCTCGTCCATGACCGGCAGGACGCCGCGATTTCGCATATCCTGGCCATGATAGGTATTGATGATGGTTTTCCCCGCTTCCTTCATCCGGGCGGCAAAACGGCAGTCGCGATAGAAGTCCAGGCCCCATTCGAAATGGTAAATGTCAAATTCATCGAGATGGTAACGCTCAATTGCCTGTTCCACACTGAAGGACCAGATAAAGTCACGGACTCGAAACCACAGCGCTTCAGCAGTTCCCGAAGGAGTCCAGACGGGGGGCTTTCCGGCTTTTGCTGTCTGAGGATCCTGTCCGTACCATCGCTTCTGGAGGCGATGCCGGAAGCTGCGGTATCCTTTACCAGTGCTGATCAGTGGCAGATGCAGGCAGATGTCTTCCGGATACCCGGCTGATGAAGGATAGAATGTCACGGTGCGGCAGATATTTCCACGTGATTCATGGTAGGACTTCCACAGATTCAGTGTACCGACGGTATTTTCCGGAGAAATATACAGGATTTTCAGCATATCAGCGAAAACCCCAGTTTTTCAGTTTATGCGGATTTTCAGAAATTTCCGTTTTCCTGCTTTGATTATATTTCCATCTGAAAAGTTGATTGCTCCTGCATCGGAGTTGACTTTTTCACCATCTATTGAAATGGCCCCCTGTTTTAAAAGACGTTTTGCTTCACTTGCACTAGCCACGGAACCACTTTCAAATAAAACCTTAGAAATAAAATATGGGTTCTCAGGAATTGTAAATTCTTCAATATCATCCGGGATCCCCTTGTTGACGAAAACCTGTTCAAAATGGGCCCTGGCAGCGTCGGCTGCCGCTGCATCGTGGTAGCGCCGGGCTATATGCCAGGCCAGGTCATGCTTGATATCCCGGGGATTTTCACCGGAGTTGAGACGAGACTGAATTTTATTCAGGTCTTCAGGTGTCAGATCCGTGGTCAGCGTGAAGTAGCGCATAATGAGATCATCGGAAATGCTCAGGGTCTTCCCGTACATATCGGCTGCACTCTCCGTAATGCCGATATAATTGTCCAGTGATTTGGACATTTTTTCCACGCCGTCCAGGCCCTCAAGAATGGGCATGGTGAGAATAACCTGGGGTTCCAGGCCGAATTCACGCTGAATATCCCGGCCGACCAGTAGATTGAATTTCTGGTCCGTACCGCCCAGTTCCACATCCGCCTTGATGGCCACGGAGTCGTAAGCCTGAGCAAGAGGGTAGAGCAGTTCATGAACCGAAATAGGCTGGCCGTTTTTATAGCGGTTCGAGAAATCATCCCGCTCCAGCATGCGTGCCACCGTATAGCGGGCGGCCAGTGATATGACGTCACTGAAGGACATTTTATCCAGCCACTCAGAATTATAATGAATTTCCAGACGATCATTCTGCAGGATGATGCCGGCCTGGTCAAAATAGCTGGCGGCATTGGCCCGTGTGTCCTCCAGAGTGAGGGAGGGACGGGTTTTGTTCCGGCCGGTGGGATCACCGATCATCGCCGTGAAATCCCCGATGATGAGTACTGCTGTATGGCCCAGATCCTGGAAGGTCCGCAGCTTGTTCAGCACCACCGCATGTCCCAGGTGGAGGTCGGGACGGCTGGGATCAGCGCCCAGCTTTATGCGCAGCGGCTTTCCGCTTTTTTTAGAAAATTCCAGCTTCTTTACCAGTTCCTCTTCGGGGGTTATTTCTTCACACCCTTTCCGGATGAGATCCATCTGTTCATTGATGGGGGCGAATGTCGTCATCAGTTCCTATCTCCGTTTTAATTGCTGTTCGATGTGCCGTTGGGCATCTTTTTTGGCCAGATCCTCCCGTTTGTCATGGAGTTTTTTTCCCTTGGCCAGAGCGATTTCAGCCTTGATGTGGTTATTCTTCCAATAAAGCCGAATGGGAATGAGAGTCAGTCCCTGGGTATCGAGTTTTTTTTTTATTTTTCGGATTTCCTGCCGGTGAAGCAGCAGTTTTCGTTCACGCCGCGGATCATGTGGGCTGTAGCCATGGTGGCTGTACTGGGAAATGTGGGCATCCACGAGAAAAACCTCATTATCCTCGATGCGGCAGTAGCTGTCCACTAAATTTACCTTTACTTCCCGGATCGCCTTCACTTCTGTTCCCAGCAGGCTGAGACCGGCTTCAAATGTTTCCAGCATGGCGTACTCATGGAAGGCCTTGCGGTTTTTTACAATCAATTTTTCCATCGCTAAATTTAGACAGGCTTTCTATGAATATAAATCTTTTTGAGGTATTTGTTCCGTATTGCCGTTGAGGATGAGAGCGAGCAGGCCGTAACAGGTGAGCAGAAAGGATCCGCCATAGCTGATAAAGGGCAGTGGCTTGCCGGTGACCGGCATGATGCCGATGGTCATGCCCACATTGATGAAGACGTGAAAGAGGAGGGCAGTGGAGGCGCCGATGATGAGCGTGGCTCCGAAACGGTCCCGCACGGAAAAGGCCATGCGCTGCCATTTGATGAAGAGGAAGAGAAAGATGAAGAAAATGACGGCGACCATGACAAATCCGAATTCCTCGGCGATCACAGAGAAAATAAAGTCCGTATGCTGTTCCGGCAGGAAACGGAGATGGGTCTGGGTGCCGTTCATGAAACCTTTGCCCCGGAGTCCTCCGGAGCCGATGGCAATCTGAGACTGGAGAACCTGATATCCGGCACCCTGAGGATCCAGACTGGAATTGAACAGTGTCATGATTCGCTGTTTCTGGTAGGATTTGAGGCCATTCCATACAATGGGTGTGACGAGGCCTACGGTAATATTGCCCACGAAAACGAGAACCATTTTCCAGATATTTTCATTATTGAATAAAACGATGATTCCGGTAATGATGCCCCAGATGAAAAATGTGGTGATATTGAAGGCCGCAAGAATGGTGACGATGGGCGCGGTAATGAGGAAAATATGATAGAGCCGGGTGCCGCTGGCAAAGAGAATTCCGGCGAAAATCGCGATATAAACCAGGGATGTTCCCAGATCCGGCTGCAGAAATACAAAAAAAGTGGGAAGGAGTGTGAGGCCCAGGGGAACCAGCGTATAATAAAGGGAATTGCGGGGAATTTTCGTATCGGAAAAGAATTTTGCCAGAATGATGATGAGAAAGAATTTCATGAATTCCGAGGGCTGGAAACGGAAAAAGCCCAGATCAAGCCAGCGGTTTGTGTTGGTGGCATCGTTCGAAATAAAAAAGGTTGCGATGACCAGCAGAAGGCCGATGATGTAGAGGGTCAGAGCTATGTTTTTCAGGAAGCTCTTTCTGATGGAAAAGAGAACGAAAAAGAAGACCAGAGCGATTCCCAGGGTAATAACCTGCTTGATGAAGGGATGGGAAACGCGAATCTGGGAGTCCACATAGCTGGTGGCGCTGAAAATTCCTGTCAGCCCGATGGCCGTCAGGATCAGGACCAGAAAGAGGGAAATGATATCCAGATCCCCCAGTTTGTTGCTGATTATTTTATTTTTGTAAAACATGATGGTCGCTTTCCCTGCACAAGGACGGTTTCTTAATCGTGCTGTTTTCGGTAATATTCAAATATTTCCCGGGCCAGGGGAGCCGCGGCACCGCTGCCGGATCCGCCATACTCGACAAATACCACCTGGGCGACCGGATAGGCCGGCGCCTTCGAAAATCCGATGAACCATGCATGGCTTTTTCCGTGGGGATTCTGTGCTGTCCCCGTTTTTCCATGAATATTCATGCCTGGAATATTGGCTGCCTTTGCCGTACCGTTTTTTCCCTGTACCACATCGTGCATTCCCTGGTGGATGATGGCCCAGGTTGATTCACTGATGTCGGGAAGATTCTTTTGCACCACATCGAGATGAACCAGTTTGCTTTTTTCCTGATCCCAGTAGGCCTGGACAAGATGCGGGCGAATATATGAACCGGCTCCGGCAATGGCGGAAATATAGGTGGCAAGCTGAACAGGTGTCACCAGTATTTCTCCCTGCCCGATACTGAGGTTCAACAGATTACCCGTTCCCCAGCCCGATTTTCCGTAGCGGGCATTCATGTAATTCCGATCCGGAAGCAGGCCCGGACTCTCTTCCGGAATATCAATGCCGCTGAGCTGGCCGAACCCGAACATCTCGGCATATTTGAGCCAGGTTTCCAGGCCGATTTTCTGAATCAGATTGTAGAAGAAAATATTACAGGAACCTTCGAGGGCCTGGACGACATTCACATCTCCGTGGCCGTCCCCTTTCCAGCATTTGAATGCGCGGTGCCCCAGACGATAGTAGCCGCTGCAATGAAAGGTCATATCGGGTGTGATCAGGCCTTCCTCAAGCCCGGCAATGGCGCTGATAATCTTAAATACGGATCCCGGCGGATACTGGGCCTGAACCAGACGATTGAATAAGGGTTTTAAGGTATCCGTAGAAATACTTTCCCAGTCCTCTTCCCGTAGAACACCGCTGAATATGTCCGTATCGTAATCCGGTTTGGATACAAAAGCCAGGATTTCTCCGGTTTTGTAATTCAGGGTGATGGCGCAGCCTGAAATATCCCTGAAAAGGGATTCAACATAGGTTTGCAGCTTCCAGTCGATGGTCAGGTAAAGGTCATTGCCGCGCAGCGGTTCGATGGTCTTGCTGAAGTCTTCACCGAAATCCTTCCCCAGGGCGTTGACGCGGATGAAACGTTCGCCTTTCCGGCCCTTCAGAATATTTTCATAACTTCGCTCGATGCCCTTGATGCCGATGATGTCTCCGGACTTGTATCCATAACGGGCGAATTTTTCCATGCTGGACTGGTTTATTTCATTGGTGTATCCGAGCAGGTGAGCCGCGGTCGCTCCATCTGCCACGTTCCGGACAGGTTTCGATACCAGAAGAATTCCGGGAATATCGGTCAGGTGTTCCTGGATTCGGCTCAGGAGTGTAAAATCGATGCTGGATAAGATCTTGACCGGAGTATAAGGAGAGAGATAATTCTTCTTTTCACGGTATTGCAGCGTTTTGACGTCAATACCTGTAATATCGGCCAGCCGTTTCCAGTTTTCAGGATTCAGGGTGAAATCGAGGGGATATACGGCGAGATCATAGTTAATGGTGTTGTAGACGACAGGATGTTCGTAGCGGTCGTAGATGATACCCCGCGGAGCCTGAATATCATATTCACGGTACATATTATTGACGGCTTCTGTGCTGAGATCCGAAAAACGTTCGATCTGCAGGGTATAGACCCGGCTGATCAGAATTCCGAAAAGAAGAAAATCCACTAAAATGAAAAAATAAAATCGGAGGCTACTGTAATCTTTGGGATGTCTGGCCATGGTTCAGCTGCGTCTGACCGGAAAATAAAAGTTAATAAGAAAGAGCAGCGAAATGGTATAGAGTGTTTTGGGCAGGCTGTATTTCAGAACCAGTGAATATCCCCGGTCGCGCAGTCCGAAGAAAAAGAGAGAATCGTAGAAATTGATGGCGATAAGGAAGAGAAAGGCGATGAGGAGGATATTGACAATATTATTGAAATTTCGTTCGTACTCCACGATCTTGATCAGCCCCAGAGCGGTAATGACCTTGACGAGGGGATTGAGGCCGATGAGGCCGATATTGAAGAAAATATCCTGGGAGATGCCAAGCAGAAAGGCCGCCCACACCAGCCAGAGGGGCGGAAGCCGAAACGCGAGATAGGCCATATAGATCAGGATGAGATCAGGAAAAATACCGCGAACATCCAGAATGGTATTGAACATGAACTGGAAGACAAAGATCACGGCAGTGAAAACGAGAAATTTTAAAAACTTTAGCACCGGGAAGATGCTCCTTTCAGGGCTGAGAGATAAATTCCGGCCTGTTGGGATTCTTTCTGAGAATCATGACTTCCTCCAGACGGTTGAAATCCACGAGCAGGCGTCCGTACACCGTAATGGTGAAACCGTCGGCAGCAGGAACTGAATTCTCCACGATACCCACCGGGAGATCCGGCGGATAGATATCGGAATAGCCGGAGGAGACGACAAGATTGTCCTTGTTGATCTGCATGGTGTTGGGGATATCCTTGACGACGAAGCGATTGCCGCCGTACCACTGGAGAATGCCCTTGGCATTTGACGGCCGGATGCTGACGGAGATTCGGGAATTCGGCTCAGCCAGAATCTGGCCAAGGCTGGAATTCTGGCCGACGAAATAGATCTTTCCCACAATTCCGTCCATATTGAGAATGGCATCATTCACATGGATGGAATCGGCCAGGCCGCGGTTGAGCAGAAGGCCGCTCAGATTTCCCTGCGACCCGGATGAGATGATGAGAGCGGGGATCATATCCATATTCACACTGTTCCTGAAATCAAGAAGCCGGCGCAGACGCTTGTTTTCATCTGCCAGAATGCTGAAGCGGCTGGCTTCCGAACTCAGTGTGATGATACGGCGGGTGAGTACGATATTTTCATCATGGGCCTTGATCTGCCGATCAAACCAGATGGCCGGTTCCTTCACAGGAATCAACAGATTGGCCAAGCCGCCCTGCATACGCCGGATGCTCGGGTGATCATTCTGTATGAATATAAAAAGCGACAGGATAATCAGAAGAAAGGCAGATACCTGAACACTCTTCTGAATTAGGAAATCATAAAATCGCTTAATCATTTCACGTCAGCACGTCCGCATATTTTTCCAGATTGTCAAGCGCCTTGCCGGTCCCGCGGATAACGGACAGCAGAGGTTCTTCAGCTACATTGACAGGCAGTTCGGTTTCGGCGATGATTCGCTGGTCCAGTCCTCTCAGCATCCCGCCGCCACCGGTGAGAATGATACCCCGGTCCAGAATATCGGAGGACAGTTCGGGCGGTGTGCTTTCCAGAGTCCGTTTAATGCCGTCCACAATGATGTCCACCGTTTCCCGGAGGCATTCGCGGATTTCGGAGGAATTGATTTCGATGGTGCGGGGAATACCGGCAACCAGGTTGCGTCCCTTGACCTGAATGATCTGATCATTGCCCGGGAAGGCCGATCCGACCGTCATTTTAATGGTTTCCGCTGTTCTCTCGCCGATCAGGAGGTTATGCTCACGCCGGAAATACTGAATAATGGCATCATCCATTTTATCACCGGCCACCCGGATGGACTCCTTGGTCACCACACCGTTCAAGGCGATGACAGCAATTTCGGTCGTTCCGCCGCCGATATCCACAATCATGCTGCCGATCGGTTTGGAAATATCGATATCAATACCAATCGCCGCTGCAACCGGTTCCTCAATGAGATGAACCTCTCTGGCATTCGCCCTTTCAGCGCTGTCCTTGACGGCTCTCTTTTCCACTTCCGTAATACCGGAGGGGACACAGACAGCCATGCGCGGCCGGGCAAATCTGCTGATATTGATTTTTTTTATAAAACCCTGAATCATGCCGTCCGTCATTTCAAAGTTTGCAATGACGCCATCTTTCAGCGGTCTGATAATGGAAATATCCGGATGGGTCTTACCAAGCATTTCCTTGGCTTCCCGGCCCACGGCAATCACTTTTCTCAGGCTGGACGAGTAGGCGACGATACTGGGTTCATTGATGACAATGCCCCGTCCCTTCAGATAAATGAGAGTATTAGCCGTGCCAAGATCGATGGCGATATCACCGGAAAGTCTGTTGAAAAATGGTAACTTCATAATTTTATTCCTTTAATGTCTGAAATGTCTGTGATGGGTGAATAACATAAAAAGTTTGTGTTCGTTGCAGGCGTCGATGACTTCCTGATCCCGGATGCTTCCTCCCGGTTGAATGATGCCGCGGACACCCAGTTCCCGGATGAGATCCACGACATCGGGGAAGGGAAAGAATGCATCGGAGGCGAGGATGCTGCCTTTCAGGTCCAGGCCGGCTTCCTTGCTTTTCCGGATGGCAATCTTGACGGAATCAACTCTGGACATCTGTCCGGCTCCCACGCCAAGTAAGCGGTCTGCCGAGGCAAAGACTATGGCGTTGGACTTGACATGCCGAACCAGATCCCAGCCGATGCGCAGCGCCGGGAGGTCCGACTCATCAGGCCGGATGGCTGTGACACATTCCAAGCCGGATTCGCTGCCCATGCCCGTATCCCGTTCCTGAACGAGAATACCTACATCCAGCGCCTTGTACTCCAGTCCGGGCCGGATTTCCGAGTCCGCATAGCGAAGGAGGCGAAGATTCTTCTTTTTCTGAAGAATTTCCAATGCGCCCGCACTGTAGGACGGAGCGATGATGCATTCCAGAAAACTTTTGGCCAGTTCGCCTGCGCAGCGATCGTCCACTTCCCGGTTGAATCCCACGATTCCGCCGTAATAGGAAACCGGATCCGTGGTGACGGCCTTCAGATAGGCATTGTCTGCCGAGTCCGCGAGGCCGAAGCCGCAGGGATTGCTGTGCTTGATAATGGATACGGCCGGTTCATCGTAAGTTAATACGATTTCCCGGGCGCTCTGTATATCCGCATAATTATTGTAGCTGAGTTCCTTGCCGTGCAGCTGCTCCCAGGTCGTTTCCCCGCCTCTGCGGTAGAGGGCGGCTTTTTGAAAGGGATTCTCTCCGTAGCGCATATCGGTGGCTTTGACCAGCCGAAGATTCAGACGGTCGGGAAGTCCGTCCTCCGGTGTAAGGAAGGTCTCAAAGAATTCGCTGATAGCTGCTTCGTAGTCTGCAGAGTAACGGAAGGCGAGAGCGCTGTAGCGAAGCCGCAGATCATCGGGGATTGCGGACAGGGATCCGAACCTGTCTATCTGTGACAGGAGATCATCATATTGGCCGGATGAAAAAACCGGAATGCAGGCGGCATGATTTTTTGCCGCGGCACGCAACATACTCGGTCCTCCCACGTCGATTTTCTCAATCATGGTCTCCGGTTTGCCGTCTCCGCTCCGCAGCGCTGAGGAAAAGTCATAGAAATTGCAGACGACCAGCGCAAAGGGCCGGATATCGTAGTGCTTCATCTCTGTCAGATGTTTGTCATTATGTATATCGCCCAGGATGCCGCCGAAGATGAGCGGATGAAGGGTCTTCACTCTTCCGTCCAGAATGGACGGGTAGGAGGTGATGGCCTCAACGGAGATTACAGGAATGCCGGCAGCGCTGATTGCGGCGGCCGTTCCGCCGCTGGCTACAATTTCCAGGCCCCGTTTATGCAAGCCCTGTGCAAATTCCACCACTCCGCTTTTGTCGGTAACCGAAAAAAGAACTCGTTCACTCATTGATTATAATTTTCCCGTTTCGTCGTTGAATTTTTCCTTCACACAAATCCCTGACAATCCGCGGATACCAGAGATGTTCCAATTTCAGTACCCGTGCAGCCAGTGATTCGGCGCTGTCATCGGGATGAACGGCGAGAGCCTTCTGGAGAATAATGCCTCCCCGATCGTAATCCCCGTCTGCAAAATGAATGGTAATGCCGCTGACCCGGACTCCCGCATTAATGACCGCTTCATGCACATGCCGGCCGAAAAAGCCCTTGCCTCCGAAGGACGGGAGCAATGCCGGGTGAATATTGATGACCCGGCCCGCATATTGATCCGTTACCAGTGACGGAACTTTTACCAGATATCCGGCCAGAACGATAATGTCGATTGCATGCTCCTGCAGCGTCTGCAGAATGTCCCGGGCGTACTCAGCATACGTTGCGAACTGATTTCGGTGAAATACTCTCACGGGAATGCCGTAATCTGCTGCGCGGGTGAGAACTGCGGCCTGATCCACATTGGAAACACAGAGGGCAATACGCCCCGCCGATTCGTTACTCTTCAGAGAATCGTGTATATACGTGAAATTCGATCCTGTACCTGACGCAAAGACAGCGATATTTTTCTTCATATCCCCGTGTTATTTGTTGCCGGAATTTAGCTTTTATCCTTGAGCAGTGCATTAAAAAATTACAGATAGATCCGGAAATCTTGCCACAATGTGACAGATTGGCGGAAAAATTTCCCAAACTTGCCGCAAATCCCGGTTTTTCAGCAGCTTTTCTGTTCGGAAAACAATGGGGATACAAAAAAACCGGATCAATATCCGGCTCTTTTTCAATTATCTGAAATTGGAAAATTATCTGAACATGGCCTTGATGCTGCCCCAGGTCATCTGGACCGAAGAAACATCCAGCGTGACATTGACAGGAGCCGTGAACTGAACACTGCCGTCCCTGTAAAATATTTTCAGGCGATAATAGTAGACGAGATCACCTTTTCCCCCGAATACCCTGTCGTCAATATAAAGATATGCGGACCCATTTCCATACGGAGAGATGCGGCTCAGATCAAACCAGGACTGGCCATTGTCCATACTCCGCTGAACAATGAAATAGCTTATTGGCTGTTCGTCTCCGGAATTCCATTCCAGGACGATCTTTCCGCTCTGTTTGTAGGCATGGAACTGATTAACCGCGTTCTCGGCATTAGCGAATGCGAAAAAAAGAGCAAGCATAAAAAAAAGAGTTCTCAGTCTCATGAAGCAAATATACATAAATTATTTTTGAATTATCAAATTATTTTATTTTGGGGTCCGTATCGGGCCCTGTTGTACAAAGGTGTTGAGCTGGCGGGCTGCATGCCGGGCCGGATCTGTTGCAGCCGGTGGAAAGGGGGCAGTCATGGCAACCTGCTCCGGCGGATAGTTCGCGCTTCAGAAAGCGTTTCATATAGAGCAGGGCTGTGATCAGAACGATCCCCGTTGCGATGAAATCAAACATGAATCATATCCTCCCTATGAAAAACAGGCCGGTCTGGTAAATGACAAAAGATAGCAGCCAGGCAAGAATCAGGCTGTAGGCAATGGAAAACCCCGCCCATTTCCAGCTTCCGGTTTCCTGGCGGATGGCAGCGACCGTGGCAAGGCAGGGCGTGTAGATCAGAGTAAATATCATGAACACAAAGGCTCTCAGCGGTGTGAGCGCACCCTGCTGAAGCCGGCTGACCAGCCCCGTATTCTGCCCCTTGCCGTCGTCTTCATGACCATAGAGAATGGCAAAGGTTGAAACCACAAATTCTTTGGCTACGAAGCCGACCAGGAGCGATACAGATTCTCGCCAGTCCAGACTGATGGGGGCCATGACCGGTTCAAGACTTTTTCCGATTCTGCCGAGAAAACGTTGTTCGACGATCTGCGGACGGTATTCTTTTTCAAGTTCGGCAGCATTTGGGCTGTCGGCCGTATCTGAAATATTTTTCGCGCCTGACTGCTTCAGCGTCTGAAGGTGTGCATCCAGTTCCTGCTGTGCCGGGACATGGCGGGGAAACGCGGACAGGGCCCAGATAATAACGGATCCCGCCAGGATGACCGTGCCCATCTTCCGGATAAAGAGAGAGACACGCTCCCAGGTGTGGCGGAGAAGCAGGGAAGGGGACGGAGGTAGATAGGGCGGAAGTTCCATGACAAAGGGGAGCGAATCGCCTTTGAAAAGGGTTCGGCTGAACAGGCGTCCGATGAGAACGGCCAGGGAAATACTGATTACATAGATTGAAAGGATGACGGCTGCACCGTGTCGGGGAAAAAAGGCTCCGGTCAGCAGGATATATACCGGGAGTCGGGCCGAACAGGAAATCAGCGGATTGATGAGAATGCTGAGGCGTCGATCCCGTTCCGACTCAAGAATCCGAGTGCCGATAATTGCAGGGACATTGCAGCCGAAGCCCATGATCATGGGGATGAAGGCTTTTCCATGGAGGCCGATGCTGTGCATGACGCGGTCCATGATGAATGCGCCGCGAGCCATGTAGCCACTATCTTCCATGAATGAAATAAGGAAGAACAGGATAAAAATGTTCGGGATAAAGACGGCGATACTGCCGATACCGGTGATAAGGCCATCGGTGATCAATTCGCGGAAAGTCCCGGCCGGAAGCAGTGCTGAGGCCAGGCCTGACAGCTTGTGAAAGCCCATGTCTATTAGCTGCATCGGCCACTGGCCGCCCTCAAAAGTGAGCTTGAATGTCAGCCAGAGTAACAGCAGAAAGATGGGGATGCCCAGATATTTATGTGTAAGAATTCGATCAAGTTTCTGGCTGCTGCTCAGGTTTTGGGTGTTTTTCTGACGGACTGTCTCGGTGATAAGTCCGGCGATGAAGGCATAGCGGCCGGCTGTAAATTGACGGCCCGGTTCCTGTTGCTGATGCGCCATAAGGTGTTTTCTCTGTCCGGAGGCTGCATCGAGCAAAGGGCTGTCGGCGGGAAGATATTTGCGGGCCGTGTCGTTGTCCTCCAGAAGCTGTATGGCGGTCCAGCGTTGTGTCAGGGGGAACTCTCCATCCGATATGAGTGCCGTGAGGCTTGTCAGCGCGGCCTCTATATCACGGCTGTAAGGGATGTCAATCTGTCGTCGTGAAAGCATGGCTGGTGAAGATATCGCCTCGGTCAGCCAGAATTCAATATCGGAAATGCCACGGCCGGACCTGGCGCTGCTGGCGATCACAGGAACGCCCAGAAGGAGGCTGAGTGCGGGAATGTCGATGTTGACTTCGGCTGCTTCAGCCCGGTCTATCATATTCAGTATCAGAAGTAAGGGTATGCCGGTTTCCAGAAGCTGTGCAGTCAGATAGAGATTCCTGTCCAGATTCTTTGCATCCACCACATTAATGATAAGATCCGGTTTATCCTCGAGAATATGACGAAAGGCGATGTTTTCCTCAATGCTGCGGGGCGTCAGTGAATAGATGCCGGGCAGATCCGTGAGATGGATCTGTCCCCTGCGTGTCGGAATGATGCTTTCCTTTTTTTCCACTGTTACGCCGGGCCAGTTCCCGATCTTTTGCCGGGCGCCCGTGAGAGCGTTGAATACCGAACTTTTACCGCTGTTGGGATTGCCGGCCAGGGCGCATTTCAGCAGAGACGGCGTATCAGACATGATGCCGTTTCCGTCGCCGTCGTCCCCGCCCTCTGTCTTGAACAGGAATAACGGTCACAGCCTCCGCATCCTGACGTCGCAGGGTGAGGTGATAACCCCGGATTACGATTTCCATGGGGTCACGCAACGGAGCAAATTTTTCTATGAAAACAGGGGTTCCGCTGGTAAACCCCATTTCTGAAAGCCGGTTAACAAAATCATTGTTGCCGCTGAGATCAACGATAATTGCCGAATCCCCTTCATTCAGATCTCTCAGAGTCATGGTCGCTTCCTTTCATGGTTTAATTTACAAAAAGTTGAGACTATGTCGCAATAAATATCTTGATGAATTCGATTAAACCATGAAAGTTAGTAAGATAAACGAATTTTTTTACTCCCACGTCATTTTTCCTTGGTAATTGCCACGAAAAGTGTGCAAATTTGCGCCTTAGAGAGGAAAAGGATAATATCTCATGAAAACATCACCTGTAAAAAAATCCACCTATCAGCTCAGCGCCGTTGAGGAATATTTTCTGTCTCAAAGCGGCAAGGAACTCATCTATGACCCTGCAGAAAAAATTCCCATTGTACAGGTTAACAATTTTCCCGAACTCGGTAAAATGACAGCGCTGCGCTTCATTGAATGGGTGCAGAAGAACCCGGGCGGGGTCGTGTCTCTGCCGACCGGAAAGACACCGGAACATTTTATCGCCTGGGTAACCCGCTTTCTGCGGACCTGGGATGATGAGGCCACGGCGACCGAACTGAAACGTTACGGGATTGATCCGGCGATTCGTCCTGACATGCGAAGCCTGCATTTTGTTCAGATTGATGAATTTTATCCCATCAGCCCTTATCAGCACAACAGTTTTTACCATTATATCAAAAAATATTACTTCCAGAATTTTGATTTCGACCCGGACAAGGCACTGCTTATCAACACGCATGAGATCGGAACGGCGGAAGATCTGCCTCTGGAGGAAATCTTTCCCGACAAGAAAGTCGATCTCGGTCTGAGAGTGCGCTGGGCCGGGAGCCGTATGGAACGGCTCCAGAAACGTACGATTGAACTTGTCGACCAGTTCTGCACGGAGTATGAAAAGAAAATCCGCGATCTGGGCGGTATCGGATTCTTTCTGGGCGGAATCGGACCGGACGGCCACATCGGTTTCAACGTCAAGGGAAGTGACCATTTCTCGACGACACGGCTCATAGAAACCAATTATGAGACTCAGGCTGCGGCGGCCACGGATCTGGGCGGCATTGAAGTTGCGCGGAACAGTCTGGTTATTACCATCGGACTGGACACCATTGCTCATAATCCGGATACGACGGCCATAATTATTGCTGCCGGTGAAGCCAAATCCCTCATCGTTCGGGATTCGGTTCAGAGTGAGGCCGATAACCAGTATCCGGCGTCCGTGCTGCAGAAACTGCCCAATTCCCGCTTTTATCTCACGGACGGAGCTGCCATCCGCCTGTTGGAACGCCGCTACGTCAATGTGGAAAAAGAGGCAACACTGAGCACCCTTTCCATAGACCGGGCCGTTATCAATCTTGCCGTGGATCTGGGAAAACGTGTGACGGACCTGACAGATGAGGATTACCGGAATGACAAGGGTACGTCGCTGATCCTGCGCCGCAGTGGAAAATCCAGAACGGACATTAACGAAGACGTTCATGGGCGCATCATGGAAAAATTCAACCGAGGCATCAGTCAGGTGGAGGGCGAAGTGTTTCTGCATACGGCGCCGCATCATGATGATATTATGCTCGGGTATCTTCCCTACATCATACACCTCGTGCGCAGCCCCCGTAACCGTCACCATTTTTCCTATATGACCAGCGGGTTTACGGCGGTGACAAATGCCTATATGCTCGAACTGCTGGAAGATCTGAAGGAACTCATTGTTTCACGGAATTTTCAGACACTGTTTCAGGACGGATACTTTTTAGCGCAGTCCCGAGACGGGAAGGATGAGGAAATCCATCTCTACCTCGACGGAATTGCGGAGCACAGCCGGACAAAACGGCGGGAAGCAGTCGCCCGCAGGCTTCTGAGAAACATGATCGATACGTTTGAGGAAGATCAGATCGTCAATCTTCAGAATCGGGTGGACGAGCTGATTAATTATTTCAAGACCCAGTATCCGGGCAAGAAGGATATTCCCACTGTGCAGAAACTGAAGGGAATGACCCGTGAATGGGAAGCGGATCTCCTCTGGGCCTATTTCGGATTTCCGTCACGGGATGTGACGCATATGCGGCTGGGCTTCTACCAGGGCAATATCTTCACCGAGGAACCGCAGGTTGAACGGGATGTTCTGCCCATTTATGAGATGATCAAAAAGCTGAAACCGACCATCATCACCATTGCTCTGGATCCGGAAGGTTCGGGGCCCGATACGCATTACAAGGTGCTACAGGCGGTGACGGAAGCGCTCCGTCTCTATGAGAAGGAGGCTGATGTAAGCAATATCCGCATCTGGGGATACCGGAATGTATGGTTCCGCTTTCATCCGGCCGAGGCGAATGTTTATGTACCCATGAGCCTGAATTCCATGGCCATTATGGAAAATGCCTTCATGAACTGTTTCGGATCCCAGCGGTCTGCGTCTTTTCCCAGTTTTGAATTTGACGGGCCTTTCAACCGGCTGGCTCAGAAAATTCAGGTGGACCAGTATCAGAAAATCCGTTCCTGTATCGGGAAACCCTTTTTTCTGGAAAATCCGGATCTGTGGATTCGTGCCGCCCACGGTATGGTCTTTCTCAAGGAATTGACCGTCAAGGAATTCTACGAACACTCCCTCGAACTCCGGAAGAGTCAGGAAAGCCAATAAATTTTTTCATGCAAGCCCGGCACTGATCCATCAGTCGGTGCCGGGCGTCTCCTTCATTCGCCCCATCCTGAAATACGTCCGAAAAAGGCGTGTTTTTTTTTACGCTGATTTGTTGCATACGGGCCCGAAACAAAATATTGTAATTCGATCAAAGTATCTTTAAAATCACCTGCCATGGGAGTTCCTGTACCCACATTGACCACGGAAAAACAGCCTGAGGAAATCGTCTGGGCGCAGCGTGGATATGCACTGGTGACCTCAGCGATCGTGCTCGTTCTCCTGGCCGGCGTGATGGGCTTTTTTCTGGCCGGAACCAATATCCGGGAAAATGAAAATTCGGCGTCATCACTGCTGCATATGAAAGCCTATTATCTGGCTCTTTCCGGCATTGACTGGATGGTTCACTGGATAGCCGTCAACGAACCGAAGGATACGCTGCTGTCATTCGGAGACGGCAGTATCGAACTGAAAAGCGCCTATCAGGGCGCGAATAATTTCAGTATCACATCCACGGGACGAGTGGGAGAATTCAGAAAGAAACTGAATGTGGGGCTTCAGCTGGTTCAGTACAGTTTTTTTCCGGATACATCTCTGGTGGACAGAGCGCTTCGCTCTCCGGTGGTCATTGATACGATCTGGATGTCCTATCCCTATTATAATGAGACCTTTATCTCGTCTCAGCGAAGCACGACCAATTTCTGGTCCGATCCCTATCGTTATGTGGGCTGGAGAAATTCCGCCTTTGGCGAATCCCGGGCCCTCATTCATTTCGACCTGTCGCGGGTACAGTTCCGCAGCGGAGTGGATACTGCAATATTCTATTATAACAAGGTTCCCACTTTTCCGCCGAAAACGCAGAATATCGGAATTTACCGGGTAACCAGCGCCTGGATTGACCGGGAAGCCACCTGGGTGAATAAGACGGCCACCAGTGCCTGGAATCAGAGCGGGGGAGATTTTGACCCCGATCCCATATCTGTGACCAATGTCCTGGCCGGGGGCTGGATAAGCTGGGATGTGACGCAGAATATCCGTGATGCCCTGGACGGAAATATTCCCTATTACGGCTGGCTCCTCAGAGACCCGTCACCACTCGTTCATTATTATTCGCAATTCTCCCGGCCTATTCCGCCGCGTCTGCTGATTACCTTTGCCGGCGAACCCGGTCTGCTCATGATCGAGGAGAATCAGGTTATCAATGGAAATTTCTTTGTCCGTGACAGTGTGTATGTGGTGAATTCCGCCAATATCGGCCAGGCTCCCGGCGCTTCCACGCGAATCTGGGTGACTGCAGCGGATACGGTGTACGGATATTCGAACTGGGCCGCCGGTTTTGAATACCCGGTCCTGAAAATCAATTATCCGACGATTGAGGATACGATTAATCTGCTGAATTCAGTGGCCGCGGGGATTAGCAGCTACAGCGGGAATAAATTTCTGGTCTTCACCTCGCCCAAGACGCTCAACCTGTCTAATTTTGACAATAGCACCATCTTCGTCAAGGACAGCATCATTTTCAATGGCGCCACAGTGCTGTCGGAAGAGTACGATACGCCGGGGATCATTGTTTCAAACAGTTTTGTGAAGATCACAAATTCCACCATCGGAGCGAATGTGGTCATTCTGGCCAGGGGTGACGTAACGGTCAGCAACAGCCAGTTCGGGGTGGACTATCGGGCTCCGAATGAAAAGACGGTGGCCCTGATCTGGTCCACGGAAGGGGATATCCGTATTCTGGACAACTCGACGGTCTACAGTAATGTTCTGGCCTATTCGGGGAACGCGGTTCTTGAGTCCACGCTCTACGGCGGCCTGTTTGTTCGGGATACCATGTCCTATCGCGGGCCGAATGTATATCACGAAGGCGCATTCTGGCTGGGTAAAGTCGCCAATAATACGCTCAATACGGGGCCCATCAATATTACCGGAGATTACCCCGACATCTTCGTGGATTTACCGCGGGTCATGAAGATCGGACGCAACATCCGCGACTGACCCTTTTCCGGTATTTTGCAGCGGAGAAAATTTCGAAAATCATATACCGTTTTTACGGTCGAAAATGATTTGCAGTCAGGCACTTGGAGTCCGGATCCCTTAGGTGGCAGGGGAGAAAAAACATGGTTTTGACCCGGGAATTCTGTTAATTTGTTTCGAGAAGGCAGGATGACGAAACCAGCAGCAAAATTCATTGGAAAAACATCTCTCCGGAGCATTTTCATTCTGGTGTTTTTGATCGGAATCGGGCTGGTATACGCGCAGTTTTCAGACCGTGACGATCACGTCATTTATCCGGATCTGGCCATGGATGTGGAGATCCCGGTCAATAATCTTGTGGCCGAATACCGATTTGATGAATGCGACTGGGACGGAGTGCCGGGAGAAGTCCGGGATGAGAAGCTGGAGCATCATGGAACGATTGTGGGTACCCCGTCCACGTTTCAGGGGCGACTCTGCAAGGGTGCGGATTTTCGCGGCGGCCTGGGGGATAATTATTATGTCCGCGCCCAGAATGTCCTCACCGATGTATCGGCCTTCTCCATCGCGTTCTGGATACGGCTGGACAACCTGAATACCAATGAAGTACTGAGCGCCTCAAAATTTCTCGACAGTAATCCCAATACCATGCTGCTGTCTCTCGACCGTGACAATGTCTATACGCAGCTTTACGACAATCAGACGGCGGCCACCGTATTTCACAAGACGAATCTCTTTTATCAGGACACCTGGCATCACGTGGTGTGGGTGCGGGACGGACTGACCCAGAAACTGTACGTGGACCGCACGGAGATCGTTTCGGCCGCGCCGGATCTGGACAATAATGCCCTGACGACCCTGGATACGCTGCGCATGGGATCCGGGAACACCGGCAGCAATTACGATTTCGACGGCCTGATGGATGAGCTCAAAATTTTCAATGTGGCGCTGACCCCGACACAGGTGGAGCAGATCTATATTTATGAAAGTGAACCGCCCTACCGCAACAGCAATGCCACAGCCCGGGTCTGCAGTAACTGCAACGTGTACGGGGACTGGTATTTTGACAATTGCTATTATTCGGCCACGGAGGACTCGGTTTCGGACATGAGCGGGAGCGGATCCACGGCCAGTATCGTGGGGGCGCCTATTGCCTCTTCCGGGGAGGTATGCCGCTCCGTTATGCTCAACGGCAGTGATTATTTTCGGGTGGACAATAACAATTTCAACCGGATTCGTGACGATATCACCATCTCCGCCTGGATATATAAGTTCAATAAACCGGGCGCTGATTCCTATATTCTGTCCAAGGGCGGCAAGTATTACAGCCCGGGGGTGACGGATGACGGTTTTCAGCTCTACACCACCACCGATAACCGCATCTGCTGGCGACTCAACGGGGAAAGCACGGCGGGCAGTTTCATTTACTCTCAGCCGGCTCTGTTCAATAATCAGGAATGGACCTATGTGGCCGTAACCTTCAAGAATGAGACCGACCGCATGTTCCTCTATATCAATGGCGTTGTGCAGGATTCCTGCATCTATACGGGGGTGATAAACAGCAATGATAACACTCTCTTTCTCGGCTGGGACAGCACGAATACGGCCAACGGGTTTTACGGCCGCATTGATGAAGTGCGGATTTATAATGAGGAACTGAATCAGGATCAGATTGAAACCATTTATAATTATCAGAGTTCTCAGCGGAATGCCAACGGCCTGACCCGGATCTGTTACGATTGTGTACCCAGTCCTTCACTGAATTTTCAGTTCGATGACTGCGGTACCTATGCTGATCAGGTAGCGGATTTGAGCGGCAATGACAACAACGGCCTGGCGACGGGAAATCCTTTCAACGCGGAGGGTTTTCTCTGTCAGGGCTGTGTCATGGTGGGTGCATCCCGTTTTGAAGTCGCGGATAAGGATAATCTGGAGGGAGACAGGGGACTTACGCTCATGGGCTGGGTTTTCATCGAGGAAAACGGCAGCGGAGCGCCCCGGATCAATACTCTGTTTTCCAAATATAACGGCAGCTCCGGATACAGGCTGGCTTTCATGCAGCCGGACAGCGGACACGCGCAGGTCTGGTGGGATACGGATATGGGACGGACCCGAAGTGCCGCCATTATACCCAATAATGTCTGGACCCATGTGGCCGTGACCTATGACGGATACTACAAGCGAGTTTTTATCAACGGACTGCTGGACAGCATTGCCATCTACAACACCGATCCCCTTGATCAGACCGGTGAAAATCTCTATGTGGGCTCTGAAAAGAGCGGAACATCCTTCATCAATGATTTCAATGGGAAAATCGATGATATCATGGTTTTCAAGGCTCCGCTTTCGGAAAGCCAGATCTCGAAAATATATGGGTATGAGATTCAGAATAAGAATTACGACGGGTCTCCCCGGATCTGTGTCGACTGTCCGCCTCTGGCCGAATGGCGATTTGATGAATGTCAGTGGACCAGCGGATCCCCGGATGTGAAGGACTCGGGCCCCAATGGCCTGAACGGGACGCCCATAAACAACATTCAGCCCGGTGATGACGGGGCGCTGTGCAAGGGGGCGGATTTTACCGCCGCGCCCTATATCAGTATTCCCTTCGATGACCGTTTCAACATGGTGTATGACCAGATCGCCATTTCCATGTGGGTGAATCCGCGGGATGCGGTGAAAAGCTGGCTCCTCTCACTGAATGAAGCCTTTCTCAACTGTAATGACCCGGCCGGGCCTTTCTCCATGATGTGTTATGAAATTGCCCTGCATAACGGGCAATGGGTATTTCAGACCACCAATGACGAGTGGGATCCGACACCCGACTGTCCGGATGCCCAGTCAAACCCGAATCTGCCGACCTATCCGGCCACCCTGAACGAATGGCATTACATGGTCTTTTCCTCAGATGCCAATTATAAACGAATCTATATGGATGGTGTCAAGGTGGCGGAGAAGGATTTCGGATCCCGAATCCATCAGGTCTCGAATATCAATATGTATCTGGGGACGACCGGTGGCTCCGTCGGTTACGGCCTCTATGACGGGCTGATGGATGAAGTGGCTCTCTGGAATTTTCCCATCACCGATGAAAAAGTCATGCAGATGTACCAGAATTCACTGAACGGACAGAATTATGACGGGACCCAGAGAGACTGCGGCTACTGCGGTATCGTGTCCAACTGGCGTTTTGACGAATGCGGCTGGGACAACCGTCCCGATGAAGCTGTCAATCAGGTGACGAAAACGACCAGTCATCGCTTCTATGGCACCGGCTTCGGTACGGTTCAGCTTGATACGGCTGACGCGGCGGGGAATGCGGTCCTGAACCGTGCCCTGTCCTTCTCTGCGGGCGACTATGTGAGTATTGATAATTTTGATACGCTGAATGGCGTCTACGATTATACCTTCACCATCTGGATCAAGCCATCGGAAGCCAATAACAATGTGATTTTCTGCGGGAATAACGGCAGCACGGATCAGATGGTCATGAGCCTGCTGGATACACGGACCATCCGGACCTATTTCGATGGTGAACGGACTGTCATAAAGGATTTTCAGTTCCCGGTGGGCGCGCTGAGCCTGGATCAGTGGCATCAGGTTGTCTGGGCCCGGAACTATGATACCCGTCGGCGCAGAACCTTTCATTACTGTTATGTGGACGGGCAGATCAGCGGAGATACCTATAACGACCGCTCGCCGCAGCTGGTCAATATTTCCTCACTGATCTTCGGGAAGGCCGATAATACGGCCGGGACCAATCCCTTCGTGGGCAGTATGGATGAAGGCATTGTTTTTTCCTCTCTGCTGGATGAACTGTCCATCAGCCAGATGTATAATAATTTCGTGGCCGGAAAGAATTTTACCGGTACCTATCGCTTTTATAATGACTGCTCACCGTCTTCCTACTGGAAAATGGATGAATGTCACTGGTTTTCCCCTCCGACGAAACAGGCTCAGAATGAAGCCAGTATTTCCCTGAATGCGACGGCTCTTCATGATATGACCACCTGGTCGGGACAGGTCTGTAACGCGGCAAAGTTTGATGGTGTGAACGACTGGCTGTTTACGGATCCCACGACCATCCTGGCCGGCAAGGATGCCATGAGCACCAGCTTTTTTATCCGCTTCGATTCGCTGGGTGTCAGCGGCAACCAGACCGTCATGGTCATGGGAGACACGACGGAGACCATTCAGCCAACCTTTATGATTGATTATATCAATAATGAGCTGCGCACCTATGTCTATTCCGATGATCAGAATTATTACAACGCCAATTTCCGCTGGGTTCCCAACCCCGGCGAATGGTATCATATCGCCATCACCTTTTACAAGTACCGGACGGAAAAAATTCAGGTTTTTCTGGATGGAATCCAAAAACAGGCTCCCGTCAAATCAACCGGAACCTTTACTCATCTCCGCGACAGGGCCGGTCGTATTTTCATGGGCAGATACCGGCCGTCGATTCACCGTTATCTCAAGGGCGGGATGGACGAGGTCCGAATATATGATTACGCCCTCACTCAAAATGAGATTGACGCGCTGGTCACCGATGTTCATCCCTGCACCGAGGACTGCGGCAATATTGAACTGCTGGTCTATTACAAATTCGATGAATGCAATTACATACATCAGGATGGAGAGGTGAAGGACAATGCGGATGTGGTAAATCTTCACGCGTCCATCGGTAACCTGTCTGACTGCTATCTGGATACGGGAAAAGTCTGCCGCCGGGCCGTTTTCGACGGGAATCTGGATTATATGCAGACTGAGCCGTCTAATTTTTTAGGCGGAAAGAATGAGCTGACGGTTGCCGCCTGGATCAATTTTGACCGGCTGGACCGGGATGGCCACATTGTGCGGCAATTTCATTATGATGATGATGCCCAGGAAAATACCAATCATGTCTTTGACCTGAAATATGTGGCGGCTGATTCGAGTCTGCAGTTCTGGGTTTACCGGGACGATGCCTATATCAAGAAATACAGCTATCCCCACTGGAAGGCACAGACAGGCAAGTGGTATCACATATCAGCGGTTTATGATGAGCACGAAAGTAATATTCTTGCCATCTATATTGACGGCCAGCGCGTACCGGGCGTGAACCTGAACGCCAATAATGATATTCCTTATCTTCCGTACTGGGATGAACGCCTGATCATCGGCCGGAGCCGGATCACGGATACGGATGAAAATTCCTTCTTCTGGGGTTCTCTGGATGATATGAGGATCTACGGTTCGGCGCTGACGGATAACCAGATTCTCGATATCTATCAGGATGTGCTGGGCCTGTGTCCCGTCTGCGGTTCGGCGGCTCTTCCCCCGAAAACGGCCGACTGGCGCTTTGACCGCTGCAGCTACGACGGCAGCGTGGATGAAGTGAAGGATTATACCATCAATTATCTGGATGGTTATTCGGTCAATGTTCAGCCCCAGCTGGCCGTGAATAAAATCTGCAGATCTGCGCAGTTCGAAGGGGACGATGATATCGTCATTCCCGATAATACACTCCTGAATTTTCAGAATTCCATGAGCATTGCCCTGTGGGTTTACATCTCTCCGGGGAATACGGTCCGGACTCTGGTTTCCAAGGGCTATCCGGCCGATACGGGTTTCATTCTTTCCGTAGACAGTGACAATTCTGTTCTGTGGCAGGTGAATGACCAGCCCTGGGATACGAATATTATTCTGAATGAGAATACCTGGAATCATATCGTGGTGACCTACAATACGGATCCGCTGAAACGCTACCTGTACGTGAATGGCCTCTACGCCGCCAATAATAATCCCATCAGCGAGACAATTCTTCCCAACAGCAATCCTGTCATTCTGGGTGCCCTGCAGACCGGGAGCTCCAGCTATTCCAATCATTTTACCGGCTACATGGACAATGTGGCGCTGTATTCATCCGCCCTGATCATCGACCATGTGGAGGACATATACAAGGATACGCTGTCATACTGCTCCGCCTGTTCGGGAGATACGGTATCGGCCTCCACGTCCCTGCCGAAGGATATCTGGAAGCTCATCGGCATCCCGGCTGTCGCTGCCGACGGCAGCCCCATGTCCGTGGTGGGAGATGATATTGACGGCCAGGTTCCCAGTGATACCTCCTATACCTGGAATCTCATCAATTATAACGCCATCGATTCCAGCTATAATTATTTCAGCGAGGATCCGGCCGGATTTCAGCCCTTTGAACCGGGCCGGGGCTTCATCATTGCCCAGCATCTGCAGCCCAGTGTCACCCTGAAATTCCGTGGCTCGGCGGTGATCACGCCCTTCGGATATCCTCTGGAACTGCCTCAGCCGGGTTTGAGCTCGTCCATGAATCTTGTGGCCAATCCCTTCGAAAGCATGATCCGCTGGAATAATGTGAGAGTGGCTCAGAGCGGTGATACCCTGTCCATTGCCGAAGCGGCCGCGGCCGGCTGGGTGAATTCCTATGCCTATGTCTGGGAATCGGAAAAATCCGCCTACTATCCGGTAGACCCGGTTGTGGATTCCTGGTATGACCGGGACACCATTTCCACCTGGGAGGGATACTGGGTGGTGAATCATTCCTCTCTGCCCATCAAACTAATATATGACAGGGAAGCCTTCGGCAAACAGGTTTCGGCCGCCATTCCGAAAATTTCGCCCAGCGGTGAGACGCTGGGCAGCTACAGCCGGAATGAAACCATTTCACTGACAAATCGCTGGGTCGGGCTTCTCAGTGTCTCGTCGCCGGATATGCGCTACACGACGGAGAACAACCGTTTCGGAATTGATGAGGCCGCCCGTGGCGGATACGATACGCGCGATGCGCTGTATTTTGAACCGAACCGGGATAAATTCGTCGCCCTCTACTTCGATACACCCGGGTATAAACTCAATTACGACCTGAAAAATTCTGACCTCAGCGTCCGGGACTGGAAGTTTACGATCTGGAACCGGGGCATTCCATCGCGGACATGGAAACTGCAGCTGAAAAACCCCAGCGCCTTTCCCGGGAATATCCGCATCTCCGTCCGGAACAGCGCCGGCGATGTGCTGGCCTCCGATCTCCGTTCGGATCCGATTCTCGAAACGACTGTATCCACCGACCGGCAGAATTCCTACAGCCTGAGCGTGGAAACGGTGAAGGATTCGTCCGTTTCCGATTTTCATTATGCCCTCATGCCGGTACCATTCAGGAAAAATGCCTGTGATCTCTATGTCTTTCCCGGAGAAATCATGGAGAACATGTATGCCCGCATTAATGGCAAATCCTTCAGTCTGGATCTGGCCGACCGCCTCTATAATGTGTACAGGACGCGTCTGTCCATGGGCATGAAATCCATTGATGAAATCATATTTCAGGGTGTGGATCTCAGCGAGAATATCCGTCGTGACAGCTGTGTCGTCCAGAGTCTGCAGATAGCCGCCAATACGGCCGGAAGCCTGAACAGTGCGGATGGACGCATTGACCTTATTTATAACAATGCCCCCGAAAATCTGCTGCTCAGCCTTGGTGAAAATCAGCGCAGTGCACCGGTTCGACAGGATCTGAACCGGGTTTATTCCATTCAACCCTACGGGATGAAGACGGCGGATTTTCTGACGATTCAGACCAGTGCCGACAGACTGGGACTGCCCCCGGAGATTCTGAATCATTTTGTCTTCATCCAGGAAACGGACAGCGGATGGGTCGAGCTTCCCACCCGGTACCATTCGAAAGAAAATACACTCTCGGCACCGGTGGAGCGCAGCGGAAATTACAGCTTCCGGTTGTCCAAATCCGGAAAACAGATCCTGCCTGACAAATCCATTCTCAATCCCAATTATCCCAATCCTTTCAACGGACGCACCGAGTTCAGCTTCACAGTTGCCCATCCCGGCCATGTGAAGATCATTGTCTATGATATTCTGGGCCGAAGGGTGGCCATTCTGCGTGATACGATGATGGAAGCGGGCATTTACCGGGCGGCCTGGGATGCCCGAAGCCTGAATGGTGAAAATGTTTCGTCGGGCATATATTTTCTGCAACTGCAAAACGAGGGCAGCGTCAGCTCCCGTAAAATCATGGTACTCAAATGAAAGCATATCTTCCCCTTTTCATGAGTCTTTTTCTGCTGGGCTGTCAGCCGAAGATTCCGGATGTGAGGATCAGTTCCGGGCCGGATGTGAGTATTGATGAACTGGCTCATGTGACCATTGTCTGGGAGACGAATGTTCCGGCAAATTCGCGGGTTCTGTATTCTCAGGATCAGAAGACCTGGCGGGACACGGTGCTGGCGGAGGAACGGCAGCTTCATGAGGTGCCGCTCAATTATCTGAGCGCCGATACGCTGTGGTATTATCGGGTCAGCAGCGCGTCCGAATTCTATTCAGGGAAAGTGAGCTCGGCGATCTACGAATTCCGGACACCCCAGAATTATCAGAAATTATTTTCCTTTGAGGATTACCTGTCCCGTGGCTGGTCAGCTCTGAATGGCAGTGATTACTGGTCCGCCTACGACGCTTTTTTTGCTGCCGCTGCCCTGCGGAAATATTCGGATGACGCGCTCTGCGGTCTGGGTTGGTCCGGACTGCTGCTGGACCTCTATCCTGCAGATGCCTATGATGCGCTGGATCAGGCCCTGGCCATAAACCGGAATAATTATGACGCACTGGCCGGGAGAGCTCTCTACTTTCTCCAATCGGAAAATTATGACGGATGCCTGGATGATCTGAACAGGCTTTTCAAGGCGGACTCGGCCTACGGTAGTACGGTGATTCCGGATATTATTTATCCCGAACGCCTGCGGACGATTCTGGCGCTGGCCTGCTATAACAAGGGACTTTTCGATCTGGCGCAGCAGCACTGTGACCGCATTGATGCTGACAATGGCCTGTTGTCCAATGATCCGGGTACATGGGTTGTGGGCGCTGCGAGCTACGGGACTTATGAATCGGCCCTGCTGGCGCTGATCCGGTCTTATCTACAGAAATACGGACTTATATAGGAGTAATGAATAATGACTCGAATCCGAAAAATGGGACTCGTCCTGCTGATGCTGGTGTCGGCACTTCCGGCTTTTGACCATTTCCAGAAAATGATTAATCCGGAACTGCGCAAGTCGGCGCTGCCCACGTTTGCAATGAAAAATATCAACAAGAATTCCGGGAGCTTCGGCGATACGCTGACCCTGGAACAATATAAGGGCCAGGTCCTGCTGGTCTATTTCGGATCGCTTGGTTGAGGCAAGTGTCTGCGCCGGTTCGGCGCTCTCAACGAAATTCATACGCTTCTCGGGAAGGATGAAGCTTTCCGGAATGTGAACATGATCGATATTGAAGTGCATCCCTACCGCAATGCTCCCTTTGACCGTGAAGGGATGACGCTGCCCGTGCTGAATCCTGCGCCGGGTGTGAATCAGGCCATCGCCTGGCATGCTGTTCAGAGGGATCTGTATATCATCGGCCCCGATCAGAAGGTGAAATTCATTCTGAATCTGGATCTCTTCGATCCCACACCGAATCTGGATACGGAAGTGGGGAATCATTTTGAGTATATAAAACGTTATATCCGCAAGGCGATGGAATAGAAATTTCTGACTTTGTCGTGTTTATCGCAAATCCGGTGACCTGAACCATGCAGCGAAAATTTGAATCCTGGAACCCGGTGACCGGATGCAGCAAAATTTCCGAAGGCTGCCGGAACTGTTATGCTGAAGGCTTTGCGCTCAGGCTGAAGAAAATGGGCGCCCCGGGCTACGAAAATGGGTTTGAATTCTCCCTGCATCCGGATCGCCTGCAGCTTCCGCTGAAACGGAAAAGCCCGACCTGGTATTTTGTGTCATCCATGAGCGATGTATTTCATGAGGCCATGCCCGATGCCTTTTTAGATGAAATTCTGGATGTTATCCGGCGTACGCCCCGGCACCTGTTCCAGATGCTGACCAAACGTGCATCCCGAATGAAGGACTATTTCAAAACCCGGGAGATTCCGAGGAATCTCTGGCTGGGCGTTACTGTCGAGAATATCCGCCATGGACTGCCGCGCATTGATGAGCTTCGTCAGGTGGCGGCGACTGTCCGCTTCCTGTCGGTGGAACCGCTGCTGGAGGATATAGGAACTCCGGATCTGACCGGGATTCACTGGGTTCTGGTCGGCGGCGAAAGCGGCCCGAAAGCCCGGAGGATGAAAAAGGATTGGGTGCTGAATATCCGGGATCTCTGTGAACGGGACGGCATCGCATTCACTTTCCGGCAGTGGGGAAGCCGGGGGCCCGACGGCATCTGGCGGGAAAAACATGAGAACGGACGTCTGCTGGACGGAAAACTGTATAACGCAGTGCCGGACGAGCCCGATACGCCTGTGACCCAGATATCCCTTTTCGGGGAGGACGGATAGGAAGGCTGAAGCTACGCCAGTAGCGAGTAGCCCGTCTTCGTTTCGCTTCGACAGTAATGAGTATCGAGTATCGAGTAGCCCGTCTTCGACGCAGCAAGCATGAAGCTGGAAGCCGGAAGTTTGAAGCTTGCGCCGGTTCCCGGCTCCTGAAACAGCCCCACAAGATTACAAGTTGATATTCCCGGGATCGCCGGCTTTTACAGCAGGGCAATTTCTCGTTTCTTCCTCAACCTCAACCTTAGCCTTCGCCTTCGCCTCCCTGCGCGTGTCCTTCTGTCATTGTGGACTGTCACTGCGGACCTGATCCGCAGCGCAATCTGGTTTACGAGTGGCGAAATTCTATGGACGCGGAGAGTTCCGCTTCTTCCCCATCTACTCGTCTACTCGTCAACTCGTCAACTCATCAACGCATTAACGCATTAACGCTTTAACGCACTAACCCGCCAACAATTTCCCCAGGCAGATCTTTCCGCAGAACCGAAAAGTCCGGGTTATTATAATCACTGTTTTTTCAGCAGATCCTTCATCATGTCGCGGGGAACAGAGTAGGACAGCATTTTGAGTTTGACATAGTCATCGCGATACATGAGGTATCCCGTGAATTTTCCGAGCCTGCCGGCCTGGGAGCTGTCCTTGATGAGGTACCAGTCGTGGCCGGCCTTGCGGCAGCTGCCGATGAGGTGGATCCCGTGGTCGTCCTCCGTGCTGCCGTTCCGGATGCGGTATTCCCGTGCGTCCTGGGAGATGAGCGGGGACGGAATATCAAAATCCGGAATAAAGGCCGCATCTTCCTCCCCGTAATACCCGGGTTCGGACACGTCTCCGCCGATGCAGGTGGTCACACCATTCTTGCAGAGACGCTGCAGCAGGCTGACCCATTCGTCCAGGGGAATATTGTAATAGCTGGAGTCGCGCCACCAGTTGTCCGGGACATCGAAGAGCCCGAACTTGTAGAAGGGCAGGGAAGTGGAGGACATGACGTCGATATAATCATCGGAACTCAGTTTCACGACCGATGTAAAAAATTCCTGAGGCGTATAGCTTTTATTCTGAAATTCGAAGTGTTCCGGCGGTGTGCCCAGATACTTGTTGAGAATGCTTTTCACGCCGGTGATGGCGGTATTTTCGTCCCATATATCGGTGTCCCGGCAATAGTGCAGGTAGGATTCCAGTTCATTGAACAGCATGACGTGGTTATGGCAGGTGTCAGGCGCCAGCAATCCGGTATAGGCGGAGGCCGGTGCGGCTCCGTGCAGGGCCATGATGCGGAGAACGGCATTGCTCTCCGATCCTTCTCCGAAGGCCGACTCACCGCGTTCGCGGATATAGCGCCGCGCCTTTTCCACATATTCCCAGTAGACCGTGTGCAGCTCCGACAGTTTGATCTTGTCGCCATGCAGGCGGTACATCTCCGATTCGATGAAGGAGGTCATGGAAAAGCACCAGCACATTCCCGATTCGTACTGGGCAACGGGGGGAAAGGCAAACTGCCGCATGAATTCACTCGGGCCGGAGGGCTTTTTTACATTTTTAAAATTTGCCACAAAGGATTTACGTTTATCCTTGCGGGCTTTTTTTTCGGCATCCTGCCGGTCCCGGATGGACTTGGTCAGCGAGTCAGCCGCCGCTTCACGCTGCTCTGTCACCTTGTCCAGTGAATCGAGAATCGTATAATTGCGGTGAGGAATCCATTCCGCCTTGTCCTGCGCGCCGAGAAATGAAGCGCAGATCAATCCGAGTACGGGGATGAAGTTCCTGAATCTTATTATCATTGCCATGCCGCTGTTTTCCTTCCTGTTTAGCGATTCCTTATCTGGTATCGCAACGATGTTACAATATTTTTTTTCCAGACAAAAGTTTTTATTCGGATCACCGCCGTCAGCAAAAATTTCGCCATTATCTTTGTCTGTTACGGATATCGATTACACATGTGACTGCGGTCAAATATTTTTTTATATGGATTATGCTTTTGGCAATCGGCAGCTTATGGTCATAAATTACGGATAATCTCTGGTATGGAGTGTCGTATTTAATCGGAAGCGGGAAGTGAAATGAAACAGTCAAGCAATCACGATATGCCGGACGGGCCCGTCAAGGAAGCACCGCAGTCTGATAATCGGCCCATGCTGGCCGGACGCCGTTTTCTGCGTGAATCCATGACGATGACGGATATGGGACGTGTGTTCGACCTGTTTTTTTCGCTCTGCGGTTCGGATCTGGGCTGGAAACAGGTGCTCCTTCTGGAGGAGGAGGACGGAAAAATCCGGGTTAACCGCAGCCGGGGTGTTCCGACTTCGATTGAGTGCCCGGATTTCATGAAAATTTTACCGCCGGACGGTGCCTGGAAAATACTTGATCCTGAAGCAATACAGGGAAGCGGAGCCGAAGCATTTCTGCCCTATCTGGGAAAAAGTGCAGCGTCACAGGGACTGCTGTTGAAGGCGGGTTCTCACCAGCTGCATGCTCTGGTGGGAATGGATCCGAAGGACTCGGATTCGTGTCAGGAGCGAGTTGAAATCCTTTCAGATATGCTGGAAATTCTTTCGCTGCGGCGGCAGGCAGACCGGCAGCTCCGGGAACGAAATCTGTTTTCACGGATTGCCGAACAGTCGCAGAATGCGCTGATTGTGGCGGATAATCATTTAAAAATACTGTACCTGAATGATGCGGCACGCAGGCTGTATATCACAAAGGATGCAAATATCATCGGCAGCAGTCTCGGTCAATTCTGCAGTGATTTTGACAGGGAGACGCTGACTAAGAAGGATATTCAGGCGCTGCATGATGGAAAAATGATCATCCGGAATGTGGAAAATCATCGTGCTGACGGCGGGACCTTCATGTGCGAAAGCCGTATACAGGGGATTTTTGATGATGAGGGCGGACTCTCTGCCTGTCTGAATATCCGAACCGACATCAGCGAGCGTATCCGGCAGCATGAAGAGGCGGAGGAACAGCGAAACCGTCTGGACAGTATTATCCGGGGTACATCCGCCGGAACCTGGGAATGGAACGTGCAGAGTCAGGAAATTACCGTTAATGACCGCTGGATTGAAATGCTGGGCTATACGCGGGAAGAACTGGAACCGGTGACCTTTGATACCTGGGCCCGGGTCGCCCATCCTGATGATCTGGACCTGTCCAATCAGATTCTTGAGAAGCATTTTCGGGGTGAAATTCCCGAGTACAGCGTCGAATGCCGTATCCGCCACAAGGATGGCCATTTCATGTGGATCAATGACCGCGGTAAGGTAATGGAGCGCGATGAGCAGGGGAATGTCCTGAAAATGTATGGTGTCCATCTCGATATCAGTGAACGCAAGGAACAGGAACTGAAGATCGAGAACAGTGAAAATAATCTGAAAACCTTTTTTGAAAGCCTGGATGATCTGGTCTTTATTCTGGATGAAGAGGGATGTATTCAGGAAATGAATCCGGCAGTCTCGCAGAAGTTGGGCTACAGCCGGAAGAAGCTTCTGGGCAGATCCGTCTATGACCTCTATTCGGATGAACTGAGGGATGAGGCGAAGAAGAATTATTCCGAAATGGTTTCGGGGAAGAGGGACGTCTGTCCTCTGCCGCTGCAGGCCACGGACGGTCATTTCGTGCCGGTTGAAAGCAAGGTGCGGAAAGGCTACTGGAATAAGCAGCCGGCCCTGCTGGCTCTGAGCAAGGACCTGAGCCTGCTGCAGGAAGCCAAGGACAGGTTTGAGAAAATATTCCATGAAAGTCCCATCGCGCTGGCCCTGAGCCGGATTCCTTCCCGGAAACTGACACTGGTCAATCAGGCATTTCTCGATGTCACCGGGTATACGGAGGAAGAGGTGCTGGGACGAACTTCGAGAGATCTGCATCTCTGGACGGATGGCAAACTCTGGAAACAGTTCGCGGAAAAATTTGCGGAACAGGGTGAAGTCCGGAACGAACGTGTGAATTTTCGTAACAAAGCCGGCGAACCCGGACTGGGCCTGTATTCGGGTATAACCTTTAAAAATCAGATGGAATCCTACCTCCTGTCATCCTTCGTAGATCTGACCCGTCTCCAACAGGCGGAAATCGCCCTGAAGGAAAAGGAGATGGAACTGGAACTGTTTTTCAGCCAGTCTCTGGATGGTTTTTTCTTTCTCATGCTGGATGAACCAGTTGCCTGGAATTCGACCATTGACCGGGAGAAGACGCTGGATTATGTTTTTGAACATCAGCGTATGACCCGGATCAACAAAGCCCTGCTGGATCAGTACGGGTATAAACAGGATGAAATGCTGAATCTCCGGCCCCTGGATTTTTATGCTCATGATATTGAGATGGGACGTGCGCTGTGGAAGGAACTTTTTGACGAAGGGCATATCCACGTTGAGACGGATGAGCGCCGCAAGGACGGCAGTCAGATGTATGTGGAGGGCGACTATATCTGTCTGTACGATGATCAGGGCCGGATTACCGGAAATTTCGGGATTCAGCGGGATGTGACCGACCGTCGGAAGGCGGAAATCCGACTCCGCGAGTCCAACGAGGAACTGAAAACAGCTGTCGAAGAACTGGAGAGAACCCAGTCCATTCTGGTCAGACAGGAACGCCTGGCCGCTGTGGGGCAGCTTGCAGCCGGTTTTTCACATAATTTCAATAATCTCCTCACCGGGATTCTGGGTACGGCCGAACTGATGAAGATGGAAAAGGGCATTTCGCAGCGGCAGAGTGAGTTCGTAAGTTTTATTACCAGAACCAGTGAGCGGGCGGCCCAGCTGGTGCGGCAGATTACGGATTTCGGGCGCCGGACCGTGCGGATCATGGAAGTGCATTCCATCTCCAGGCTGATTCAGGATGCCCTCGTGATGATTCAGGCCAGCCTTCCCGAGAATACGACATTACTCGTTTCAGTGGAAAACTGTGATGACTGCAGCCTGAAGGCTGATGCCACGCAGATTGAACAGGTGCTTCTGAACCTGATTTTCAATGCCCGGGATGCGATGGAGGATGGGGGCGAAATTCGTGTTACGATGGAAAAAGTGATTCTGAAGGAGCATGATCTGGATCGTCCGGGTATGGATCGCCCGATCGTGGGCACCTGCCTGCATCTGACCGTCGCAGATGACGGCCCGGGTATCCCGGAAGAATATATCCGCCGAATCTTCGAGCCCTTTTTCACGACCAAGGAAGTGGGCAAGGGAACCGGACTGGGGCTGTCGCAGGTCTATGGTATCGTCAGCCAGTATGACGGCGTTGTCTTTGCCGAGTCTCCGGTAGGCGGCGGTGCGGTATTTCATGTTTATCTGCCCCTGGAGGAAAGGGCCGTAGCCCGGATTCTGCTGGTGGAAAATGATTCCGATGTCCTGATGGTCACCAGCCGTGTCCTTCGCGAATTGGGTTTCATGGTTGAGACGGCAGAGGATGGCCACCGGGCCTTTGATCTGTTCTCAACAAACCCGGATCGGTATCGCGTGGTTATCAGCGATGTCCGCATGCCCGGCGTCAGCGGGATTGACCTGGTCAGGAAAATCCGAGAACTCAGGCCGGGCCAGGAAATGATTCTGATTTCAGGTTATTTTAATCTGGATGAAATTAAATCTGAACTGGGCCGGGATCATATACAGTTTCTGGAAAAACCGCTGTCCTTCGGGAAACTGAAAAAGGTCTTGTCCTCTCTGAAAGAGGATAAGTCGGGCGGAAATCATGCCTGACCTGTGCAATCCCCTTTTATCCCCGCCTGTTTTTACGTAAATTCCGGCCGTGAATACCAAGCCTGTCACATATTCCAAATCCAAAAAATACTGACTGCCTCAAGGGCAGACCTAAAAGCATAAAGGGAAGATATGCAGATTCCTGACAGCATTCTCGATATGAGCGAAAAACTTAAGCGCAAGACAGCCGATGTAAAAAAATACATGGATGTGGATGCCAAGTCCGAGCGCCTGGCCGAACTCCGGGACATGACGACCGAGGACGGCTTCTGGCAGGATCAGGACCGTGCCCAGGCCGTCAACCGGGAACTTGCCGGGATCGAATTTGAGCAGGAACGCTGGAAAAAGGTACAGCAGCAGACCGAAGATATTGATCTCTACGTCATGATGATGGAAGAGGACAATGATGTTCTGGATGAATTCAAGTCGCTGCTGGCCGCACTGGAAAAGAATCTGGATGATATTGAGAGTGAAAAGCTTCTGAGCGGTGAGCACGACCGGCGGGATGCGATATTGGAAATCCGGCCCGGAGCCGGGGGAACGGAGTCCATGGACTGGGCCAGCATGCTTTTTCGCATGTATACACGCTGGCTGGATGACCGGGGATTTGAGTATCGGGTCCTGAATTATCTGCCCGGTGAAATCGCCGGAATCAAGGAAGTTGTCATTGAGGTCAAGGGCAATTATGCCTATGGCTATGTGAATGCGGAGAGCGGAGTTCACCGCCTGGTGAGAATTTCCCCCTTCGACAGCAACGCCCGCAGACATACGTCCTTTGCCTCGGTTTTTGCCTACCCGGTTTTTGATGAAGTGCCCGATATCGAAATCAATCCGGTGGACCTGCGCATCGATACCTTTCGGGCCAGCGGGGCCGGAGGCCAGCATGTGAACAAGACCGATTCGGCCGTCCGGATTACCCATCTTCCCACGGGAATCGTTGTCAGCTGCCAGAATGAACGGTCCCAGCATAAAAACAAGGATGTAGCCATGAAAATCCTCTATTCCCGTCTGTATCAGAGGCAGTCTGAGGAGGAAAAGGCCCGGCGGAACGAGCTGGACAAGAGCAAGATGGATATTGCCTGGGGCAGTCAGATCCGAAGCTATGTCTTTCAGCCCTATACCATGGTGAAGGATACGCGCAGCGGTTATGAAACCGGAAATATTCAGGCCGTGATGGATGGGAATCTCAATCCCTTCATCCATGCCTTTCTGGCCTGGAAGTACCGTAAAATGAACGAAACTGAGGAATAACAGAGGATAGAGGAGAAAGCATGTCCGAACAGAATCAAGAAAGTCATTCCACGCTCGACGAAATACTGCGTCAGAGAAAACAGAAATTGACTCAGCTGCGTGAGATGGGTGTGGAGCCCTATCCCTACAGTTTCAATGTGACACAGAGCAGCGCCGGGATTACCGGAAATTTTGAAGCGCTGGAAGAACAGTCGGTGAGTATTGCCGGTCGCATGATGGCGGTGCGGATCATGGGGAAGGCCAGTTTTGCCCATCTTCAGGATTCGGAAGGGCGCATACAGATTTATGTTTCCCGCAACGATGTGGGTGAGGACAGCTATAAAATGTTTAAAATGCTGGATATAGGCGATATTCTCGGTGTTACGGGTTCGGTGATGAAGACGCGAACCGGCGAAATTACGGTGATGGCCTCCGAAATCCGGCTGCTGTCGAAGAATATCCGTCCCCTGCCCATTGTGAAGGAAAAGGACGGCGTGGTTCATGATGCCTTCAGCGACAAGGAACTCCGCTATCGGAAACGCTATCTGGACCTGATAGTGAATCCGGAGGTCCGGGAGGCCTTTCGCACCCGCAGCCGTATTCTGCGGGCGATCCGGGATTATTTTGACGGACTGGGTTTTCTGGAAGTGGAGACACCCGTGCTTCAGCCTCTTTACGGCGGTGCCAGCGCGCGGCCTTTCAAGACCCACCACAATACCCTCGATATGGAATTATTTTTACGCATTGCCGATGAACTGTATCTGAAACGGCTCATCGTCGGTGGTTTTGACAAGGTCTATGAAATTGCCAAGAATTTCCGGAATGAGGGAATGGACCGGAATCACAATCCCGAATTCACCGCCATCGAATTTTACGAAGCCTATGTGGACTATTTTACCATGATGGACCGGGTGGAAGGCGTCTTCCGCAGCATTGCGGACATGCTGTCCGTCGAGGAGCTGACCTATCGTGACCAGACTATCCGTCTGAATGAACCCTTTGCCCGCAGGGCCATGTTTGATCTCTTTCAGGAATATGTCGGCACCGATATCCGCAATGCAGGACGGGACGAACTGGCGGAGCTCGCCGTCAAAAAAGGATTGAAGGTGGACAGCAGCTGGAACTACGGAAATATTATCGACGAACTCTTCGGGGAATTTGTGGAGCCGAATCTGATCCAGCCCACCTTCGTGATAGATTATCCCAAGGAAATCAGTCCCCTGGCAAAAATGAAACGGGACGGCGACAGCAAGTTTGTGGAACGCTTCGAACTCTTTATCTGCGGCACCGAATATGCGAATGCCTTTTCCGAACTGAATGATCCCGTGGATCAGCGGGAACGTCTCGAATCCCAGGCTGCGCTGCGGGCTGCCGGTGACAAGGAGGCCCAGACCTTCGATGAGGATTTTATCCAGGCTATTGAAACCGGAATGCCGCCTACCGGTGGCTGCGGTATCGGGATTGACCGGCTGGTGATGCTCTTCACGGGGCAGACCTCCATCAAGGATGTAATCCTGTTTCCTGCAATGAAACCTGAATAACGGATAAATATGATTTTCGAACTCTTCCTGGCCGGGAAAATGGCTGTCCGGAACCGGACAGTGCAGTTTCTGCCCTTTATCCGCAGTCTTGCGGTGATAGGCCTGGTGCTGGGAACGGTTGCCCTGACGCTGACTGCCGGGATTCTCCGGGGATTCGAAACCAATCTGATACGAAAAATCACCGGTTTTGACGCCCATGTGCGAGTGGTAAATCTGCCGGACCGGATGCTGGACCGGGACCGTACTCTGGAAGCGGAACTGGATTCGGCCTCCTTTGTCACGGTGTATGCGCCCTTCTGCAGCGGCGAAGGCATTCTGAAAAGCCGGGACGGCAATGAAGGTGTACTGATCGAGGCGCTCGATCCATCGGCGTTTCAGACGATTCACGCCTCGTCCAAAGAAATCATCGCCGGAAGCCTGGACCTGAAGCCGGGAGCAATACTCCTGGGCAAGGGCGCTGCCGAAGCGCTGAATGTGGCTGCGGGTGATACGATTGATCTGATCCGGATTAATGGGGATTATTCGCTGTACCGGGGTTTTGAACGGCACAGCTGTACCGTATCAGGAATCTTTTCGACCGGGATGAGCGAATATGACAAGACACTGGCTTATATGAGCCTGGAAACGTTTCGTGACATTTTTCATGCCGGCGACAGGATATCCGGCTACCAGATCCTTGTGCGCGATCCGCAGAATCTGCCCTTTCTGTCCCAGTGGTTCGATGCCCGTGTGACCTACCCCTTCTATTTTCTGACCTGGAAGGAACGGCACTATACCCTGTTCCGCTGGCTGGAAACGCAGCAGCTGCCCATCATGCTCATATTCGGACTCATCGCGCTCGTCGCCATTGTCAATATTATCTCCACACTGGTGATGATTGTGATTGTGAAGGAGAAGGAAATTGCCATTCTGAAAGCCATGGGACTTTCCGGAGCCCGGATCCGGGCCCTGTTCTTTCTGGACGGGCTCATTATGTCCTCTGTCGGCCTCAGCATCGGGATCGCCCTGGCAAAATTCATCGAGTGGGGCCAGATGAAATATGCCTGGATCAGTATTTCATCCGACGTGTATTTTGTGGACCGGATTCCCATCGAAATCAATTTTTCCATCATCGCCCTCGTGACGGCCGTCGGCCTGGCCGTATCTCTGGCCGCTTCACTCTATCCCGCCTCCCGGGCGGCTGCCGTAAAACCCTATGAGCTGCTGAGATATGAATAAACTTCCGCTCTATACAGCCTTCCGTTATTTTCGTACCCGGAAGAAAAACGGTGTCATTTCACTGACCTCTCTGATCACGGTGATCGGTGTATTTCTGGGCACCTTTGCCATTCTCGTTTCTCTCAGTATTCTGAATGGATTTCAGAATGTCATCTTCAACCGCGCCACCGATATGGAGGCTCAGGTCCGCATTGATGAACGGCATCGGACGGAAGAGGACGCACAGAAGGATGCGGACTTCCTGGCGGCACAGGATTCGCAATTCCTCTGGTCTCCCGTTCTCGAACGAAAGCTGCTGATACACAGCGGCGGGGAAAATCGGGCCGTGCTGGTGAGGGGTGTCAGTCCCCGGGCCTACGGCAGACTTGTAAATCTGCAGCCCTATCTCTTCAATCATCATTTTTTAACGGATGATCTGTCTCAGACGGAGATGCCTGAGATTGTCATCGGTGTGGGCATCGCCAACCAGCTGGGCCTTCACAGCGGCGATACACTGAGTATTCTGGATATCATGGGAAGCGACAAGGGCCTGCCTCCGACTCTGGACTGCCGCATCGCCGATATTTTTCAGGTTGATATCTTCGATTACGACCTGCAGTATGCCTATCTGCATATTGATGATATGCGCTATCTGCTGGATGATCCGGGCCGGGACTATTTGGCTGTATCGGCCGGGACCGCCCGATCCTGTGCCCCCGGAAAATTTCCTGAATCCTTGAGGCCTCGCCTTCGTTACTGGCAGGATGATCACCGGGAACTGTTTGCGGCCATGCAGATTGAAAAAGCCGGATCCTTTCTCGTTCTGAATCTCATTGTCCTGCTCGCCGGGTTCAATCTGGTGGCCAGCCTCATGCTCCTGCTTCTGGAAAAGCGCTGGGAGACGGGAATTCTGAAGGCAATGGGTATGGGGCCCGGTGACGCGATGAAAAGCTATTTTTACCTGGGGTGGATCAATGGCGGACTGGGGCTGGCAGCCGGGCTGCTCGTCGCGCTTCCGCTGCTCCTGATTCAGGAGTATTTTCCCTTTATTCCGCTCCCGCAGGATGTATATTTCATACCCTGGCTTCCGGTGCAGGTTCAGCTTTCAGATATCCTCGTTACCGTTTTGTCCCTCTCTGTCATCATTTCTCTGTCCAGTCTGATCCCGGCATTTCGTGTGAATCGCCAGAAACCGCTTCAGGCAATCCGTGAAAAAAATTAAGGAAGGCACTATGTTTATTGAAGTCCGGCATCTGAGTAAAAGTTACAGCAGCGGCAGTCAGCGGCTCCAGGTTCTGGATGATCTGGAGTTCAGTGCGGAGAAGGGGGACATGGTCGGGTTGCTGGGAACCTCCGGATCCGGAAAATCCACCTTTCTGAATATTCTGGGGAGCATGGACAGCGCGGACAGCGGGGAAATTATCCTGAACGGTTTTTCGTTCAGCGGAAAAAGTGAAAAGGATTTTACGGCCTTCCGTCAGCAGCAGGTGGGGTTCATTTTTCAGTTCCACTATCTGCTCCCGGAATTCACAGCTGTGGAAAATGCGGCCATACCTGCCATGATTGCAGGCCGGAGCAGAAAGGACGCGCAGGCCGCGGCTCTGGAACTGCTGGAGTTTTTACATGTCGCAGACCGGGCGCATCATTATCCTGCTGAACTCTCGGGCGGTGAAAAACAGCGCGTATCCATTGCCAGGGCTCTCATCAATACGCCGGCCGTTCTGCTGGCTGATGAACCCACGGGAAATCTGGACCGGGAAAATGCACTGCAGGTGATGGAGCTCTTTGCCCGGATTAATGACGAATTCCGGCAGACCATTCTCATGGTCAGCCACGACGCCGTACTGATGGAACCCATGAAACGGGTCTGCGAATTGAAGGGCGGGCGCCTCCACTGTCTGAAATAAGAGGCTGTTTCTCCCGCCGCCTTTCCTTAAATTAAGATAAATCTGAGGAAAATCCAGATGTCCTACAACTACTCGAAAAATCTGCAGAAAATAATTGAAAACGCCAGGAATGACGCCATTGCCCTCGGGCAGAATTACATCAATACGGAACATCTGTTCCTGGGAATTCTGAAAAACCCCGAGTGTACCGCCTACGACATCCTGCTCAAGCTGGGGATGAACCCGGAACGGATGCAGCAGCTGCTGGAAAACCGGCTGCGACTGATGCACGCCGTCGCAAATTACGGCACCATCCCGCTGACAAAACGGGCGGAACGGGTTCTGAAAATGACCTATCTGGAAAGCCGAAAGCTCAATTATACCCATCTGAATTCGGGACATCTGCTTCTGGCCATCATGAAGGAAGCGGAGGAACTGTCATCGGATATTCTGCTCATGAGTGATATTTCCTATGAACAGGTTCGGGCGGAAATGCTGAACCGCCAGAACTATGAGAGCAGTTTTGAAGTCTCTGAGGTTAAGGAGACGCAGAGCAAGTCCGCTACACCCGTTCTGGATAATTTCGGGCAGGATTTTACGAAATTGGCCCAGGAAAACCGTCTGGATCCGGTGATCGGCCGGGATGAAGAGATTATGCGGGTCGCCCAGATCCTGTCCCGCCGAAAAAAGAACAATCCCGTCCTCATCGGGGAGCCGGGTGTGGGCAAGACCGCCATTGTGGAAGGACTGGCCAACAAGATCATTCAGAATGATGTACCCCATTCGCTCCTGAATAAGCGGATTGTCAATATTGATCTGGGAAATCTCATTTCCGGCACCAAGTTCCGCGGCCAGTTTGAGGAACGCATCAAGAGCCTCATGGATGAACTGCTGCAGAATAAGGATATCATTATTTTTATCGATGAGCTTCATGTGCTGGTCGGCGCCGGATCTGCTCAGGGATCACTGGATGCGGCCAATCTCTTCAAACCTGCGCTGGCGAGAGGAGAGATTCACTGCATCGGAGCCACGACCTTCGACGAATACAAGAAATACATTGAAAAAGACGGTGCCCTGGAACGGCGTTTTCAGAAGGTGACGGTCAATCCGCCGTCCATGGAACAGACGCGGACCATCCTCCATTCTCTGAAGAACCGCTATGAGGAACATCATAATGTGAGATATACCGAGGAGGCCATTGAGGCCTGCATCCGCTACAGTGAGAAATATATTACGGATAAATTTCTTCCGGACAAGGCCTTTGACCTGCTGGATGAAGCCGGCGCTCATGTGTCGCTGAAAAATTTTGATATTCCCCGGGAGCTTCTGGAGCTGTATGCCCGCAAGGATGAGATGACCCGGGAAAAGAATGAAGCCATCCGGCTTCAGGATTTCGAGAAGGCAGCCGAAATCCGCGATATGGAAAAGCAGGTGAGCCTGGAGCTGCAGGAGACGGAAAAGACCCTGACGGAGAACAAGGAGAAGAATTATCCGCTGGTGGATGAGGAAGTGGTTGCGGACATTGTCAAGATGATGACAGGCATCCCTGTGAAAAAGGTGATGCGCAACGAAGGGGACAAGTATCTGAACATGGAAGATGAACTGCTGCGCCACATTGTGGGACAGGAGGAAGCCATCCGGGAATTGTCCAAATCCATTCGCCGCACGCGGGCAGGGCTGAAAAATCCCCATCGTCCCATCGGTTCCTTTCTCTTTCTCGGCCCCACCGGTGTGGGCAAGACGGAGCTGGCAAAAGTCCTGGCCCGGGTGATTTTTGATGATATCAATGCCCTCATCAAGCTGGATATGTCCGAATTTTCCGAAAAATTCACTGTCAGCCGGCTGATCGGTGCCCCTCCCGGATATGTGGGCTATGAGGAAGGGGGAATGCTCACGGAAAAAGTCCGGAAACGGCCCTATTCCGTCGTGCTCTTCGATGAAATCGAAAAGGCTCATGCCGATATTTACAATATTCTGCTTCAGATCATGGATGAAGGCGTACTCACCGATTCAAACGGCCGGCGTGTGGATTTTCGCAATACCATTGTCATCCTCACCTCAAATCTCGGTGCCGGTTCGGAAAAGAGCCAGGGCATCGGCTTCTCAGCCAACGGACATCAGGAGAATAATCTGGCTCAGAAACAGGCTGTAAACAAGATCGTGAACCGAACCTTCAATCCGGAATTTATCAACAGGCTGGACTCTATCATTGTATTCAACAGTCTGTCCGAGAAAAATATCCATGATATTGTGCAGCTGCAGATCCGTGATCTCTCTCAGCGTCTCTTTGATGATCCCGGTCATATTGACATTTCTGCCGGGGCGGTTCAGCACATTGCACGGGAAAGCCATTCCGACAATAAGGGCGCCCGGGAAGTTCGTCGCTGTATTCAGAATCTGGTGGAAGATACGATTGCCGAACAGCTTCTGAAGAATTCACTTTCACTTGACGAAGGCCTGAAAATAGATTTTCGCGGTAAAAAATTAAATATAGTTAATCTTCGCAGCAGCGCAGCCGTTCGCTGATACAACCAGCCGTCATATTTGAATTAATTCCTTGAATAATAAGGAATTAGGTTGGATGATATTGTGAATTACGTCTGTCGGTTAGTTTGTACCTGGCGCAACAATGTGTCATAATGGCGTAATTATTTCTGGCACGATGCTTGTCATAATGGGGGCAATGAAAACAAGGAGATATTAAATGGGTAAAATCATTGGAATTGACTTGGGAACCACCAACAGCTGCGTTGCTGTCATGGAAGGGAAGGAGCCCAAGGTTCTGGTAAATGCGGAAGGCAAACGGACAACGCCGTCTGTCGTGGCTATAAAAAAGGACGGCGAGCGCCTCGTCGGTGATACGGCAAAACGCCAGGCCATCACCAATCCTCAGAATACCATTTCGTCCATCAAGCGCTTCATGGGCCGCATGTACAGTGAAGTCGGCTCCGAGCTCAAGGAAGTGACCTATGAGGTGAAGCAGGGACCGAATAAGGATATCCGCGTCGGACTGAACGAGAAGACCTATTCGCCTCCGGAAATTTCCGCCATGGTACTTCAGAAAATGAAGCAGATCGCGGAAGATTATCTCGGTGAAAAAGTTACTGAAGCCGTGATCACCGTTCCGGCCTACTTCAATGATGCTCAGCGTCAGGCCACCAAGGACGCCGGGAAAATCGCCGGCCTCGATGTCAAGCGTATCATCAATGAACCGACAGCCGCGTCTCTGGCTTATGGCCTGGATAAGAAAAAGGATGAAAAAATCGCTGTCTTCGACCTGGGTGGCGGAACTTTTGACATCAGTATTCTGGAAATCGGTGACGGTGTTTTTGAAGTGAAGTCCACCAGTGGTGATACACATCTGGGTGGGGATGATTTTGATCAGAAGATCATCGGTCATCTGATGGAAGAATTTAAAAAGCAGGAAGGCATGGACATCAGCAAGGATCCCATGGCCATTCAGCGTCTCAAGGATGCAGCGGAAAAGGCAAAAATTGAACTGTCCTCCTCCATGCAGACCGAAATCAACCTGCCCTATCTGACGGCTGACAGCAGTGGCCCCAAGCATTTGAACCTGACTCTGACCCGCGCCAAGTTTGAGCAGCTGGTCGGTGACCTGGTGGAACGGACCAAGGAACCCTGCAGGACCGCTCTTCGCGAAGCCAAACTGTCGGCTGCGGATATTGATGAAGTCATTCTGGTGGGAGGATCTACGCGTATTCCCGCCGTTCAGGATGCGGTGCGCGTTCTCTTCGGCAAGGAGCCGAACCGCAGTGTGAATCCGGACGAAGTCGTGGCTGTCGGCGCTGCCATTCAGGGCGGCGTGCTCCAGGGCGACGTGAAGGATGTGCTGCTTCTGGATGTGACGCCGCTGTCTCTCGGTATCGAGACCCTCGGCGGTGTGGCTACCAAGCTCATTGAGAAGAATACAACCATTCCTGCCCGGAAAACGGAAACATTCAGCACGGCGGCTGACAGTCAGACCAGCGTGGAAATCCATGTTCTTCAGGGTGAACGCAGCCAGGCTGCCTATAACAAGACTCTGGGACGCTTTATTCTGGATGGAATTCCACCGGCTCCCCGCGGTATTCCCCAGATTGAGGTGACTTTTGATATCGACGCCAATGGAATTCTGAATGTATCGGCCAAGGACAAGGCCACCAATAAGGAACAGAATATCCGGATCGAAGCTTCCTCCGGCCTGACTGAGGCAGAAATCGACAAAATGAAGCGCGATGCCGATGCCAATGCGGAAGAAGATGCAAAGTGGAAACGCATTGTTGATACGCATAACCAGGCGGAACAGCTCGTCTTTTCAACCCGCAAGCAGCTGTCGGAATTCGGTGAAAAACTGACGGATGATGACAAAAAAGAGGTTGAAGAAGCGCTTGAAGCTCTGGACAAAATCAAGGACAGCAAGGACCCTGATGCGATTGAAGCACAGATCAATACGGTTCAGCAGGCTATGATGAAAATCTCGGAGAAGATGTACGCCGCTGCACAGCAGCAGGGTGGAGCCAGTCCGGAAGCGGATGCCGCCTCTGCCGGTGCGGATGCATCGGGAGCCGGAGACAGCCAGGGGGATAACGGCAGCAAGGACAGTGTCGAAGATGCCGACTACGAAGAAATGAAATAAGTTTCTTTCTTCGTTTTTGAATATACACATGACGAAAGGACGCCTTGGCGTCCTTTCGTTGCTTTTTGTATGAAAGGATTGGATTTTTAAGTAAATTTTATCATGAGTCCCGCCCGCCGCACGCGAAAAGCGTCCCTAAGTAAATTTGCGCTGCTCATTTTCGGCACAGCTGTCGTCAGTTCCCTTCTGATCTTCACTCCGATCTGGAATCGCAGTCTGAAGGAAATGGCGGTCAGGGCTGCCGGCAATCTGTCCTATCATGTCGATTTTACTCTGGATAAGGCAAATCTTTTCCATGAAATCCGAATATCCCGATTTGCAGCTTACGGTCCCGATTCCCTGATTCGGTTTCAGGCTGATTCACTCGTACTGAATTTTTATTCACCATTCCATCTGATGCGGAGAAACTTTTCCGAAATACAGATCTTTCAGCCGCATCTGAATATCACTCTGCCGGCGGCCGATTCGACAGCGGTTTCCGAACCCGCGTCCCCGTCACAGCAGTTTCTGAAGATTTCAAGTCTTGAGCTGCTGGGCGGAGATCTGAATCTGGATCAGACCGGAACACGGTATCATATTGACAATCTGGATGCTCAGTTGTCCCTGAAAATAGGAGGGGATACACTGGGAACTGTCATCCGCGAATCCGGTTTCCGCTATGACCATCATTTCTACGGTCTGTCCGGAAATATTTCGAGGGTGGCGGATATTTTAAAATTCAGGAATTTATCGCTGCAGGATTCCCTGTCACTGATCAGGGCAACGGGTAAAGTCCGGCTTCAGAAGCCCTATTATTATCAGCTTGCCGCGAAGCTTGATTCGTTCAGCTACAACCGGTATGCAGCCATATCGGAAAATCAGGACGATAATATGTCCATTACCCTAGAGTCAGAGGGAAATCCGTCGGAACATTTTCTCTCTCTGAAAGGTGAGGCCAGCTATGAAGGAGCGACCTATCATCTGACCCGGGCCCGCTGTTATCTCACCCGGAACGACCTGAAAATCAGCGGAGCTGACCTGGCCGGATCTGACATGAATCTGAGCCTGCAGGGAACCATTACCCGGGATTCACTCATGAACATCGCACTGGATCTGAAATACAGGCCCCACCTGCCGGCGGGTATATTCCCCGATTCTATGCTGACCGACAGTCATATTGATCTGAAAGGACGCTGGTCGGATTCTTTGATGCTTGATATAGATTCGAGACTGACTGCAGAGGACATGATGGATGAAACCCGCATCCGGGGTGACGTGATGATCGCCGGACGGGCAATCCGGGTTCAGGACAGCCTTGTCATCCAAAATTCTGCCGGGCATGCATCACTGCAGGGCCGCGCCACCCCCGATTCACTGAATATGATTTTCCAGGCGAAGGTGCTTCATCCGGAGACACTGCGTCCGGAGCCATCCCCGACAGCCCTGTCTGTGGGCAGCATGGACTTTCATACACGGATCACAGGGCAGCTTCTTGATCCGGATCTGAATGGTGATTTTACCATGAATGGATTGCAGCTACCGGAATTCGCTTCCCGAAGCGATCGGGTTCGGGGCTTTTTTACGCTTCGCCATCTGGCCAGCAGGCGGCAGGGTGATTTTTATGTCAATTTTGATAACATGGCAGTGAAAAATCTGTCCGGACTGGATGGCTGGATTCTGCTGGAAAATGGCGCTGACACTCTCAGCCTCAGAACTCTGCAGCTCAGTAACGGACAGGACCAGATCGAAAGTACGGCACGGCTTCTTCCCGGGAAAATTCTCGAGATCAGTGGCCTGGCAGCACGGATCCGGAATCAGATGCTGAAACTGGAGATTCCGGCCCGTGTCCGTCTCGGGCATGTCTCGCATGACAGCAGTCATGTCGTTCTGCAGTTTAATAAGGGTCTGCTTGACATGACCGTACTGAGGAATGATTCGGCAGCTGTGAATCTGCACGCGTCTCTCGACAGTATCGGACTCGGGGAACTTCGAAGTTTTGCATCACTGGATTCGTTTCCTGCGACTGGGCTTTTAAATGCGACACTCAATGGTGAACTGGGAACCGGGAGGCTGACGGGAAATCTCGACTTCAGTCTGGATCAGGGCCAGCTTCTTTCCATTCCCTTTGATCA
>JBJKQR010000061.1:0-38213 GCA_046735395.1 Fidelibacterota bacterium | reverse complement strand
CAACCCGCAAACTTGCCAACGCTTCATCAATATTAATCCCCTCTTTCTTTTTCTGCTTGATCAGAAAAAGAAACAAAAAGAATCCATCCGTCTTCGTCCGTCTGCTAAGGACTACGACGCGACGGGGGAGCTGAAGAAAAACAGGGACAGGGCCTCCGTTCCGCCTGAATCTCTCGATGCCTGCAAAGCCAGGCCGAATAGATTCTTAACGGCTGCACTGCGGCCCTGTTTAAATTCATAAACGCTCCTTCTCTAAAATCCTGTTTTTCTTATGCTCCAAAACAAAGCGAAGTCACAAAATCTGCGTTCCTACGATGCGGCAGGAATGGCATAAGGATCAAGACGCCAGGAGCCAGTGAAGAAAGAGGAAGGAGCCCGGGTGATATTCCATAGCAGGGCAAATTTTTGTTTCTTTCCAACTCTACCACTTTACTACTCTACCGCTCTACATGTTCCGTTTCTTCCTCAACCTTAACCTTAGCCTTCCTTCGCGTACTTCGCGGTCTCTGCGAGAAACGTTCTTCGGCATCAACGCGGTTGAAAGAAGCTGGAAGCTGGAAGTTTGAAGCTTGCGTCGCCGGTTTCCGGCTCCTGGAACAGCCCTGCAGGATTACACGTTGATATTCCCGGGATCGCCGACTCTCACAGCAGGGCAAATTTTGTTTCTTCCTCAACCTCAACCTTAACCTTCCTTTGCGGGCTCGGCGGACAGCTCAGCCCAGGGGGAAACCATTCCCCCATAAAAAAAAAAGACGGCCCGAAGACCGTCTTTCCCCTTTTTACTGCTATCGGCAGCAATTATTTCAAAACGGTCATCTTCCGGATTTCCGTCAGTCCGCCGGCCTGAAGCTGATAGAGGTAGAGCCCGCTGCTCAGATGTCCGGCATTGACCACCACCGAATATCGGCCGGGCTGCAGGAAGGCGTTCACGGGTTCGAGAAGTTTCCGTCCTCTCAGATCAAAAACAGCAAGGCGAACCGGCCCCGCCGCAGGAAGGTCGAAACTGATGGTCGTCTGCGGATTGAAGGGATTGGGGTAATTCTGCCTCAGACTGAATGCGGTCGGCTGCGTCGTGCTTTCATAGGGCGTCTCCCCGATTCCGGTCAGTACCCGGCCGGCCGTGGAGGTTTTCAGCACTTTTCCGCCGCTTCCGCCGGCCCATCCCACCGTATTATTGATAAAACACAGGGTGTAGAGATTGAGATTATCGGCCTCGACCTGAGGAACCCAGGATTCACCGCCGTCTTCCGTCATATAGATGCCGCCATAGGTCGCCACCCACCCCGTCTGTGAGACAAACTGCATATCGGTGACCGTCTGCGGGAAGGCCTGAACTTTCAGCCAGTTTGCTCCCGCATCCACGCTTCGGTAGAGGGAGGATCCGGACGAGACGAAGAGCGTATCGGCGCCGATGCGGTCCAGCCGTGTATAATCCCCATAGGCGGCCGGGCCGGTCAGGACGGTCCAGTTCGCGCCGCCGTCCGTCGTATGCAGCAGCTTCGTTCCGCTGGCCGCGATCCAGATATTCATGGCATCGATAAAGACCAGATCCCGCAGCTCCGTAGCCACCGGACAGGTCATGGCCGTCCAGGTGTTTCCGCCGTCCTCAGATTTGCTCATGGCGCTGCCGCTGTAGGATCCGCCGATGGCCCAGGCTGTCTGCGCATCCGTGAATACGACCTTATTCAGGTTGGCCTTGACGCCATTGCTGATACCGGTCCAGGTCTGGCCGTCATCATCCGAGCGCAGCATGACCGCTTCGCCGCTTCCGTAGATATCCCAGTCTCCCACGATCATGAGGGCCCCGTCCGGTGTCATCAGGATATCATTGAAATCGGTCGTGCCCGAGAGTCCGGTATTGATGGTATTCCAGCTGTTCCCGCCGTCGTCACTGCGGAATATGTCGCCGTACATGCCGATATTCTGTGCTCCCACAGCCCAGCCCCGGCCCGAATTCACAAAAAGCAGATCATTCACATCCGATGCCGGATTGATTTTCTGCAGTGACAGCCAGGTCACTCCGCCGTCATTACTCTTTTTGCACAGTCCCCGTTCTCCCACTATATAACCGGTGGCCGTTCCGGCAAAAGCCAGGTGAGTCACCGTATTGCTATGATTCGCCGTCTGCCAGGTCTGGCCGCCATCCGTCGTATAGGCGTAGCCGCCGTTCTGGCCGGCCGTCCAGCCATGAAGCCCGTCTGCTGCAAACTGGATGGTATAGCTGCGGAATATTCCGGCGTCCACAACGGTCCAGTTTGATCCGCCATCCGTGGTTTTCAGGACACTACCATCGTAACGGCCGATCCAGCCCCGGTTCGCATCAATGAAATGTACAGCCCTGAGTTCGAGGGAATAGTCTGCACTTTCTTCATACTGGACAGACCAGGTCTGGCCGCCATCGGTCGTTTTCAGAACTCTGGGGGCTTCACTCGAATACCAGCTGTCCCCTTTTGTCACCGCCCATCCGGTCGATGAATTCACAAAACAGAGATCATAGACCTGGGTGGATGTGGCCGCCGAAGCATTCAGGGCCTCCCAGCTATTTCCGCCATCCTGCGTGCGCATCAGCGCATGATCCGAATCGGACCAGGACGGCGTTCCGCCCGCCCAGCCGTGCAGATCATCCGTAAACCAGACCGCATCCAGCGCCACGGCCGTTCCGCTGTTCAGCTGCACCCAGCTGTGTCCGCCGTCGCTGCTTTTCAGTATGCAGCCGCCGCTGCCCACGATCCATCCTGTGGACGAATTGATAAAAAAGACATCCAGCAGGCTTTCATCGACGGGAGACTCGGAAAACGTCCAGGACTGGCCGCCATCGTCCGACACCTGTATCAGTCCGTTATTTCCCACCGCGATGAGGGTGTTTGCATCGGGTGCCGCTACCGAGTTCAGCGTCAGCCCGTGAGGCAGAGGATTCTGCCAGAACCAGCCCTCCGGTTCATCGCCGGGAATATAGGGCTGGGTGACATGGATATATTTTTCCTTCGTCACGGAATTTTCCGATCCGGTGGAAGATGTTACGGTGAGGCTTACATCGAAATATCCCGTATCCGTATAGCTGTGAACAGGACCCGGGCCGGACCCTGTACTGCCGTCGCCGAAATCCCAGCTGCGGGAGGCCACGTCACCGGACGTGAGATCCGTAAACTGCACCGTAAGCGGCGCATCACCAAAGCGTTGAGAGACGCTGAAATCCGGAGTCAGCCCTCCCGAAGTCAGGACCACATCCAGCTGCAGAGTCTGATCCTTCGCCAGATCGTGATACTGGGTATAATATTCAAAACCCGGAGCCTGAACCGTAAGCAGAACCAGTCCTGCCGGAACTCCGTTCAATACATACTGTCCGTCCGCCTGCGTCGTATCCGACACACCCGAGGCAGACACGACGGCACCGGAAACACCTGTACCCGCGCCGTCCTTCACATAGCCTGTCATCGTTCCCGTATTGCTGATCGTCTTCGTATTGACGAGGAGCCGTACAAAATCGAGGGCGAAGCCATCCCCCACGCCGGTAACCGGATCGTCGATAAGCAGGGCGGCTCTGCCGTCGCTGAACAGCGGGTAATACGCCGGAGGCAGGACGAAGGTAATCATTTTTCCCACCGGCCCGGTCTGATCCAGCCCATTGATCAGGGCCTCCAGTTCGGGAATCCGCTGGCCGTCAATGCTGACCTGGAATTTCGTGCCCCAGCTTGGCGCCTGAAAGTCATCCACAAAGAGCTGAAGCGTCAGGTCGTGAATGGAGACACCGGCCAGATCATAGGTAAGAACAATGTCTTCGGGAAAAAAGCGGTCATAGGGCGGCGTCACGGTCTGGGAGTAGCCGTCCCGGAAGTCACCGGTGAATGAGGACGGCACCATGATCGTATCCGTACCTGCCGGATCATCTGCTTCCGTGGTGAAGGGCCAGCTGTGGCTGGAGCCTGTTTCGCCGCTGAAGGGATCATAATTGCTGCCCCAGCCGAATCCCAGGTTGTCAATATCTCCGGTGCGCACCACGATGTCCGCTTCCGCCGTTCCGCGAAGCAGGGCATAGGGGGCATCCCAGTTTCCGTTTTCTCCCTGCTGAACCTGAATATATCCGGTTTTCGTCATCATTTTCTGTTCGGTCCCATTATCCGCTGTGAGACTGACGGTGAAGATTCCGGCTTCCTGATACGTATGAAGCGGATTCTCTTCCTGGCTCGTGCTGCCGTCGCCAAAATCCCAGGCCCAGGCAGCCGCACCCTCAGCCAGCGCCGTAAACTGCACAGGCAGGGGCAGGTATCCGGATGTGATATCTGCACTGAAATCCACCTGAAACTGAGTCGTGGTGCTGATGACCCAAGGATTGAAATAATCCCCGGCCTGGCCATTGACCGCAAAGTCCAGTGTATTTACCGCATTATGCAGAAATCCATTTTCCGAATCATAGAGGCGAAAGCTGACCTGTCCGGACGTGGCATTGCTGTACACGGGCATGGAACAGACATATCGGTCAAGGTCGGGGTAATAAACCGGCCGAGCCGTGCCCGCCAGCGCAGCTCCGATGTAGGCGGCCACCGCGTCCGATGAATTCCGGGATTCGACACCGTCGAAATTCAGCACCGCCGTCACCGACATGTCGAATTCGAACTGATGAGGATTGATATTCCATTCCGGATCAGGCGTCATGACCCGGACAGATTTCGGCTGATCAAAGTCACCCCAGAGCGCGTTCTCCTGAAAAATCAGGTTCTCTGCCACCGGAAGCACCGTATCCGCAACCGAGTCATAATATTTGAAGGATATTTCATTTCCATTCGCATTTGAATAGAGGGTCATGATAAACCCGGGTTGGCCATTCACCGCGAAGTGTTCCATGGCCGCCACACCGCAGATCTGGCTGCCATTCCAGGCGGAAATGAGAGCCGAGGCATCATCCAGCACATCCGCGTCCTGACGGACCTGGCCGACCAGAGAGGCGCTGTATTCAAAATCATGGGCATTCACAGCCCAGTCGGGGGCCTGAGCCTGCAGGCCAATTGCCAGCATCGTTATGATTAATATTTTCTTTAACATACGTAACCTCTTGGCTTATTTGTTGTGGGTTTGCAGCGCATTATTTCAAATAAGCCATTTTAATTACTTTGGAGAAGGTCCTGTTTTCACCCTTCGCGATGATACGGCAGATGTAGATACCGGTGGCCAGCCTGATACCGGCGTCATTGCGGGCATCCCATTCGAGGGAATACCAGCCGGCCGGCTGTTTCCCGTTCAGCAGGGTCCGCACCTTCTGTCCGCTGATGCTGTACAGGGTCAGGACGACGTCCGCATTTTCCGGCAATCCATAGGAGATATGGGTGACCGGATTGAAGGGATTCGGATAATTCTGCGACAGGCTGTAATTTTCCGGCAGATAGCTTTCCGACAATCCGGTGACCTGAAGCGCCAGTTCAAAGGGGGCCAGCGCAGTTCCGATCATGCCATCCGGAGTGAAGCTCATCGCGCCGTCAATACGTCCCACCAGACCCTCATCCTTTCGAATCTCAAAGCTGAGCGCTTCCTGCTCGTTTCCATAAACGGTCATGGTAAAAATCAGGCCGTTTCCGAAGGGTGATTCGTGAAGCAGGGCCGCGCCCCGTACGCTGTCTCCCGACCGGGCCAGAATAACCGTGTTTTCATTCAGGGCGTCACCGTTGGGCATCTTCACAGTCCCGACGACTGACATTCCGGACATGTAGGCATGCGGATTTATTCCGTAATCGGCTGCCGCAAGCACCGGCAGAATATCGGTCTGCGCGGATTTTTTCACCATTTCCATAAAATGAACCGTTCCCGGTGCGACAGCCATCATCTTGTACCCCAGTCCCGGTTCAAGATTAGCCAGAGACCCGTACCATCCGTAACCCGGATAATAATAGGCAAACCCGAACTGGCTCTTGATGAAGGTGGCAAAGGAACCGGCCGCAGCGATGGAATTATTTAGGGGCGTCGCCACCTCACCGGTGAAACCGATCCAGTTCCAGCCACTGTCAACGGGAACACCGGCCAATATCGGCAGGGGCAGGCCATCGACCTGCAGCGTATCGCGGTTCGTCATGCGAATCATGTATGACGGGCCGGCCTTGATCGAATCCAGCTCTCCAATCCAGGCATTGCCGCTCTGATTGGCATATTTGAACTGGGATTTCACCATGGAACCGTTGGCGGCCAGGGAGGCCAGAACGGAATCGGGCCGGGGATCAAGAGGTTTCAGATTCATGGAGAACCAGTTCCACCCCTGCTCCAGAGCAATGGACTGATGTTTCGTCACCAGGATATACTGTTCACGGACCAGCGTTGAGTCGCCGCTTGTATTTGCGGCGGTCAGGCTCACCGTGTAAGCTCCCGGCAGAAGATAAGTATGGAGGGGATTTGCAGTCGTGCTGCTTTCTCCGTCACCAAAGGTCCATTGCAGCGTTGTCGGGTCTCCGCTGCTGAGGTCCGTGAACTGAACCGTCAGCGGTGCCGGGCCTCGGGTGAGATCTGCCGAAAAATCCGCGACCGGCATCTGAACCGCCGCTGTCACGGTAATATAGGCGCTCTTCGTCATCACGTTCCCGGCATTCTGTGCATCCCGGACGGTGAGCGTCACATCATAGCTTCCGGCTGAAACATAGGTAAAGCTCGGATTGGCCACGGTCGCATCTTCACTTCCGTCACCATCCAGATCCCAGCTGTATCCGGCCACGTCTCCTGTGGACTGATCCGTGAACTGCACCGTCAGCGGCGCGGTTCCGGAGGTCACATCAGCTGTAAAATTCGCAGTAAGTGGAAGCGGCTGCAGCGTGGGCGTGTAGCGTGAGATCGTCCCGGTCATGCCAACCAGCGTGAGGGCATCATTCCGATATTCAGCCGCATAAAAGTAGGGCCCGAAATCCATCGGAATTGCTTCCCAGCTCGTTCCGCCGTTCTGAGTGCCGTAAAACAGGCCGCTCGATCCGGCCGCAAAACCCTGGGTTGCGTTGACAAAGCTAATGTCATAGAAATCATTAATAGTGGATACGGATTCATCCGTCCAGGTAGCACCGCCATCCGTCGTTTTCATGATCAGGCCATCATCTCCGGCAATGAATCCTGTCAGGTTATCGACAAAATAAACCGACCGGCAGGCTTTGGCCCAGCTTACGGCCAGATCTGTCCAGGTCACTCCGCCATCGATGGTTCGATATACTTTCGAATCTCCGTAATAGCCGCCCACGGCCAGGCCGTTCAGGGCGTCGAAGAAATGGAGATCATAGATATAATTCGTATAACTTGTGGAAATATCACTCCAGGTCACGCCGCCATCCGTACTCTTGGTTACCTTTCCCGCATATCCGGCTGCATAGAATACATTGTCGGCAGGATTAACCAGGCTGTAGAGAGTACTTGCCGAAGAGGTCTGAATGGAGGACCATGTCTGGCCCTTATCGCCGGACTTGAAGATTTTTCCGTAATCCCCGCAGAGCATGATGAGCGGATTGCCCGTCACCGGTTCAGTGGTATACAGGGCGTGGCGCAGATAATTGTAATTATCTCCCACATTCTGCCGCTGCCAGGTGAGGCCGCCATCCTGAGACACAAGCGCGGTTCCGTAAGCTCCGGCGATGACCGCATTCTGATCATCTAAATAGGAAATGTCAAACAGCGATTCCGTTGAGACACTGTTTGCGAAATTCCAGGTAGTTCCTCCGTCGGTGGTCTTCAGCATATGGCCGTAAAATCCGCCCACATAGCCGTTCTGCGTGTCGGCGAAGGCCATGGTATAGCCCGGAAATCCGGAAATGTTCTTTGTTGTAGTCCAGGTGAGGCCGCCGTCATGCGTGATGTACCAGTAATATTCACAGGATATGACACCATTATTTTCATCGAAGAATTCAATGTCATAGATGGTCTGGTACACGGATGTGGCCACCTCTGTCCAGGTGGCGCCGCCGTCTGTGGTCTTGATCATCTTTCCGTAATATCCGCCGGCATAGCCCACGTTGCTGTTCACGAAGAAGAGGTCATTGATCCGATAAGTGATGGGAAGTGCAATAGGGGTCCAGGTCGCACCGCCATCCGTCGTTTTAACGAGAACTGACGATGAACTGGAGTTACCGCCGGCTGCAAATCCCGTATTGCTGTCGAGAAAGAACACCGTCTGCAGGGAATTGGTACCCGCATTGCTCACCGGGGACGTCCAGGACTGTCCCCCATCCACCGTTTTGGAAATAATTCCATAGTCGGATACGGCGAATCCTGTATTCACATCCAGAAACTGCATATCATTGATGATATAACTGGACGGTTTGGCCAGAACTTCCGTAGTCAGTCCGCCGTCCGTGGTCTTCATGAACAGGCCGTTTTCACCGCCCATATATCCGGTCGTGGCATTGATGAAGCTCATGGAATAGAGATCTTCACTGCGGCCGAAATCCAGAACTGTCCAGCTGTTGCCCGCGTCCACCGTCTTCATGGCCAGCCCGTCCATTCCCACGGCATAGCCGATGGTGGAGCTGACAAAATTCATTTCCCAGATGGATTTGGCCTGAGGTACAGGGTTCAGCCAGGTCCAGGGGGAATCGGGCGGAGGCGGCGTATCACCGGTCACAGAGATATAGGCACTCTTCGTCATCACATCCTCGTTCCCCAGCGCATCACTCACCGTCAGGGACACATCATAGCTGCCCGCCGCAGCATAGGTGAAGCTCGGATTGGCCACATTCGCGTCCTCAGCTCCGTCTCCATTCAGGTCCCAGCTGTAGCTGCTGATATCGCCCGTGGACTGTGATACAAAATTCACCGTGAGCGGAGCCAGGCCCGACTGAACGTCCGAGCTGAAATCTGCCGTCACCGCAGAGGTTGCCGCATTGACCGTAATCATATCCGTCAGGGTCCTGGTATCACTGCTGCTTCCATCCGAAACCGTCAGGCTCACGCTGTAAGTTCCGGCGGCCGTGTAGCTGTGAAGGGGACTCTGTTCCGCCGAAGATCCTCCGTCACCAAAATCCCAGCTGTATGTAAACGATGCGGTGCTTTGAACAGGCGGAATCTGTGCGTCAGTTTTTTTCGCGACCAGGCCCTTCCCGGCCGGCCCCGGAGCCGTATCCACGATCTGATTCACCAGCTTCACTGCCTGGGTACTGCCGTCAATATCGCAGACATACCAGTAATTGCCGGTTCCGGAGGTGGGAACATTCACCGTCTGAAGCAGGCCATTGATATCGTAGATCTGAACCACCGCATTGGACTGGGACAGATATTCCGCCCCCGCGTATTTCTGAATGTAGTACTGATAGGTTCCGGTAAAAAACTGCTGAATGGTGATCGTTTCCGGGCCGTAGCCGTTCTGATCATCCACATCCAGAATGGCATAGGGATTCATATCGTAAGAGCCGGGAGTGCTGTAGTACACATGGTAGGTCTGGCCGCCGATATCGGGCGTCTTCAGATGCGAATCCAGATCGGCCGGATTATCATCCCAGTTCAGCACCATGCGCATGGCTCCGGCCGTCAGCGCCGGACTCAGTGAAATATCAAAGGTGATGGTCGTCGCATCGGATACAATCAGATGCGTATTCGTATAATTCATGTATCCGGAAGCCGATGCAGTCACGGTCTGGGCATTGCTGACCGAATTATCGGTAAACTGTACATCCAGCGGGGCATCGCCCGTCAGCGGGCTGCCGTAAAAATCCGCCATGAGTGCTCCGAGGGGAACATTCTCAATAATATACACTCCGTCTGAGCCGCTGGTCGCGGTCAGTCCGGCCACCGAGACCGTTGCTCCGGCGATGGCCGATCCGGTGGTGGCGCTGCTGACCATGCCCGTCAGCGTCGCTGTCGCGGGAGCGCCGGTATTGACTACAAGTGTTATATTCGGGATGTAGAAGCCCCATGTCGTGGCCGTAGTCGGTGTCGAAGGATCCGGATTCGTTGAATCTGAATAATACACCAGGCTTCGGTACTCCGTATCCTGAGTACAGAGAAAATCCGAACTGGAGCTGTGGTATCCGGATGTATTTTCATCCACTGCGACAACCAGATTTGCCGTATTGCTGAAGTCGAAGGGTGTATCCAGAACCAGACTCACCCAGCCACTGTCAAGCGTCGTTGTCAGGACGCCGTGATAAACCCGGGTCATCGAACTCAGAGGCAGCCAGTCCGAGGAGGATATGAAGGAATTTGCAGAAGTTTCACCCATATAGACATCCACGCTGTCTGTAAATATCTCTCCACCACCGAAGAGATAACGGATTTCGCTGATCTGTCCGGCCGTCCCGATGAGTTCCTTCAGATAAATCGTCTGGGAATAGCTGTATCCATAAAACGGGGCGATCGGCAGATGCTGACTGGTCGCGGTACCGGTCCCGATCTGTATCTCTACGGGTGAGGACACCATGGAACCCGGTGCCGGAAAGGACTGAATGGAAACAAGCGGATCCGAACCGGGATTCGGGGTCACAACCGTCATACGTTCCCGGTCCTTGATCGCCTTTTCCTCTGCTGACGACCCGAACTGTATTTCCGCTGCCTGAACGGCAAGAGCCAGGCTGACGGTAAGTATTAAAACCTTCATTACTCTTTTCATAATATCTCCGTATGTTTTTTCCCTGGTTAATATATTTTTCAGCATCCCGGCTGCTCAACTCAGCAGCTGTGTGAAGACATCCTGCTTCGTACCCGGCCTCAGCGGCGTTCCGCAGAAACGACAGAATTTCGCATATGGATTCCCGATCTTTTCCCCGCAGCTGCGGCAGGTCTCCATGAGTGCGGTGCCACAGAGTGAGCAATATTTGTCATCTTCTCTGGAATGACAGAAAAAATCACATTGGGGGCATAATTTGTAGAAATCCGTTTCTTCAGCCATGGATTTTCCCTCATTTTTTTAATTGCTACTGCGAATTTCGTACCAATCCTTGAATTGCCAATTATCAATATGTTACAGTGCCCCGGCCTCAGGAGATCCATAAAAGTGGCTTTTATAGCGACACCACTGTTGCTCACACGGGCAACATTTACTTAGTTTCCACAAGCCAAAACCGCTATATTTTCGGTGATGAAAAAAGCAGTCACTATTCTGGCCCTGATTCTCCTTCACATACAGGCCTCCGCGTCGCCGCTGTGGACCTTTATGCTGGAGGATGCGACCGGAAGGAACCGGAGCCTGATCAGCGCCGACACACCCTCTGCCTATATCATTCTGGAGGAGGGACAAGCGCCGCTCTATATCAGCGGCGGGAAAAAGATGAACCTTCCTGCCAGTGAATTCAAGGCTCCCTATGTCTTCAGAAATTATATTTTAAAATCACCGCAGGATTATATTGAAATTCTGGTCCGCAGTGATTTCCGCACCGAGATCCGGCATTTTGGAGAGAATGGCCGTATTCTCACGACGGACAGTGTGGAGGTTCCCTGTCGCAACGGCCTGGTCTTCAAGGGAAGCTATATCCTGTACGGGGACTGGGGCCACCTCTACCGGATGACGGGGAAACGTCTCGAAGCCATCGAGAATCCATTTGAAAGCCACATCATTACAGCCTGTCCCGGCGGGGCGGATACCCTGTGGTTTTCCGTCCGGCATCAGGAAATCTATGCCTGGAGCAACGGTTCCTTTACGCCCTTTCCCGTTGAGCTGAACAGAGGTATTGACATCACAACCATTCAGACGGGACAGGGTAACCGCGTCTACGCCCTGAACCGCAACGGAGATCTGTTCACACGGAGCGGCGCCTCTTTTCATCATTCCGAAAATCTGTTTTCGGGCCGTCAGACCATGGACTTTCAGGTCTTTCCCGGAATTGCTCAGGATACGATTCTGTATTTCGGAGATCATGACGGCCTGTATCTCCGAAGCGGATCACACTGCGACACCCTGTCTCTTCCCGTCAGAGACCGCATGATGGACATGGTGATTCTGGGCCGGGATTCCTGCGTGATCATGGGACAGAGAGGCGAACTGCTGCAGCTGCGGAAAAGCCGCTATGCGCCCTTCCACAACAAGGCCTTTGACTATTATGTGGAGGGCTCTCCCTATGATACGCACAACGGGGCCGTCTTTCTCTATGCAAATCGTGACAATCTTCCCGATCTCCTGATTCTGAACGGTAGCCGGGACAGTTACACCCGCCTGTACCTGAATCAGAAAAATGCACCCTTTCAGGATGCATCCTACGGCAGCGGACTCGAGTACCTGTCGGAAAACGACATTGTGGCGATTGCGGACGTGGACGGGGATGAATACACCGACCTGATTTCAGGTTCCAATACGGCCAACGGCTGGTCATTCACGATTTATCGGAATGACGGACATACGCATTTTGCCGAATTATCATCGTACCTGACCGATCTCCGCTCCCTGCAGTATCTTCGTGACCTGGAAATCATGCCTTATCGCAATTCACTCCTTCTGCTGCCTGTGTTTTACTATTCCGATGACATGGGCAAGGGCAGCATTTCTCCACTCAACATTCTCTGGCGCGGACACAGTCTGGGAAAAAACACGATACTCCCCCCGGCTCCCCGGTCATGGTATTCCGTGCTGACCCCGGAGTCCCTGGACAGCAGCGGATCACCCGTATGTATCGCCGGAACTTACTGGGCAAGGGACCTGCAACTGTTCACGAACCAGACCGATACACTTCGCACCACACGGATTGATACCATCGGAAATACGATTGTAAATCTTCCCTGTGACCTTGACCGCGATGAAATAAACGAACTGATAACCCTCAGCAGCGCCGGCCACCTGACCATTTTAAAGAAATCCGATTCCGGCACCTACATGTATGATGATCTCACCACAGAGGTCCATCGCCTCTGCGGAAGCGAAACGCCCCATTTCATCACGGTTCTGGATTACAATAATGACAGCTATCCCGATCTGTTTCTGAATGGCCGAAACAGAAATTTTCTCCTTCTGAATGAAAACGGACACTCCTTCCGTGACATCACGGAGCAGGTTCAGCTACTCACGCCTCCGGTGGATGCCTGTATCACGGCGGACGTCAATCAGAATGGCCAGATGGATTTGTACGCTGTCGGCAACCGGGCCAATGTACTGTGGATGAATCAGAATCAGAATCAGACCTTTCTGTCCTTCCTGATAAAAAGTAAAAGTATGGGGGAAGCGGCCGCCTGGGTGGAAATCTCGCTCTATCCGTCCGGCAGCGCCTTCAGACCGGAAAACTGCGTCGGATTCAAAACGGGCGGATCCGATAATGGCAGTCCGAATTTCAGAAATTCCCCCCAATTTCATTTCGGCCTTCCCGAACCCGGATATTATGATGCGCGCATCCGGTTTCCCGGTGGACGGGAACGGATACTCCGTCACCTGAAGAACGGATCCTTCCTGACCGTGGATGAACTTTCCGCAAGCCGGCGTATGCTGTCCGTATTCGCGGCCCGGCTTCTGCATCAGAGCCTGAAACCCGAGACCTATATTTATTTCCTCCTGCTTTCTGCCTTTATCCTGAGCCTTTTCCTCAGCGTTCATTCCGGAATACGACAGTTCAAGTGGCGAACTATGACCGTCAATATCCACATCATCAGCGCAAACCTTCTCTTCTGGGGCTCCCTCTTTGTCTTCCATGATTTCACTCCCCTGATCCGCTATGGCGCCCCCATTATCCTCAATCTGTCCGCTTTCTTTCTTGCCTGGTTCTTCTCCTATCAGGTCGCGCGCAGACACCGGGCTGTCAGTGTGGAGGAAACCCGCTTTGCCCTGCTTCAGGAACTCCTTGTCTTCAGTCACGGGAATTGGGCCATGAGCACCATCAATGGCCTGATCATGCTCTGCGGTGCCGTATCCTCCCATGGAGACACGCTGCCCACCGAACTTGAAAATCAATTGAATGAACGCCGCAAGACCTTCACCGGCATTCTGTACGAACGACTGAGCTCCTTAATCAATATGGCGGAGAAACTGCCGGAATTTCAGGAGGAAAGCGGCGATATCCGGACCGCCGCGTCACAGGTCGTGGAGCTCCTTTCAGCATCCCGGCATGACCGTTTTGCCGAGATTCAGGCCGAGCTCCGGAAAATCAAGGATTTCATTCATAATGCCCGAGGAAAGGTCTATGTGCATTACAGCTGTGACCTTCCGGACATTCTGAACCATATCCGTCACAGTTATTGGGCCAATCCGGAAAATCATTCCATCGGCTGCACCCAGGAACCTGAAAATACGGGCAGCGTCCCGGTCATGATTCCCTCAGCCGATCTGGCAGATATTCTGGATAATTTATTTCAGAACAGCATCCGGGCACTCAGAGACCGGACAGATCCGCAGATATTTCTGAAAATCAGCCGTACCGGCTCCCGAATCACGCTCGATTTCTGCGATAACGGCCCCGGAGTTCCACGGAACCTTGAATCACAGATCTTTGAGCCGGGAATGTCCAATTACGGCAGCAGCGGAACCGGCCTGGCTCACGCCCGGGATTATCTGAACAAATACGGAGCCTCCATTACCCTGCGGGAAAATATACCCGGAAAGGGATGCTGTTTCCGAATCGAACTGATGGAAGGAGTTTTATGAAAATCCGAATCCTCATTGTGGACGATGATGCCGCTTTTACCCGGGATCTTGCCGCGCTCCTGGGCTCCCGTTACCATGTCTCCATCGAAAACAGCGCCGCCCGGGCCGAACAGAGTCTGAAGGAGGCAGATCCGGATGTGGTTTTGCTGGATCTCATGCTCGACAACGGACACTCGGGCCTGGATCTGATTTCCGCCTTCAAGGCCTGGTCTCCCCTGCTTCCCATCATCATGATCACCGATTACAGTTCCGTTGACACGGCTATCGAAGCCATGAAACGCGGGGCCACCGATTATATTTCCAAGACGCCGAATATATCTGAATTGGAATACCTTCTGGAACGCGCGACACAGACCGTGCGCCGGGAACAGGAACGGGATATTATCAATCATGAAGTGAAACAGCCCTATTCTCACTTCATCGGCAACAGCCCGGCCATGAACCGTCTTCGGGAGCGGATACGGCTGACTGCTCTCAACCTGAACACCGTGCTGATTACAGGTGAAAGCGGTGTCGGCAAGGAACTGGTTGCCCGGCAGCTGCATTATGCCTCCGACCGCCGTGACCATCCCTTCGTGGCCATCAACTGCGCGGCCATACCCTCCGAACTTCTCGAATCTGAACTTTTCGGGTATGAAAAAGGTGCCTTCACCGGCGCCCAGAAACGCAAACTGGGAAAATTTGAACTGGCCTCGGACGGGGTTCTGTTTCTGGATGAGATTTCCGAACTGAGTCCGGAAGCACAGGTCAAACTGCTGCGGGTCATACAGGAACGGGAATTCACCCGCGTAGGCGGAAATGAAAATGTCCGGACAGGGGCGAAAATCATTGCCGCCACCAACCGGAATCTTGTGGAGCTGGTACAGGCACGCCGCTTTCGGGAGGATCTCTACTATCGTCTGGATGTGATTCCTCTGGATGTCGCGCCTCTGCGGCAGCGCAAGGATGATATTCCCGATCTGGCCCGGCATTTTCTCCGGGAAATCTGTGCTGAAATGAAAGTCCCGCAGAAAGAATTCTCCGACGACAGCCTGCAGCGTCTCCTCTCTTTCGATTGGCCCGGCAATGTCCGTCAGCTGAAAAACTACATCATCCGGGCGGCCATTCTCTGTACGGATAATCTCATCACGCCTGAATTCATCGATGTCCCGCAGATAGCGCCGTCACCTGCCGAAACTTCGATTCCGGTGGCCGGACCCGTTCCCTCCAGCTGGGCGGAAATGGATGAAATGCGCCGCCAGGCCATGTCCGATGCCGGACGGGAAGTGGAAAAGCGCTATATCGAACAGTTATTGAAAGAGTTCAACGGCAATGTGAGCCAGGCCGCCGCACACGCCGGAATCAACCGCAGCAACCTGCACAAAATGATCCGGCGCTGTGGCATTCAGGAACCCTGAATTTATTCAAATTACTAATTTCTCAATGCGGCCTTGGTAAATAATTTCTCAGGAATGGCTGTCTTAAAATCCACGCTGTCAATGATGTATTCCGTTCCTTCACCCCGGCTCAGCATATCCTTGAAGCGCATTTTTTTCGGATACCAGCGATTCTGCACTTTCATGAATTCCTGAATCTCCGTCCGCTTGAGCAGACGACCGCTCTTCGCATAGCGTTCTTCCTTCAGCGGCAGATAGCGGCGGCAGTCAACCCAGACCTTCCGGCTATGGTAGGCCAGATCCGGCACTTTGGCCGTCAGCTCCAGCACATAGCATTCCGACCCGGCGACCGTATCCCGGCCCGTGAGCTCGGCGCTGTAATTATTTTTCAGCCCGTCATTTTCGGTCATGTCTTCATAACTCAGGTCCGAACCCATGACCGATTGCCGCAGGAGGTGGCCGCTGATCGTGATAATCCGGTCATTCGGTTCGGGACTGTAATTCCAGATCATGTCCCCGATCTTCAGCATCTTCTTTCCCTGTTCCCGCGGGGGCTTCAGGTATTCGACATAGGCTGAATCACGGCCCCGGCTCCAGGATTTACTCTGGATCTCCCGGCTGCCGCTGCGCCCGTGTATGATCATGGTCGCCACCGTCACCGCGTGGTCCACCACCATGTTTTCATCTATTTTCTTTAAAATTTCATCTGCCGTGATATCCGCTGCCGACAGATTCATCACCAGCAGCAGGATCGCAGTCATCACTCGCTTCATAATTTTTCCCTCTCCACCGGGGCCGCATAGATTTTCACCACAGCTCCCTTTTCAATATGGTAATTCAAAATGCAAATCATACTTCCAGTTCCTTGAACAGCGAGGCCGTCTGCCGTTTGAAGATGGCCACGCCCGCGAACATGGTTCCCAGAACCGTCGCCACCAGACCGGGCAGAAAACCGAGATAGTAGCTTCCGGGCGTAATCCTTGCCCGGACGATATTATTCATCATCATGCTGGATCCCTGGGCAAATTTTGAAAAATCAATGCCCACTTCCTGCAGATATAGAGCGAGCAGCAATCCGATGGCCGTACCCAGAATGGATCCGGCCAGTCCAATGAAGACGGATTCCCAGATCATGCTGAAATAAACATGCCATTTTGTCTCCCCGATGGCGAGACGAACACCCACTTCCCCATATCTCCGGATGCCCCCCATCAGGCTCGTGTTCCACAGAACCACAGCCATGACGGCCAGGAAAATCACCACGATGACCACACCGGCCATCTCGGCATAATTCAGATAGGCACCCAGGCCATTCTGATCCGCCAACGGCCGGGCAATCAGCGAGTAGGGATCGGATTCATCCGAATAATGTTCATCAATGTCCGCGGCCAGCTTTTCGATAGCCAGCGGATCGTAGAGCATATTCCGGTCATAACCCAGGATTTCGGAACTCATATCATTCATATCGAGGGCATAACGCGCATCCTCGATATCCACAATGATGCTGCTTCGGTCCATCGCCATCATTCCGAACTTCACCGTTCCCGCCACGATGAAATTCTGGATGGCCATGGCGCCTCCGGCCGTCGCGCCCACCAGTGTGGCCACATCCCCCGGATTCACATCCAGATCCTGCGATAACTGCTCCGCGATCAGGATCTCTCCCGGCTTCTCAGGGAAATGGCCCCGGACCAGCGATGACTGAATATTCAGGCGTTCATTTTCCCCGAAGGACGAATCCATCAGCTCCAGGCCCAGGCCCATGACGGGACCCTGTGTGCGGGTTTCTCCGTTTTTATCCGGAATATCCAGCAACCCGCCTAAATGGATGCGCGGAACCCAGCGATACTCCGGGTACCGGGCCGACAGATCCTGAATCAGGTTGTCTGTACCGGCAATGGCCAGATCATTCGGAAACTGATCAGCCAGTTCATCATAACTTCGGGTCATCAGTTTGATATGCCCCGTATCAAAACGGGCGCTCACTTCAATAATATCGCTGAACACGCCGTTCAGCCAGCTGTAGAGAAAGGTCGTCAGAAAGACGCCCAGGGCGACAATAATAACGGGAAACAGGGAACGATGTCGGTCCCGTATCAATCCTCTGAATAAAAACTGTAACATGCCGGCTCCTTCCATTCCGTTTGAATCATGACATTCTTCCGCGCAGTGCATCTGTCGGCTTCAGCCGGGAGATCTTTCGTGTGGGCAGAAATGACACCACCAGCACGGTGAGAAACAGCAGAAGGCTCGTACCCACGAAGAGTTTCAGGCTGTACACCGGATAAATGGTGGCGGCCAGCGCCAGGCCAAACTGTTCAATGCCTTCCTGAGGCATAGCCAGTCCCGTATTGGCGCTCCATATGATGAAGGGAATCCCGTAAATAGCTCCGATGAGGATGGCCAGAGCGCCGTTCAGGCTTCCCTCAATGGTAAATAATTTGATGACGGAAGACCGGGTCATTCCCATGGCCATCAGCGTTCCCATCTCCTTCCGCCTGCGGAAGATCGCCAGAACCTGCGAATCAAAGATGGCCAGCAATGCCATGGCTATGAGGACGCTGAACATGATCATGCCACCGCTCTTTTTTGCATTGACCAGCTTCCAGACTTCCTGCAGCAGGTCATCCGGCGTTTTCTCAACCCAGTCCGGTGTGCCTGCCGGCAGAGGATCCATCCCCTTCTTCAGAATGATTTTGCTGGCTTCACCGGGCATCTGGAGCATGCTCTGCAGCGAAGCAAGAGGCAGCCAGATCTGTCCCTTGTCCACCGTCTGCACCACCGTTTCCATCACCGCCACGATCTTTACATCCGCCGCATCGAAGGTTCCGTTCACATCCCGCCAGCGCACCGTGAGATAGTCTCCCACCTTCAGGCCGCTGCTGCGCGCCATCAGAGAACCAATGAGACCGGGAATCTCTCCGCCCGGCAGTTCCTGATTGAGAGCTTTTGTGGGAAGAGCCACAATGGACTGGTTGGGATCGATACCTTTGAGAATGGCATTGGAGATCCGCCCCTGCGGAAAAATAGCCGCCGGCGTCTGCAGAACCAGGGTCGCGTCCCCGTCATCCACCAGCTGTTTCAGTTCACCCGTCACCGGCGCATGGGCATCCTCCCAGGTCAGCGGGTCATAGGGATCATAGGATGCCTGCCACATCTGGCCGCCGCCCACTTCCCAATTCGTCATGTCCCGGATCATCTGCTGCGCCATTCCTTCATAAATTCCCTGCGTATAGACAATGAGAACAAATGCCAGCGACAGCACGATCACATTCAGCCAGGTCCGCAGGCCGGCATGGGTCAGATTTCGAAAGGCCAGTTTAAGACTTAACATACTCACCTCCCCGCATCAGGACCGGACAGCCGGTGAATCTTCAACGATTTTTCCGTCCATCAGCGTCACGATACGATCCAGATATTTAATGACCTTTTCATCATGGGTCGCAAAAATGAAGGTCGTCTTCAGATCCCGGTTCAGCGCCTTCATGGTATCGAGAATATGAAATGAATTTTTTGCGTCCAGATTCGCCGTCGGCTCATCGGCGAGAACAATATCGGGCTTTTTCACCATGGCCCGGGCAATGGCCACCCGTTGGCTTTCTCCGCCGGACAGTTGTCTCGGCCGGGAATTCACCTTGTCCGTGAGTCCCACCCATTCCAGCGCTTCCATAACCATTTTTCGGCGCTTTGCCGCCTCCATTTTCAGAAGCAGCAGGGGAAATTCCACATTTTCATAGACCGTATAAACAGGAAGGAGATTGTAGGTCTGAAAGATGAATCCGAGATGATGATTCCGAAGAGTGGCCGACTGCCGCTGACTCATATTTTCCACGGCCTGCCCCAGAACCACAGCCGAACCGCTGCTGGGATTGTCCAGGGCGCCGATGATATTCAGCAACGTCGTTTTGCCCGACCCGCTGGGCCCCACCAGTCCCATGAATTCACCCTTGCCGATTTCCAGATTGATCCCGTTCAGAGCCGTGAATTTACTCAAACCCATGGGATACTGTTTCACCAGTTCCCGTACTGAAACCAGGTTATCGCTTCTGTCCATCTTCTCTATTCCTTTCATCTTTTTGGTCCTTTTCCACGATTCCTAATCAATTATAAATTCAGAACCGCCATGATCTGAATAAATTTATCGAAGGTGTCCCTGTCCCGGGAGTGCATCAGCGAACCCAGCACCTGCGTAATGATCCGGTCACCCGTTCTCTGCCAGATAAGCGTTCCGGAAGCCCCGCCCTTCAGATGATCCACACTGCCCAGTCCCATCAGGCTGGAGAATATTCCCATCGGATAGCTGAGCATCAGAACGCTCTGCTGCATCGCCGGGCTGTAATGGATCATATCGGACAGGAGAATATTTCCCTGCTGCCGCCGTGTCGTTTCTGCCAGGATATAGATTCCGTTTCCCAGCGGCAATGTGTAGTCCAGGCCGGCCGTTACTGCATTCGACTTTTCCGGAGCAATTCCACGCAGATCAGGTACCCGCGACTGCATGGCTTCCACCCAGTAGCCCAGCACATATTCTCCGCGAATATCGTAGGCATAACGAATTTCTTCCCGGTCCCGGTCCAGAGAAATGCGTCGGTGATACACGGTAAGCGCCTGTTCGGTTACTCCTTTCGAAAACTGAATCCGGATGCCGCCCTTGCGGGTAATGGATGTCTCTGTAGGCAGACAGTCCAGATCTGTAATGGAATACTCCGGCCAGACCCTTTCCGATTCAGGCAGGATGCCCCAGGCCCAGATATACAGATTATTGCTTGGGGAGAATCGCAGCAGCCCGGCCTTCACGCCGTCACTGTGGCCGGCAGGATCCAGAGGATTCAGCGTATCAAACCACTGCAGCACCCGGAGAAAGCGGGCCGGACCGAAATTGATCTTCTGCAGTCCGATTTTCATATCATAGCGATCACCACCCGCCCTCAGAACGGCACGATACCAGTCCATATCCGCTTCTGAAGTTACGCCGGAGCGCGCAGTTCCATACATATTCCCGATGGCAATCAGCTCCAGCGGCAGGGAGGCCACGCTCTGCTTCGCCTGAATTTCAGGAAGAATCTGAAATCCGCCCTGATCCATCCCGCCCGAAAGCCTGGCTGCATAGCCAGAGGCCTGCAGCTTGAACAGGACTTCGCCCTGCAGAGCCATGGCTGCCACAAGGATCAGAACTGTCAATCGTTTACGCATGATCCTCTCCCTCATGAATAGGCAGGATTCCATAAAACAGAAATTTATTAACCTCGAGGGCAAAATCCGTATAATTGTCATACAGATTATGGATATCGGAAGCCATCACCCAGTCGCTGAGCTGGGTAATGACAGCCAGCAGAAATTCGGGTTTCATATCCGGTCTCACCTCTCCCCGGGCCTGACAGAGCTTGATAAAATCCACGAAAGCCGTCAGAACTTCCGCCGTCATTTCCCGGAAAAATCCGACCAGATCTCCTTCCGTGGACAAGATATCCTGAATTAATTCCGGACTGTAACTGTCCACCGTCTTTTGCTTCAGATCCAGCATCTTTTTTATCTTTACGGAAAACGGCTCATCGGACCGGGACAATTCATCCAGCAATTCATATCCCTCATCCATACTCATCTTCAGAATTTGTTTGAATATATCCTTCTTATTGGAAAAATATTTATAGAAGGTCATCTTGCTGACCTGAGCCTGGCGGCAGATATCCTCCACCGTCACCTTCCGATACCCGAATTTAAAGAACAGATCGCGGGCGGCATTCAGCAGATCGGCTTCCTTGCGGTTCCGGATCTCTGAATTTTCCGTCGTTTTCCCCGTATCCATACACTCCATCCTTTCATCATCAAGATACGGAATGGAAATATACGATGCAAGTGTTATTATACGATTATTATATAATTAATATAAATTCGTATACTTGATATATCTGATCAGTCTATCGGTTCGACAGGAAATTTTCGTTTCATCAGCGAGTCCCGCATATATTTCAGGGCAAGGCGGGTCATCTGCCAGACACCCTTCCGCTTATCCAGAAGAATATCATGCAGCGCTTCGCGTGTGGGCGGCGGAATGGTCTCGTCCACCTTTTTCTTCAGAATGAGAGCCTGACTGGCGCAGACAGCCACGCACTGTCCGCATCCGATGCAGGTATCCGGATTCACCTGTGGATCGCTGCCGGAAGCCCCGAGGGACAGTGCATCCATCTGACAGCGTTTGAGACAGGCGCCGCAGCCGGTACAGCGGTCCGGAACCGGAAGCGCCTGAAAATTGCTGGCCCAGTAGTCCAGAGGCCGGGGAAGCGATTTCTGCGTTTTCAGCATACTGCAGCAGCAGCCGCAGCAGGAACAGATGAATTCGGGATCTATGGAATTGGAGGGCTGCAGGACAAGTCCCTCCTTCTGATTCTTTTTCAGTATCTGTTTTGCCTCATCCCGTTCAATTTCACGGCCCTGCCCGCTCAGAATGACAGTCTTCGCAATATTTCCGATGGCCAGGCAGGTCTCTTTCCGCTTCGTGACGGTACAGGTCTTTCCCTCCATTTCGGCCCTGTTCCGGCAGATGCACTCCACGATGACAAAGGGGCCGGCTGACTGGTTCAGCAGCGAATCGACCCGGTCAAAATCTGAAACGACGTACTCGGGCCGGATACTTTTTTCAATGGGAATGGTGCGCATCTGCGGAAGTTCGGTTCCGATAAAGCTTAAACCGAAGGCCGCACTGCGGGTATAACGCTTGAAATCCCGTATGAATTCCGGAGTCAGGCGTCCCAGCTGCATTTCGTACATACCAACGACCAGAGGTGAATTGCAGTACCAGATTTCACCCTCCTTCTCGACTCCTTCGATCCCGCCTTTCTTCAGCATTTCCCTGAATTTTCCGCTCAGGTCATCGATGGGTCCGAGCTGCCGCGTGATGCGCTCTGCGAGAACAGATTCGGATTCGTGACGATAGCTGAGACAGGTGGCGATCGCCGCTTCCTCCGGTGAAAAAATATGTCTCAGAATTCGTATATCAGATCCGTCCCGGACAGCGGGAAATCCCATGACCTGACGGTTCAGGTGGCGCTGCAGGGACCGGTAGGATTTTTGATCTTCTCTAATGATATCACCGCTTTCAGGGTTGAAAATTCCAGAATCTCAGGCTGGCTCGAATATAGGCGCCGCTGTTGTCGAAGTCCGGCGCAGACCCCGTCCAGACCGCCGGCAGAAGTTTCGAATCCGAATCCGACGGATCTTCCGAATATTCCCAGTCACTCATCACGAACATATGAAATCCGCCGGAAATGAGCAGATCCAGATCCTCCTTCAGGCTGAATCTCAGTCCGGCTTCCGGCCCGATGGCAAAACCCACGGCTGTTACGGAGTGCCCCGCATCATCCTTCCGCCACATGATGGATATATCGCTGCCGAGCCCTCCGACCAGCGCGGCCCTTGTACTCAGCGGGAAATCATGACAGGCCGCGCCATTCACAACAAAGCTCCAGAACGCCGAATTCCGGCTGTCGCTATAATGGCTGAATCCCAGGCCGCCCACCGTATACCACGAGGACAGAGACGAACTCAGAGCCCCCACGCTGCCACCGATTCCGCCCGGAGTCAGATCCGTTTCAAGCTGCCAGACCCGCGGCGATGACAGAAGTTCCTGCCCTGTGGCTCCCTTCGCCGGAAATTCATTCTGTCTCACCATTTTTCCCCTGAACAGATCCGGAGACACATCCACACATTTAATAAAACCGATTCTCCGCCCCGGCAGTTCATGAATCTTTCCATTGTTCATCAGCGTATCGGGGCTGCTGCGAAGCACATAGATACTGCCTTCCTTCACGCCCATCTCCGATCCGGGAATACAGTAAATATCCGAGACGTCAGTCCGAACAACCTCCACCTGAACCAGAAACATTTCCTTCAGTTTATTTTCCAGATCCTTCCCGAGATTTTTCAGGGCCAGTCCCATGCTTCTTCCCGCCGATCCGCCCGTATTATGTCCTTCCAAAGTGAAACTGCCCAGCACCTGACCGCTTTCCAGATTTACCAGATTGACATCAGCCGAGACATAGGTCTGTATATTATTGGAATAATCCTTCTTCCTGCTGCCCTCTACCAGGCCCTTGACCACGATCAGAGCCAGCTGCTGCCCGAAACTGAGATCACTTTTATCGTTGGTTGCATCGTCATCCGGCGGCACCCCTTTCTGCGTGTGCTGATGCAGGGTAACTATCAAAGCCTCCGAAGCAGAGGAAATCTGTCCCAGCTCCATCATGACCGAATCGGTCAGAACACCGCTCAGCATCAGCGCCTGCTCCTTCAGAATCACATCCAGATGGGCCCGGTCAATTACTTCATGCCGGTTCAGACTCATCAGTTTCGATACGCAGATACCCTGAATTTCTGCTTCAAGGCTTTTTGCCGTACTGTCTATATCCTGATTTGAGCCCAGCACGAGTATCCTTGTTCGGTCCTCCTTCACAGCGGCACGTGATTCTCCCGCCCAGACGAGCATCATCATGCCTGCCACAAGAATAAGAACCCGTCTTCCTTTCATATTCCGCCCCCCTCTTCACACTTCATGATCCAGCCTCTGTCCCGGCCTTTCCCCCCAAACCCACCAGTGCGGAAAGCCGCCCTGTTTCCAGACCGGACTGACCTCTTTATTAACGTAATTATTCCAGACAGATCTGCCGATTTGTCCATATGGATACGATCTCCCGACTTCAATAAATATACATAAATATGTCTGTCAATCCACAAAAATATTGGATCGGACAAAAGACCGGGTTCCCGATGGAAACCCGATACAGATCGTACATTGATGGAGAACCAGTACAGATCCACGCAGGTCAGTACTAAAAGATTGGATCAGCGGCTGCGATCCCGATCCAGCAGATCATTGATCTCACTGTACAGGCGCCGGATATCGGCCGGCAATTCTGCACCGGAACAGCGTCTCAGCCTGTCCCCGTTATTCCGGGCCTGAATCACGCTGTATATTTCCTCCAGCGGCAGAATGAGGTTCCGGTTCTGGCTGCGCAGAACCAGCATACCGGTAAAAAAGACGGCCACAGCCATGAATACAATACCCCAGGCGCCGGCGCTGCCGAACTGCTGCGCCTTCATATCGGCGCGGATCATGGCGGACCGGTTGATCTCACTCAATGCGGATATGGCTTCGATGGTTTTTTTCGCTGAAATTTCATCGCCGGCCAGAGCTTTGTCATAGTGAGCTCTGATGGCCTGCAGTGCTGCGGGTTCATCCGTCTCCGTAATATTATTTTCCGCACGCTGCAGGGCTTCCGTGAATAGCTGCTGCAACGATTCGCCACGTTCCGGGTCTGCTTTTCCCGCTGCCAGCACCGTGAGCATATTCTCACAGGCCTGGAGTGACCGCTCATTCTGGTCAATGATGACCCGGATGGCCGGAGCCATGCGCAGAAACACCCAGATTGCGCCCAGGGCCATCAGCAGGTTGAGGCTGACGAGAAACCAGCCTCCGATTTTAACGGACTGTGAAAACTTCATGGCCCTATCCCTTCACCAGCCGGGCGATCCCGTCTTCGTCCGAAACGATAATAAGACGGTCTTCCTCTTTCAGCGCCTCGTTCGGAGAGGGTTGAACGATCTGGCCGTTTTTTCCGCGGCGGATCGCGGCGACAATGACACCGAAACGCTTCGGCAGCGCCAGCGTGACCAGTGTCTTTCCCGCCATGTAGGGCTGAACGGAAATTTCCGTCAGCTGCAGATCATCACCCAGCCGGGTATCGGCGATCACATTCCGATAACGCAGCCGGATGGCAAAGCGTTTTCCGAATTCCTCTTCCGGATTAATGATTTCATGCGCGCCCACCAGCTGAAGAATTCGCTGGTGCATTTTATCATTGGCCCTGGCGATGATCAGCGGCGCTCCCATCTGACGAAGCAGAGCCGTGCAGATAATGGACGCTTCCCGGGATTCATCTCCGATGGCACAGACCGCCGCGTCCCGTTTCCCCGGCTCAAGCCGCGCCAGCTCATTTTCCTCCGTCGCATCCACAACTACCGCTTCTGTAACGAAAAGGGAGGCTTCGTCGACCAGATCCTTGCGATAATCGACCGCCAGCACTTCCGCACCCTTTTCTGAAAGTGACCGGGCCAGTGACATGCCGAAATGTCCCAGTCCGATGATCAATATCTGTTGAGCCATATTTTTAATCTCCTTATGTCAGATTGATGCGCACATCCGGATTTCTGTTCCCGTCGGACTGCGATTTGTCCTGAAGCAGCATGAGCAGGGTCATGGGGCCGATTCTCCCGGAAAACATCGTAATCATGATGATGATCTTTCCGATTTCATCAAGCAGTCCGGTCACGCCGGTGCTGAGTCCCACCGTTCCGATTGCGGATGTCACTTCAAAAATCAGATCCCGTGCCGCAAGTGGCTGGGTCATTTCCAGCATAAGCAGGCACAGGCTCCAGATGAGCGCTCCGGATATCACGATGGTAATCGCCTTGTTGATGGTGGATTGCCGGATCCGCCGGTTCTGGATGACCACATCCTCCCGGCCGCTGATATTTGCCCAGAATGTAAGAAAGAGGATGGAGATGGTTGTCGTTTTCACACCGCCGGCTGTCCCTCCCGGGCTTCCACCGATGAACATGAAAATCACCATGATGAAAAAGGCCGCATTCCCCACATTATGAATATCCACGGAATTGAAGCCAGCCGTTCTCAGCGTCACAGACTGAAACCAGGCGTTATTAATCTTATCCCAGAGGCCGAGGCCGCCGAGAAGGCCGTTCCATTCGAAAATGAGAAGCATCAGCGTGCCGGATACCAGCAGAACGACAGTGCTGACCAGGGCGATTCGGGCCGTAATCGGAATGCGCAGTCCCTTGAGCCAGGCAGGAATCACAAGGGACACGGCCGGAGCCAGGCCGCCGAGTACAATCAGGACGGCAACCGTATTTAAAATCAGACTCTGTCCCTGATAGCCGATGAGGCTGTCGCTCTGCAGAGCAAATCCAGCATTGCAGAATGCTGACACGGATGTAAAGATTCCCCGCCAGAGTGCCGGCCACAGAGATTCACCGTTCTTCATGAACAGATACAGAAGGATAACCGCTCCGCTGCCTTCCATGACGAATGTGAAACGCACAATCATCTTCAGCGAATCCACCAGGCTGCGGCGGTCCGTATGCGCCATGGATGTGAGAACCTGTTCATGCTTCAGGCTGAAACGATAGCCCACCACATGGAGAGCCAGCGTCGTAATACCCATGATACCCAGGCCGCCCAGCTGTATGAGCAGCAGAATGATCATCTGTCCGCTCAGACTGAAATCATGAGGCGTATCCAGCACCACCAGCCCGGTCACACAGACGGCGCTCACCGAGGTAAACGCCGCATCCACAATTCGGATGAAGCCATGCGTCGTGGAACCCGGGATCAGCAGCAGAAGTGTTCCCATAATAATTAACAGAATAAAACTGCTGATAAGCAGCCGGGCCGGATGCAGAAGCAGAACTTCCCACCAGCTTTCCCGGCTTTCCACCGCTATCCGGCTCCGGGGCAGAAGCAGCAATCCCAGCAGAACCGGTATTAATCGAAGTGCGGTTTCCGAACTCAATGAGGGCAGAAGGACAATAAGGAGAAACAGAAGGCTTATGAGAACCGTTGTAATCCGGTGCTTCCATGCCGGCTGCACAAAAGCCCAGTGCAGCATGAGCAGCATCGCCGCGGATTCACCGGCTATATCCGGTTGAAATCGTCCCAAACCGGATCCCGACTTCAGCCAGAAGGAAAAAACCGTCAGCAGCATCACTGCCGCCAGCCCCTTGCGGGCTCTCTGCAGACAGCGGCGTTCATGATCCACCGATTGCTGAGTCCGAAGCTTCGGCCTGAAATCATGTAACTGAAATATGAGGTAGATCAGAATCACCGTCGTCATCAGTGCAGCAAAGGGATTGCTACGCAGATAGGGAAAAAATGCCGCATAGGCAGAAATTGCTCCCAAAATACCGAAATAGGTGGCCGGAGCAGGCCGACGAAACATGGAAAAAGCGAAAAGCAGGCTGAACAGGGCGGCGATAAGGGCCGCGGCCAGACGCCATTGAGCGATGACACTTCCGGCGCCGGCAGCTGCAAAATAAAAAGCAAGCGGTGACAGAACGATAAACACGCCCTCGCCACCGACGTTAATGAGTGAATTTCTGTCTTTAATGAATTTTTTCAATTTTTCGACATCCCGAAATCTCCCGCCCCGGCCTCAGACATCACGGCCTTATACCTCATTCAACCCTGTAATCAGAATAGCATATGTGGGGTGTGGGAACTTGCACGGGGAAATTTACAAAACACCTTCGCAGGAATACAGATAAAATATCATCAGGCCCGGACCCTGACAATGAAATCAACCCGTCACCGTGTTTGGTGCCTCTGTCCGGCCGCAGACAGAAACAGGACTAACACCAAGCGAATTAACATAATAAATGCGCCACAATGACAGAAATATTACATAGAGACAGAAAATATCGCCAACCCATTGAATTAATGCGCCAATATGACAGGTTGCTGTTTTTGGCACAGGGATCGCAATGACCCTGAACAAAAACAAAGGAAAAAGGAGAAAATACCATGACATTCCTGACAAGACCCCGAGTATCAAACAACGAAGTAAGTGACATCTTCGACACCTTCAATTCCATTTTCAGCGGAACTCCGTCCTATTGGACACCCCGCATGGACCTGGTGGAGGATGGCAACAGCTACCACCTGACCGTTGAGGTTCCCGGCTTCGAAAAGAAGGATATCAGAGTGGAATTCGAAGATAACGTCCTCACCGTTTCCGGCGAGAAAAATTCGGACAATGTCCATGATGAACGCAAAGCCTATTTCAGAGAAATCCGGACCGGAAAATTCGAACGGAAGGTCCGTTTCCCCGCCCACGTGGAAAGTTCCGCCATCAAAGCCAATTACAAGGATGGCATGCTTTTCCTCGAAATCCCCAAAACTGAAAAGGCCAAACCCACGAGTATCGAAATTCACTGATTTCCATTTCTCCCGGAAAATGAAGACCTCCCCAGCACGGGAGGTCTTTTTTTTATCCCTGATTTATTCTGAAAATACCTTTGATTTCACAGCGCCTTTTCTGTCACAAAATCAGGAATAACAGCCTTTTCACCACCCGCAAATCCATTTTTTATTTGAGCCATCTTGAATTAGATGCTATATTAAGATTGGTTTACTGAAAAGGGGTGTTTCCCGTGTTAATAAAAACCACATTCGGCCAGCTTCTGATCATATCGGCGGAGTTGAATGTCCGAATGGTTCACGGTGTATTCTCCCGAAGGAAAGTATTCCGGATCACCGATATGTCTCAGACCGGATATATGACTATCAGAAAGGCGGTTAAAAGCATTCGAAACAAATCAGTAGAAAGAATGCGATGAACAGTTTGTTAAAGATCGGTTTTTTAACATTTTCAATCATCACAATCCTCAGCGCCAGAATCCTTACCGTAGACCCATACGGAGGTGGTGTTTACGATAATATCCCGTCAGCTGTTCGGAATGCTGCCGCAGGAGACACTGTTTTCTGCCTCAGCCATGCCTACCTTCTTTCCGCTTCCGAAACAGAGATTTCTGTAAATAAGAAACTGACCCTTTTAGGTTCGGGCTATGATGCCGTCTCCGGAGGAGGCTGTTCCGTTGAAACCCCCGGCGCCAGTGCTATCTTCACTTTTTCCGGTAATTCAGATGGATCGGTTATCCGGGGATTCCGTTTCATTTCAAACGGCACGGCGCTGTCCGTAACCGTCGACGATGTGACGATTGAAGAGAATTTTTTCATCAATATATCGTCCGGAGCTTCGCTCTCACTGGCCGGAGGAAAACAGGACACCGTGCGAAGCAATATTTTTACAAATCGGACTCCCTACAGCGGCCAGGGATTTTTCATCAGTAATACATCGGATGTTCTGCTCTCCAACAATCTGCTGGGTGGCCTGAACCGCGGAGGCACCTGCCAGGCGTGCACAAATCTGAAAATTTGCAACAATACGTTCGTAGACAACAGTATCGGCCTGGTCTACGGCTTCGGAGAAAATATTGAAAGCACCGACGATGCGGCGATTCACTCCAATCTGTTCATGAACTGCGATGAGGGCATCATAAGCAACATGAACCCGCAGACCATCAAGTATAACGGATTCTGCAATACTATACAGAACAGCAACATCAGCACAGTAAATGACAAAGTCGTCACGGATGCGGGGTTTGTAAACTATTCTCCCGGGGATAAATACCGGGCAACATCGCCGGATGATGACCGATACGACTTTCACCTGAAACCGGATTCACCCCTCATTGATTCCGGGTTTAACATTCAGGCATGGAAGGATAAAGATGGATCGCCGAATGATCCGGGAATGTACGGTGGACCCTGGCCCTTCAGGGACGACTTCGGCATCCCCGATATTCCCAACGTTATTGAAATATCCATAACTCCCGGTACCCTGTCTCCGGACGGGACCATCACCCTCAGCGCAAAGGGTCGGGTTGGCTCCGGGAACTAACGGCGCTGTCAAATAAAAAACCGGAATGAAGTTCAGACCACACATCATCGTGAAGATAATCCTGTCGGGACTGGTTTGTGCCGTCTCCGTGCCGGGAGCCATCACTCAGGGCCGGTATTACATAGATCGCGAAGACAACGGGGTTCACACCGTTCCCCTCGGCACATCGGACGAGGAGATGTCATTACGAGATATTTCATCCCTTGCCGATCTGAAAGACGGCCTGCATTTCGCATATCTCCGGAACTATGATGATTCCCTCGGCTGGGGATCCTGGCGAAGTGCACCTTTTCTTCAGGTACGCCCCCCATCCTCCGACGACGAACCGGGTAAAGCCGAGTATTTTCTGGATCGTGATCCCGGTGAAGGAAATGGATTTCCCATGATGATGAATACGGATACAGATGGGAACTTGACGGCTTCTGCGGATTTCAGCATGACGGAGGAAGGCCTCCATCGGATCTATACTCGGTTTTACAGTGCTTCACTTGGATGGAACCCGCCACGGACATCCTCCTTCATCATTCGCTCCGCGATCAGTTCAGACCTGAATATTACAGCTGCGGAATACTATATCGGCGGCGACCCGGGTGAAGGAAACGGGACACCGATTTCCATTGACCCTGCAAATACATTCGGCGCTGTATTCACGTTTCCGGCACCGGATGCACACGGGATTTATGCCTGTTCTGTCCGCGTTTACAGCAGTAAGGCCGGCTGGGGACCGTCACAGACAACTTATTTTCTGATTGAATCAACACCCTCTCCCGAAGATGAAATAACAGCTGCCGAATATTTCTTCGGAGAGGATCCGGGTGAAGGAGGCGGCACGGATCTGGCTTTTATCCGGACCGGGAACCGCGTTTCGATCAGCTCCCCCATATCTGCGCCCTCCAAGACCGGCCTGAAACACCTTTATATCAGATTCCTCAGCAGACAAAGCGGCTGGGGCCTGCCGCAGAAAGTCGCGATGATGACCGAGACACGCGGCGCAAAAACCGTTACACTCTCTGCAGCCGAATATTTTTTTGATACAGATCCCGGAGAAGGAAAGGGAAACCCCTTACCTGACAGTGAGTATGGCACATCAACGGGAACGGCGTCTCTCACACTTCCCGTTTCACAGGCCGGACTCCGTCCCGGGACACATCAACTGTTTGTACGATTCCGGGATTCAGAAAACAAGTGGGGACCATCCCGGGGAATGCGTTTCACCATTGCATCCGGACCCTTGGTCCGACTTAGCGCCGATACTCTGAATTTCGGCCGTATCCCGGTCAGCGAATCCCGCGAAATGCGGATCAGTATATCGAATCCGGCCAATTCCGATCTGCAGCTTACGGGCCTGCTCCTTCCGGCCGGCTACAATTCTGATTTTCCGGAAAGCGGTGCTGCACTTGCAGCCGGTGACAGTCTGTCCGTAATCCTGCGATTTTCTCCCCGGGAATCTGTAGAGTATGACGGACCGGCAACGCTGTCCTTTCACGACGGAAGCAGAACGATGTTACTGACAGGAAGCGGAATAAAGCAGCTTGAGCCGTCTATAACTCTTGAACCGGCTGAAGCGCTGAATTTTGGGAACGTGGATATTTTCAGGGATATTCACCGCACACACAGCTTTACTCTGAAAAACAAGGGGAATACCAGACTTTGGATAAATTCCATCATTTCCACCGATACACTGATATTCCGGCCTGATTTCAAGATTCTCGCAGATTCCATAGATATTGACACTGAACTCACATTTGATGTCACTTTCTCTCCCCGTGACACCCTTGCTTATATAGACACGCTGATCATTTCCGGAAACAGTACAGAGCTGCCGCTGAAATTTGAACTGACAGGCAGGGGCAGCGGAATTTCAAACTCGCTGCTTGCCGTAAATGCTGACAGTCTGAATTTTGGCACCGTCCAGACTTCCACAACCGGCGAGACGGATCTGATTCTTCAGAATACAGGACCGGACGCGCTTTCCATCAGCGATATTCAATGGCACAGTTCCGTATTTTCCGTTGATTATTCATCCCCTGATGATCCCATTCCCGCAGGTGACATCCGGATCCTCCGCATCCGTTTCATTCCGGAACGGGACGGCCCGGTGACCGATACGCTCAGCCTGATCGTCTCGGACAATCCTCATTGTCCTGTGAAATGCATTCTCCTCGGTATCGGATCCTCCGATCCCATTCCTGACATTCAGCTCAGCACGGACTCGCTGGATTTTGGAAATATTCATATGAATGACAGCACGACCACCCGGATGTTTACCATCCGGAATACGGGTACGGCGGCCCTCAATATTCAGGAATTCCTTTTCTCCGACTCGGCCTTTTCATCCCCGTCATCCGGATCGATGCAAATCCTTCCCGGGAATGAAACACCCGTTTTTCTGCAATTAGATCCAGCGGAAAACCGGGACTTCAACGACCGGATGACCATTCTGAATAATGACCCCGATTGTCCGGAAATCAGGGTAAAACTCCTTGCTGCAGGCACGTTTCCCCGCCTGTTCATACCCGATTCCACTCTCGATTATGGTCTTGTCGCCCTTGACGGCGAAAAGGATCTTCCCCTGCAAATCGAAAATATCGGGACCGATACTCTGAAAATCAGCGGTTTTATATTCAGTGATTCTCTGGATACAAGCCTTGACGTCCAGCCACCTGCTTTCAATCTGCCTCCGTCGGAGACGAAGGATTTCGCCGTGATGTTCCGACCTCTGGCTGCTCGTGATTACAGGGGGTTTCTCATCATTCAAAGCAACGCCGGATCGGATACGGTCACAGTGGCCGGGGCCGGATATGACGCCACGCCGCCGCAGATACATTTTGATGCCGACGCCCTCAGAGACACCCTTATTACGCCCGGAAATGCCATTGCGGTCTCCGCTGCAATTTCCGACAATAATTTCATACAAACTGCCCGGCTGTTCTGGCGGAGCGGCGGAACGGCACGTTTTGATTCCGTGGCCATGGCCCTGAGCGACGACAGCCTCTATAGCGCGGTCATCCCGCCCGATGCGGTATCGGACAGAGGCGTTGAGTATTATATTAAAGTATCCGATGGCATGAATACGGGCTACTTCCCGGAATCGGCGCCCCGGAAAGCGGAAGCCCTCCGCATCACTCTGCCGACGCTTCCTCCGTTGAAAACTGCCGCCAAGGAATACCAAATGATATCCATTCCGGCCGAGCTCATGAAGCAGGAGGCCCTTCCGCATCTGGAGAAGAACCTCGGGGCCTATAACAACGAAAAATACCGCCTGTTCAGGTGGGAGAACGGCCGCTACACAGAACTGTCTGATAATACAGAGTTCATCTTATCACCCGGATTGGCATACTGGCTCATCACCGCCGAGGAAGAGGAGGTCAGCATTGACAGTTGCCTGACGATTCCCACCAACGAAAATTTTACTCTTTCACTGGATCCGGGATGGAATCAGGTGGGATCGCCGTTTAATTTTCCCGTTTCCTGGGAAGACATAGTTGCGGGCAACCCCGGCGTTATTCAGGGATCCGTCGCCTGGGAATATTCCGAATCCGGCTGGTCCATCGCAAAAGCCATGGAACCCTTCAAAGGCTATTTCATTGCCACGCCCTCCGGAGGCAGCCATCTGCTGATCCCTCCGAGTGAAAATGCGGCAAACACGGCAGCATCTTCCGGCGTGACGGACTTCGGTGACGATGAATGGGGAATGCAGCTCGCACTGGAAAGCGGGACATATCATGACGATGATAATTATCTGGGCATGACAAAGAATTCTGAAAATGAATGGGATTTGACCGATTTCAGCGCACCCCGCCCCATGAGCGACCGCTATGTGACACTGGATTTTGATCATCTGTCCTGGGAGAACATGCCCGGCCTGTATTCGGGAGATTTCAAGCCTTATTCCGCAGAGGGCCAGTTTTGGGATTTTTCCATCCACTGTTCGAATACCAATGCTCCGGTGAAACTGACCATGACCCTGCTGAGTGAATTGCCACCCGGCTTCAAGCTCTACCTGATTGACCCGCTCTCCAACAGAGTGGACGAATATGACGGAGATATTAATCTATCCTACAATATTACCAATTCCATGGATAAACAATACCGTCTGGTCGCCGGAACCGACGGGTATTTTCAGGAAAACAATCTGGGCGTCTCCCTCGTGCCGGTCGATTATATGCTGAATCAGAATTTCCCCAATCCCTTCAATAACCGCACCACCATCACCTTTGCCATCCCGGAAGAGACGACTGTTTCCATTATCATTTATAATGGCATGGGGCAGAAAATCAAGACCCTCCTCAATTCTGCAGTTCTGAGTCCTGGTTATCATCAGGTACAATGGAATGGCGAGAACGGATTCGGTGAACGGATTGCGACCGGAATCTATTTTTATCAGATGACGACTGAAAATTATTCAACGATCAAGAAAATGCTCTTGTTGAAATAAACAGATATGACACGATTTACTTCCGCTGTAAAACTTTCAGGAATAGTGTTCCTGATTGCCGCCATTCATTATTCAGGATTCGGAGCCGAATCGGAAGGCCCGGCCTGGGTATCCCGGAAACCTGCAGATCCCGGGTATTTTTACGGAATCGGAAAAGCGGAATTCACCGCCGGATCCCGCGCAGATGCCCGTCTCAGCGCCGACCGCAGAGCTGTCGATGACCTGCTCATGGACATCAGCCGCTCTGTCGCTGACAGCATTCGGAACACCTATGAGGAAATACGTGACAAGGAAGAGAGAGCCGTAGAGGAATTCAGCAGAACGACAACCCTGAACTCTGCCTCCGATCTGGATAATATAGAATTTCTGGCCCGCTATGACAATGAATCGGAGAAAACCGCCTATACTCTGGTGCGTCTGGCCGGGGACGAAGTTCTGAAGAGTTACGAACGGAAATCACGTCAGACCCGGGATCGGTGCCGGGATCTCACCGTAGAAGCCCGGAAAGCCGCCGGAGAGGGAAATATTCAGCAGGCCGTAACAGAATACATTGATATTTTAAATGAAATACTGCTGATTCAGGCTGTGACAGGCCGGACACTGACAGGCGACCCCCTTGATACCGGTTTTGAAAGCGGGCTTCAATCCTTTTTCAGTAACCAGCTGACAGAACTGGCCCGCAATCTGAACATTGAAATTCTAAGCGGAGACAATCAGGAAACCAAACTTGGAGAAGGACTGCGGAATAACATTCTCGGGCGGATCCGGTTCGAAAATATTCCCGTATTCCATTTCCCCCTGACCGTATCTTTTCTCAACGCCTCGGGGCAGGTCGATCAGGACAGTCTGTTCAGTGACAGCGACGGACAATTCTCCGTCCGTGTCGCCCGTGTTGATTCCGCCTTCAGCGGCAGGGCTCAGATCCTCATCAGCTGTCCCTCGCCCCTTCCCCGGCAGTGGCACCAACCCCTCAATTCCGTCGAACGAGCCTTTGATGGCGTCCGGGCAACCGTAGCCTTCACCGTCGCCAGCAGAGCCGGGTCACGGCTGTTCATCCATATATACGAAATGGAGAATGATCAGATTCTAGCCCAGTCCCGAACCCAGCTTCAAATGGAAAAAGCTGCCCTTGCTCAGGATCTCAGCATTCTGGATTACAGCAGAATTCAATCCATTCGTATGGAAGATCTGAATGCCGTGATTGATTATGAAGACTGGGATGGTCTCTTCGCCTCCCTGGATGGCCTGGCCGATGTTGCCCTTCTCGGTTCGGTGACAGCCAGCCCGGATCCGGCCACCGGCAGCGGACATGTTTTTGCCCTTGCCTCAGCGCGGCTGACCCTGCTGGACATCCGTGAACAGCAGCTCATTTCAACGATTCGCCTTAACGATATTGAAGGAGAGGGCCTCACTCCGACGGAAGCCATGAATTCTGCATTGGAAAAGTGCCGGAAGGAACTGATCCCTCAGATACTTGAAGGATTAAACCGGGATTTTTGCTAAATCCGGCAGTCAACTATACCTGATACCTGAATAATAAAAAAACGCCGACTCCGAGGCCGGCGTGAAATGTCCATTATTTTGAGACGGAGTTACTTTTTCAATTCTGCCGTCATGGCCGGGACAACCTGAAAAAGGTCTCCGACGATGCCATAGGTCGCAACCTTGAAAATCGGCGCATCCGGGTCTTTGTTTACAGCCACGATCACCTTGCTGGAAGACATGCCGGCCAGATGCTGAATGGCGCCGGAAATCCCGCAGGCAATATAGAGATTGGGAGAAACGGTCTTTCCGGTCTGCCCCACCTGGTCCGAATGCGGCCGCCAGCCGGCATCCACGGCCGCACGGCTTGCTCCGACCGCAGCGCCGAGGCGATCCGCCAGTTCCTCGATCACCGAATAGTGTTCCGGGCCACCCATACCACGGCCTCCGCTGACGATCACAGACGCTTCCGTCAGTTCAGGACGGCTGCCCTGCTTTTCCGCCAGCTCCGACCGGCTCAGGCTCAGATCAGCGGCCCAGGCTGACAGGTCCACGTTTTCCACGGCAGGATCCCCACCGGGCTCTTCGGGACTGAACGCGTTCGGCCGGATACTGACACAGCACAGACCTGCCGGCAGATCCACCCGCACAAACGCTTTTCCGGCGTAGACAGGGTGAATCACCGAAAGTCCGTCGGCGTTTGCCTCTATGGCTGTACAATCAGCCACCACAGCACAGGACAGCTTCCCGGCCAGAAACGGGATAAGCTCCCGGCCATGTACACTTGCTGCGCTGAGAATCAGATCGTATCCCTTCTCTGCTATCAGTTTTTCAACCAGTCCGGATAATGCCGTCAGGCTGTATCCGTCCAGTGATGGATGGTCCGCTGTCAGGACTCGGGTTGCCCCGCTGCCATTGAATTTTCCCGCCAGGCTGTCGCTATTTTTTCCGCTCAGCAGAACGGTCACGGATTCAGGATTCAGCGATCTGGCCGCTGCGACCAGTTCGAACGCTGATTTTCGTAATTCACCCTGATGATGTTCTGCCAGGATCAGTATTTTTTTTCCCATGTCCGCCTCCTATTCGATTACTCTGGCTTCATCACGAAGCAGCCGTATCAGTTCCGGCACAGCTTCCGCTCCGTTTCCGACAATACGTCCGGGAGCCGCTGCCGGCGGATAGGTCATGGCAGAAATGCTGCTTTTTCCTTCGGGCAAGTCCGGGGCCTTTTCTTCTATCGTTTTTTTCTTGGCCGCCATAATTCCCTTCAGACTCGCGTAGCGCGGCGTATTCAGCCCCTTATCCGTCGTGAGAATACAGGGCCAGGACGAATCAAAGCTTTCCTGACCGTCCTCACTATCCCTCCGGACACGGGTACCGGCATCCGTATACTCGGCTGCTCCGATTCCGGTCACAATGGGCATATTCGTAAACGCCGCCACCAGAGGCGGAACTGCGCTCATATCCGCATCCACGGATTTTTTACCCATCAGGACCAGATCCGGAGCCTGATCGCCGATTTCCCGGGCAAGGGCCCGGGCGACTGCGGAAGAATCCATGATCCGCGAACCCTCCGCAAGCAGATGCACAGCAGTATCCGCACCCATCGCCAGACCGCTGCGCAAGGCTGTTTTTGCCTCGGCCGGACCGACGGTAAGCAAGCATACTTCTCCACCCAGCTGCTCCCGGATCTTCAGCGCTTCCTCCACCGCAAACTCACAATAGGGATTCAGGATGAAATTCACTTCAGATTCATCCAGAGTCCGTCCGTCCCCGGAAATTTTGACTTTTGTCTCCGTATCAGGGACCTGTTTCACACACACAAGGATTTTCAAATTGATCCTCCCTTCTGGTAATTAACCTTTGCCGTAAATTAGGTATTCAGC
>JBJKQR010000060.1:0-20052 GCA_046735395.1 Fidelibacterota bacterium | reverse complement strand
ATCGACAGTCTGGAAATTCCTCGGGGCTTTGCAGTCTTGCTGCTGATTCTCCTGGTGCCGGTGCTCCTATTCGGCATCTGGTGGTCTCCGCTCCATGATCTTGTTTCATCATCTCTTTCGATCCTGGTCACTCTGTAGGCCGGGATCTTTCCTGAAAGGGAGATGAGACAGCTTTGTGAGAAAAACATTTTTGCTTGCGGACATGATTTTGTATAATATGGAAAATTGAGGAAGGCCGATCATGATAAAAAGGGTTTTCAGTCCTTACGTAATACTGGCCTGCATTATGGCAGGGTTGTTTATCGGGCCGGGATTTTCTGTAGCATCACAACTTCATGCTGAAAATAAGGGGGAGCGTGTAGAAAAGCTGGATCCCTCGGATCATACGGAAACAGATATCTGTGAGCCTAAGGAAGACCTGACACCCGCAGAAGAATTGCATCATGCCGCTGAGGAGCTGGGAAAGACACTTCCGCTCTGGACAGCTATTCCTTTTGCCGGAATTCTTCTTTCAATCGCCCTGTTTCCGCTTTTCGCACCCCATTTCTGGCATCATAATTATCCGAAAGTCGCCCTATTCTGGGGCCTGCTGTTTGGTCTGCCCTTTCTGTTTGTCAAACATTCCCTGGCTCTGTACGAGATTCTGCATATTTACCTGCTTGATTATATTCCCTTCATCATTCTGCTTCTCGGACTCTTTACAGTGTCGGGCGGAATTTATCTGCGAGGTACACTCAAGGGAACCCCGGCTGTGAATACGCTCATGATCACCATCGGGACAATACTTGCGTCCTGGATGGGGACGACCGGAGCATCCATGCTCCTGATCAGGCCCTTGCTGAGAGCAAATAAGGAGAGAAAATTCAAAGTTCATGTCATTGTCTTCTTTATTTTTCTCGTTTCAAATGTGGGAGGAGCTCTGACACCTCTAGGTGACCCGCCGCTCTTTCTCGGGTTTCTGCACGGCATTCCCTTTTTCTGGACTTTCCATCTGATTTCGGAAATGTCATTTGTGGCGGTTTTGCTGCTCGTTATTTTCTTCGTGTATGACAGCATCATGTACCGGCGCGAAGAGAATCTGCCTGAGCAGAGCGGGGAAAAGGAACCCCTGAAACTCATGGGTATTCATAATTTTCTCTTTCTGCTCGGAATTATGGCCGGCGTGCTGATCAGCGGTTTCTGGAAAACGGATCTCGCTGTCACGGTCTTTCATATTCATATCCCCGTTCCCAGTCTGGTTCGGGACGGACTCATCCTCCTCATGGCTTACCTGTCCATCCGGACAACCGACGCATCCATTCACAAGGATAATGAATTCGGATGGGAACCTATCCGGGAAGTCGCTTTTCTATTTGCCGGAATCTTTGTAACGATCATTCCTGCTCTTGCTATTCTCAAGGCGGGGGAAGAGGGCGCTCTCGGCGGCCTGATCCGGGCCATCAATGAACCCTGGCACTATTTCTGGGCGACCGGAGCCCTGTCCTCATTTCTGGACAACGCCCCCACTTACCTGACTTTTTTCAATACGGCACTGGGCAAACTGGGCCTCTCGGAGAGCGATGTTTCTCTCTTTCTGTCTCAGGGGGCCGCTGCAGTCCAGCATGTACAGCCTGAAGTTCTGGAACGTTTTGAGCATTTTCTCAAGGCTGTTTCCACCGGAGCCGTCTTTATGGGTGCCGTGACCTACATCGGCAATGCACCGAACTTCATGGTCCGGTCCATATCCGAGGAAAGCGGCGTAACCATGCCCAGCTTCTTCGGATATATGGCGAAATTCTCAATTCCTTTTCTGATTATCGTATTTGTTATCACGACCTTTGTCTTCTTCTGATAGGATCGAAGCGCTATGCTTATGATCTATACAGGTGACGGCAAGGGCAAAACTTCCGCCGCGCTCGGTACCTGTTTTCGTGCCCTCGGCTATGGGTGGAAAATCGTGTTTATCCAGTTCATGAAGGGAACCTGGGATACGGGGGAACTCAAATCCGCCGTCCGCTTTGACGACCTTCTGGAAATCATTCCGATGGGTAAGGGCTTTTATAAAATCCTGGATGACCATGCCACGGAAGAAGATCACCGGCTGGCTGCCGAAACGGCATTTCAGCTTGGAATGGAAAAGATTCAGGCGCAATCCTGCAGACTCCTGGTCCTGGATGAAATTCTGGTTGCCATTCAGACCGGATTACTAGATGAACAGACGGTTATGGAAAATTTAAAAACGATACCGCCCTCCATGCATGTCATTCTGACTGGGCGGGGGGCAACGCCTGGTTTAATTCGTATGGCTGACCTGGTCAGCGAAATGAAGGAGATCAAACATCCCTTCACACAAGGCCACATGGCTCAGAAAGGAATTGATTTTTAATGACTATTGCTATCTGGCTCCTCGGAATAGTGCTGTTTTTATTTCTGTTCTTTCGGCTTCTCGTTCATATGATATCCAGAAATTCCAGGCTGCCGAACACGGTGAATCCGGAATCTACAGGCCTGGAATACAGCGACCTCTCCATTCCCACTGAAAATGGCAAAATGCTTCATGCCTGGCATCTGAAAAATAAGGGAGCGTCACCGGCGCTTATTCTGATTATGCACGGCTGGGGACGAAATGCAGCCAGAATGCTGGACTGCGTGAACGAACTCTTTCAGGATGGCTATGATATTCTGGCACCGGATGCACGGAATCATGGAGAAAGTGACGGGGATTTCTATTCGTCTGTCAAAATGTTCAAGGAAGATATCCTTTCCTGTGTCCGCTATGCGAAGACACAGCTGATGACCCCGGAGCAGAAACTGTTTATACTGGGCCATTCCATCGGAGGCTCAGGATCCATTCTGGCTACGGCAGAATCAGCGGATGTGGATGCACTGGCGACGACGGGCGCCTTTTCCGATCCTGAAACGATTATCACCAGGTCTCTGAGACAGATCGGAATGCCCAGATTTCCGGTCATACAGATGATGCTCTGGTATATTCAGAAAAAACTGGGCGTATCTTTCGAGGAAATCCGGCCTGAACGTGCTATCCAGACTATCAAGGTCCCCGTATTACTCGTTCATGGCCAGCAGGACAAGGTCGTTCCCTATTCTGAATTTCAGAGGCTGGAGAATGCCTGCACGAGCTGTCGGACGCTGGTATACCCACAGGCCGGACATTCAGATATCCGGCATATTCCCAGCTTCTTTCCCGATTTGAAATCCTTCTATAAAGCCTGTCTTTAAATATTCACTCAAAAGTGAGTTGCAAAGCATTTGTTATTCGCTTGACGAATACCTAAATTTGATTTAATGGAAATACGTCAGCGAATAAGCAAGATATCGGGGGTATGATGGCAGCAATTGATTATTTTATCATTTTTCTCTATCTCATCGGCATGATCATCGCAGGTCTGTGGATGCAGAAGAAGGCCAAGGAAGGAATTGATTCCTATTTTCTGGGAAACCGTGAACTGCCCTGGTGGGCATTGGGTGCCAGCGGGATGGCCTCAAACCTTGACATCAGCGGAACAATGATCATTGTTGCGCTCGTGTATGCCATCGGAGCAAAGGGTTTCTATATCGAAATACGGGGCGGTGTCACCCTCATTATGGCCTTCCTCATGATTTTCATGGGGAAATGGAACCGACGTGCCAATGTCATGACCCTTGCTGAATGGATGGAATTCCGCTTCGGTAATGATACGGAAGGCCGTCTTGCGCGCTTCATCACCGCTGTCATTTCCATTATTGTCACCATTGCCATGGTTACGTATTTTGCAATCGGCGGCGGGAAATTTCTGGATAAATTCCTGGGTATTCCTGCCTGGCTGGGCATGCCGTCCGAATTCTGGGCTGCCACCATTCTGATCGCCATGGCCATGATCTATACGGTAGCCTCCGGCCTCTACGGTGTGATCTGGACGGATGTCTTTCAGGGTATCCTCATTTTTGCAGCCATCGCCTACGTATCATTCCGGGCGCTGGGCATTCACCTTCCGGAGGAATTCAGTATTTCCATGCCGCTTATCGACGGGGGGTTCCGCCACTTTTCCACGACCTTCTCTGATTGGAGCTCTATTCTTCCGAAGTGGAAACTTGATATTGATCCTGCGTCTTCCTACAGCATTTATAATCTCTTTGGAATTGCCACCATGTTCTATCTGTTCAAAACCGTTATCGAGGGGAGCGGCGGAACAGGCAATTATATGATACAGCGGTATTACGCCGCAAAAAATGACCGGGAAGCAGGCCTGCTTTCCCTTTTCTGGACTTTTCTTCTGTCCTTCCGCTGGCCATTCATCGGCGCCATGGCGGTATGGGGAATTTCCCTCGGAACTCAGATTACAGATCCTGAACTGGTTCTGCCGACTGTCGTCAATATTCTTCCCGTCGGGATCAAGGGGTTCATCATTGCCGGCCTGGTGGCGGCTGCCATGTCCACCTTTGACTCCACTGTCAATGCCGGTGCAGCCTATTGGGTGAAGGATATCTATCTGCAGCATATCAATCCGGGCGCTGACAAGAAAAAACTGATGGCCCAAAGTTACTGGGCATCCATTCTCATCGTTGTCATCGGACTGGTGCTGACCCTGTTTATCAAGAATATCAACGAAATCTGGGGCTGGATCACCATGAGTATCGGCGCCGGACTTATTATTCCTCAGATGGTCCGCTGGTACTGGTGGCGGCTTAATGGCTACGGGTATGCCATCGGTATGGCTGCCGGCATGCTGGCCTCCATCGTCTGGAAACTTGTTTTTCCGGTTGCTACGGCCGAATACTGGGCTTTCCTCTTTGCAGCCGGGATCTCTCTTGTGGGGACCATCGTCGGGACTCTCGCTACAGAACCCACGGATTCAAAGGTGCTACAGAATTTCTACAACAAGACACGGCCTTTCGGATTTTGGAAACAGTTCAAACTGAAGCTGAAACCTGAAACCGTTGCGGCCATTGATCAGGAAAACAAACGGGATATCCTGTCCACCTTTATCGCTGTATTCTGGCAGGTCACTCTGTTTCTGTTCATGATGAACCTGATTTTTAAAGTTGTCAGCCAGGCGATCATTCTGGGACTGCTGCTCGTGGCATTCAGCACGGCGCTGTATTTTCTCTGGTTCCGGCATCTGTCAACCAGTGTCACCGTATCAGAAAACGAAGGATAAATATCTAAATTATGCCAAAACTGATTATAGAGCAGCTCTCGGATCTGGGATTTACCGTGTATGAGTCCAAGTCCTATCTGGCTCTCCTGAAAAAATATCCGGCCAGCGGCTATGAGATCGCGCAGGAAAGCGGCGTACCGCGCTCTGTCATCTATGATGTGCTCCGCAAGCTGGAAAAAGCCGGTACGATCAGCGGAATTCAGGATAAACCGAAAAAGTACATCCCGCTTCCGCCTGATCAGCTCATTTCCCGGATGAAAAATCATTTCGGATCGAATATTTCCATGCTGGAAAACAGTCTTGCGGATTACGTTGAACATAAGCAGGAGGGGGGGCTGTGGAATATCTCGGGCTATGAGAATACCATGGATAAGGCCCGGGATATGCTTCGCAACGCCAAGGAGTCCATTTACCTGTCTGCCTGGGGAAGTGAGATCAATCAGCTGAAGAAAAGCCTTCAGGGGGCGATCAAGAACGGTGTTCACACGACCATCTTTACCTTCAATCCGGTTTCTGTGAAAAATGCGGATATCTTCAGTTATGAGATCGAAGAAAGTACCCTTGAACAATACTGGGATCATAAAATAGTTCTGGTAACGGACCGCAAGGAAGTTCTGATGGGCGGAACGGATGTGAGAAAAGAATCAATTACGGCCTGGACCAACAATCAGGCAATAATTTCCATTGCATTAAACTATATTATTTTGGACCTTACGCTGTATGCTCAGAGAAAGAAAGTCGACGTATCGTATCAGGTTACCGAAATGATGAATGGACAGTTAAATGGATTGGAAAATGTATTACCGAGGATTTGATTTCTTAAAGAATTTCGTAGTTGTTACGGCTCTGGTATTGTTAGTATCAGCCTGTCATCACAGGAATCGGGATGGTTATATACCGGATTATAATTTCGCAGTTCCAGGCTCCAGCATTGAAATTATCAATTCCCTGTCAGATATGAATGCGGAAGGACTGGGGAAAAGCTGGTTTGACCCGAGACGCTTTCCGGCAGACCAGCTCAGTTCAATTCCTGATGCGAATGCTCCCTATGTATGGTATTATATTCCCTTCAAGACAGGAACCCGGGATTCGCTGTACCAGTTCGAATTCAGCCGTCGTGACAGCAATGAACAGATTCTGGCCTGGTCCGACGGGGAACTGCTTTCACCTCTGTTCACGGATTCGACCGCGGAGCTTGATATCCTCGGACCTGCCGGACATTGTCTCATTATCCGGCGTACGCTGAACGGGCCTGTCCCGCTTATGAAACTGAAACTCCTGAAAAGGAGTCAGGATGACGAATCGGTCGAGGAGACCGCAGCAGTTCGACGCATTGTACAGAGTATCAATTATCCCAGAACCGATTTCCACGCTCCGCGCCTGATTTACAAAGTCTTTCTGCGGAATTTTACGCAGAACGGCACTTTTGACGGACTGGAAAACCGGCTGAACCATATTACTGCACTGGGTGCGAACGGCCTCATCCTCATGCCGATGCATCCCATGTCGGATATTCCAGACTCCGGGTTGTGTTCACCCTATCTGGTAAAACGGCATTTCAGTACGGATAGTAACAAGGGCAGCAAGGAACAGCTTCAGAGTATGCTGGACGCCGCGGATTCACTGCATGTCTCGGTCTATCTGGAGGCAATGCTGAATCTGACGGCGCCGGATCATTATTATTCGCAGAACTCGCCTGAAATGTATCTGGGTGATGCACCGGAATACAATCTGTATCCGTCGGCGGGGAATCATGGCAAATATCTGAATCTGCAGGAAGATGCGTCCGAATCCTTCGTTAGGGAATATCTGAAATACTGGGTTACGGATTTTGGTTTCAGCGGCTATATGCTGCTCAACAGCTGGGAACTGGCTGCCGTTCCCGAAATACAGCAGATATTAAGCGTCCAGAAGCGGAAATCCGTCATCATCGGTGATTACACGCTTCCCACCGTGGAGGTGGCTTCGGAGCTCTGTGATATGAATATGGCCTCCGATTTTTACTCCGCGATGGTTGAAGCCTTCGCAAATCATAATCCGGATACACTTTTCACCGTACTTGATCAGGAAGCGAATTTTCCCGCGACACCGGTCCATTACATTGAGAATACATTTACGGATAAAGCCTGGACCGTATTTGGTGACGCCTTGTACGCCGCAACTTTTCTGGATGTTGTCCTGCCTGGTGTTCCGCTCATCTATTCAGGGCAGGAACTGCTTCGGGCGCCAAAACAGGAAGTGGATGCACGGACGGCACTGAACTGGAGACGGCAGGACCGTCAATTCAGGGAGATTCTTTCAAAATGCCTGTACAGGAAACCGGTTGCGGATAAGAACGGTGGCCTGGAACTGACACGTATAGAAGCCGGACGCGATATTTTCGCCGTGCGTATCGGAAATGCGGGGAAATACACCACCATCATTGCAAATCTGAGCGAATATACCCATGCCATTCCCATGCCCCCCGTGAATCAGATCCTCTTTTCGGATGAGCACAGCAGCTCAGACAGCCTGACACTGACACTTGCCTCTTACGGATATATCTTAGCGAATTAATTCGCAAACAATACAAGGAGAAACATCGACGTGATTTCTGAATTGCAGGCCTTGCGCCACGAGTATCAGCCCAAGCGCCCGAAAGTATTTGAAAATGGCGCTGCGCTCACTGTTACACCCTCAAAAAAGAAAAACGGGACGGTACTACCCGATGTTGCGGCTCTGCTGCCCTTCAGCAAGGACCTGACACTGCAGGACGTATCTGACCATAAATTGGACATCGAGAACACGCTCCGTGTCGGTGTGATTCTGTCCGGTGGCCAGGCTCCAGGCGGACATAATGTGATTGCAGGCCTGTTTGATGCGCTGAAAGATCTGAATAAGGACAATACTCTGCTGGGATTTTCAGGAGGTCCGTCAGGATTGCTCGAGAAGAAATACATTGAACTCGACGAAAATCGAATCTCCGAATACCGGAATACGGGCGGTTTCGACATGATAGGATCCGGCCGCACAAAACTGGAAAGCTATGAACAGTTTGAAAAATCACGGGCTATTCTGGAGGAAATGGGAGTCAACGGACTGGTGATTATCGGAGGTGATGACAGCAATACAAATGCTGCCATGCTGGCGGAACACCTGCTCAGTAAAAAGTCATCTATCAAGGTGGTAGGCTGCCCGAAAACAATTGACGGTGATCTGAAGAATTCATACATCGAGACTTCCTTCGGGTTCGATACGGCCACGAAGGTCTACTCCGAACTGATCGGAAATATTGCACGGGATGCGGACAGCGCCCGGAAATACTGGCATTTCATCAAAGTGATGGGACGGTCCGCGTCACATATCGCGCTGGAATGCGGACTGGCAACCCGAGCAAATATCACCCTGGTCTCCGAGGAGGTGGAACAGAAAAAAATGACGTTGGCACAGGTGATTTCCTATATCGGTGACCGTGTCATTGCCCGGGCTGACCGGGGACTCAACTATGGACTGGTTGTGATTCCGGAAGGCATCATTGAATTTGTCCCGGAAATGAAATCACTCATTTCCGAACTTAACGATATTCTGTCCCATCATCAGGAAGAGTGGCAGATGGTCAGCAGCAGCGAGACAAAATTCGAATGGCTGCGTAAGCATCTGGATTCCGAATCTGCTCATGTGCTCTTTTCCCTGCCGCGTCATATCGCGGATCAGCTGGTTCTGGACCGGGATCCGCACGGAAATGTGCAGGTGAGCCGCATTGAAACGGAAAAACTGCTTATCGAAATGACTGCCGAATATATTGACCGCGTGAGATCAGATGTGAAATTTTCCGCTCTGAATCATTTCTTCGGCTACGAAGGACGCTGCGCCGCTCCCTCAAATTTTGACTCCGATTACGGATATGGGCTTGGCTTTACGGCGGCCATTCTGCTTGCCAATGGAAAGAGCGGGTACATGGCCGCGCTCACCAATCTCAGTGAAGACGCGGATCATTGGATACCCATGGGAATTCCCATTGTCTCCATGATGAATCTGGAAAAACGACACGGAGAGATGAAACCGGTCATCCGCAAGGCCCTGGTGGATCTGGACGGAGCGCCCATGAAGGAATTGATGAAAAACCGGCCGGAATGGGAAGCGGATACCTGCTATATTTATCCGGGCCCTATACAGTATTTCGGCCCGGCGAGTATTTCTGATACAAAAACCATAACTTTAATCCTTGAAAACGAAAAGGGAGAATAATATGTCAGCAAAACCTGTCCTGGAACCGGGAATCCTGACCGGGGACAAGCTCATCGAAGTTCTGGAATATGCGAAGGCAAATAAGTTCGCATTTCCGGCGGTGAATGTGATCGGAAGCAGTTCCATCAATGCAGCACTGCAGGCTGCTAAGGATGCAAAAAGTATCATCATGATTCAGTTCTCAAATGGCGGTGCTCATTTCAATGCCGGCAAATTTCTGAATAACGACGGCCAGAAGGCTGCCGTAGCCGGTGCCGTAGCCGGTGCCTATCATGTGGATCATATGGCCAAAGCCTACGGTGTACCGGTTATCCTGCATACCGACCATGCTGCAAAGAAACTTCTGCCCTGGATTGACGGGCTTCTGGATGCCAATGAAGCACATTTCAAATCTCATGGGAAACCGCTTTTCTCATCCCATATGCTGGATCTGAGCGAGGAAACGCTGGAAGATAATATTTCCCTGTGTAAATCCTACCTGTCCAGAATGAGCAAGATGGACATGCTTCTGGAATTTGAGCTGGGTATCACTGGGGGTGAAGAAGATGGCGTGGATAACAGCGATATCGATAATTCCCGTCTGTATACGCAGCCGGAGCATGTGCATTACGCCTATTCCGAATTGAAAAATACCGGAAAATTCACGATAGCAGCCAGTTTCGGAAATACGCACGGTGTCTACAAACCCGGCAACGTGAAACTGAATCCGGTGATTCTGAAAAATTCACAGGATTATATTCAGAAAAAGGAAAATACAGCTGAAAAACCTGTACTCTTCGTTTTTCACGGCGGGAGCGGATCCGAGAAGGAAAAGATCGAGGAAGCCATCGGCTACGGCGTAATCAAGATGAATATTGATACGGACACGCAGTGGGCCTATACGCACCCCGTAAAGGAGTATATGGATTCAAAGGATGGATACCTGCACGGACAGATCGGCAATCCGGAAGGGGACGACAAACCCAACAAAAAATACTATGATCCCCGGGCCTGGGTAGCCAAGGCCGAACAGGGATTTACCGCCCGTCTTCTGGAAGCCTTCAAGGATCTGAATGCCCTGAATCAGTTCGCATATTTTTACGAAGACTGAGAAAAGATACAAAAAATAAAAAAGGGGGCGATTGCCCCCTTTTTTAGTATATGCCAGTACTTTTACAGAGCGATTTTCAGTTTGAATTTGATCCTGAGTTCCTGATAATCCTTTGACGGATCGATGGCATCCTGTACCGTTACATGATCCAGAGTCAGTCCCAGACTTGTCTGCCGATTGATCTTGTACTGCGTACCCAGCTTCAGTGTGAATTTACTGTTCTGAATCTCAACGGCATCCGTGAACGGTTCACCGGTATTCCAGCTGTTATTGTATTCGCCGTAGGAATCCGGTAAATCGGTATACAATTCTCCGTTATCCCAGACGCCATTCTTATCCTTGAATCCGCTAACCAGATTGAATCCGATAAAACTGTTCATTTTCCGTTCGAAACTCTTGAAGGACAGTTTTCCGCTGTAAATATCGAATACGGTCATGCTCTGATTGGGATCATCCGGAGTCGTCTGGGATTTTCCCACACCCACCGTGATGCCCACATCAGAGGGCAGGGTAATGGAGCCGGTTCCCAGATAACTCTCCGTAATGAAATCATTATTCGTAATCTCATTGCTGTTCTTGTCTGCATAGCTCATGCGCATGAGATTTCCGCTGAAATTGAAATCAGTTTTGAAGAGAGAAAATCGGTAGGAAGGCGTAATCGTCTGGGTTACTGTTTCATTGTCATTCAGAATCAGATTTGCATCGGCGGCCTGCCCTTCAGCCGGTGACCCGCTTCTGTCCATAATACGCATGGAATAGCTGACCGAAGGCAGGTGAGGAATATTCAGACCGACTCCCGACATGGTTGTCAGTGTGTTCGTCGTCTGGGGCTTGGTGTTTCCGGCTACATTATCAAATTTGCTTTCGTAACCGCCATTGACGGTGAGCATATTTTTCAGGAAACGGGCCCGGGCATTGGTCTTCAGGCTCTGGATATCTGTCTGGATGGATGCGTTGCCGAGAGAAACATAATTCGCCGGTACACGCTTGTATTCAGCATTCACGTCAAGCTTGGCAATGTACAGATTCAGCGGCGTCATAAATTCCAGACGGTAGGTGCCGTTCCGGATGACGTCATTGAGAACGAAATCCACCGCATTCAGGCTATCCATATTAGGAAAGGGAATGGACAGGCCGCGTCCTTCGGCGGATCCGAGAGCCAGATCGTCGGTGAGGTTGAATCCAAGGTATTTGGAGGCTTCATCGAGAGTTTTAGGATCCAGTCCGGCCACGTTGATCAGAATGGAATCGTCAGCCATCACATCATTAACGGCTGAGAGTGCCAGTTCACCATGCAGGACCGTCCGGTCGTGGTTAAAATGCAGTGTCAGGTCCGTACCGGCTACCGCGTTTCCCAGAAATGTGTATTTTGTATTCAGCTCTTCATGCCCCGCATTCAGTGTGGTATACTCATCATAGGCCCGAAAGCCGCCGACACCGATGCGCAGATGCCGAAACAGGTCCAGTTCGGCCCGGGCACCTTCCAACTGCCGGGCAGGCGTTCCCTTTGTATAATCGATAAAGGTCGTATCCCCGTTTTCTATGATGGGTATCATCTGAGTGGAATCTATGTCAGACCTATTTAGAATGGGCGCAATGAATTGCTTGCTTTCACCTTTGACATAGGATGCATTGAACTGTCCGAAAACCCATAGCGGCAATCTGAATTGGGAGGACAGGCCCCGGACACGGGTGCCTTTCAGCGTCAGTTCCGTAAATTCCGGTGAATAATCTCCATACATGACATCAAGCAGGGGAGAGCGCATATCCACCTTGAGCCGGTCCAGAGGCTGACGGCGTTTGTCCAGCTCAACGGCATGATCATCAAGGATATGAGTGTTCAGCAGGGCGGAGGCATTGAACTTGATTTTCCAGATACGGGATTTGACGCTGGCGCTCAGCTTATGCGTATCCAGCGGCCGGTTATCCGGCTGTTCCTTCCCGGAAAACTGATCAAAATCCGAATCAACACCCAGGTTCATTTTCAGATTGAGTTTCTCCTTCAATGAAGCTTTTCTGGGGCCCAGTTCCGCCTTTGCCTGCTGAGAACCGGGTTTGATAACGGTAAAATTGAAATTGGATGTATAGAGACCGGTCCCGTTCTGAATAATCTTCAACACTACATTGTGTTCTCCGGGTACAAATTTCTTCTGTGGTACGAAGGTGATCATTTCGGTGGAGAGAATGGATTTTGCTGTTACATCCTCGTCATCAATGAGAACATGAAGGTCATCGACCTGAACCAATTTGTCAGGATCAAAGATGGAAAGAACGAGTATCTGATTTCCATCCGTGATGCTGCTTCCGTTCTCAGGATTCACCAGATTTATGGCCAGTTTACTGTTCTGAAGCCGGCCGCTGGGAGCGGATGCCAGGATGTTCAGCACACCCGATTCCCGGTCTCCGTTTATGGGCCAGGTACTCTGATTTCCATAAATATCTTCAGCGAGAAAATAGTAGGAAAGATTTCCCGGCAGAACTTCATTGAATGGAATCTCTGCGGAATAATCAACATCCAGAATCATGGGGATGGACGTATATCCGCCATCACGCCCGCTGCTGAATTTATAGAATAAGAGAACCCGTTTCAGAGGGGACTGGTCCATTACAACAGCTGAAAGCGTAATGCTGTTTCCTGCATAATAGGTTTCGGACGGATCCACCGGCATGATGGTCGGTGCCTGGCCGTCATCCTGTGCAAAGGCTGTAGCAGCGCAGGCCAGAAGGAGAAGCCCGAATACACGTGTTTTGAAAATGCGTTTCATCTGACCTTCTCCTATTTTTTCTTCGGTTTCACTTTCAGGCGAACACTCACGGAGCCATCCTCGTTCTGGGTCGTGATGACATCGACAACTTCATATTCTCCCGTATCGACTTTCTGGAGAATTGCGTCAATATTGTCGCTGCTTCCGACGACCTTTGAGGTTTTCAGGCTCTTGCCCTCTATCTTGTCACTCAGCCCATCCAAATCGCGTTTCTGAGCGATTCGGGTCACTTTGTCACCGATTTGGCCCTTCTGTGACTTCGTCTGCATGAACTGCATATCAAGTTTGCGTGATTCCGTATTTTCAGAGCCGATGACCAGCGACGCGGTTCCGGGCTGTGTTGCCTTGACCAGAATGGAACCCTTGCCCTGTTTCAGAAGAATATTGGCTTCATTTGTCCAGGAACTGCCGTTATCCACACTGAGTTTCAGACGATCCGTCTGGGAACTGATGGTGGCTGTTTCGGAAAATGCATTGGCGGCATTTCCGGTTGTAAGATTGGATACCTGTATGGCTACCCGCAGCGGAACATTGACGGGCTGGCTTCCTGATTTTTCCGGAATCATCCTGAAACCCCATTCGACTTTTATCTTGTCCTGCCAATCCGGAGCTTTGTTCTCCTTCATTTTCTTCGCTTTTGCCGGAGCTTTTTTAAGGGATGCTACTGAATAGGTCATTTCACGGGCCAGGATTCGTCCCAGCTCATTCTGAAATTCGACCACTCCCTCAAAAACAAAGAGTTCGGAACTCTTTTCCGCATCATCATAATTCAGGTTGAATTCAGTTCCCTTGACCGCAGCAACCGAGACGGGAGTGGCAATGCGGAAATCACTGTCCTTCTGTTTCTGCACATGGGTCCAGAGCTCACCTTTTTCCAGATAGAGTTCGGTATTCTGTTCCTTCGCGGAGACCCTGTCGCTTTTCAATTCCAGCTCGGCAGCTTCACTGAGCTTCAGCTGTGTACCGTCCAGAAAGATGAGGGCTGCGAAGTCTCCGTCCCCAGTCTGGATCCAGTCTCCGTTGAGAAGCATCTGGCCCTTGTAGGCGGCGGAATAGTCTCCCTTCGCATGCCGGACCATAACCTGCCCCTTCAGCTTCAGAATAGCTCCGATCTTTTCAGCCTCGGCAGCCTGAAGGGTCAGAGTCAGAGTGAACAGGGCCAATATGATGAGTGTTATTTTCTTTTTCATTATCTACTCCCTCAGTTACCCGAAAAGACCATTTCAATTTCAACTTCTCCGTTGGGTGTCGTGAATGAAACGACATGGCTGGCATCACCCAGCGGAGCTCCATTCTCGTCTACGGCACGAACAGACCAATAATATGTCGTTTCGTTGAACAGGGGCGGGGCACCGGTCTGCGGATAGCTGAACTGGCTTCCGGTCACAGCCGTATTTGAATAGTACAGCTGAGTCTGTTCCGGATCGAGTGAGACCGCAAGTTCATAATGGTGTGCAGCTTCGACAGGGCTCCAGCTGAAGGCCGGGAACAGTGATTCAATCTCGGCCGAAACAGGTGCCGAGGGCTGCGGAATCATATCCGCAGTAACACGGAAACTGAATGCCGGACTGAATTCCGTGAGAGGTGCTTCCTTGCCCATCGCTCTGACTTTCCAGAAATAATCCGTATCGAAATTCAGGGGTTCGCTTCCCTCGCGGGGATAAGTCGCCTTGTTTTCCGCCAGGGATGACTGGGACCACAGCAGGGTCGTGAAATCCGCGTCCGATGCAAGAATGATTTCGTAACTCGCGGCTCCTTCAACACGGGACCAGCTGAACAGCGGCTGTCGGGTGGATTCCGTGGCTCCGGATGCAGGCCGTTCCAGAGTAACGACCTGGCTCTGTCCGCGGGTGAATTTTCTCGCTGCGCTCCATTTTGTGAGCGGAGATGATGCATTATCGAGTGCCCGCACCTGCCAGTAATAGGTTTTGCCTGCTTCCAGCTGGAAATTATCCGATTTATAGGTGAAAGTGGTCGTGGCTGAATTCATGACCTGTGCCTCGGACATATCCGCCGACAGAGAAATCCTGAATTCGTAAAGAGCGCCGTTTTCCACTTTTTCCCAGTTGAATACGGGGGAGGGACTGGATATCTCAGCGCCGTCTTCCGGGGTCCGGACTACCAGAGTGGGAAGATCACTGATGCTGAATGTAGCCACAGCACTGCCGTCACCGATCTGTTCACCATCTGCATTCTTTGCAGCAACTTTCCAGGAGTAGGACTGCCCGTGCTCAAACTGAGACGCGTCCGTGATGTCAACTTTTGGCTTATCAGACTGCGTTTCCAGAATTACATCTGAAAATTCAGCATCCCTTCCCACGGTCAAAGTATAGGATACAGCCCCTTCCACAGCAGTCCACTGAAAGGAGGGGGTCAGGGTCCGGATGGAGGTTCCCGACGGACTGATGAGTGTCACTGCAGATAACCCCGGCGTATAAAATTCAGCCGGAGCGGAAGCCTGTCCATTTCCTCCGTCACTAAGGGGAATGACACGCCAGAAATATTTCTGGCCATTCGTCAGGAGTCCTGATTCCAGGGTCACACTTTTTCCCTGTACTTCCGGTTCGGCCACCAGGGATGAAAAATCCGCGGCAGTTGATATTTCAACTTTATAGGCAGATACCTGGGGTACTTCTGTCCAGCTGAGGGTGGGAGTGAGGGTGGTGACACCGGTGCCGTTCGGCAGCAGGTCTTTTGCTATGCTGGCAGCTTCCGTCGTAAAGGACGCCGTTACCGAGGTGCTCAGAATTGTTTCATCTGCACCCAGGGCCTTGACACGCCAATGATAGGCGGTGCCGTTCGAGAGGATCATGGCGCTTTCCGGATACTTGACATTGGAATTCGCGCTGGCCTGACTCCATAGAACGGTTGTGAAATCCGCATCTGCAGCAAGCTCTATCTGATAACTGGCGGCTTCCGGAATCGTGACCCAGCTGAATTCCGGCTGAAGCGGTGCTTCCACGGAGACAGGATTCAGCAATTCCGGTCCGCTGATGCTTTTTGTGGTGAAAAAGGCGTTCCGGCTGTAATCGCCGAGAAAATTATCATCAGCAGTAAGAGCCCGTACTCTCCAGTAATAGGAGCTGTTGTAGGCAAATGAACTCATATCAGACGCGAATTCGGTTCCCTGAACCGTCTCGCTCAGGAGGATGCTGTTGAAATCCGCACTGTAGGCCACTTCCAACAGATAGTGATCTCCTGCGGGTACGGAGGGATTCCAGCTGAAGAGCTTGTCCAGAGGTTCAGGAGGAACCACACGCGGAATGTAGAGCGGGAATACGGAAGAGGGAAGGCCGTGATCCTGACCGTCCGACAGAGCCTGCGCCTGCAGATAATACATGCCGCCGAATTCCAGTTCAGGCATATCCTGCGGATAGCTTATAGTCAGAGAGGAGGGTGATACCTCAAGTTCGGCCAGGACAGAATTCATGTCCTGATCAGACGCTACCCGGATCCGATACAAATCAGCACCGGTAATGGTATTGGTGATCTCGATTACCGGACGGCGGGAACCGTCATCCAGTCGGACGATAAGGGCCGTCTGCTGATCCGATCCGGGCTTGGCAGGAATTGATACGGACTGAACCACCGACGGCATTCCATGAGAGACACCATCAGCCAGGCCCTGCAGCTGCAGGTAATAATTATTGTTATACTCTATCTGGTCGCTGACCACACGATAGGGAAATTCATTGATGCTCAGAGTTGCATCAAAAACGACTGAATTCATATCCCGGTCAAAGGCGATCGTCAGCCTGTACTCGTCCGCGTTTTCAACACGGCTGAGCAACGACAGATCCAGTTGCCGTGAGTCGGAACTGTTGAGAGAAACGGAAAATTCGGGACGAGTGTCCGCGCCGGGCTGAGGACAGCTGTGAAAGGCTACGACATCACTGGGAACACCGTGGCTGAGGTCATTGGCCATAGCCGTACCCCGTACATAATAATCCGTATTATACATGAGATCCTGCCCATCCACGCGGAAATCGAAGGGGAAGGAATTTACCGTATAGCTGAGTATAACATTGTCCATTTCGGGCCCGTCTGAAATTTCAAACAGATAGCCATCACTGCCGGCAACGCCGGTCAGAAGATTGATTTGCTGTCCGCAGGGATCTGCAGCTGAAGCTCCGAGACTGAACTGGAGCTTATCCGACGAACCCGGCTTGGCAAGAGTTCGGAAAGCAGCCACTTTACTGGGCAGGCCAAAGGCTTCGCCATCCTGTTCACCCTGGACCTGCAGGAAATAATCGGTTTCGTACTCCAGCTCCATATCCAGATCGCAGAGATTCACATTCGTGGATCTTACATCATTCACGACCTGAATCGGGGAGGAAAGAATTCCGTTATCATCCACATCCGGCATCATGGCGAGCAGGATTCGAGAGGACTGTGCATTCAGCACCTGATTGAAATTGATAACCGGACAAATGGGTTTATCCTGCGACAGACTGACAGACAATTCCGGAATACTGACAGATCCGGGTGCTTCGGGTACGAGGACGGTCATAACTTTTGAGGGAAGTCCGAAGGCTTCACCGTCCCTGAGAGGTTGCAGCACCAGATAATACGTGCTCTGGTAGGACAGGACATCAGCGCATTCCTCCCAGATATAGGGAAAGGCCTGCACATCATTATTGTCCAGAAGTATTGATCCCATATCCGGATCTGAAGACAGGGAAAGTGCATATGCGGTGGCACAGTCACTTCCGCTGACCAGATTGATATTCAGAATACGCGGATCGCTCACTGCATAATCAACACTCAGCTCCGGCGCCGCATCCTGCCCGGGTTGCGCACAGGACGTGAAGCTCAGAATCTCAGAGGGATAGCTGTAAATCTCGCCGTCCTTCAGAGCCGTCACCTGAAAATAATAGGTCTGGCCATACTCAAAATTGACATCTTCCCGGGTAACTTTGAGATTGGTCATTGCCAGATCTTCGACATCAAATAGCCGGTCACTCAGCAAGCCGTCTTCATCCGTTTCCCGGCTTTCAGACAGAATGACGTGATAGGTTTCAGCGCCGCCTACAGGGCTGAACATCAGAGACAGGTTTACTTCGTCATCACAGGGACAGACATCCGTATTACCGCTGAGCTGCAGGACAGGTGCCGGCTGAAGTTCTCTCTGCTGAGTACGGAAGCGCCGCGGTGGCAGCATGACGCCCGGATTTTCATTATCATCCAGTGCCGTGATGCTCCAGTAGTAATCCTTTCCGTTTTCCAGCGGAAGGTCCGCATCCATGGGGTACTGATAGAAGAGGCCTGTTACCTTGAAAGTGATGAAGGGATTCACCATTTCAGGATCCTCCCCATCCGAGACGGCCAGTTCCCAGGCTGATACATCCGTCGGACTTTCCCAGGAAAAAATGGGGTTTAAATCAACTTCGGACGCATTCGGATCCGGAGTCAGCAGTTGGGCAGGTGCGATGGTGAAAGTACCGGTCTGCAGATATTCATCGGGCATGCCGACAATATTGTCATTGGCATCCAGGACGAGAAGCTTCCAGTAATATTTTTCACCCGGATACAGGCCCTGGCCTGCATCCTTCGGATACTGAAAAGGGAGGGACTTGATGTTTTCGCTGAAAATGTTCGCCATTTCAACTGTTTCGTCATCCTTGTCACTGATTCGGATTTCAAAGGATGAAACACCCGTTGGGACATCACCATTGAACATGGGCAGGACCGTATTTACCTGCTCGCCCTGTGAGGGTTCGCTCAGCTTGATATCCCCGACGGTAAAGCTGAGGACATCACTCCATGGGGAGGCTTCCGAATTCGGATTGTAGCGAACCTTCCAGTTATATTTTTTTCCGGGCATCAGTCCGGGAGCGTCAAAAGGATACTGAAAAGGGAGGCTGGGAATGGGTTCGCTCTGATAATAAGGATTTTCCACATCCGGGTCATCCGTCGCGTCGCTCAGCCATAATTCGTATTCATCGGCGCAGGGAATCTGTTCCCAGTTGAAGGATGGTGTTACAGTAGTGATCACACTCCCTTCGGACGGAGTGTTCACATTATCCTTGGTCAGGCGGTTCCCGAAGTTGAAAACATAAATGGGTGATTTAATGGGTTCGGGATAGCCCCATACGCCCTGAAATCCATCCATATCGAATTGGTTGACGGTCTGATCGTCAATGAATTCCCGGGCCTGAACCTGCCAGACATACTGGTATCCGCAGGCCAGATCACGGTCACCGGAGGGATATTGGATTGCGATGGGCTGCACAGTTCCGTTTTCGGGAACATGGTAGATGCTGTTGTAGTCGCTGAGCCACTCGCTGTCAAAAAAGATGGCATTGGCATCTTCCAGGGCATCGCTGTAGCTGCTGTGAAGTTCGGGATTGAACTGGGCAATGATGATGCGGTAATCAATAAGGAGGCCGCTGCGGAAGCCGGGCGAATCCCAGCGGAACCAGGGATAGGGATCGACGACATTTGCGTCAATGACCGGTTCCTGAATATTGAGGGTGCTGACCAGGACATTCTCAAGGATATCCGTACCGGTCTGTTTGGCCTTGTCGCTGTTCCAGTTCCAGTTATCATGATAATCCGTATCCACAAAACTGTGATCCCAGGAAATGTCCAGGAGACTGTTTTCGTCGCTCTGGTTTACACGCCGGGCAGTCTTGTCCAGATCATTTATAATATTATAGCCATCGGTCCGTCCGGTCCAGACCAGCATTTTAATGTCATAATTTCCGGAGGGCAGATATCCGTTTTTTTCGATGATGTCCTGAAAATCACTGACAATCTCGAAGGCTTTCATGTTTCCTTCGCCGGAAAAATCAGCACTGTACATCACTTTTGATTCCCCGGGTGCGAGATC
>JBJKQR010000059.1:0-15961 GCA_046735395.1 Fidelibacterota bacterium | reverse complement strand
AATCGTTACAAATTTGAAGATATTCTGAATAATATCAATGAGATGAGCAGCGATGAGAATACGAAGCTGGTAAAGGAATTTCTGACCAATATCCGCGATCTGACCTCGGATGATACGAAATACAAGCTGAACAAATTTCTGGATGATCTGAACAAGCTGTCCCGGGAGGAAAACCGGAAGAAGGCGGAGGGCATCCTTACTGAGATGAACGGGATGCTTTCGGAGAACCGGGACCATGTCCACCGCTTCATGTCAAATATGGATTCGCTGAGCGGCCGCCTGGTGGTTGTGAGCGATCAGGCAGCCGGAACCATGGGCAAACTGAGCCGGCAGGTGGACAGGACCGGAGCCGATGCCGATACGCTTCTGAAAAATCTGAAGTCCTTTTCCGCAGACCTGGCGGCAACGGACGTACAGGGACTGGTTAAGAATATCAATGAGACGGTCGCGCTCATCAACACAACCTTCAATCATGTGGACCTGACGATAATCCGGGGACGGGACGACCTGCTGGTGACGCTCAGTACGCTGCGTGACGCCATCGAAAATCTGAACGAATTCGCCCGTGAGATTTCCAATGATCCCTCCCTGCTGCTGAGGCAGAAGAAATGAAAACACGCTTTCTCATATCTCTCCTGATTCTGGCTGCCGCAACCGCGCTGTTCTGGAGCTGTGGTTCCCAGAAACAGGCAGTCGTCAATCATTATGTCCTGGAATATTACAGTAATCTGGAGCGGGAAGAGCTGGAACTGAATGAACCTTTTCCCTATACGGCTATTGTCAAGGATCCGGTGATCCCCACGATTTATGACCGGCGTCAGATCGTGATCCGGCATTTCGGCCCCAGGATTACCTACAGCGATAATGACCTCTGGGCCGTTCCCTTGTCGGAAATCATCCCCCGGCTCATCATGACGCGGCTGAATCGGTATCATATCTTCACGATCACAAAACGGGAATTTCTCAACCAGCAGCCGGATTTTGAAATTCTTACGGATATCCGCTATGTGGAAGCCCTGAAATACGAAAATAAAATGCAGGCCCGGCTGGTCATGGACTTCTACCTGCGCAAGACCGGGACGGAAAATTATATCATCAAGCACACCGTGAACCGTGAAGAGCCGCTCGTTGACAATAATCTGGAAAATTTTGTCCAGAAACTCAATGATTTGATTCTGGTTGAGACGGACAATTTTACAGCGAAGATCATCCGCTATTTCAAATACGGAGAAAGCTCTGTTTCCGATGATAACCGCGGAATCGCTGCTTCGGAAATCTCTCCGGACGATACGACGCATCATGTACAGGAGGGAGAAGGCCTGCTGGTGCTGCCAGCCATTACGAAAACGGAGAACGAACCCTATTACACCGTTTACAATGATGACAGAGAAGCGGTTGCCTCCGAGAAGATGGGAAAATCAGTGAAGCTTCCGTCCGGATTTTATACGGTGAAATACGGGTCGGGAACGGAACGGCAGATGATGACGCGCCGTGGCGTGAAGGTCAGCCCGCGCTACAAGACGGTGATTGAGCCGGACTGGGGCTGCCTGTCCATCGAGGTGATTTCGGAAAACCGGGATTATGTGAAGACCCGTTACGAATTATTCGATGGAGAAGACGGAAAAAGCTATGGAACGGAATTTCCGGCGGATGAGGAACAGGGAGAGATCAACCGGATCTGGATCCTCAAACCCGGCCTTTACAAGGTGACCATCAATAATGAACCCTTCAATGCCTATCGGGATTTTACCACGGTGTATGTGGAGGAAGGTACATTTCAGACGCTGAAGCTTGTGGTGGGACTGGATGAGGAAGGAAATCCCACTCATCTCGTCGGCGGGGGTGTTCTGGGCGGATCCGAAATGAGCGCCCGCATCGGGAATTATCAGCTGGACAACGCCATCCACGGGAATTTCAATTATACCAGTGATAATGAAAATGAGGAATATAATCCCCAGTCGACCATTCTGCTCAACACGCAGTTTGACAGCCGCATTGTCTATGATAAGAAACCCATTCATGCCACTCTGAACAATCTGGTGGAAATCGAAACAAATAAAAGTACCGGGAATGATTTCCGGATCTCCTATGATGAAATTTATTCCAAAAATACCTTTGTCTATTACTTTTTCAAGAATATCGGACTGTATACAAGGCTGGATGTGGACACGCACATCTTTCCCCGGAATGAGTACAGTCCCGGAAATTATGTGAAGATCGACCGTTCCGGTGATACCATCGGCTGGTATCCGAATGTGAGTTTTCTTCAAATCAAGCCCTCTCTGTATCCGCTGGTTGCCAAGGAGGGACTGGGTGTCAACTATCTGATTCTCAATTATCCCAAGGCACGGCTGAATCTCAGAGCAGGTGCAGGCCGGCGGCAGGATTACAACCGGGGATTCTACTACAAGAGCGTGGAAGCACCCATGCGGAAGGATTCCCTGAATTACAGTGTGTACCGCGAGTATGAGGATTTTGACCAGATGGGAACGGAATTTTCACTCGTCGGCAATTTTCAGTTCCCTTTTGATATATCCTATGGAATTGATGCGGATGTCCTCATGCCTTTTGACAAGAGTGTGCCGCTGACCTTCGATATGGAAAATACCATCAACATGCGGCTGTTTAAGTATCTGTCACTGGATTACAAACTGCGCCTGAAGAATATTGCCAGGGAAAATCAGCCCGAATATATATCAAAGAGACATGTGCTGTTTCTGAGATTGACCTATATCCTGAGGTAAACCCCACATGTTCACGATCGAAGCCAAGACCCTGTATTTCACAGATGCTCTGACTCGTGACAGCCTTCCTGCCTGTGACAAGCAGCTGCGCAGGCTGAAACGCAGTGAACGGAAGAATCTGGAACGATTCGACCTGTCCCGATTGGAGGATCTTGACAGCGCCGGCGCAGTCTGGCTGTTTAAAACCGGGCAGGAATATGAGATTCGCATCGAGAATGCTTCGGAGCGCGTTCAGGGTGTACTGGATATTTTCACACGGGAAGGGGGGCAGGCTGTTCCGCCCGAACCATCCCGGGAAACGATCTTTGTCCGGGCCGGGGAACATGCCATCCGGTCCTTTTCCATGGCTTTCGAGATGCTGGTTCTCAGCTCGGATATTTTTGCCGCATCGCTGCGGGGTCTGTTCAACACCCGCAACCGGAAAAAGGGATCGGTGGTCAGCCAGGCTCTCATACTGGGTGTGGACGCCTTCGGAATCATTGCACTGCTGTCCTTCATCATCGGCCTGATCCTGGCGATGCAGGGTGCGGCTCAGCTTCGGCAGTTCGGCGCCAATATTTTCGTGGCGGATCTGATCGCCGTGTCCATGGTACGGGAAATGGGTCCCATGATGACCGCGATTATCGTGGCCGGACGCAGCGGATCAGCTATTGCTTCCGAAGTCGCCACCATGAATGTAAGTGAGGAACTGGACGCACTGAAGATGATGGCCCTGGATCCTGTCGATTACGTGGTAGTACCCAAATTTCTGGCCATCACCTACACCATGCCCATGCTGGTGATGATTTCCATTGTTGTGGGAATGCTGGGCGGCCTGGCTATCGGTGTGACCTATCTGGACCTGGGCCCCGGTGCCTATATCAGTGAATCCTTTTATTACCTGACACTGCAGGATCTGATGATCGGGCTGGGGAAAAGCGTCTTTTTTGCCTGGGTCATTGTAATCATCGGGAGTTTTTACGGCTTCAAGGCGACCGGCGGTTCGGAAGGTGTGGGCAAGAGCACCACATCCTCCGTCGTGGTCTCCATTTTTGCCGTCATTGTTCTGGATGCCCTCTTCAGTCTCCTGTTTCTGGTATAATTATGAGCAAGGATGCCATCATACATATCGAAGATCTGAGCGTAAGCTATGGCGAATCGCTGATATTAAGCGGAATTAATATCGATATTCCCGAGGATGCCATCACGGTCATACTGGGAACCTCCGGCTGTGGCAAGACCACATTGCTGAAGAGCATCGTGGGACTTATAAATCCGGAGGCCGCGTCGCTGCGTCTTCTGGGCCGGGAAATGCTTGAGCTGGATGACAGGGAATACAAGGAGGTGATAAAGAATACGGGCGTACTGTTTCAGAACGGCGCACTGCTCAATTCTGTGAATATTTACGACAATGTGGGCATACCACTGGAACAGCACACGCGGCTGGACCGGACCCTCATCCGCAATATCGCCGCCAGCAAACTGGCGCTGGTGGGCCTGGAGCATGCCGGGTACAAACTTCCGTCCGAACTGTCCGGAGGTATGAAGAAACGGGCCGGCCTGGCCCGGGCTCTGGCTCTTGACCCGAAGATCATGTTCTGCGATGAACCCAGCGCGGGCCTGGATCCCGTGACCAGCCTGAAACTGGACGAACTGATTCTCACTCTGCGGCGACAGTTGAAGATGACCTTTGTCATCGTGACCCACGAACTGGCCAGTATTCACCGTATTGCTGACTATATCGTCTTTCTTGATCAGGGCAGATGCCTGTTCAGCGGCAGCAGGGCAGATGCCCTTTCCTCTCCCATACCCGAGCTGCGCGGATTTTTCCGGTCTGGAGAATTCATATCGGGTCCGGATGAAAAGAAAACGCCGCAAAAATCCGGAAAGAAACGATCAAAAAAAAACAACGCGCAAAGCCTGGCATAAATCGAAAATGTCTGTGAAAAATATCATAAATCTGTTGCATAAGAAAAATATTACTCTTATAATTCCCTGCTTTTTGAAGATGTTGCGAGAGTAGCTCAGTTGGTAGAGCTCCACGTTGCCAACGTGGTTGTCGCGGGTCCGAGTCCCGTCTCTCGCTCAAACGAGACCCTGCCTTCGGCGGGGTCTTTTGATTTTGTGACCTTTTTTCTCACCCCTGTTTTTTCCGGAATTTACCTTCGCGGCTCTGCGGATTCAGGAAAGCTGAATGGATTTCAGGGGAAAGGGAGTTGGGGTAGCTGAGCGGAGTCGGGGTAGCTGAGCGAAGCCGGGTAGCTGAGCAGAGTCGGGGTAGCTGAGCGAAGCCGAAGCTAAAGCCCCGCCCTCATCTTGGAATTGGCCGGGAAATGGCTTAATTTAGGCATGATAAACGAAACAGGAGCATTTCATGTTCAATAAATTCCTGACTGCGCTGCTTACCGTACTGAGCCTCAGCACCTGCACACCGGATCAGTCCGTACAGATGAGCCTCATTATCAGCGGAAACAACCGTATTAAACTGGAACCCTGCGGCTGTAAGATTCCCATCGGGGGCCTGGGACGGAAAATCACCTATATCAAGCAGATGCGTCAGGATCTGCCCGGTATGAAAATCTCGGCAATCGAGGCCGGAAACTGGCTGTTTCACAAAGCGGATAATGTTCAGCCGCGCGAAGCGTCCTATCTGAAGATTCTGGCGGATCTGCAGGCAAAAGCTTATTCGGATGTGGGTTATGATGTGATTCACAACGGCTATGTGGATTATGCCCTCGGGCTGGAGTATCTGAAGGAACTTCAACGCAATTACGATTTGCCTTTTATGAGTTCCAATGTGCTCGATAAAAATGGAAATTCTCCTTTCCCCACCTACAGGATAATTGAAAGCGGAGGGAAGCGTGTGCTGGTTACCGGCGTCATCGCCAAACCCCCTGCACTGAACGAAAGTATCACGCTTTCCGATCCGGTGGAGAGCCTGACTCATGTCATCGAAGCCCGGAAGGGCAGCTATGATTTCTGTATCGTTCTGCTGGATGGTCCGGAAAGCACAGCCCGGCAGATCAATAAAAGTGTGAGAGGCGTGGATGTCATTCTCAATACGAGAACGGCGCGCCAGACCATGATGAGCCAGGGACTGGGCCATACCAGCTACCTCACGCTGGGGCAGGAGGGGAAATATCTGGGAAATCTGGAACTCACATTGGGCGGACGCAGACAGGCCCGTGACATGACACCCATTGTAAAGAAACTTGATTTCATTGAACAGCGGCTGCAGACGTATCGGAAGAATGTACCGGAGGGCCAGACCCTTGAAGATTACTATGGAAGCAGGGGTGCGGTCCTGAAACAGATTGAAAAGTATGAGGATTCCCAGGCGAGAGACCAGGCACGTCTGGACTCAACACAGGCGTATTTTGTCTGGGATGTGGTGGCCATGGATAAAAAGTTTGACGGAGAACCGGAGATCGATCACAATGTACAGGCCATCAAGCAGGAATTTCAGAGCGAAAGGCTGGGATTTCCCCAACCTGTCTATTCAGACCACTGAGCTGTCCGGGCGAAATCGGCTCAAAATCTGCAGGTTTTGAATTCCTGATCACATTCGGGAAGATTCATGTTGAAGCACCCGCAGAATTTCACTAAACTTAGGCCATAAATGAGTTCTTTGACAAGCGGGTGAAGTGCGGTGAATATGTATCGAAAGGTAGTATTTATGAATACACAAGCTCCACTTTTAGAATTACAGGATGTAAAAGCAGCATGTGGAATATCCAAGCTTGAAATATACTCAATGAAAGTATACCCGGGCGTTCTGTACCAGATTACCGGCGTCAACGGCAGCGGGAAAAGTCTGCTGCTGGATGTGCTGGCGCATCGGAAAAAGATCGCGGGGGGAGATATTTTATATAACGGAAAATCTATGAAAAAAGGTGAATATTCCAGACGGTTACTCACCGGTAAAATATCCTGGCTGTCACAGGAGAAGCCATTCTGGCCCGGAAAGACAGTCATATCCTATCTGCAGAATGCTCTGCAGGGAAAGAATAAATCTGCGGCAATTGCCTATCAGGAGGCCATGACCCTGCTGGAAAAATTTGATCTGAAACATCTGGCCAAAATTAAACGACGTCATCTGACACGGGCATTGTACAAGAAGGTCGAGCTCGTCAAGGTTCTGCTGCAGGAAAAAGATATTCTCATTTTGGATGATCCTTACTCCGGTATGGATGAAGGATTTATAAAAAAATGCAATACGCATATCCGGAACCTGGTTAAGAACGATAAAAAGACGGCAATCATATCTCATGCCGGATCGTTGTCACGATTCCGACTCATTGATGTCATGCTGGTTCTGAACGAAGGACATATTGTAAAAGTTGAAAAACCTCAGTATCAGGGATCATCAGCCGGAAGACCCAGGAACCGATACCCGAAAAGAACTCAATAAACCCGTCGCGCTTTACCCGTTTTACATTTGCAATCCATGAAAAATAAAAAAAATACATTCGCCGGCTTCGGCAAGTTCAGTAAGCGGCAGGCGATGGTTGAAGAGCAGCTTGTGGGTTATGGGATCCGGGACAGACGGGTTATTGATGCCTTTCTGACCATTCCGCGTCATCTTTTTGTTCCCGAATCCGAACAGGATCAGGTCCATCGGGACGGCCCGGTACAGATCGGATACAATCAGACCTTGTCCCAGCCGTATGTGGTGGCTCTTATGCTGGAAGCGCTGCGTCTGCGTCCGACAGACCGGGTTCTGGAGATCGGCAGCGGCAGCGGATATGTGTGTGCCCTCCTGTCTCTGCTCGTGGACCGGGTGACCGGAATAGAACTGCAGAAGGAGCTGGTCACGGCCAGTATCCGCGTGATGAATACGCTGGAACTGAAGAATGTCCGGATTTACCAGGGAAACGGCTATGCCGGATATGCGCCGCAGGCGCCCTACGATGCGATCATTGTTTCAGCCGCCCCTGCGGACGTCCCCATGAATCTGCTGAAACAGCTGAAGCCGAAGGGAAAAATGATTATCCCTGTCGGTGAGGAAGCGCAGGAATTGATTCTCATGGAAAAACGGGATGGTAAATGGGTGCGGCGTATTCTGACGGAAGTTCGTTTTGTGCCTCTGCGCGAGGCGCCGGAAAAAGGAAAGAAAAAGGAGAGGGCAGATGGCGAAGAAAAGAATTGAGACGGCGAAGGCACCTGCACCGGTTGGAGCCTACAGCCAGGGTATGGCAGGAGATAACCTGATTTTTACTGCCGGCCAGATCCCTCTTGATCCGGAAAGCGGTGAATTTCATAATAGTTCGATTACGGAGGCAACCCGGCAGGTTCTGAATAATGTCATCGCGGTAGTGGAAGCCGGCGGCGGCAGCCGTGACAGCATTCTGAAACTGACCGTATTCATGGCAGATCTGAAGGATTTTGCCCTGGTCAATGCGGTATTCGGGGAATTTTTTCCCGACAGCCCGCCTGCCAGATCGGCAGTACAGGTTGCGGCGCTGCCGATGGGAGCGCTGATTGAAATAGAAGCGGTGGCGATGAAGGACTGATATTCTTGAAGCTGAAAATTATTGTTCTGATCTGTTTGCTGGGTATTACAGCGTTTCCTGCCTTTTCCGAAGACAGTTTGGAAGCGGACGGGAAGCAGGGCAGGAATCCGAAGACGGCGCTTTTTCTGTCCTTCGTTCTGCCCGGATCGGGACAGCTGTACAATGGAAAAATTCTGAAGGCCAGTATCTACGTGGGAGCGGATCTTTACATGGGCTATAACGCCTGGAAAAACCAGAGAGACTTCGGACGAACCAGCGACGTGAAGCTGCGGGATGAGCGGAATAAATATTTATGGTGGGGCGCGGGCACCTATCTGCTGGGAGCGATTGATGCTTATGTTGACGCGCACCTGAGTCTGTTTCCCAGCACGGACGTGACGGTCGCGCTCAGCCCTGATTTTCGACCCGAACTCAGACTCTCCTATAAATTTTTAAAATAATGGAAGGGATATACGAATGAAAGCACGGGAACACTGGGGCAGCGGACTGGGATTTGTACTGGCGGCGGCCGGATCGGCAATCGGGCTGGGAAATATCTGGAAATTTCCTTATATCACCGGAGAAAACGGCGGCGCGGCCTTCATTCTGGTCTATCTCATTTCCATTCTTATCGTGGGAATCCCGGTGCTGATCGCGGAAATCCTGATCGGACGGACTTCGCAGAAGAATCCCGTGGGAGCCTTTGCCCTTCTTTCGGAAAAAAACAGGTTCTGGACGGCCGTCGGATATGTGGGCGTGGTGACGGGGTTCTTCATCCTCAGCTATTATAATGTGGTGGCAGGCTGGAGCCTCGGCTATGTGGTGGAGGGACTGAAGGGATCCATCGCCACCTTTACCAGTGCGGACATCTCGGGCCAATTCTTCACTCAGCACATCGGAAATCCGGTATGGATACTGGGCTGGCAGGCGCTGTTTGCCATCCTCACGGTGGCTGTAGTGTATTTCGGTGTAAACAAAGGCATCGAAAAATTTTCGCGTATACTCATGCCGCTGTTCTTTCTCATTCTGATTCTGCTGGTTTTCTGGGGAATCAGCCTGAAGGGCAGTTCAAAGGGGCTGGAGTTTCTGTTTCGTCCTGATTTTGAGCTGATTACGCCGAACGCCGTGCTCATTGCCCTGGGGCATGCCTTCTTTACCCTGAGCCTGGGAATGGGCGCCATGATGACCTATGGTTCCTATCTGGGCAAAAAGGAAAATATTGTAAAGAACGGGGTTATCATTGCCTTTCTCGATACGCTGATTGCCATTCTCGCCGGTGTTGCCATCTTCACGGCTGTCTTTTCAATGGGATTTGAGCCGGATGCCGGGCCCGGCCTGGCGTTTCAGGTGCTGCCGGCCGTATTTGCCAGAATGCCCGGCGGAACGGTTTTCGCCGTCCTCTTTTTTGCCCTTCTCGCCATTGCCGCACTGACGTCGGCCATTTCGCTCCTGGAAGTGATTACATCCTATTTTGTGGATGAAAAGGATTTTGACCGGCGTAAGGTTGCCATCTATGCCGGCCTCGTTACCTTTCTCTTCGGTATTCCCTCCGCCCTTTCCTTCGGGAGCTGGTCTGATTTCACCCTGGGCGGCCTCAATTTCTTTGACCTGCTGGATTATCTGTCAGCCAATATTCTTCTGCCTCTGGGCGGGATGCTCATTGCTATTTTTACGGGCTGGAAGCTGGGCGGAAAACGGGCCATCGCCTATCTGCGCGAAGGCGCCGAACAGTACAGCGACACCTTCATGGCTGTCTGGATGATCTTTATCCGCTATGTCAGTCCGGTCGCCATCATTATCGTGCTGCTGAGCAAACTGGGAATTATATGACCGGAATCCGGACAGTTCTTTTGCTGCTGCTGCTGAGTGCCGGCGTTTCTGCCGCTGAGCGGGGAAGCGGATCCGATCGCTTTCTTGCTCAGGATAAGCTGAAGCATTTCAGCATGAGTCTGATGCTCACCGCGCAGGGAAGCTACACGGAGGGACAGATTTCAGAACCTGATCACAGGATCGTGACGGCGCCGATAGCTGTACTGATGATCGGTATCGGCAAGGAGGCAGCAGACCGTCATCGCGGCGACCATTTCTGCTGGAAGGACCTGCTTGCGGATGCGGTCGGTATCGCTGCCGGACTATTCATTGTAAATCAAATCAGATAGGAACCCCTGTATGTGCGGAATATTCGGAATGATCAACCATGAACATGCGAGCCAGTTTGCCTACTACGGTATCCACGCGCTGCAGCACCGGGGCCAGGAAAGCGCGGGAATCGTTTCCTGCGATGGCCGGGAAGTTTTCAGCAAGCATGGTATGGGGTTGGTTTCGGATGTATTCAATTCCTCCGAGAGCCTGAATCAGCTCAAGGGTGACATTGCCATCGGCCATAACCGCTACAGCACCACCGGGTCCTCATCTGAAATCAATATTCAGCCTCTGCTGTTCAAACATCAGGATGCCTTCATCGCCATCGCCCATAACGGGAACCTCATAAATCTGAAGGAACGGTTTGCGGCGCTTGAGGAAGAGGGGGCGCTCTTCAAGACCTCCACCGACACGGAACTGATCGTGCATTTTATCGTTCGGAGCCGGAAACGCCGTATGACCATGAAGATCAAGGAAGCGCTGAACAAGGTGGAAGGAGCCTATTCCCTGCTCATCATGACCAATGACTCGCTGTATGTGGCGCGGGATCCGCTGGGACTTCGGCCGCTGGCCATCGGACGAAAAGGGGATGCCTGGGTCTTCAGTTCGGAAACTTCCTCCTTCGATCTCATCGGCGCCGAGTATGTACGGGATGTGCGCCCCGGTGAACTGATCACGGTGAAGCGGGGACAGACGGAGCTGGAATCCATTCGCCTGGCGCCCAAAAAGGAACCGAAACACTGTATATTTGAACTGATCTATTTCAGCCGGCCTGATTCGAAGGTTTATGCGGATATGGTGGACCGGACCCGGCGCAAGCTGGGAAAGACCCTGGCCATGGAGGCTGATCATGCCGAACACGCGGACATCGTCGTATCGGTTCCCGATTCATCCAATACCATTGCCATCGGGTACAGCCGGCGCAGCGGCATCAAGTATGAAATTTCACTGATCCGGAACCATTATGTGGGCCGAACCTTTATTTCTCCCGTTCAGGAAGAGCGGGATATGAAGGTGCATCTCAAATTCAATCCCATCAAGGGAACACTGGCCGGCCGCGAGATTGTTCTGGTGGATGACAGTATTGTACGGGGAACCACTCTGAAGAAGCTCATTGTGCTTCTGAAGGAGGCAGGCGCTACCAAGGTTCATGTCCGCATTGCCTCGCCGCCCATCCATCACCCCTGCTACTACGGGCTGGATTTTCCCACGAAGGAAGAGCTGATTGCCCACGAGAAGAACATTGACGAAATCCGGAAAACGATCGGTGCCGACTCCCTTCGCTATCTGAGTGTAGACGGTATGCTGAATTCCATGGTCAAGCCGGCGGGAAATTTCTGTACGGCCTGCTTCACGGGAAATTATCCTCTGGAGGTAAGGAATAACGGAATTAAACAGAAAATGTATGTCAACGAGATATCCTGAGCGGAGAGTATAATGATAAGCATTCACCATGACAAGTGCGATCTGTGCGGAACCTGCGTGGGAATCTGCCCTGCAGACTGCATAACCATGTCCGAAAAACTGCTGAGCATCGACAGCGAAATCTGTATCGACTGCGATCTCTGCGTCGAAATCTGCCCTGTCTATGCACTGGAGAGTGATGATGAAAAATGAGTATGATGTGATCGTTGTCGGAGCGGGACCGTCCGGAAGCATGGCCGCGCTGCATGCCGCAAAGGGAGGCGCTTCCGTACTCATGCTGGAAAAGGACAGGGACATCGGTGTGCCGGTGCGCTGTGCTGAAGGTGTGGGCGAGGACGGCCTGGCAAAATTCGTGGATATTCGTCCGGAATGGATATCGGCGCGAATTACCAAGGTGAGCCTGACGGCGCCGAATGGATCCACCGTCTCTGCAAATGTGGGAAATGCGGTAGGCTTCGTGCTGGATCGGAAACGTTTTGATTTTGATCTGGCGCGGATGGCCGGGGATGCGGGATGCACCATCCGGACCCGGCACAATGTGACCGGCCTGCTCATGGAGAACGGTGTCGTGAAGGGTGTTCGGGTCATGACCCCGGAGGGTGAACGGAGCTTTCACTCAAAAATCGTTATTGCAGCCGACGGGGTGGAAAGCCGTGTCGGACGCTGGGCGGGCCTGACGACAGCGACTAAGATGAAAGATATGGAATCGGCTGTACAGGCCACCGTGAGCGATATTGATATTGATCCGGAAACCATACAGTTCTTTCTGTCGTCATTCTGGGCGCCGGGAGGCTATCTGTGGATATTTCCCAAAGGCCCCCGCATGGCCAATATCGGACTGGGTGTGGCCGGAGATAACAGGAGCGGGAAAAAAGCCATTGATTATCTGAATGCATTTCTGGCTGATAAATTTCCCGATGGCAATATTATGACCTTGTTTGCCGGGGGTGTGCCGGTGGCAAAAACCCTGAAACGTATTACCGCCGATGGCCTGATGCTGGTGGGTGATGCGGCGCGCATGGTGGACCCTGTGACGGGCGGCGGAATCATTTCCGGAATGCATGCGGGCAAACTGGCCGGTATCCGGGCTGCCGAAGCTATCAGGGCCGGGGACGTCAGTGACGCTTTTTTTCAGGAATATGTGAAAGCCTGGGCAAAGGCCGGTGGAAAAAACCACGAACGGCTGTATAAGGTCAAGGAGGCGATCTACAAATTCAGTGACGACGATCTGAACCATATCGCGGATAAGGTTCTGGCTGTTCCGGATGAAAAACGGACGCTGGTGAAAATATTTTCCATCGCGCTGATGCGCAAGCCGAGTTTGCTGCTGGATGTGGCCGGGCTTTTTGCAAATTATTAAAAAACAAAGGTGCTGCGGTCCGGAGACGGCAGCGAAAGGACGGGTACAGGGTTCATGACAAGGGGAAAATCATCAGAGCATTCCAAAGCTGTCGGCATTGCAGCGCTTCCTGAAAATTTTCTGAAGGAAATCGGGCTGGAGAGCTTTATTGCCTTTGATGTGGAGACGACAGGACTGGAAAGCAGCGAGGCGGACATTATTCAGTTCTCCGCTTCCCGCTTCATTCATGGACAGCTGGACACCACCTTTCATTTTTTCTGCAATCCGGGCACTCATATTCCCGATCATATCACGGAACTGACCCGGATTACGGATGAAATGGTTGCGGATGAAAGGCCCTTTGACGACCGGAAACTTGAAGTTCTGGATTTTTTCGCCGGCCTGCCTTTAGTGGGGCACAATGTACGGTTTGATCTGGGATTTTTAAATAAGTACGGAATAACGGTACCCAATCCCATCATGGATACGCTGGAGATCAGCCGCATCTTTCTCTATTATCTGGCCGACCGCAAGCTGGAAACCCTGTCCGAAATATTTCACCTGCAGACCGAAGGCGCTCACCGCGCCAATGTGGATACGGAAAATACCGGCTGGCTGCTGCTGGAACTTCTGAAGATTGTCTGGCATTATGATTATGCCCTGATGAAGGAACTCTGGAAAATTATCGGCCCGCTCAGCGGTGAACCGAATCATACGCTCTATGAAAATATTCTGAAATATTATGAGAACACGGGCCGGACGGCGACCGAAAATGTTACACCTCTGCATGAGCCGGGGATCAATGTGTACGGTGATTTTCAGAATCGAAGCAGGGGAGATGACGATGACGACCGCAGCGCAGCGCTGCAGAAAGTGAACAGCCGCGATATTCAGGATATTTTCGGGTTTCAGGGGATTCTGGCCGCCAGGCTGGAAAAATATGAAATGCGCCTGGGGCAGGTGCAGCTGTCTGCGGATATTACGGAAGCCTTCAATAAGGGCAAATTTCTGGTGGCCGAGGCCGGAACCGGAGTCGGGAAATCCCTGGCCTATCTCATTCCCGCCATCAAATGGGTGCAGAAGAATCGTGACGGGGACTATGCCGCCGTGGTGTCCTCCAATACCAAATCCCTGCAGGAACAGCTGTTTTTCAAGGATATTCCCTTTATTTACGAACATATTGACGCGGATTTTACGGCCGTGCTTCTGAAGGGACGCAGCAATTATATCTGTCTCACGAAATGGAATGAACTGCTAAATAATCTCGATTCGGCCATTTCGGTTTTCGACCGGCCGGGGCTGCTGCCCCTGTGCCTGTGGCTGAGAGAGACGAAAACGGGCGATATTGAGGAAAATCCAGGATTCCGGGCCTATATGCAGAGTTCGGTCTGGAGCAAGGTCTGTTCCGAACCGGGATACTGCACCACCCGGAAATGCCAGGAACACAGTGGCTGTTATCTGGGAAAGGTGCGCCGGCTGGCGCAGGTGGCGGATATAGTGGTGGTCAATCACAGCCTGCTTCTCAGTGACGCGGCTGCCGATAACCAGATTCTCCCCGATTTTCCCATTCTCATCATCGATGAGGCCCACAACCTGGAAAAGAGCGCCTATCAGTATTTTGCCCGGGAATTCGGGCCCTGGATTGCGGATCAGGTGAGCGAAAAACTGTATTACAGCGGCCGGGATAATTTCGGTGCGCTGGTGCGGCTGAACCGCAAGGTGGGCAAGGGCGGCGCATGGAAGGATGAACATCAGGATGATCTGCTCAAACGCATTTCCAGCTGTGAAAAGCAGATCGGCGGCTTCCAGTCTCAGTCCAAAGCTTTTTTTACCGCCCTGCTGGACTTTATGAATGCCCATCATCGAAAATCCGTTCAGAAATATGTACAGAAAATCCGTTTCATGCCCGAAAAGCATGCTTTCAATGCGCTTCCGGAGACGCAGAAGCTGATGGCGGCCCACGAGGCGGCCATGGCGGAGCTGAAACTGCTTTTAGATACTATCAAGAACCTGAACCCGGGCGAGCAGGCTGCGATTCAGGCAGAACAGGAAGATCTGCTGCTGGCCATCGGAGATTTTGATGAATGCGGACGGAATATTCATTTTCTTCTCGAACCGGATAATGAAAAATGGGTGTACTGGCTGGAATTGCCGGTGGATATGAAAAACAGCAATATCCGCATCAGCGCCACACCTCTGGACGTATCGGAGGATATTCATGAAAAAATCCTGAAGAATCGTCACGCTGTGATTGCCTGTTCTGCGACCCTGTCCATTGATCATTCCTTCGACTATTTCAAATCCCGGACCGGATTTAACAGGTTGAACAACGGTGACCTCATTACCGGTGAATATGAATCGCCCTTTGATTTTACAAAACAGGCTTCATCCTGGGTTCTGACCTTTCTGCCCGAACCGGCAGACAAGGAATTTGACCGCCATGTGGCCGAACTCATGAATGAAATCGCAGCCCGCTATCAGCGCGGAACCCTGCTGCTCACCACATCCTATCAGAGTATCCGGAATCTCAGACTGGTGATGGAACCGGCCTACCAGCAGCAGAATATTCCTCTGCTGTATCAGAGCGGTGCTGCCTCACGGACAGCCCTGGTGAACCGTTTCCGGGAACGGAAGAATGCAACCCTGATCGGGACCGAATCCTTCTGGGAGGGAGTGGATGTCCCCGGTGAGGCGCTGGAGATCCTGGCCATGCTCAAGCTGCCCTTTGCCGTACCGAGCGAACCGGTGGTATCGGCCATTTCAGACAGTTATAAGGCTTCCGGACGCAATGCCTTTCTCGAATACAATGTTCCTGAGGCCATCCTGAAATTCAAACAGGG
>JBJKQR010000058.1:0-29251 GCA_046735395.1 Fidelibacterota bacterium | reverse complement strand
TGAAATCCTGAAAGAGAAGCTGAACGAGATCTCGAAGTAGTTCCTGACTTATACTCCGATAGACGGACCCGAGGAAAATGAAAGCTCCCCCAGGCGGGGAGCTTTGCGTTTGTGGATGATTATTTTTCGAAAATATTGGAGATAATTCCGGCCAGTTCACCCACATCCGAGTATCTGTGGACATGTATGCCGGGATTTCCGTCGACCATGGCTGACAGGCGGCGGCCGGAAGCCGTGCAGAAAAGAGCATGAACCGGCTTACCCTGTTCGACTCCCCAGGCCAGTTCGTATCCGACACCGAGTGAGGGAGTCGTTACTTCCCCGATGATGATATCCGCATCATTCAGAAATTCCAGATCCCTCTGAAATATTTCGTCGGAGTGCATATCCTCACCACCCGCTTCGAGATTCGGATCGGCAATATGCTCGGTGAGAACGGCGCCGTAGGTTTTCAGGCGTTCAACAATAATCCGGAAGTTTTGCAGCAAGTCTCTGCCGCCGGATATGGAGCCGGAAAAATAGATTCTGAGATTATTCACCTTTAAAGTCGGCCTTTCTCTTTTCCAGAAAGGCTGTGATCCCTTCTGTCCGGTCGGTTGTTGTAAATGTCAGAGCGAAGAGATCAGCTTCCAGGTTCAGCGCTTCATCCATGGGCAGGTCACGCCCGCGGACCATGGCTTCCAGCGTCAGGCGGGTCGCCTCAGGGCCTTTTGAAATGATGCTGTGCATGACAGCTGTGCAGCGCTCCATGAGCTGGTCACGGGGCACGACTTCATTCACGAGTCCGATGGATGCAGCCTGATCGGCTTTCAGTACCTGTCCTGTAAGATTCAGTTCACAGGCCTTGCCGAACCCGACGAGACGGGGAAGACGTTGAGTGCCGCCGAAACCGGGGATGAGGCCCAAACCGGTCTCGGGCTGACCGAATTTTGCATTATCAGAGGCAATTCGAATATGCGCTGCCATGGCCAGCTCATTTCCTCCGCCCAACGCGTAACCATTGACTGCCGCAATGACGGGTTTCGGGAAGGTTTCGATAAGTCGGGTCAGCGCCTGGCCTGTTCTGGAAAACTGTCGTGCTCCGGCGGGTGTCATGGTTTTCATCTCCTCGATATCCGCACCCGCGACAAAGGATTTGTCACCGCTTCCGCTCAGGATGATTCCTGCGGTGTCAGGGTTTACTCTTTCCTCATTAAATGCGCGAATAAGTGAAGTAAGTACTTCCGTGTTCAGCGAATTCAGTGCATCGGGACGGTTGATGCGCAGGATACAGATCTTTCCGTCCCATTCCCGGGTGACGAAGCTGTTCATATAACCTCCTACAGATTCAGGAAAGCCTTCCCGGCTTCCTCCGCATCGGATTTGCTGATATGCAGATGAAAAACGGCCCGGAGACGTTTGGGGCCAACCGGCATCATGTGTATATCACGTTCTGCCAGCGCGGCCTGAACCGATTCAGCGCTGCGTTCATCTCTGATATCAATCATGACGATATTGGTCTGCAGTTCTGTAAGATCCACAGTAAAAGCCGGATTCCGGCTGAGTGTTTCCGCGAAGAGCTTTGCGTTGGCGTGATCTTCTGCAAGCCGGGCCAGGTGATGGTCAATGGCATAATCTGCCGCTGCGGCCAGATACCCGGACTGGCGCATGCCGCCGCCGAATAATTTCCGGTAGCGCCGGGCTTTTTCCGTATGCGTCCGGCTGCCTAAGAGCATGGAACCGACTGGAGCACCCAATCCCTTGCTGAAGCACACGGAAATCGTATCAAAATACCGTCCGTATTCGGACAGGGCGATTCCGGTGGCTACGTGTGCATTCCAGATTCTCGCACCATCCAGATGCATGGGAATTCCGTATTTATCCGCAACGGCTCGGAGCTGCTGGATTGTTTCAAGCGGCAGGATGGTACCTCCGCCGCGGTTATGCGTATTTTCAACTTCGATCAGAGTCGTCGGAGCAAAATGGACATTGTCCCAGGGACGGATTTCAGCTTCGACCTGGGATGGAACCAGTCGTCCGTCGTTGCTGTAGAGCGGACGGACCTGAACGCCGGAATGAAAGGAGGGCCCGCCTCCTTCATAATTATAGATATGGGCGCCCACATCACAGATCACTTCGGAACCGGGAACGGTATGAACTTTTATGGCTATCTGGTTGCTCATGGTACCGCTGGGAACAAAGACGCCGTCTTCCTTGCCGAACAGAGCTGAGACCCGTTTCTGCAGCGCAAGTACGCTCGGATCATCGCCCAGCACATCATCTCCCACCGGAGCTGACACCATGGCCTTCAGCATGGCCTCCGTCGGTTTCGTTATCGTATCACTTCTCAGATCAATCATCTATGACTCCTGTGTAAGAATGTTTCAGCTTCCTGAAGTGTGTTCGGTTTGCCGCAGTCAAACCAGTATCCATCGTTATGAATATAAGCCTGTATCTTCAGAGACGGTGCAAGCTGCAGCCATATATCCGTGAGACTGTAGGGGCTCTTTGCGTCAGGGAATCCGGACAGCCCCTCCGCTTTGCAGATATGGATGCCGCTGAATGCAAAATTGAGATGATTCCTCCCGGCCCCGGGGATGAGAATACGCCGGCCTGTTTCCGTATTGCACCACCCGACCAGAGTTTTTCTGCCGTTGAACATCAGCTGACGGCTGCTGTCCCGTTCCCGTACGGCCAGGGTGATGTCCGCGCCGTTCGCCCGGTGCTTCTTCAGCATATCACGGATGGAGATGTCGGACAGTATATCCACATTGTAAACCAGAATATCGTCGTCCGCATGGAAATATTTTTCGGCAAATTTCAGTCCGCCCCCGGTGCCCAGCGGCTCTCCATCTTCCTGGCTGAACTGAAGATTCAGGCCGAAATTGTCATGAGCGCTGCAATAGTCCCGGATCTGTTCCGGGAAATGATGAAGATTGATAACTACAGAATCCACTCCGCTGTCCTGAAGTGTCTGCAGCAGACGTCCGAGCAGCGGTGTACCGGCCACCGGAATGAGTGCCTTCGGTGTGTCCTGGGTCCGCGTTCCGAGCCGGCTTCCGTATCCGGCTGCCAGTATCATGGCCTTTACATTTTTCAATGATGATCCTTCATATCCTGTTCAATATGGCGGCAGCGTACCTGTATATCATAATGTTCCTTCAGGTAATCCGCCATCTTCTGGGCAAAATAAACGGAGCGGTGCTGTCCGCCCGTACAGCCGAAACTGATCATCAGATGATCGAAATCCCGATCTATGTAGCGCCGTACAGACATGTCCACCAGCTGACGGGCAGAATCGAAAAAGACCCGGCTTTCCGCCAATCCTTCAATAAAGCTTCCCACTTCCGGATCAAGCCCGCTGCGGTCCCGGAACTTCTCCTGTTTTCCGGGATTTTCGACAGATCGGCAGTCAAAAACAAATCCGCCGCCGTGGCCGCTCCGGTCAACGGGTATTCCCCGCTTGTAGGAAAAACTGCTGACTTCCACTTCCAGCCGATGTGACGGCGCGGAAATGTGCCGCAGTTCCTTTGAATTTACCAGCAGGTTCAGAACCCGCATCAGGGCCGGCAGCTGAACCGGAATCTCAACATTTTTCAGAATCCAGACCAGATTATCCAGAGCGTGGGGAATACTCTGGAGAAAATGTAATTTTTTTTCGTAGAATCCGCGAAAACCGTAAGCGCCCATGGCCTGCATGATCCGGATCAGAACAAATCCGTAATAGGACATGCGGAACTGACTCTCATCAATGGGATGGATAGCGGAAAGTTCGCGAATGTATTCATCCAGGAGCTCAACGCGGACAGACTGGGGAATGCTGGCCTTTGCATCATAGATCAGGGACGCGAGATCATACTGAAGGGCTCCCTTGCGTCCGCCCTGATAATCGATGAACCAGGGCTCCTCATCGACCAGCATGATATTCCTGCTCTGAAAATCCCGGTACAGAAAATGATCGGCAGGGCTCTGAAGCAGATAGTCACAGAAGCTGTGAAAATCATTTTCCAGATCCTGCTCATCAAAGGGAATGTGGGCCAGTTTCAGGAAATAATATTTAAAGTAATTGAGATCCCACATCATGGATTGCTTGTCAAATTTGGAACGGGGGTAACAGACGGAATAATCCAGATCTGCAGCGGCTGTGATCTGGAATGCGGGGAGGGCTTTCAGGACTTTTTTGTAAAGCTGAATCAGGTTTTCGGGGAAATCATGATCGTCGCTGCGGCTGCGGGAAAGCCGGCTGAACAGGGTCTCATCGCCCAGATCCTCCTGGAGATAGACATCCTTTTCCTCGTTGACCGCGTAGAGCTGAGGGACCCGGCAACCCTTTGCCCGGAAATGCCGGCTGAAGGTGATGAATGCCGTATTTTCCTTTATATCCGGGTTCCAGGCTGCAATCGCGGATTTGTCCTGGCTCTGCATCCGGAAATAGCGCCGGTCCGATCCGGACAGAGGCAGAGCCGTGAAGGTTTCGGCAGTCTGTCCTGACCACGTTTCGAAGAGGCGGATGCATTCATCCTTAATTCGTTGTTCCATAAGTCCCTTTTTGTTGATTCAGCAGTTCTGTCGCGGTCTGCAGAGATGCCTGACTGATGGGTCCTGCTGAAATGAGTGAGGCGATTTCCCGAATCCTTTCCTCATCGGACAACAGGGTCATCGTCGTCTCGCTGTGTCCGCTGCCGGTTGTTTTCGTGACTTGAAAATGAGAATGTCCCAGAGACGCGATCTGGGGCAGGTGAGTGATGCAGAGAACCTGGTGGTGTCCGGCCAGATCCAGAATCTGTTCTCCGACCGTTCGTGCAATCTGTCCGGATATTCCCGCATCAGCTTCATCAAAAATAAGTGTGGCTGTCACGTCTTTTTCGCTCAGGGTTCCCTTTATGGCAAGCATAACCCGTGATAATTCACCGCCGGATACGACCTGGCTGAGTGGCTTGAAATTTTCTCCCGGATTGGTGATGATCAGAAATTCAGCCACATCAATTCCGTTTTCGTTGACATGAACCCTGTCATTCCCCGACACGACCCAATTATCAGAACTTCCGGCTGCGGCCGTACTGAAGGAGACAGACAGCGAGGCATGCTTCATCCCCATTTTTCTCAGAATATCATTGATGGAGGCGGCAAAATCCCGGGCTTCCTGACGACGCCGTTCCGAGAGCCGGGCGGCTGCCGAAGTCAGGTCCGACCGCAATGCTTCCCGTTCCGCCGTTTTTCGTTTCATGACCGAATCAAAATCCTGTCTGTTCTGCAGTTCCGTTTTCAGGCTCAGGTAATAGGAATACAGTTCCGGATAGGGTTTCTGATGTTTCTTTTCCAGCCGATACAATTCATGAAGGCGGTGCCGGACCGTATCCAGTCTGCCCGGGTCATCCGGAATACTGTCCCGGTATCCGGACATGCTCCGTCCCAGTTCGGTCAGGCTGATGACAGCCGTCTCCAGTTCCGGCATCAATGCGGCCTGTTCCGTATCCACCGCACTGATTCGGGACAGGGACCGTTTGATTTCCTTGAGCTGGTCAACCAGATTTTCATCACTTTCATAGAGCGACTGGGCGATCATGTCGGCGGCTTCACTCAATTCGTGGCTGTGCTCCAGAATAGCGGCTTCCTCTTCCAGCTGAATGAGTTCGCCGTCCTTCAGGTCCAGGGCCTCCATTTCAGCCAGATGATAGGTTTTTAATTCATAATCCGCTTCGTAGCGCTGACGGTCACGGGTAAGGGTTTTCAGCTCTTCATCACAGGACCGAAAGGCCCGGAAAGCTTTTTCAAGGCTGGAAAATAAATCCGTATTCCGAATGCAGGCATCCAGATATCCCATATGACTTTCCGGATCGAGAAGGCGCTGGTGCTCATGCTGTCCGTGCATTTCCACAAGTAAACTGCCGATGGAACGAAGATCTCCGACTGTGATATGGGATCCGTTCAGGGTCGCCCGTGACTTTCCGTTCCGGTTCACCTCCCGCTGAATTTCAAGGTCATTCTCTAGGTTAATTTCCAGTTTATCGAGGATATCCATCAGCTGCCTGCGATGCCGGGCCTCAACCGTAAATTCGGCAGTTATATAGGCGATTTCTTCTCCGTCTCTCACCAGCAGAGTGTTGGCCCGATCCCCCAGAATAAGGCCCAGCGCATCAATGATAATGGATTTTCCCGCACCGGTCTCTCCGGTAATCACGGACATCCCCTCCCGAAACTTGATTTCGAGATCCTTGATGACAGCCAAATTTCGGATGGTCAGATGTGTGAGCATCAGAGACGAACCTTGACATATTTGTACAGAATAAGCATGAACATGAGGAAAATACCGGCAGTGAGGCCGGATATGTCGGCCAGAAAATCAAAGAAGGACGGGATTCTGCGCGGCACCCAATATTGATGGAATTCATCGAGAGCGCCAAAACCGGCTCCGATCAGAAAGGAAATGAGGATGGCGATGCCGCCGCTTGCCTTGAAATGCTCAATCACGGCCATGAGCATCAGAAATCCGAATCCGAAGTAAATGGCGAAATGCGCATACTTGTCAAAATTCGGGATATGGATGACCGGAATTTTATCCCCCGGTGTGGAATTGATAACGATGATGACGAGACCGTACAGAACAGTGAATAGACGATATTTAATCCGTTTCATGCTTCCCATTTTAAAATCCTGATTCGAAAGGTTTCCGTTTTCAGTTTGCCGAGTCGAATTGCATCAGCACCGACGGCAGTGCATTGATAATATCTGAGGCCAGCATTGACCGCAGTCCGCGAGACTGCCGCGCCAGATCTCCCGCCCGTCCATGGAGATGGGCCGCGATGAGGGTTGCCGACAGAACGTCCTGTCCCTGTGCGCAGAACGAGGCTATCATGCCGGCGAGGACGTCGCCGCTCCCGGCTGTGGCCATGCCCGGGTTCCCGCTGCTGTGAACAAACAGCCGGCCATCCGGAGCAGCTGTAATGCTGCCGGCTCCCTTCAGGTGAATAACCGTTCCAGTGGATCGCGCCGCCTCCCGGGCCAGTTCAGGCCCCTTATCCCGGATCTCTTCGGCAGTAAATCCGAAGAGTCTGCCGAATTCTCCGGCATGCGGAGTGATGACGACCGGTGCGGACAGAGCGCTGAGAACTTCCGCTGAGAGAAAATACAGAGCATCCGCATCTATGCACAACGGCGCATCAAGATCCGGCAGAAACGAATGCAGCAGGTCCCCGGTCCGGGGATTGCGTCCCAAACCCGGACCTACACACCAGGCTGATGTTTTTTTAATAAGGCTCTTGAGTTGCGGGATATCGTCCTCGGTCAGCGCGTCCTCATTAGCGGATATATGAAAAAGGGCTTCGGGAAAGGCAGCTGCCAGTGTGGGCAGGATAGAGGGTGCACAGAAATAATGGAGCATACCGCAGCCGCTGTTCAGTGCGGCCCGTCCGGAAAGCAGAGGCGCTCCCGGCATGGTCCGGGATCCACCCACTATGGTGACCTGCCCCCGTGTGTATTTATGGGAATCCGGGTCAACGGGCCGTATCCGGTCTTTAATAAATTCATCTGTGATGAGGGTGGCCGGATTCACCGCAGCCGCAGAAGCCTCGGGAGGGTAGGAGAGAGGTGCATCCAGAATATGGCCGCAGTAATGACGGGCACCATTCAGGTAATGACCCCATTTACGAAATCCCATTGAAACCGTAAAGGTCGCCGCCAGAACCGCACCGTGACGAAATCCGGTCGTTCCGTCCAGTCCGGAGGGAATGTCAACAGCCACGACCGGGTGGTTCATTCGTTTTGAGACCAGCGTTTGCAGCAGGCTTTTTATCGGATCATTCAGATCTGAATGAATTCCGGTGCCCAGCAGGGCATCAATCCAGATTCCCGGTTTTTCCAGAAGCGGATGGATTTCATTTGCATCCGAAATATGGCGAATGGGTGTTCCGGCCGATTTCATGAGCTGATAATGGTGGAGGGCATCACCTGTAATCATCTTTTCGCTGCCGGGACAGATACAGGTGACCTGAAAATAATGCGCGTGCAATTCCCGGGCGATGACATAGCCATCCCCGCCATTGTTGCCCTTGCCGCAGAAGACGAGGGCCCGGCGGATGGCGTGTTTGTGACAGTAGGCGATGGTATAACGGGCTGCCTGAGTACCTGCTTCCTCCATTAGCTGAATGCCCGGAATATTCAGGTCTTCGATGGCCTTCTTATCAATTCGGCGTGCGTCATCATTGCCGACGCACAGCTGACGAAATTCACTGTTGTGGAGGGTGGCCATCAGGATGCTCCGGTATTCAGATTCCGGATGATGTCCAGAATTCCGTCAAAACTCGTAATTTCATAATCGGCGCCCGAATCATGAGTGTCGAAAATATCGCCGTATCGTGCGAAGACGGAGGGAATATTGAGATTTCGTGCCCCGGCCATGTCCCGCTCCGGCCAGTCGCCGATCATCAGCGTTTCGGAGGCAGACAGTTTCATCCGGTCAAGGGCCATTTGAAATGGCTGGGGTGCCGGTTTGCGGACACCGCTGTCATCAAAGGTGATCACCACATCAAAAAGATGGTGAAAATTCAGCTGACACAGCCGAAGCCAGGCTTCACGGCTGGGGGCATCACTGACGACGGCCAGCTTGATTCCTTCCTTCACCAGTTGGTATAGGGTGGCGTTTACATGCGGATAGGGTTTCAGCGCTGCTTCGCGCGCCTTGCGATAGCCCAGGATGCCGGCGGCCAGGAATTTATAATTCATGGCTTTTTCCCGCTCCAGAATGAATTCATCAAAGACGCTCTGAAATTCCCAGCCCTTTTCCTGGTAAATCTCCATGATACGGTCGAAGGCCTCATCCGGATTCAAAGCCATTCCGGCTTCGATCATTCCGTCAATGGCCGACCTGACCGAGGAAATTTTCAGGTGATTGAAATCTACCAGCGTGTTGTCCAGGTCGAATATTGCGCCTTTTATCATCCTCGGAGCCGCCCCGCTGTTTTGTTCAGGTTGAATGAAAAATAAAAAAAAAAGGAAGCATTTGCTTCCTTTTTTTATGAAAATTTCGTGTTCCGGTTACCGTTCGATGGGCTTGTTCTCACGCAGCAGTTCAATCTGGTGTTCCGCATATTTTCTCCAACCCGGATCGTTTCTGGCGGCATTGAAGGCATTGATGGATTCGGTATTTTTCTTCAAACCATAAAAGGCAAATCCCTGTTCAATGTAGGCAGCGGCAAATCTCCGGTTCAGCTTGACGGCAGAATTTGCAGCGGCAAGGGCATCACTGAAGGATCCCAGACGATTGTAGCATTCGGCCAGACGGTAGAAGGACCGGTAGTTACGGGGAGCGAGCCGTGTGGCATGAACCAGAGCGTCCCGGGCCTCGGTCAGTTTCTGAACCTGCAGCAGCAGGGCGCCGTATCCGTCCCAGGCGACAGCGGACGTCTCATCAATTTCGAGAGATTTCTTATAGAGTTTTTCCGCCTCGGTAAGCTTCTTTTCCTTCACATAGATGCCGGCAATGGCCGAATAGGCCTTAGCGAATCCCGAGTCCGTATCGATGACCTTCTGAAATTGAGCTTCAGCATCCTTATCCCGATTGGCGGCTTCATAAAACAAACCCAGATTATAGATGGCTTTTACATCCGTGGGAGCTGCGGCCACGCCTTTTTCCAGACAGGTAATGGCACCGTCCAGATCACCGGATTTCCGTTTGATGATACCGATCTGCATATAGGCATTGACAAAACTGGGGTCAACTTCAATGGAGACGCGAAATTTCTCTTCAGCCGTTTTGTAATCGCCATATTTGTAGGATTCCATCCCTTCCATAAAGTATTTGCCCACAAGATTGTTGGTTGCGGATGCATATTTTTCTTCATCGGGGGCCAGTTCGGAAGCTTTGTTGAAATTGGCGGCGGAGGATTTATAGTCATTTTCGCGTGAGTTTACGATACCCAGCAGATAATAGGCTTCGGCAAATTCGGGGAATTTCGAAATGATATCTCCGTAGATTTTTTTGCAGTTGGCCAGTTCGTCGGCATCCAGAGCGCGTTTTGCATCCTTCAGGCTGTTGACGAGAGTGGTCAGGGATTCCAGACGTTTACGGTAGGTCTCATCATCCGTCTTGTTTTTGATTGCTTTGACAAGTTTAGCTTGAGAATCATTCAGATCGCCTTTATGAAGGGCGAGATCAGAATAGAGATAATAGGCAGGAGCGAAGGTCGAATCCTGTGCGATGACGCTCTGGAGCAGCATTTCCGAACCCATCACGTTGTTCTGTTCCAACATTTTTTCTGCTTCGTTCACCTGCTTCTGCAGATCATCCATATTCTGTGCTGCCAACAGAACGGTTAAAGAGAGAACGACAAGTGTAATGTGTTTAAGCATGAAAAATCACCTTTGGTCTTTTGGTTTTTGTGCCCAGGGCGGGATTCGAACCCGCACGCCCAATGGACGCCACCCCCTCAAGATGGTGTGTCTGCCAGTTCCACCACCTGGGCATACCCGATCTGTAAAAAATCGGGGTAATTTACAGTAAATGGTTGTTTATATCTACTGTTTTTCTTCAGATTTTTTAGAATTGTCATCAGCAGGAACCGTGGGTTCGATAATGTCAATTCCTTCCGGCTTCGGCAGGGCGGAAGACGGTGTCACTGCGTTCTGGGCCGCTTTTTCCTGAACCACACTGGTGACCTGTGTTCTGCTGCGGATGGTCATGTTGATCAGAATGGTCAGAACAAAAAAAGCGATGGCCAGATACTGAGTGGCCTTGGACAGAAATGAAGCGGCTCCCCGGCCACCGAAAACGGTATTGGCTCCGCCGAGGCCACCAAAGGTGCCGGCGAGTCCGGAGCCCTTGGATGACTGCATCAGAATGGAACCGATCAGCAGCAGGGAAACAAGTACGAAAATGATGATAAGAAATACATACATGATATGCTATCCTTTTTACTTATAAATTATGAGCGATTTCTATGATTTCAGTGAAGTCGTCAACTTTCAGGCTTGCGCCCCCGATGAGCAGTCCGTCAATATCGGGCTGACTGAGCAGATCCCGGGCATTTTCAACTTTTGCGCTGCCTCCGTAAAGAATTCGTAAATCTTCGGCAACCGACTGTGAAATCAGGGCTGCAACACGTTTACGAATGAAGGCGTGGACATCCTGAGCCTGGTCGGGTGTGGCAGTCAGGCCTGTGCCGATGGCCCAGACAGGTTCGTAGGCGATGACGACTTTCTTCATGTCTTCCTCGCTGAAATTCAGCAGGCCGTCCGTCAGCTGTCTGTCGATAATGGATTGGGTGATTTCCGCCTGCCGTTCCTCCAGAGTCTCGCCGATACAGACGACGGGAACGAGACCGGCTTCCAGGGCGCGCCGGGTCTTTGCATTGACACCCGCATCTGTTTCGCCGAAATACTGACGTCGTTCGGAATGACCGACCAGTACATAATCACAACCGGCGGATTTGAGCATTTCCGCGGAGATCTCGCCAGTGAATGCGCCTTTGACTTCCTGATGGAGATTCTGCCCTCCGATGTGAACCGGAGTATCCCGGAGAATTTCAGAAAGAATGCCGAGGGCTGTATAGGGGGGACAGAGCAGAATATCGGCGTTATAGCGGGACAGGCCCTTTATTTTGAAGGAACGGGCATAATCCAGCGCCGCTTTTCCATCATTATTCATTTTCCAGTTGCCTGCAATCAGAAATTTTCTCATTCCCACACCTTTATGCTTTTTCAGAAAGAGCTGCGACGCCGGGCAGTGTCATGCCGCTGATGAGTTCCAGTGATGCGCCGCCGCCTGTCGAAACATGGCTCATTTTATCGCTTAATCCGGCGTTCTTCACCGCTGCCACCGAATCCCCGCCGCCGATGACAGAGATCGCGCCCTTTTCGGTTGCGGCTGCCAGGCTTTCTGCGATGGCATTGGTTCCGGCTGCAAAATTGGGAAATTCGAAAACACCAAGCGGGCCATTCCAGAGAATGGTCTTGCTGTTCCGGATAATCTCATCAAATTTTCTCCGGGTTGCCGGTCCGATATCCAGTCCCATTTTATCAGCCGGCATGGCCGTGACGGAAACTGTTTCAGCGGGCGACTCATTCGAAAATTCGGACGCCACCACCACATCATCGGGGATGATCAGATTCAGATTTTCCTTCTTTACCCGGTCCAGCAAGGCTTTCGCCAGATCTATTTTTTCCTCTTCCACCAGAGATGTGCCGATTTCATAGCCCATCGCCCGGTAAAAGGTATAAACCATCCCGCCGCCGAGAATCAGCGTGTCGACTTTTCCCAGCAGGAATTCGATGGTGTCGATTTTCCCGGATATCTTGGAACCTCCCAGGATAGCCGTGAAGGGACGATCCGGAGTATCAAGTTTATCCTTGAGATAAAACAGTTCCTTTTCCATCAGATAGCCGCTCACCGCCTGATCAAAACAGCGTGCGGCGCCTTCCGTGGAAGCGTGAGCCCGATGGCTGCTGCCGAAGGCATCATTTACGTAAATATCTGCAAGACCCGCCAGTTTTTTCGAAAACTCGCTGTCGTTGTCGGTTTCTTCACTGTGAAAGCGCAGATTTTCCAGCAGAAGGATTTCCCCCGGCTGAAGGTCTGCAGCCATCTTTTCCGTTTCCGGACCAATACAGTCTGTCGCAAATTTAACGGATTGTGCCAGAAGTTCGCCGAGTCGCTGTGCTACCGGACGCAGGGAAAATTCCGCACTTACTTTTCCTTTCGGACGTCCCAGGTGACTCATGCAGATGACGGAACCGCCGTCTGCCAGAATCTTTCGGAGGGTTGGCAGAGTTGACTGTATGCGGAAATCATTGGTGATCTCGCCCTTCTCATTCAGGGGAACATTGAAGTCAACACGAACCAGTGCCTTCCGCTGATTAAAATTTATGTCGTCCAGAGTCAGACGCATTACGCACCCCATAGTTTTAGCCGAATAATATAAATGAATCGCGATTAAAATAACAGCTTAATTTTATGGAATCCATTGCCTTCCGGGCCGCGGATGTCAAGGGAAAGGACGGGTGTCTTCCTAACTATTTTCTTGCTTTCCTCGGGAAAAATACCTACAATTTTCTCAACTTTTATGTAGGTGACATCCGGGTACAAGCCCGAAAAGGAAAGAAATAGTTCTGGGGATTGGGTGAGGTATTGATACGAAGACAATGTGAGATGGCGATTCTGGTTATAATGATACTGGCCGGGGCCTGCTCAAAGAAAACAGTATATGACGGGAAATATCGAATATTAAAGCCCCAGGACCGGACCGTTACTAAAATCGGCGAAATTCTCACCCCCTGCCTTGACCATTATGAATCCGTTATCAGCCTTGAATACTTTCTGAATGATTCGTTGATTTTTTCCACAATGAAACCGGACAGTATCTGCCGGCTTCGCACCGCGGGACTTGAACCCGGTAACTATGCCCTGAGCTCTGTGGTGCATTATGTGGGGCGGCAGGTCTCACGCGACCGCGTTTTTATTGATGTCGTTCAGGATTATTATGGGCCGAAGGCTGCCTTCGAAAGTTCCATGAACACCGGTTCCGTGAATACGATCTTTTATCTGGATCCGCGGAAAAGTGCGGACCGGGACAATCCAACGGCCTCCCTGAAAATGCGCTGGGATTTTGGAGACGGCAGGGTGTGGGATGGCGGGTTCCGGGATCTGGCTCCCGTGAATCACCGGTATTCCCAGCCCGGAAGCTATCGTGTTCTGCTTCGGGTCCGGGACCGGCAGATGCAGGTTGATACTTGCTCCATACATATCGAAGTCGCTTCCGCGTCTCTCTATTCTCCCTCCATGATATTGGTAAAGGGCTCCACCTATCTTATGGGAAAAGGGGCGGCCCGGAGAGATACGGTGATTTCCGTAACGCTGCCCGACTATTTCATCGGCCGTTATGAAGTGACCAACCGGGAGTTTGTCCGTTTTCTTAATTCCGGTATCTATTCCCTGCAGCCGGATAAACTGCTGAACATGAATGAGACGGAGTGCGGCATCGGGTATGAGGGCCAGAATTACATCGTGAAGAAAAACGGGCATCCGGACGATGGCCGTGAGGCTGCAGCCGAAATTACCTGGCTGGGCGCGGTGGCTTACTGCAACTGGATATCGGCAATCGAGGGCCTGACTCCGGTCTATCTCATTAAAGAGGACACCGTACATGTGAATAAATCGGCAGACGGGTATCGCCTGCCTCTGGAATCCGAGTGGGAATATGCTGCACGGGGAGGACGACAGGGACGAAACACTGAATATTCCGGTTCGGATAATCTGGATCAGGTCGGCTGGTATGTTCTGAACAGCTCCATTTATATACAGCCGGTGGGCCTGAAAAAAGCCAATGAACTGGGGATTTACGATATGAGCGGAAATGTGTCCGAATGGTGTTTTGACCAATATGGACGCTTCGGCCGGGCCTCGGCTGTCAATCCGCTTGTTGCCGGCCCCGGGGCCTACCGCGTTGTTCGCGGAGGAGCGGTGAATTCCATGGCCTCCTTCTGTACTGTGACCAGCCGCTCCCGTTCCGGAAATGTGAACGGGCTGAAATACGTCGGTTTCCGCATGGCCCGGAATGCAGTATCCAAGTGACAGTTTTTTCATTTTCTTAAACTCTATCCTGTTGAAAATATTTTCGGTCCCGGCTCAGCTGGAAAAAGGGGAAAATACGACGAAAAATGAGTTTATCCGCTAAATTGAACTGGTAAATGGACTGATATTTTATGATATTTCCACCTAATCATGAAGCGCGGAATTAAAAAAACAATATTACGTTTTCGCAGAACAGCGAGAACCTGGTTTCAGAAGGTCAGTTCTTCCTCCGCCGCATATTTCAGGCGCTTTCGCGGGACCGAACATACCTTCATGATCCTGGCGGCCGTGGTCATAGGCCTGGTGGGCGGACTGGGCGGTGTGATCATACAGGAAATGATCCGCTTCTTCAAACGCATTTTCTGGGGAAACTGGGATATCACGGTGGCCTATCTGACGGCTGTGCCGATCTGGATGAAACTCGCGGTCCCCATCATCGGCAGCCTCATCGTCGGCCTGATCATTGCCTATGTCAGTCATGAAGCCAAGGGACATGGTGTTCCGGAAGTCATGGAAGCCATCGCGCTGAGAAACGGCAAGATCCGGCCCCGGGTCGTTTTTGCAAAACTCATCGCATCATCCATTTATATCGGATCCGGCGGATCTGTCGGACGGGAGGGGCCTGTCATCCAGATAGGTTCCGCGGTCGGATCGGTTGTAGGCCAGTTCTTCCGGGTCAATCCACAACGGATGAAGACATTTGTAGCCTGCGGCGCCGCGTCCGGTATCGCGTCCGCGTTCAATGCTCCCATCGCAGGCGCTCTCTTCAGCCTGGAAGTGATTCTCGGTGATTTCGGCGTTTCCCAGTTCAGTCCCATCGTGATCTCTTCGGTGCTTGCCACGGTCGTATCGCGGTATATGCTGGGAAATAATGTGGCCTTCTCCATTCCGGAATATCACCTGGTCAGTCCGCTGGAACTCATACCTTATTCCATTCTGGGAATTCTGTCCGGAGTCGTGGCCTGGGCCTTCATCAAAACCCTCTACCGGATCGAAGATTTTTATGATCACCTCAAACAGCACCAGGCACTGAAAACGGCTTCCGGCGGGTTGCTCATCGGGTTGCTCGGGATTGCCGTTCCCGCCATTTTCGGTGTGGGATACGACAGCATGGACGCTGCCCTGCGGGGACAGCTCACCTGGATGGCCATGCTGGTTCTGGTCTTCGCCAAACTGCTGGCCACATCCATCAGTCTCGGAAGCGGCGGATCGGGCGGAATATTTGCCCCGTCCCTCTTTCTGGGAACCATGACCGGCGGATTTTTCGGTGAACTGGTGCATCTGGCCCTGCCGGCTGTCACTGCCGGTTCCGGAGCCTATTCCCTCGTCGGGATGGCAGCCGTGGTCGCCGGCGCTACTCATGCTCCCCTAACGGCGATTCTCATCATCTTTGAGATGACCAATGATTACAAGATTATTCTGCCGCTCATGATATCGTCCATCCTTTCCGTGCTGATCGCGCGGAAGCTCCTCAATGAAAGTATCTACACCCTGAAGCTTGTCCGCAAGGGTATCAATCTCTTCGCCGGACGGGATATCAATATTCTGCGGGAATTCCGGGTCAAGGACATCATGATCGAGGGCTATCCCTCCGTATCGGGGGCCACACCTCTGAAAAAGCTTCTGTCCCGGATGCTGACCGAAAAGCAGGATGAGATCCTGGTGACGGCGAAAAACGGACGCTTTCTGGGAAATATTTCCCTGAATTCCATCAAGGAATACCTGAACGATCAGGATGTTCTGGCTGATATCGTCATTGCCTCGGATATCATGGATCTGGAAGCGCCCACACTGAAGGCGAATGACAAACTGGATCTGGCCATGCACATCATGGGACGCAGCGACCACAAGATTCTGCCGGTGATTTCGAACGAGAAGGAAAAGCGGCTGCTGGGAGCAGCGTCTCTGCAGGCTGCCGTGGATATTTACAATAAGGAGCTGTTCAAACGGGATCTGACAGGAAGTTTTTCATCCATGGTCACCGGGATGGAGGAAGGTCGGACTCTGGAAGTTGTTGATAATTATCAGCTTGTAGAAGTGAGCATTCCCGAAGTGTTTGTGGGGAAGAAGATCAGGGAACTGGATATCCGGAACAGCTACAATGTGGAAATCATTCTGATCCGAAGCCGGACCCAGGGCGGTGCGGACAGTCTTCAGCAGCGGCCCGGAGCCATTCCAAATGCGGATTATTGCTTCAAGGATGGGGACGTGGTGCTCATTCTGGGACAGGATCAGGATATCCGGCGATTTCGTGCACGGGTACCGCGGACGCGGGTTCCCGTAAAAAACGAGGGCTGAATCAGCCGATCGGAAAAGGCAGGAACTATCATGAAAAAATTAGTCAGTCTGGTGTTACTTTTTGCCTTCAGCGCCTGTACCAATCATCCGACGGTATTGCCCGGAAAACTGCAGCCGGGCGAGACGAGCTATACCTATTCATTTTCCTACGAAAATATTGTTCCTGTATACACCATGTATTATGGACTCAATTCGCATATGGATGTATCGGCAGCGATCGGATTGCCCATCTGGGGCAGCGGTGCAGCCGTGCATTTTCTGGTCGCCTCAGATACACTCGAAACGAAAATTCTGAATTCGAAGCTGACGGCAGGATGGACCTGGCATCACAACCCGGAATATGAAATCAGCTATCTGCGTGAACGCTGCAGGCCGGCCAGACAGAGGGTCTTCATGTACGGGTTCCGCTCCAATTACATTGACAAGGGTATTTCCGGTGACAGCGCCTGGCGCTTCGGACTGGTCACGGGGATTTTACTGCGCTATCACTACATGTTCGAGCTCGGTTATACCCATGATTTTCAACTCGAGACTGTTAAAATTGATCCGGTGAACAAATGGCCGACCGAACATCATTACATGACCGGAATCAGCGTGAAGTTCAGCATCGGTGATTTCCGCGCCGGTCTGGAAAAATAGGGAATTATTTATGACGGTACTAGTAACGGGAGGCGCCGGATATATCGGTTCCCACACCTGTGTGGAGCTGCTTCAGGCGGGATTTGATGTGCTCATTGCAGATAATCTGTCCAATTCTCATCCCGAATCTCTGAAACGCATCGAGAAAATCACCGGGAAAAAACCGGGATTTGTGAAGGTGGATATCACCGATCGGACACACTTCGTAAAAGTATTCATTGAAAACAATATTGATTCGGTCATTCATTTTGCCGGGCTGAAAGCGGTGGGTGAAAGCGTGGAACTGCCGCTCAAATATTACTGGAATAACATCGGGGGAACTCTGGTACTGCTGGATCTGATGCAGCGCCATGGCGTTGCCGATCTGGTTTTTTCCTCATCCGCCACGGTCTACGGCAACCCGGAAACGGTTCCCATCCGTGAGGACTTTCCGCTCAGCGCCACCAATCCCTATGGGAGAAGCAAACTGATGATCGAGGACATGCTTCGCGACCTCAGCCCCTCGCGTCCGGATGACCATTATATCATTCTCAGATATTTCAACCCTGCCGGCGCCCACGAAAGCGGGCTGATCGGTGAAGATCCTGCCGGAATACCCAATAATCTCATGCCCTATATTTCGCAAGTGGCTGTGGGAAAGCTCCGGGAACTGTCCGTCTTCGGCGGAGATTATCCTACTCCTGACGGAACCGGTGTCCGTGACTATATTCATGTCGTGGATCTGGCCCGGGGCCATGTGAAGGCGCTGGAGTATCTGAAAAAACGTCGGGGAATTTCCGTATTCAACCTGGGCACGGGAACCGGGTATTCGGTTCTGGATATGGTGGAGGCCTTTTCACGGGTTTCGGGCCGGAAAGTCCCCTATCGCATCACGGATCGACGGGCCGGTGATATTGCCGAATGCTGGGCTGATCCGGCACTGGCCGGGGAAAAACTGAAGTGGCGCGCCGAAAGAACGCTGGATGATATGTGCCGCGATGCCTGGGCCTGGCAGAAATCTAATCCGAACGGCTACCGCTGATATTCGTAATAAAATTATTATTGTTTAAATTATCCGGACTGCAGATTTACCATCCTGACTGGTAACGATCCAGATTTCTGTACTGAATGGCCTCGCTCAGATGTTCGGGTTTCAGCATCTCGCTGTTTTCCATATCTGCAATGGTCCGGCTGAGTTTCAGGATGCGCTTGAAGGCCCGGGCACTGAGGCCGATACGCTGTACCGCCTGACGAAGGAGAATTTTGCATTGCTCGTCCAGATTTGTATACCTGTCCAGCAGTCTGTCATTCATGGATGCGTTGCAGTACACTCCGGGATAACCCGAAAAGCGTCCGCTCTGGATACGCCGGCCCCGGTCCACCCGTTCCCGGATTGTTTCAGACGATTCACCCCGGTCCAGGCTGCTTAAATCCTGAAAACTGACGGCCGGAACTTCGATATGGATGTCAATGCGATCCAGAAGCGGCCCGGAAATTTTATTCATGTAATGACGTATCTGCCCCTGGGAACAGTTGCATTCCCGTGTGGGATCTCCATGATACCCGCAGGGACAGGGATTCATGGCCGCGATCAGCATGAAATTTGCCGGATAGGTGAGAGAAGTCAGAGCTCGGCTGATGGTCACCTCTCCGTCTTCGAGGGGCTGTCTCAATACTTCCAGGACATTTTTCTTGAATTCGGGCAGTTCATCGAGAAACAGCACGCCATTGTGAGCCAGGCTCACTTCACCCGGCCTGGGAAACCGGCCGCCACCCACCAGTGCTGCATCAGAAATGGTATGATGTGGGGAGCGGAAAGGGCGGGACGTCACCAGTCCCTGATCGGCCTGGATGGTACCGGCCACGGAATGGATGCGTGTCGTTTCCAGCGCTTCCTGCAGGGTCAAATCGGGCAGGATTCCCGGAAAGCGTTTTGCCAGCATGGATTTACCGGAACCGGGCGGCCCGATGAGGAGGATGTTATGCCCTCCCGCTGCCGCGATTTCCAGAGCCCGCTTGACATGCTCCTGGCCGCGCACATCCGAAAAGTCCGGATAGCTCCGTTCCTGCGTTCGGAATAATTGATTCAGATCGACCTGAGTACTCTCTCCGGCCTGTTGACCATTGAGAATATCCAGAGCTTCGGTGAGCGTATCGACTCCCCACACTTTCGCCGTTCCCGGAATGGCGGCTTCCCTGGCATTTTCCTTCGGAACCAGCATTTTCCGGCGGCCGAACTGTGGCATCTCCAACGCGATGGGCAGCACTCCCCGCACCGGTTTGACCTGGCCGTCCAGAGACAGCTCTCCCAGAATGGTGAATTCGTCCAGTGCGTCCTGAGAGACGGCACCGGTACCGCTCAGAATACCGATAGCCAGCGGCAGATCATAGGACGATCCGTCCTTGCGGACATTTGCCGGCGCCAGGTTCTGTGTGATCCGGCGGTTCGGTGTGGGCAGATTGCTGGATTTGATGGATGAAATGATGCGCGACCAGGCCTCCCGCACCGCGCCCTCCGCCAGGCCAACCAGAAAATAACTGGGCAGTTTCTTTTCCAGAAAGGTCTCCACGGTCACTTCATAGGCATGAATGCCTTCGACCGCAGCGGAATACACTTTGGTCAGCATGGGTTTCCTCTCAGTTTTATTCAGGACATTCTCAAAATACTGTGGCCCTTCCTGATTTTCCAGTGAATTTTACGAGGCCGCATCCATAGGGTCGGGAAATCGGATTCCCATTCAGGTTTCCCAGGTATTCAACTACGCATCCAAGCGGCGGCATCCATAGGGTTGGGAATTCGGATTCCCATTCAGGTTGGAATCTTACTGTCCGCACCATTTTCACGGGGAAGGAGGGGGCAGGAGTTTTCTTGCATGCGTCATGAAAAACCAGTAATTTTCGCAATGAAAACAGACTTAATCAATCTGGTTCGGGATGCAGGTGTGATCGGTGCCGGCGGCGCCGGTTTTCCCACCTATGTCAAGCTTGGCAAGGATGTGGATTTTCTCATCGTAAACGGCGCTGAGTGCGAACCGCTTCTCGACAAGGATAAGGAACTGATGAGGCTGTTTGCCCGGGAGATGACGGAAGGGATTCTTCTGGCGGCTCAGCAGGTTCACGCGAAACGGACGGTCATCGGTATCAAGGGGAAGAACCGGGATGCCATCGAGGCTGTGAAGCAGGCGATTGCCGGAACGTCCATTGAAATTCACATTCTGCGTGATGTGTATCCTGCCGGTGATGAATACGAACTGGTGTGGGAAATTGCTCAGCGTCAGATCCCTGCTGGCGGTATTCCGCTGCAGGTCGGCTGCGTGGTCAGCAATGTGGAAACTTTTCATAATATTTATTTCGCCTCTCTCGGTCGTCCTGTCACCCGGACGCTGATCACGGTTCAGGGCGCCGTGGCGAAGCCCGTCACTTTCTGGGCTCCCATCGGCATGTCCTTTGCCGAAGCCATCGCTGCTGCCGGCGGAAGCCTGGTTCAGGATTATATCATGATCGACGGCGGCCCCATGATGGGAAAACCGGTGTTGGATACGCAGCACAGCATCGGACGGACCACCAGCGGCATTCTGGTCATTCCCTCGGATCATTATCTGGCGCGACGCTCACTCCGGAATACACAGCGGGTGAAAAGCATCGGAAAAAGCGCCTGTGATCAGTGTGCAAACTGTACCATGCTCTGTCCGCGGGCGGAACTCGGTATTCCGCTGAAACCGCATCTGGTCATGAGAGCCCTGAGCTTTTCCGGGCCCGAAAGCGAAATTCTGAATAAATGGGCCACCTTCTGTGTGGAATGCAATATCTGCTCCCTCTACGCCTGTCCGGAAAACCTGGATCCGCGCGAAGCCTGCCGTCTGGCAAAAGCTGACAACAGGAAAAAGGGAATTGCCTTCAGTGAAGATGAAATCCGCCGTCTGAGCACGGATGTGAAGGCGACGAAAAGCTACCGTCTGCCACCTGTGAAAACCTTGGTGAAGCGCCTGGGACTGAGCGATTGGTACGCCCGGAAAGCTGACTTTTCCGATCTGAATCTCCAGCCGGCCCGAGTGAAAATTTCTCTCTCTCAGCATATCGGTGTGCCGGCAAGTCCCATGGTGAGCGTGGGAGAAGAAGTCTATGAAGGGGATATTATTGCCTCGGTCCGAAAAGAGGATCTGGGCGTTCCTGTCCATGCCAGCATTCAGGGGCGCATAAGCGAGATCAGCCCCTCGTTCATAACAATCGAAAGGATGAACTGATGCATCACGCCGTAGGAATCATAGAACTGACCAGTATCGCCCGGGGCTTTGAAGTCGCGGACATTATGCTGAAGCGTGCGGATGTGGAGCTGCTCATGAACCGCAGTATCTGTCCGGGAAAATACATGGTATTCATCGGAGGAAGCAGTGAGGCGGTGGCTCAGTCCATGGAGGCCGGTATTCGGGCCGCGGATGATAGCTATGTGGATTCCATGGTCGTCAATAATATTCATGGCGATATCCTTCCGGCCATTGCCGGAACCAATGAACTGACGGATGTGGACGCGCTGGGCGTTGTGGAAACTTTTTCCGTGGCGGCAGCCGTGGAAGCTGCCGATGCCAGTCTGAAGGCGGCAGATGTACGTATTCTGCAGATGCATCTGGCCATGGCCATCGGAGGAAAAGCCTATTATACCATTACCGGGGAGACGGAAGCTGTGCGGGAGGCGGTCAATGCCGCCGCAGACTATATCCGCACCAAGGGACTTTTAGTCAATAAGGTCGTTATTCCCCAGCCCCGCAGGGAAATTGTCATTGACAAGGTCTGACCGGAGAACGGACATTTCGTTTTCTGGCCAGGGATTGATATAAAACAGGAAAAAGGAGGCTATCATGCATAACGGGATTGCCAGAGTGCCCCGAGCGGTAAATGAAGCGGTGAGGTCTTATCAACCCGGTTCAGCCGAGAAAAAGTCCCTTCAGGCGAAACTGAAGGAACTGAAATCCATGACTCTCGACATTCCCCTGATCATCGGCGGACGGGAAATCAGAACCGGGAATACGGGCAAATGCGTCATTCCGCATGATCACGGCCATGTGCTGGCTCATTATCATCAGGCCGGTCCTGAAGAGATTCAGATGGCCATTGATGCCTCTCAGAAAGCTTTCAGAGTCTGGAGCGAAATGCCCTGGGAATCGCGGGCGGCTATTTTCAAGAAGATGGCTCTGCTGCTCCAGGGCCCTTATCGTGATATCCTCAATGCCGCGACGATGCTGTCCCAAAGCAAGACCGTCTTTCAGGCGGAAATCGACAGCGCCTGTGAACTGATTGATTTTTACAATTTCAATACTGAATACATGGCCGGAATTTATTCGGAACAGCCGCCCTACAGCCCGGACGGAACCTGGAATCAGCTGGAATACCGGGCTCTCGAAGGTTTTATTTTTGCGGTAACACCCTTCAATTTCACCTCCATCGCCGGAAATCTTCCCACGGCCCCTGCCCTCATGGGCAATGTGGTGCTGTGGAAGCCCGCATCATCGTCGGTTTACTCCGGATACTGGCTCATGAGACTCTTCAGGGATGCCGGTGTTCCGGATGGTGTGATCAATTTCATCCCCGGATCCGGATCCCGTGTGGGAAATGTGGTCATGAATTCGCCGCTGCTGGCTGGGATTCATTTCACCGGATCCACGGAAGTTTTTCAGCATATGTGGAAGACCGTGGGAAATAACATCGCCTCCTATCATACTTATCCCCGCATCGTGGGGGAGACGGGCGGCAAGGATTTCATCTTTGCCCACGAAAGCAGTGATGTGGATGCTCTGGTGACTGCCATGGTGAGAGGCGCCTTTGAATATCAGGGGCAGAAGTGCTCTGCTGCATCCCGTGCCTACATTCCCCAATCCATCTGGCCCGAAGTGAAAAAGAAGTATGTGGCGGAAGTCAAATCCATCGGCATGGGTGATGTGATGGATTTTCGTAATTTCATGGGCGCCGTCATTGATCGGGGCGCTTTTGATACCATCAGCGGCTATATTGATTATGCCGCTAAATCGAAGGATGCGGACATTATCACCGGCGGTAATTACGATGATAAGAAAGGCTATTTCATTGAGCCGACGACGATCGTCACCACCGATCCCCATTTTCGCACCATGGAAGAGGAAATTTTCGGCCCTGTTCTCACCATCTACGTGTATGATGAGAAGAAGTATGAGGAAAACCTGAAAGTCTGTGACGAAACGTCCATCTATGCTCTGACCGGAGCTGTATTTGCCCGGGACCGGGTTGCGGTGGAAACCGCACGCACCATTCTGCGGCACTCATCCGGAAATTTCTATATCAATGACAAACCGACCGGCGCCGTGGTGGGCCAGCAGCCCTTCGGCGGATCCCGTGCCAGCGGAACGAATGACAAGGCCGGGTCCGCTCAGAACCTGATGCGATGGATATCCGTCCGCACCATCAAGGAGACGTTCCTGCCGGCTACCGATTACCGATATCCCTTCATGGACGAAGAATAAATTATTCGCCCCGTTTCGACGGGGCTTTTTTTTTATTTAAATAAAGTGGAAAATCACCGGCTGCTATCAAGCCCCGGGATATATATCGGGGAAAATCAGTTTCGTGATACCAGTCTGACGGGAGTACCGCCGGGCAGTATGAACAGGGCTGTTGAAGCCGTTGTGGCCAGATCCGGGGCCTGAATGATCCGTGCCTGGGATGCCAGCACATTGGCCCAGACATCCTTCATCTTCCGGGTCCGGAGCTGCAGCGTATCCTGCGCAGGCGTTTCGGTCGGCATATTCTTCAGGATGACGCCTTCCCGAAAAATGATTTCATTAAAGTTCACGTCGATGATATTAAGCTTGAGGACATTTTCCAGATACAGTTTGTCGAGGCCGGCATTCTGACTGTAAATAACGTGTTCCGTTCCGGAAATGAGCGGCATATTATTCTGTTCAAAGCGGTCGTTCTGTTTTTTATAGAACCAGAAAATCAGGCCGACGACCAGAATCATGGCGGCCATACGCTGAATGGGGGACACTCTCATGTAAACCTCCTCTGAAGCCCCGGCAGGACGAACAGGTTATAAAAATTAACGGAAAAATGCAGAAATATGGCGAAGAACAGGGAGTGTGTTGTCTGGATGATGAAAACCAGAATGAGAGAGGTCAGGAAAATCCAGATTGAGGCGCTGAGTCCCTGCAGATTGGTATGGATCAGAGCAAAGATGGCTGAGACGAGCAGGGCAGACCAGAGCCAGGTGGACCAGATGGGCAGGAATGCTTCGAAGAGAAAGGCCCGGAATAGCATTTCCTCGACGGAGGCGCCGAGAATGATGATTCCCAGAGCGTGAAGTTTCTGCGGCCGGGAGACAGGAAGCAGGAAATCATTTCGTCGTAGACGGATACTGGCATTCTGGTGTTTGAAGAATGCAATGAGGATCTCGAGGAGCAGAAAGGCCAGCGACAGAACAGCACCCAGAATCAGTGCTATCAGCAGATAGCCGGCCAGCTCATCCGGATGCAGCAGGGCGCTCACACGGTCCTGCCAGGATATGATGGATTCAAAAGTATGAGGATTGATGGAGACGAGGAGGCTGCTCAGCGCCCAGACCGATCCGGCAATCAGGATGAAAACCAGTTGCTGAAAGAGGCCGGGGCCTCCCCAGATGACATCGGGCCCCAGATCCGCCAAGGGGTGATGTGAGCTTTCCTCTTCGATATGTCCGCCTACAATTTCAGGATTTTGACAATCTGTGCTTCCCAGACCTCACGGGGCTGATATCCGGTGAACTGTGCGGCAATGCGTCCCTTCTGGTCGATGATATAGGTGGTGGGGATGCTGCTGATTCCACCGTACTGATATACGACATCACGATTGGCCATCATAACCGGATAATTCATGCCGTGGCTGGTGGCAAATTCATTGGTAACCATCCATCCGCCCTGATCGACAGAGATGCCGAGAATCTCCAGCCCTTTGTCATGAAACTTACTGTATAGATCAATAAAGTCCGGAATTTCCTTTTTACAGGGAGGGCACCAGGTCGCCCAGAAGTCGATGATGACCATCTTTCCCTTGAAATCGGAAAGAGAATAGGTTTTTCCGTTTCCGTCGCGAAGTGTGAAATCCGGCGCCTTCGGCAGGCTGGATCCTCCGGAACAGGAGGTGAGTCCGATCATTAATAGCGCAAGAATGGAAAGACTGATAATTTTTTTCATGTTTAATCCTTTTGTTTTCTCAGATAATCCACGATGAACTGTAGAGCTTCCGTGTAGCTTTCTTCCTTTTTTCCATATATCTGATGAATACAAACGTCTTTTGTTACGGAGATTTTTCGGAAATCCTCCCGATCATGAATATTGCTGAGATGAACTTCCACGGCAGGGATGGGAACAGCTTCAAGCGCATCCCGGATGGCAATGCTGTAATGGGTGTAGGCCGCCGGATTGATCACGATACCGTCGCAGCTTTTGCGCTGTCTCTGTATCAGCGTGACCAGGCGGCTTTCACTGTTGCTTTGAAATATTTTCAGCTCTATGCCCAGTTTCGCGGCTTCCTGCCTGAGCAGGCGGTTCAGCTTGTCCAGGGTCAGCGTTCCATAATGGCTTTTGTCCCTGAGTCCGAGGAGGTTCAGGTTGGGGCCGTGAAGTACCAGGATTTTCAGAGTATCCTCATTTTTCAAAACGGATCTCCTTCAGCCATTGAATGGTTTCGCCGATCAATGATTCGGGTACATCGTCGCGGATCTGGGTTTCTCCGATATTTTTCAGGAGGATGAAGCGCAGTTTGCCATCCTTGACTTTTTTATCATGGTGCATGGCGTTCAGGATCGAGTCGGTATCGAGGTTTTGTAGCGTGGGCTGAACCGGAAGCAGTTTGAGGTCGTCCACCAGATCCTGAAAGAGCTGACGGTCGATAAGGCCCATTTCATGGCTGATACGGACTGCACCGACCATCCCGACCAGCACCGCTTCACCGTGGGTGAATACACCATAACCTGCTGTATTTTCAATGGCATGGCCGATGCTGTGGCCAAAATTCAGAATCATGCGCGTATTGCTTTCCATCTCATCTTCGCTGATGATTGCGGCCTTGATTTCCACGGCTCGGGTGATGGCGCTCAGTACGGCCTCCTTATCATCCAGATTCAGGATTGCCTTATGTTCCTTGATCAGAAATTCATAGAGAATGCGGTCACGGATTAACCCGTATTTGACGATTTCGGCAAAGCCGCTGACCCGTTCCCGGTAGGCCAGTGTCTGGAGAACCGTCGGATCAATGATAACAGCTTTCGGCTGATAAATGGCGCCTACCAGATTCTTCCCCCGGGGATGATTGATACCGACCTTGCCGCCTACAGCCGAATCCACCTGGGACAGGAGGGTCGTGGGAATCTGAATGAGATTGATGCCGCGAAAAAGAGTAGCCGCCGCGAAACCGGCCGTATCACCGATAACGCCGCCCCCGAGGGCCACGATACCGGAACTTCTGTCCAGTTTCATTGTCAGAAGATGATCGTAAATCATCTGGACCGTATCGATATTCTTGTTCTTTTCACCGGAGGGCATCTGGAAAAACAGGACTTCATGTCCGGCCTCTTCAAGGCTCTTCTGAACAATTTCCTCATAGAGCGGGCTGACGTGTTCTCCTGAAATCAGCGCGATTTTCCGATTGAGCTTGAAGGGACTCAGCCGTTCCCCGATATGTTTCAGCAGATCATTCTCAATGAGAACGGAGTAACTGCGTTCTTTCAGGTCAATTCGAATTTTGTGCATGAAGAACCTTTTCGATTATCTTTTCGGTTTTTTTTTCCAGGTCGTCACTGTTTGCGTCAATCTGGATCTGGGCATCCTGGTATGCTTCCAGCCGGGATTCCAGAAGGCTGCGGATAAATGTGACGTTCATGTTGTTCTGGAGCAGGGGACGGTGCCGGCGATGGCGGACCCGCTTGAATATGGTCTCCGGGCTCACATCCAGCCAGACGATAAGTCCCTGTTCCCGCATCCAGGCACGATTTTCCGGATCCACAGGAAAGCCTCCGCCCGTTGATATAATGGATTTATCTATATTCAGCTTGCGGCTGACCAGTTTTTCATACTTCCGGAAGGCGGCTTCGCCCTCAACACGGAAAATATCGGCGATTTTCAGGCCGGTTTCATTTTCGATCTGTTTGTCCAGATCAATGAAGTGCCAGTTCAGTTTTGCCGCCAGAACGCGTCCGATGGCACTTTTCCCGCTTCCCATCATTCCGGTTAAAAATAAAGTGTTCACTTTGATTCGCCGCGTCCCATATGCCGTTTCAATTCGTTCATACTGTCTCCGCCGTATTTGGAGAGGAGGAGGTTCAGGAGAGGAATGGCAGTCACATTTTCGGCCACCACGGAGGCTGCGGGGACGGCACAGCTGTCGGTGCGTTCCTTGAAGGCCTTCTTCAGGCTGAGTGTGGCCATATCAATGGTCTGCAGAGGCCGGGCCAGAGTCGGGATGGCTTTCATGACAGCCTGGAAATAGAGAACCTCTCCATTGCTCATGCCCCCTTCCTGTCCGCCGGCGTGATTGCTCAGGCGGCTGACTTTGCCGTCGATCAGGTCAAATTCATCATGATAGCCGGACCCGGGGACGGCAGCAGAGGCAAATCCGCTTCCGAAATCGATTCCCTTCAGTGCATTGATACCCATGATATGCCGGGCCAGATGCGAGGAGATACGCTCATTCCACTGCGTATGGCTGCCCAGTCCCACCGGCAGTCCATAGACCAGCACCTGAAAGATTCCGCCCAGACTGTCCCCGTTTTTCATAGCGGACTGTATTTCACGTTTCATGGCATCGGCAGCTTCGTCATTCAAAACATTGAGGTCGTTTTGCCGTGGTTTCGAAAATTCATTCTCAGCCGGGACAGCGAAATTGTCCTGAACCGTGCCGATCTGCAGAACCCGTGCATGAATGCGGATGTCCAGTTCTTCCAGAAGCTGTCTGCACACGGCTCCCGCTGCGGTGCGGATGGCGGTTTCCCGGGCGGAGGCCCGTTCCAGGATATTTCGAATATCATCGGTTTCATATTTCAGCATTCCGGCATAGTCGGCATGGCCGGGACGGGGGCTCGTGAGCTTTTCAGCAGTAATTTCGCCGAAGGGATCCATGATGCCGGCCCAATTGGCAAAATCCCGGTTCCGGATCTGAAGGGTGAGGGGGGAACCGAGGGTGACGGATCCGCGCAGGCCGGAGAGGATTTCCACCTGATCGCTTTCAATTTTCATCCGTCCGCCGCGTCCGAAACCACTCTGGCGGCGCTGCATCTGTTCGGCCAGCTTTTCCGGATTCAGACGGAAACCGGCAGGCAGTCCGGTGATAATGGCCGTCAGTGCCGGCCCGTGACTTTCTCCTGCTGTGATATATTCGATTCGGCCCATATTCTCTTCCTTTATCAGCGGTGATTCTGCAGTTTTACATATTCCTGTAAGGCGAACGCGGCCAGCGCGTCCGTTTCTTCCGTGTTCAGATCGAGTCCCGGAAACCAGTGTGAGGCGGCCGCGACAGCCTGATAAACCAGCATGGTGAGGCCATTGAATTCCCGTATGCCGTTCTCGCTGCATTCAGGGAGGCGGTAGGAAAGGTGATAGATCACATCCCCCGGCCGTATGGGCAGGGCAGGTGTGAATTCCCGGGTATGAACGGGCGTGGAATTAATCCAGATGTGACGATCGGATATGGCCTGGCCGTTTTGAAAACATGTCAGATTCCAATCCTTCGGGAAGGATGACACGAAAAGTTCCGTTTTAGGATGATCCCGTCCCAGTAGAAACTGGGGATTTGCAG
>JBJKQR010000057.1:0-13415 GCA_046735395.1 Fidelibacterota bacterium | reverse complement strand
TTTCATTCATTTTCCTTCCAAATCAAATTTACGTATCGGACTGCGGTGAGTCTGCATATTTTTCACAATGCGCCAGGGCAAGAAGCACTTTTTCGGGCGTCAGCGGGGCGCGATATTCCAGATCCAGAACGGGAACGGCAGCTTTCATAGCTTCACGGAGAGCAAACCATGCGCCGATTCCGTACATGAAGGGCGGTTCGCCGATGGCCTTGCTGTTCAGCGGCCCGCGCGAATTTTCCGGATCCCTGAAGAATTCTATATTTACAGATTTTGCAGTACTGTACAGATCCGGGACTTTATAGGAAGCCAGATTTGCGGCCAGGTTCCGGCCCTTGTCAGAAAAACGGATTTCCTCGAGGGTCATCCATCCGATTCCCTGTGCCAGAGCCCCTTCGACCTGTCCCCTGTCTGTCGCCTCATCCAGGCTCAATCCGGAGTCATGCACGATGGATACGGAGTCGATGCTGTAGGTCCCGCGAAGGACATCCAGGGTCACTTCCGTCAGCGCCGTTCCCATAACGTGATAGGCGAAGGCATTTCCTTTTTCCGTACTGCGGTCGTATTCGATGCCGGGCGTGGCATAAAAAGCGTGAGAAGACAGGTCAATCCGCTGCATATAGGCCGAGTTCACGACCTTTTCCCAGGTCAGCTCTGTTTCGGATTCACCGTAATAAACGGAATTTGAACGAATATCCAGATTACCCGGATCTGCGTTCAGCAGGGAGGCTGCATGATTCAGAAGACGGGCCCGGATTTCCCTGGCTGCAATCAGGGCCGCATTCCCGTTCATATCCGCGCCGGAGGACGCGGCCGTCGGAGACGTATTCGCATTGCGTGTCGTATTCGTTGATTCCAGAAATACCCTGTCGCTGTCGATTCCGAAGACCCTGCTGACAACTTTCTGAATCTTCAGATTGACACCCTGGCCCATCTCGATGGCACCGGTGCTGACGCCCACCGATCCGTCATTATACACATGAATCAGCGCCGAAGCCTGGTTCAGAAAAGTGCTGGTAAAGGAAATACCGAAGCACACCGGCATGAGCGACAAGCCTTTCTTGAATGCGGCATTCGAAGCGTTGAAGTTGCGAATGCGTGTCAGGTGCCTGTCATATTCATACAGTTCCCTGGCCCGCTCATAGCAGATCCGCCCGTGATCATCCTGTACAGCCATTCCGTAGGGGAGGATATTTCCTTTGCGGAGCAGGTTAATCTGCTGAAGTTCCTCTCGTTCCATGCCAAGTTTTTCGGCTGCTTTATCCAGCGCTGCTTCCATGACAAACATGGCCTGAGGCCCGCCGAATCCGCGAAAGGCGGTATTGGGCGGAAGGTTGGTACGGCAGCTGGCGGCCTTCGCCCGGACATTGGGGATATAATAGGAATTCGTGCTGTGAAACAGTGTCCGTTCCAGGATGGCCGGAGACAGATCGGCGCTCGCACCGGCATTCTGATAATAGTGAACCTCCCAGGCCAGCATCCGCCCGTTCCGGTCCAGACCCAGTTTGAAGTCCGAACTGTAGCTGTGGCGTTTCCCGGTCCAGGCCATATCCTCATAGCGCTCCAGAACGAGCTTGACCGGACGTTTGTAATGATATGCGGCCAGGGCGCACATGACAGCCCAGGGCGTGGCCTGATCCTCTTTGCCCCCGAAGGCGCCGCCGAGACGCAGAACATCCGTTTCAATCCGGTTCATGGGCAGGCCCAGCACTTTTGCAGCCGTTTTCTGCACGGCCGTCGGATTCTGAGTCGAGGATCCGATTTGAATCTTTCCGCTGTCCAGCGGGACGGCAAAGGCAGTCTGGGTTTCCAGATATACATGTTCCTGCATGCCGCTGTCCACCTGTCCTTCCACAATCATATCACACTGTTCCCACTGACTGTCAATGTCGCCTATATTGAAGCTGCGGGGGGCTGTGATGAGCTGATTTTTCTCATACGCTTCACGGGCATCGAAGATGACCGGCAGCTCATCATATTCAAAAATAATTTTCTCCTGTGCCCGCCTCGCCGCATCGGGTGTTTCAGCTACAATCAGGGCCAGGGGCTGTCCCATATACTCCACAATCTCATCCGCAAACAGGGGTTCATCTTCAACAATATTTCCGACCTGATTTTCCCCGGGAATATGATCTGCCGTCAGAATCCCAACAATTCCCGGCATCGTTTCCGCCACGGAACCGTCCAGGCGGCGGATTTGCCCGTGAGCGACCGGCGATGTAAATACCACGGCTGTGAGCGATGAACCGGGCAGAGAAATATCATCGGTGAACCGGGACTCGCCTCTCAGATGCCGGGTGATCAGATCATTCATCATAGAAGCTCCTCAACACGGATTCGCTCCGGAAAGAGAGCGGCAAAATGGGCCCGGATGCTGCGGTCCAGTGCAATGCCCTTGTATTCTGCGCTTCCGCGGATATCATCAATGGGGTGAATTTCCGTCACGGCCATTCTCCCGGCCTGACGAACCGTTTCCGCAGTCACATCCCGGCCGCGGAGCCACTCGGACGTTTTTGTCAATAATAAGGGGACGGGAGCCACACCGCCTGCAGACAGGCTTACATCCAGAATGCGGCCATTCTCCTCCCGAAGGGAAATTGCCGAATTGACCGAAGCGATATCCAGAATCTTTCGTTTGCTGATTTTTTCGAAATGCCGGACCCGGCCCCTGAGATTTTCCAGAGGCAGCAGCAGCGCGTCCAGCCGTTCACCAGGCCGGATATCCAGTACTTTATAATCGAGAAATAAACGGCTGAGCGGAAGCTGACGGCTTCCGGAGTCTGATTTGAAAATCAACTGAGCGCCCAACGGCAGAAAATATACGCTCAGATCGCCGATGGGGCTGGCATTGACAAAATTGCCGGCCACCGTGGCCCGATTACGGATGGATGTGGCCGATATCAGCGGATAAACCTGCTCAAAATCCGGGAGCAGGGCCTTCACATCCTCAGACGAAGCCAGATCGGCCACTGTGGCATTTCCGTCGATATGCAGCATTCCCTCCCGGATACCAACGAAGGGAAAGGGATTCCGCATACTTTCGAAACTCAAAGCGGATTCGGGTAAACGCCCCCGGTGCTGCACCAGCAGATCGGTTGCCCCACCCACAATGAGGCCTTCCGGAGCGGGGCGTGTTCCGGCCAGTTCACCAAGCTTTGCCGGCATATCCAGAAAATAATCCGGGACGATTCCCCAGTCAACCGCCTGCCGGATCCTGTCCCTGTCCCGGGGGAGACTACCGCCATAGTGTGTATTCAGATCATCGAGGGCACGGCGAAGGGATGCGTAGCCCGTACAGCGGCAGAGATTGCCGTCCAGGGCTCGGGTGAGCGTATCGATGGAAATTTCGTCTGCCGTCAGAAAAAACGCGGACAGCGAATTCACAATGCCCGGAGTACAGAATCCGCACTGGCTGGCATGGTGACGGTGCATGGCGTCCTGAACCGGCGTCAGGCCATCGTCCCGGTTCAGCCCTTCCAGAGTGACCACGTGAGTCCCTGCCGCCTCGGCAACGGGCAGCAGGCAGGAATTGACAGCCCGGTACTGAACCTGTCCGTCCCGGAGCCGTCCCCACAGCACCATGCAGGCGCCGCAGTCCCCTTCACGGCAGCCTGATTTTGTCGCGGTGAGGCCCGTATCCTGCCGGATATAATCCAGTACGCTTCGGCCGGGACTTCCTTTCGCCTCCACCGGCTGTCGGTTCAAATAAAAAGCCGTCATTCAACAACCTTCCGGATGCACCCATAGTCATAAGTCCCGGAGCCGACCACCCACTTCCCATTCCCGGGTCCCTTACGAACATCTGTCTATGTTCTTAATTCATTGCTAAATATAAGATAAATTTTCACCGGTGTATGAGACAATTTTTTTCGAATCCTTGCCGATCCGGGATTCTTTTTCCCTCTGTTGAATGACCCGGGAATTATTTCCCGGGCTGCCGTATTTTTAACTGCTTATATTTTAGAAGGTTCGGCTTTTTATCCAAAATATTTGATCGTATATTCCGCGCATGAAAAAATATCCATTCCTTTTTGCATTGCTGCTGGCCGGCACGCTTTCGGCACAGAGCGCCGGTGATACGCTGATTTCTTATGCGGGGCCCTTACTCCGTGATCACGCCGTTTCTCTGGATCATATTCTCTATCTTGAGGATCAGGGAGGATTTGTCCTCGAAGATGGCCAGACATTGGGTACAGTTCTGTTTGAACCGGATACGACAACCATCGCCTTCAACCGCGGCCTTCCGAGCTGGAACGGCCACTGCTCCGGTGACCAGAACGCCTTCAGGGTGGAGATCCGGTTTGAAAAAAACGGAAGCTGGTCCCCCTGGCTCACGGCCGGCTATTGGCAGACATTTATCTGGAGTGATTACGGCGCCACCACCTTCAATGACGGGGCCGTGGATGTGGATCATGTCAAACTCAATTCCTATTACAGCATATTTCAGTACCGGCTGGTTCTGGGCCGTGTCCTTTCATCAGCTCCATCCCCTCTCGTGGAACGGCTCAGCTACTTTGCCTCCGATACGCGAAGCACCGCTGCCATTGATTATACACAGCTGCTGAATGACAAACCGGATGAAATTCTCATCCCGACACAGCATTTTTACCAGTATGATCTGGATCCGGTCATCGGGGGCAGTATCTGTTCACCCACCACCGTATCCATGATCCTGCGCTCCTATTCCATCCCGGTTGATCCGGTTGCCTTTGCGAGAGCAACGGACGATGCGCACTGGGGAATGTTCGGAGTGTGGCCGCGCGTCGTCCAGAATGCCCATGAATACGGCCTGAACGGCGCAGTGACTCAGTACCGGTCCTGGAATCAGGCGAGAGCAGTTCTGGCGGCTGGCGGACGAATCGGCATGAGTCTGGGGCCGCCTCTCTACAGCGGTCATCTGGTCATGCTGGCCGGTTTCGATGCAAACGGCGATCCGCTGGTTCATGACCCGGCCCGCCGGGACGGCTATGCCCATCATTTCAACAAGAACGATCTGGCCCTAAGCTGGTTTCAGAAAGGCGGCATCGGCTATACCTTTGAACTGGGTGACAGCTCTTTTGTCGTCACGGAACTGAAACCAATCGAATCGGTTCTGAGGCCCAACCGGATTCTGGGCAAAAATTATCCAAACCCTTTCAACGCCACGACGCATGTTTCCATAAACATGCCTGCAAAAGGTTCCGTCGAGTGGAGCATCTGTGATCTGAACGGACATATGGTGGACAGCGGAACCCGCGTACTGGAAAGCGGAAATAATGACCTCGTTCTGGATCCGTCCTACTTCCGCTCCCACAGTTCAGGAATTTATCTGTTTCAGCTGAAGGGCCAGGGTTTCTGCGAAACCATTAAAATCAATTATCTGAAATAAAAAGAACGCGGCGGAAACGTCGTTATGGCGTTCTAATTCATTTCCGAACAGAGACAGCTCTGTCTCATATTCATCACCGATGCATGTCTGTCATTTTAATGTGACCTTATGCAGGTAAAGCTCGCCATGACGGGCTGAATTGCGGTGATGGCGCCATGGCCTGGAAATATATCTGCTGTGTGCTGCAGATTAATCGCCACAAAAGCAGGCGCCCCGCAAATCTCCCTGAGAGAAGGAAACTGCGGGGCGTCCGAACCTACAACAGATGCAGCATTTCGGGATTCATTTATTACTGTTTATAAAATTGCTCACCGGTGAATTTGTCTTGCAGCATCAGCGTACTTGTGTAGGTCAGTTCATACTTTACGGTGTAACCTGATGTATAATCTCCGGACGAAATATAAAGAATATAGTAGTCCCAGCCATTATTATTGAACATGAACGACAGCGTTTCTGTCGAAGAATTTTCCACAACCTTGCCGTCATTACTAATAGTCAACGTATCACCATAGTTTCCGATCCAGGTGCCATAGACATCACTCTGCGAGGTAAATGAAATATGTGAAACCACCGGCTCATCCACGGCTGTGAATACATCCTCCGGATCATCCATGTTCGTCAGAACATACTGACCTTCGACTTTTGTGATAGTGTATGTCCGCACATTGTCCTGTGACCGATTTGGCCAATTGTAGTTATAGGTCAGTGTGACTTCCTTCGTATACAGGTCGTATTCATAACCGGCGGTACAGGACCGGGTCGTTGTATTGGTCGCCGTTTCGATTTCCCCATATTCGGCCACCCCGTTTTTCCAAAGCATCAGATAGGGTTTAACCGAGCTGCTGGCATCCGAATAATCGATATACATGGACTGGATAGCTGTTTTGTAATCAATATCAAATTGAGCATATCCGCCAAGGCCATATTCTTTGAGGCAAATGTCGTTACCCGTCGTACTGGCCCAGAGATACAGCGTTTCCATGTACATACGAACTTCGACCCCCTGATTTCCCGGCATATACTCCCAAGAAGCGGTTCCTCCGAAATAGTCCGCACTGTGGTCGGATTTCAGAACCAGAGGATGTTGGGAATCAAGTAGGGAAACCCAGGGATTGACAGTGACACTGTCGGTCAGCACGACCCGGTTTTCCAGAGAAAAATCCGCAACAGCCTGATAGGTGACAATATTTTCAGGTTCACCTGCATCCGCAATATTGATACTGAAAGAATAGGTGTTTCCGGTCTTTTTCAATGCATATTTTGCCGAGTCTATTGCGGTCTCATTGCCCACATTCGTCCAGAATACTGAATAGGTCGTGAGTGTATCCCCTTTGATATCATAGGAAAAGGGATAATACTTCTGTGACAGATCGGATGAGACCAGACATCCGCTTCCGTCATCATAAAACACATGATACCACACATCATCCGGATTATCTTTTGTGGAATATGCTCCCGCCACATCGCCGTAGGACGTCGCAGAGCTGCTGCTTCCCGGATCAGAGCAGGCTGTCAGCGCCACCAGCGCAGCAAAGGCCATCACAATGATCATCCAAGTCATCTTTTTCATCTTTTTCTCCTGAGCGCTCTCTTCCGCGCTCCGTTTCACGTTAATGTAGCCAATCGTCACTATCAACTATACGGTTGCAATAGTATGTGAATAATCTGATGCAGATTGATTTTACGGAAAGGTGGTCTCACCCCACCTGTTGGGCATTCCTGATAAACTGGGACGGCGTAAGCCCCGTCATCAGTTTAAAGGCGCGGATAAAGGAAACACGGTTTGCAAAGCCGACCTGCATTCCCAGGCCTTCGATGCTGAAAGCCGTACTGCGGCCTTCAATTACCATATTCAGAACTTCCTGAATACGAAGATCATTGATGTAACGATTAAAATTCTTCCCCGACACACGATTCACGGCCAGAGACAGATAGGATCGGTTGGTATCCAGATCCCTCGCCAGCTTTTCCAGACCGATATCATGACTGTGATAAAGCTTATTCTCCCTGATTAGCGAATCAAAACGTCGAAATAATTTCTCCAGATCTTCATTGCTCATTTGAATTCACACCCCTGTTCCACCGGGTTTCATCCCCCTTGCACTCCTTGTTCCGGAGCAGGCATTTTTAAATATAGCAAAAACACGATATATCAACTTAGGAAACACGGACAAGTTCCCGGATTTTACAAATAACACGTTTCTGGCTGTTATATAATACGAATTTATCCAATAAAGCGATCAATACAACCTGTTCCGTCCCGATAACAGAACGCCCCGCAAATCCCTGTGAGAAGGAGTTGCAGGGCGTCTGAACCTTTGTTCTGCCTATTGCATCAATGACTATTTCGTATACGTGATATTATTCTGGGCATCATAGAGAGCCAGAGACCCATTCACCATTTTCCCGAACAGGGGATAATAGACACTGGCGTCGCTGGTCAGGATCATCTCAACCGCATAGGATGACGGAGCCATCTCCCAGGTCAGGTTGTCGGATCCCTGAGTAGCAGTTCCGTTACTGTTGATGGTCAGGTTATCGCCCATGCTGGCAGTCCAGGTGCCGAGGATATCGGAGCTTGTCAGCTCAACCCGGTCAACGACTGTAATACTGCCGGCTGTATAGGAATCATCCGGATAGTCCGAATCTGTCAGCACATAGGACCAGTTTCCGTCATCAATTCGGGAGATATCATAGAAACTGACAAAATTACCGTTGGTAGACTGGGAAAAGGGATAATTCATGTAGGTCGTAATCATCAGCTGGCCGTTAACATACTCCCATTTCACCAGGGGACGGAATGTATGAGAAGAGATAGACAGGGTTGCAGCGTCATAATCTCCCGTTTCACCATAGCCATCATCAAAGAGAGTCAGATAGGAAGAGGCGGATGAAGGATCGGATGCGATGGAGAGATAGGTTCCCGGAAAAGTTTTATTCGCATCCAGCCTGAAATGGCTGTAGGCGATACGGCCCAGTTCAATATCACCGGCCCCGGACTTTCTAGCATACAGCGAAGTGGTGGGAGTGGCCGTACCGGCAGTATAAATATAAACTCCCTGATTTCCGGGCATATATTCCCAGGTGATGTCCGCGGGAGAAGCTGAAGGACCAAAGGTCCCGGTGTGATCCACCTTCAGATCCAGTTCGTATGTGCTGCCGTGGCCGCCGTAATTAGTATCAACCCAATGATTCACCGCCGAACTGTCTGTAACAAATCTGAATGTATCCAGAGTCCATGACGGGAACAGCTCATAGTTGTAGACCGTGGGAGGCAGTTCACCCCAGGGATCGACCTGGGTCCAAACCAGAGTATAGGCACTGCCGTTTTTTTTCAACGTATATTCGATTGTATCCGAGATTGAGGTGGCAGTCAGCGTATTTCCCTTGATTTCATAGGAAAAGGCTTTCGTCTTATAGAGACTGGAAGAAATATCTGCCCCGGACCCGTTGTCAAACAGCACCTTATAGCCTGTAAAGCCGTTATCCTGAGTCATATATACTCCAGCTACGTCACTGAATGACGCAGAAGAACTGCTGCTACCCGGATCAGAACAGCCCGTCAGAGCAAGCAATGCAGCTATAGCCGTCAGTCCAATCATCCATTTCATCTTTTTCATCTTCTTCTCCTGAGCGCATCATTCGGCGCTCTCTGTTTCGTTAGCTTCGTCTGCAGATCGGGATAAAGAAGCAGCAAAAAATGTGATAAACAGTTTCTGCTGCCTCTTCCTACCCCACATGAACCGGCATACAGATCCTATTTCTGATTATAAACCCAGACATATTCAGGTAAATACTTGGGTTTACGTTTCCACCATTTGGTGTAAATGTCCATGAATTCCTTGTCATCACCAAAAAGCGTGACAAATTCCTTCTTCGTAAAATGACCCATGACCAGCCGGCCCCAGACGGACAGATGCTTCACAACAACCACCTGATCACCTTTTTTCACGTACATTTTCTTGTATTCTTTTCCGGCTTCACCCCCGCCGAAGATCAGGTAATGAACCATTTCGGACATCTTCGGTACATAACCATAGTCTGCAGTATGACGTCCCAGAGGCACAAAGACCTTAACCTTGCTGTCAAAGCCGTGGTTCACCTCAACCATGAGCTGACCGTTCACCCGTTCCAGATATACCGTTTCCCAGTTTTTGGCCTGATCAAAATCCTTGAACTGGCTGATATTGTAGGGGAGGCTTTTCGGTTCCAGTTTCGGCACAAATCCCGGCAGATTGATATTGATCTGAATATCAGGGCCATTGACCGCTTTCTGCCATTTTTCATCAGGATGAAATACGACAGCCTTCACATCCTTGGGTTCGATCTGGTGAACTTTTCCCTGGGCATCATAGAACTGATACTTGCCCATTTTCACCACCATTCCCTGACGGAATTCACCTTTGATTTTCTTTCCGCTCTCAAGGGTGATAGTTCCTTTTCCCACTGTGGGAAATTTGTCAAAACCATCCCGAAAATAAACATTCTCGATCGTAGGTTTCGCCGCGAACAACGCTGTTGCTATCATCAGCATTATCAGGGCCATTATCCTACGCGTACTACTCTTGCTCACAGGAATCTCCTTTCGTTTCCTCTTCAGCTTTTGCTGCAACCCATCACTTTTTCGCAACGCAGGGGTTGCATAGTCTTCTGTCCGAACGAACGGCGCAATTTTAATTAAATCCCCTATTATTAACAATCGTCAATAAAAACATTTTACGATAGTTAACAACAACTCGGGCCGATCTGTAAAACAGGGCTTGTCTTTAGTGCCAATAATGTGCTATAGATCACATCCGAATGGGTTTCATCCCATTTCCCGATGATAAATGCTGACTATTTTTTTAATTTCAAAACGCCGGTTCTCGTTGATATTCTCAACACCTAAACAGCAGTCCGGATCATGATTTATTCAACACCTTGCCCGATAAAAAAAGCAATTTTACCGATTCTGGCCTGATGCCCGGGTCACCCCCGGTTTTGCGCCCCTAAATGTAAAATTAATAATTGTATGTTCGGGTTAATGTCAGTAACTTTGCCGGCTATGGGAGAGACTGAATGATTATTGCAATGGATGGGCCTGCCGGCTCCGGGAAAAGTACAACTGCCCGCAGGGTTGCCGAACGGCTCAATTTTGCTTATGTGGATACGGGTGCCATGTACCGGGCCATTGCTCTGGGAGTTCTGAAACAGACAATTTCACCGTCTGACAGCAAGGCTGTCATTGCAGCCGCGGAAAAGTTCTCCATTGATATTTCCGGGTCGGGGGAAAACTTCCGCATCCGGCTGGACGGAGAGGATGTATCCGAAGCCATTCGCAGCGTGGAAGTGACAAGCGTTGTCTCCACGGTGGCCGCCATCCCGGAAGTGCGGGAAATCATGGTCAGAATGCAGAGAACGATCGGCGAGGCCCAGTCACTGGTCATCGACGGCCGGGACATCGGAACGGTCGTATTTCCCCAGGCTGATTTTAAATTTTACGTTGATGCGGATATCGAGATTCGCGCTGAACGGCGCATGAAGGAATTTCAGGCTGTCAACCCCGACATTACCCTGGATGAAATTATTGCATCCATACAGGATCGGGACAGGCAGGACATGTCCCGAAAGGTTTCTCCGCTTCGGAAAGCGGATGATGCCGTCGTCCTGGATACCAGCCGCGTGAGCATCGACGAACAGGTCGCTTTTGTTCTCAATATCATTGAAAAAAGATCCGACGGGACAAACCCTTCGGATGAACACCATAAAGGAGACTCGATGACTGAAGAAGTCAAAGAAACCCGCAGCCCTCTGAAATCTGTGGCAGAGGCTTATAAAAATTCCGCAGACGAAGTTCTCGCCGGCATTCGTGTCATGGACAAGGCCGCGCTGGACAAGGAAGATCTGGGAGATGTGGATCTGGACGCCCTCACCCAGATGTATGAAAAGACCCTGAACAAATTTGATCAGGAAGACTGCGTTGTCGGACACATTATCCGTGTGGCCGAAAAGGACGTGGTCGTCGACATCGGATTCAAATCCGAAGGTATCATTCCCATTGATGAATTCGGCCGCAAGCTGCCGGAAGTCGGTGCCAAGATCGAAGTCTATGTTGACCGGATCGAGGACGAACATGGCCAGCTGATTCTTTCCAAGAAAAAAGCTGATTTTCTCAAGGCCTGGAAGAACATCCGGGAAGTCTATGATGAAAAACGCATTATTGAAGGCAACATCCTCAAACGCATCAAGGGTGGAATGGTCGTTGATATTCTGGGTGTGGAAGGCTTCCTGCCCGGTTCACAGATTGATGTCCGGCCCATTACCGATTTCGATTCCTACGTGGGCAAGACCATGGAATTCAAAATCGTCAAACTGAATGAATCACGAAAAAATATCGTTGTCAGCCATAAGGAAATTCTCGAAGAGACCCTCAAGGAAAAACGCGAAGAGCTGCTTTCCCAGATTCAGGTCGATCAGGTTCTCAAGGGACGCGTCAAGAATATCACCGATTTCGGCGTCTTCGTTGACCTCGGCGGTGTGGACGGACTCCTGCATATCACCGATATGAGCTGGGGTAAAATCAACCATCCCAGCGAAATGGTAAAAATCGACGAAGTCATCGAAGTCAAGGTTATTGATTACGATACGGAAAAACAGCGTGTTTCGCTCGGCATGAAACAGCTCACAGCCAATCCCTGGGATGATATCGAAGTTCGCTACCCCGTGAACTCCGTTGTGAAGGGCAAGATCGTTTCCATTACCAATTACGGTCTCTTCATCGAGCTGGAAAAGGGTGTGGAAGGCCTCATTCACATTTCCGAACTGAGCTGGACCGCCAATATCAAGCATCCGTCGGAAGCCTATTCCGTCAATGATATCGTTGAAGCCAAGGTTCTGTCCGTAGACATCAACGAACGGAAGATCTCCCTCGGTATCAAGCAGCTCATGCCCGATCCCTGGGATCTCATTGAGGAGAAACTTCAGCCTCAGAGCGTTGTGAAAGGAACCGTTCGCAATCTCAAGCAGTACGGCGCTTTCGTCGAACTGGAGAACGGCATTGACGGACTTATTCATATTTCCGATATGAGCTGGTCTAAGAAGATCCGCCATCCCAAGGAACTTCTGCAGGTCAATCAGCAGCTCGATGTCATGGTTCTCGATGTCAATCGTGAAACCCGCAAGATCTCTCTCGGCCTGAAACAGCTGGAATCTGATCCCTGGAACCTGGTGGAAGACGAATTCAAAGTCGGTGCCATGGCAAAGGGTGAAGTTCTCAAGGTACTCGAAAAGGGAATCATCCTTCAGATCAATGAGGATCTGGAAGCTATCGTTCCCCTGTCCGACATTCCCAAGCGTGACCGTAAGAAATACACACGTAATGTGAAGATCGGCGATGCCCTGGAACTTCGCATCATTGATCTGGACAAGGATGACCGCAAACTGGTTCTGTCCAAGGATGACCTGACCCTGAACGATGAAGAGAAGGAAATCGCCAAAGTGATGGCCAACCAGGAAGCTCCCACGCAGAAACTGGAAATTCCTCAGGAAATTCTCGACAAGATCGGGAGCCAGGAAGCCCCGGAATCAGGCGATGAGAGTGACGAAGCCGGCGAAGAAGAAGAATCTTCTGATGAAGAATAAATAATCCAAGCTCGCTATACAGAAAAGGAGCAGTTTCAACTGCTCCTTTTTTTATTGTATTCAAAATCTGGTTGGCGTGTTAGCGTGTAAGCTGATGTACTATAATAAAATAAGATCATTTTAAATTTTCTTTTTCGTGTACTTTCGTGGAATCCGTGGATGTATCTTCAATCCGTGTGAATTCGTGTCACCCGCGGATTGTCTGGTTTGCTGGTTGGCGGGTTAGCGTGTGCGCTGATGTATTATAATAAAATAGGATCATTCTAAATTTTCCTTTTCGTGTACATTCGTGGAATTCGTGGATGTATCTTTAATCCGTGTGAATTCGTGTCATCCGTGGATTGTCTGGTTTGCTGGTTGGCTGGTCAATGCGTTAAAAGGGAAGAAACAAGGCTCCGGAGGAATTATATTTTCGTTCAGATTGTTTCAG
>JBJKQR010000056.1:0-17329 GCA_046735395.1 Fidelibacterota bacterium | reverse complement strand
GTGCTGGGCAGCAGCATTGATATGATGGAAAACCGGATTACGGAGATGAACATGAAGCTGTACCCGCCCGACATCCTCATCCGGCCGGATGTGAAGCAGCTCAGAATGTTCGATTTTCATCAGGCGGAAAACAGCATCGCCAAAGGCTACCGCAGCATGGAAGCAGCCCTGCCTGCGCTCAGGGAAAAATTATCGAAGTAAAGCCTCAGGCTTTTTCATATTTACAAAAATAATGATAAGGGCCCGTCTCCGCACAGCCTGTCCGCCTAAAACCGGCCGGGACCAGCAGATGATCCACGTCATCCGGACTCAGACGGATGGAACGGGGCGGCCCGGGAGGCCCGTCCAGCTTCCTGAATTCATGAATCCCCAGAATTCCCGATGCTTTGAGAACCCGCCGGATTTCGGCCAGAACCGCTTCCGTACTGCCATCCTCATGAATGTCATGAAACACCGTTGATAAAAATACATAATCAAGTTCACCATCTCCATAGGGCAGGGCTTCTCCGAAGTCCCGGTGAAACAGGGAAAAGGCATCCGGATCGTGGCTGTCGGCAAAATCCTGCAGTTCCTCCAGACCTTCCTTCCACAGATCGATGCCCGAAAAACGGCCCTGTCCCTGCAGCTGAGTATAAAAGAATTTCAGATAGGATCCGTTTCCGCAGCCCATATCGAGAATATGATCTCCAGGCTTCAGGCCCATCGCCGCAAAGAGTCGTTCACCATCCATCAGTGAAAAACTTGATTTTCCCATTCCCGCAATATGTCCCGTCATCGTCAGACTCCTTTCAGGCAGCCGGGTCTCAATGTCCCGTCAGCGTCATGGTTCCGCTGAACACCTTTTCCACCGGCCCCGTGAGATATATCCGTTCCGCGTCATCGACCCGGACGCTGAGTTCGCCGCCCGGCATACTGACTCGCACGTCACCGCTGCATAATCCGAGCCGGCGACAGACGGAAACCGCCGCACAACTGCTGGTTCCCGATGCCAGAGTATAGCCGGCCCCCCGTTCCCAGATCAGTATTTCGATATGGTTCCGGTCAATCACTTTCGCAAACTGCACATTGGTGCGCCGGGGGAAGATGTGATGATTTTCCACTCCCGGGCCATATTCCATCACTTCATCCGGATCCAGTGCATCCCGAAAAATGACACAATGCGGATTTCCCACGGATACACAGTTGATTTTCATGAGCCGGTCCTCCACCAGCACTTCCTCACCCAGAATAATCCGTTCGGGGCCCGACACCGGCAGGGCACTGCTCCTGAAATCTGCCTTGCCGATTTCCAGCCGGACATTTTTATCATCAAGAATTTCCGCGGCCATCGTTTCCTGTTCCGTCTTCAGGAAAAAGGACCCGGATGAGGCGTAGCCCCGGTCATGGATATAACGGGCAAATATCCTCAGTCCATTCCCGCTTTTTTCAAATTCGCTGCCATCAGGATTATAGAGCCGCAGGGAAAACGTGTTCCCGGCCTTTTCCAGAGGCCCGATGAGCAGGCCGTCACTGCCGAAGCCGTAATGCCGGTCACAGATCCGCCGGATATCCTCCGTGTCCGGCAGATCGGAATTTTCCGCCGGATCCATTACAAGATAATCATTCCCCAATCCATGATATTTGCTGCAGGTATACTGTTTCATAATTTCCCTTTGTTCGTTGGCGTTACCTTCATATTAACCTTCCGCATCCCGGCTCATATGCCATTGCAGAATAATTCCAACCACGATAAGCAGCAGACCCAGCAGAGTCTCGATGCGAATCGTCTCACCGAGCACCCGGTGAATCACCAGAAGTGACAGGAAGGGTGACAGATAGATCAGATTGCTGAGCAGGGCCGTATTTCGTGTATGGGTCAGGGCCGTCAGCCAGAGGCTGAAAGTCAGGCTCATTTCAAATATGCCCACATAGACCGCAGGCATCATCGATTCGAAGGACAGGGTCCACAGCGCAGCATCGCTTCGAAAAATGGATTCCACGGCCAGCATGAGAGCCGCCGGAACAAAGATACAGAAGAGCGACAGCACCGGGTCGTGGCGGTTTTTTTTGCTGAACAGCCAGAATGCGGCCCAGACAAAGGATGAGGAAAAGGCCAGCAGAGCGCCCGTTGAATCGATATCCGGTAAGGCCGACCGGGAAAACAGGCCCACCACCACAGCCGTACCGGCAAAACTCAGCAGCAGCGCGGCGGCTTTTTTCAGACTGAATCTCTCCAGGCCGGCTATCCAGCTGAACAGAACAATCATCAGAGGCCAGGTGAAATTCAGCACCTGAGCGGTCTGGGCCGGCAGGCGGTCATAGGCAACAAATAATATCTGATAATAGAGGACCGGATTGAGCAGCGCCAGGGGAATGAAATGCAGCCAGTCCTTTCGCGTCACCGCTCGCAGATCCTGCAGCTTTCCGCGGATCAGCAGCAGAAGTCCCAGCACGAGCAGGCTGCTCAGCACGGATATCTCCAGCAGCTGAAAAGGCGTTAATCCCTTCAGAGACAATTTGAAGGCCGTGGCAACCGTACTCCAGAACAGCACCGCCAACAGGCCCGGAATCAGAGCGCGATCCATATTTTTCATTGCGGGAAATTAGTATCTCCCGGGACATTTTCAAACAGAAAGTCAGCCCTTTTCAAATTCACCCTGGAAAATGACGGGGAGTTTTAATAAAAAAAGCGGTTAGGCTGCGGAATTTTTATTTGTAAATTTACGGCCGTGGAAGGACGCAGACCTCTTCACTGTCTCTGCAGCCGCAGATGAATAACCGATGGCCCCCATCGCCTAATCAGGACAGGATTTATGAAATTAGAAATTAAAACGCTCCTGCTCATTCTTCTCAGCAACCTGCTCATCATCTCTGCCACGGGGTGGATTATCCTGCATTTCCAGGAAAGCGAAGTAAAATCCCAGGTGAATTTTCTGGAGAACCGGATTCGCAGCTATGTGAAAACCGGAGCCGGCCAGAGTGACGAGGCCGTCCTGAAGCAGGACATTGAAAATATTATCAATCCTGTCCGGCGGGACATTACAAAGTACATTCGTGATATTATTCTGCTGCTGCTCCTGTCCATTCTGGTGTCCGCCACCATCGCCTATTCCTACATGCGGCATATTATCGGCTATCTCCGGCAGATGGTCAGCATCTTTGATTTCGTTAAACTCGGAAATTACCGGAACCGGCTGAAAATTTCCCGGTCTGACGAAGTGGGCGACCTGTCGAAGGCCATTGACGGAATGATGGACGCCATCCAGCTTCAGATGAACGATCTGCTGGAAAAGCAGAAGGAACAGGGCGCACTGAATAAGCAGCTCAGCACGGAAATCATCACCCGCCGCAAAAGCGAGGAAGATCTGCGGGAAAACCGCTACCGCTATAAAAAGATGGTCGATACGGTGCAGGCCGGAATTCTGCTTATCAATCAGAAAACCATGACCATTGAGGATGTGAACCAGAGCGCCGCGGACATCATCGGCCTGCCGAAGGATCAGCTGACGGGCAAATCCTGCATACAGTACTGCTGCGCCCCGGACGGAAGCTGCCCCCTGCTGGACGAGGACACATATTTTGACAGCCATCCCTGCATTCTGAAACGGAATGAAACGGAGCGCGTCCATGTACTCAAACGCGTCTCACCCCTTATCTTCAATGACGAAAAGTATTTTCTGGAAAGCATGCTGGATATTACGCCGCTCATTGAAACGGAAGAAAAAAACCGGGAGCTGCAGACCACGCTGATGCAGTCACAGAAAATGGAAGCCATCGGGCTGCTGGCCGGCGGCGTGGCCCATGATTTCAACAATATTCTCACGGTCATGACCGGAAACGCCCAGCTGATGAAAATGGAGATGGAGGCTCAGGACCCGCAGTATGATACGCTGACGGAAATCGAGGACGCCGGCACCCGGGCCCAGGCCCTCACCCGCCAGCTTCTCGCCTTCAGCCGCAAACAGGTTCTGCAGCTGAAAATTCTCAATATCAACGAAACCATCAGTAATATGATCAAAATGCTGAAACGTCTCATCGGCGCGCATATTGTACTCCGAACGGATTTCAAGGAAAACCTGCCCCTCATCAAGGCCGACCCGGGACAGCTGGAACAGGTGCTTCTGAACCTGGTGGTCAATGCGCGGGATGCCATGCCCGAGGGCGGAGAAATCCTCATCAGTACGGACAGACTGGCCCTGAATTCACCGGACAGCCGCTTTCACGAAGCTCCGGCCGGAGACTATATTCAGATAAAAGTCAAAGATTCAGGTATAGGAATCGAGGCCGGCAAACTGGATAAAGTGTTCGAACCCTTCTACACGACCAAGCCGAAAGGCAAGGGAACCGGACTGGGGCTCAGTACTGTTTTCGGCATCATCCGCCAGAGTCACGGCTATATCCATCTCCAGTCAGCGCCGGGTGAAGGCAGCTGCTTCACCATCCTGCTTCCGGCCACCCAGGGCTCCGAATCCGATGTTCAGGACGATCTGAACCGGACCCTGGACCTGATGGGAAGTGAACATATTCTCGTCGTGGAGGACGACAGTTTTGTCCGCGATTTCATCGAAAAATCCCTGAGCCGCTTCGGTTACAGCTGCAGCCATGCCTCAAATGGGCGGGAAGCGCTGGACATGATCCGGAAAAAAGAAGGGACCTACGACCTCATTCTAACAGATGTCATCATGCCCGAAATGAACGGCTACCTGCTCGCTGAAAATATTATGGCGACCGAACCGCGGACTAAGATTCTTTATATGTCCGGCTATTCCGACGACAGCATCATCCCCCTTGAGGAGCTGAGCAAGCTGGAAAATTTCATCCCCAAACCCTTCAATTCCACCGATCTGGTCCGGAAGGTCCGAATGGTTCTCGGCTGATAAAAAAAAAACAGCCGCAAATTCTGCCGGCTGTGTTCAATAATTTATGTAATATAAACGGGTTACAGAGCGAGTCGGCTCATATAGCGGTCCCGGAGTTCACGGAGATAATCCGTATCAATCCCCTTCTTGTAGATACGAATCATATCCTGAAGGCCGCTGTGGCGAAAAAGTGTTCCGAGGGCACCGTCAAAATTATTCTCGTTCCAGTTGTATTTGATGCTGATGGTATGTTTTTCAAATACTTTCCAGCTGATCCGTCCGGGAATTCTGAAGTATCCCATTTCCTCTTCATCCAGATCGAGGTACAGGTCCTTTTCAACCTCCTCCAGCAGAAAAACTTTTTTAAGCTGGATAATGGCGGCCTGACGTTCGACGCTGATTCTTTTTTTTCTGAATTTTATCCCCTCGTTGATAAAACCGCTCTGAATCTCCTCCAGGCTTCCGGCCTCTTCCAGATCGCGAATCCGGATAACAGGCATCTTGTCATTATAGATTTCCACATAACCGGTGACGGCATCAAAGCTGCCGCTGTAATACTGGTGGATATTTTCGACCGCCCGCGATACCGTATCCGTCGTATAATGTTCGTCTGTCACCAGAAACATGAAACGCGGCTTGTCGTCCACCGGATATTCTCCATAATAGCCGTAAAAGGGCTGGAGAGATTCCAGTACGAGTGTATTCGGCAGGGCCTGAACCTGTACGTTGCCCAGGTCCTCAACTTTGGATATGGTTCCGCACACTTCAATAATCGATTTTTGGCTCATACCTTCCTCGGATTTACTGTTCTTTTCGTCCTATTGAGTGAAATATCTCATTTTATTTACGGGATATCAATAATAAATTTTCTATCCAGGTCTGAACCGGTCACAGGGAGGAAATGCGCATGGATACAACGGCCAGAAATCGAATCGCGGAACTCACGCGCATCCTCAATGAACAGTCGTATAATTATTATGTTCTCGACGATCCGCAGATATCCGATCACGATTATGATCTGCTGCTGAGGGAGCTGGAAGCACTGGAATCAGCCGAAGGCTGGTCTCTGCCCGAGTCCCCCACAGGCCGTGTGGGCGCTCCGCCGTCCAACCGCTTTGCGCCCCTGCCCCACCGCGTCCCCATGCTCAGTCTGAGCAACGCCATGAATGAAGGGGAACTGGAAGATTTTTACGAGCAGGTCAGCAAAGCGGCAGCCGGCACGCCCACATTCATGGGCGAGCCGAAGCTGGACGGCCTGGGGGTCGAACTTATTTACGAAAACGGCATCTTTTTAGCCGGCTCCACCCGGGGAGACGGGTTTACCGGTGAAGATATCAGCGCCAACCTCCGCACCCTTCACCAGATTCCCCTGAAGCTCCATGGATCGGGTTATCCCTCCTATCTGGAGGTGCGGGGCGAAGTCATTCTCAGCCATGACAATTTCCGCAAACTGAATGAACAGCGGCAGAAAGACGGCGAGCCCCTCTTTGCCAATCCCCGGAACGCCGCAGCCGGCAGCCTGCGTCAGCTCGACAGCCGCATCACGGCAAAACGCCCTCTCGAAATTTTCATTTATGCTCCCGGTGACACTTCGGACTGGCATTTTTCCAGCCAGGAGGAATTTCTGAACCGGCTGCAGAGCTGGGGCTTCCGCATCAATCCCTACAACAAACTTCTCTCGTCCCGGGACGGACTGCTCGGATATTACCGGGACATGGAGACGAAGCGGGATTCCCTTCCCTACGACATTGACGGTGTCGTATTCAAGGTGAATGACGTGGCCCTGCAGGAAGAAATGGGAATGCGCTCCCGGAATCCCCGCTGGGCCATCGCCGGAAAATTCAAGGCCCGGCAGGAAATGAGCACGCTTCTGGATATTGAACTGTCGGTGGGACGGACCGGCGCAATTACTCCGGTCGCCGTCCTCGAACCGGTTTCCATCGGCGGCGTCATCGTCAGCCGCGCCAGTCTGCACAATCGCCAGGAAATCCTGGAAAAGGATATTCGCATTGGGGACCGGGTGCTGGTTCAGCGAGCCGGAGACGTTATCCCCCAGGTCATCAGGAGTTTTCCCGAGCAGCGTTCTCTCCAATCCCAACCCTTCGTATTCCCGGACCGCTGTCCCGTCTGCGGCGGAGAAGCCCGTCAGCAGGATGATGAAGCGGCGGTCCGCTGTCAGAATCCCGCCTGCCCGGCAAAGAACCTGGCCGCGCTCGAACATTTCGCCTCCAAGAATGCCCTGGATATTGACGGACTTGGGCCCAAAATACTGGAACAGCTGGTGAATGAAGGCCTGATACGGGATGTTGCGGATCTCTTCACCCTGCGCGCCGAACAGCTTCACTCCCTGGACCGGTTCGGAGAAAAATCCGCCGAACGGCTTCTTAATTCCATTGAAAAAGCCCGGAAGGTTCCTCTGGCCCGGCTGATTTTCGGCCTGGGCATACCCAACACCGGTGAACATCTGGCCCGAATCCTCGCGAAACAGTTTTCACGCCTTGACCGCCTCATGGCTGCTTCCGTCGAGGAGTTGATTGATATTGAGGGTGTGGGCGATATCGTCGCCCGCTCCATCCGGGATTTTTTCGACGACCCTGACAGTGTGGACCTGATCCGTCGCCTTCAGGAAAACGGCCTGCAGCCGCTGGCGGAGAAATCATCCCTGTCCGATGCCTTTCAGCCGCTGGCCGGAAAGAATATCGTCGTAACCGGCACACTCACCCGATACAGCCGGAAGGAAATTCAGGAACTCATTCGTCAGCAGGGCGGAAAATCCGCCTCCTCGGTCAGCCGGAAGACCGATTATGTGCTGGCAGGAGAAAATGCCGGATCCAAGCTGGATACGGCCCGCAGCCTGAATGTGCCCATTCTGGATGAAGCGGCCTTTCAAAAACTGCTTTCTCCTGATTTGGCCGATCCGGAATCGTAACACACATTCAGCGGTCTGACAGAGACAGCGGACTTTTATCCTTTCATTTTCGATAAAATTCTCTTAAATCCTAAGTAGAGGACAGGGAGACCGGTATGAGAGGCAATCTGGAATCACAGCGGCAGATGCATGTCTTTGAGACCACGCTCGAAGCCCTCCTCGACCCCCGTGATGAATTGCTGCAATTTAGCGAATCCTGCGACTGGGCCTGGTACGAACGGGAACTTTCCCGTTTCTATACCGATTCGGGGCGCCCGGCCAAACCCGTCCGGCTGATGATCAGCCTGCTCTGGCTCAAGAAATTCTCCGGCAAAAGCGATGAAGAGCTGATGGAACACTGGCGGCAGAATCCCTACTGGCAGTATTTCAGCGGGATGGATGTCTTCCAGTGGAAAGCACCCTGCGTTCCCAGTGAACTCAGTCATTTCCGGAAACGGATCGGCCCGGATATGCTGAAGCGGATTCTGGATGAACCCATACGGATTCATATGGAAAATCCGGAGGATTACGGCGAACCGGAGCTGGCCTACGCAGCCGATTCTCCCTACTGATATATTTTTTCCCCGATTTCGGGTTTATAATTCAATTGAACAAAGACTATTTTGCCTTAACGAATCTTCGCAGCCGTCACATACCAGTTATGGGGCATTGAAGGCATCTCAACCGGAATCACGGGATAGGGCCAGCGGCCATATTCGGCATTTTCAGCTCCCGCCTGTGAAAGTTCCGCCGCCCACCCGCGGGTACCGACAAAATTAACCGGATCATCCATTGTCCCAAGCCAGGGAGCTCCGGATTTAGCCTGCATTTCCACCCAGTCCCGGGTCAGGGGTGACCGGAGCATTTCACTGTTAATAATGTCAAAGCCCAGACCGCTTCCCGGGCAGGCCAGTTCCGACACCGAATCAAGAATAGCAGTGATGCTCGCCGGATCAAGGTAGAACAGAAAACCCTCCAGCAGCCACAGGGACGGACGGGACGGTTCAAATCCCGCATTGACAAGCGCTTCACGCCATGAATCCCGCAGATCGGCAGCCACAACGACCCGGCGGCAATTTTTCCCATTCTGTCCGGAGATGATATTATTCTTATAAGCCAGTACTTCGGGCTGATCAAGTTCGAAGACGACTGTGCCCGCCGGCCAGTCAAGGCGAAACGCCCGCGTATCCAGTCCGGCACCGGGAAAGACAACCTGACGGACGGATTCATTCCCTGTGCAGCTCATCAGCCAGTCATCAAAGAATTTCGTCCTGATCACAATGGGGAGAACAGTCAGGGGAGAGCGCTGGTTCAGCCATGTCAGTCCCGTCTCACCCGCCAGTTTCCGGGCATAGGGATCCTGAAACAGGGCATCAGTCCGTGCGCTTTCCAGAGAACGTACTGCAGCCGTCCAGGTTGCGGTTTTTCCCAGTATTTCCAATCCTCCCGCTGATCCATTCGACATAATTATACCTCCCAGGCTATTATTGTGAAGAGCAGATCTGCACACTTCCCCCGCCAGCGGCCTTTATTCATAGCCTTCTGATCAGGTTCGGTGCAGGTACATGAGAACCAGCCAGGTTCCGGATCCGGCGGCAATGAGCGCACCGATCCCGGCGCTGGCCAGATCTTCACTGCATTCCACCCAGTTCATGAGAAAATCCGCCCCGATGATGAGGCCCACGGCAGAGACGACAAACCCGCTTCGTGTAAAATGGATAAGATGACGCATGGTACACCTCCCGCATTTATTATCGTCACAAGCACCGGGCCCCGTCGCACTCAGCGATGATGGAAGAGAAGATACACATTCAGCCCGGTGAAAATTATGGTCAGCATCGGCAGAACCCTGTGCAGCAGATTCACCCATTCCGGGAAATCTTTTTCAACACTGAGCAGGCCTCCGGTAATGACGGCGCCGATGAAAAAGAGAACCGCGGCCACGGCAGTCCACAGCTCCAGCGCATCCGGAGGCAGCACCGTCCACATTCTGTTCACCAGAATGACGGCAACCACGGCCAGGATGAGCGCCGCAAATTTATGTACATTGAATCCGACGCCCCCGTAAGGAGCCCCGGAACGATTCAGAAAATGTCCGCTTACAATGGTTATCAGGGCAAGCAGGATCAGGCTCAGGACAAAACTTCGAAAACCAGTCATTCATTCTCCTTTCATAACTTCTGTGCTTCACAGACAACCCGCGACAATGATCACCGCATCATAAGCCGGACCGCCTGCTACAAGTTAACAAGATTTCAGCGGTTTTTCTCCCATTTGTTCATATTGAACAACAGGTTGATTATGGAATAAATATCTCTGAACTATTCAAAAAGGGAATTATTCAAACATTTTCAAGGAGGAACAGAACCATTTTATAGCGGAGCCGTCTGTTTACCCGTCAGCCGGACATCAGTATTTCATCATGAGCTGCAGATGATAATAAAATGAGGATTCTTTATCGATGCGGCGCCAGGACAGGCCGGCGTCGAGGTTCAGAATATCGGTCAGCAGATAATTCCAGCTCAGGCCCGTTTCCACCGTATTCTGCCGGGTTCCCATGATCCAGTCCGTATGTTCATCGAAGGCCGGATTCCGCTGGTTATAGTTCTGATTCGGATCATCGCCGATGGGGTAGTAGCCCGGATCGCCCGGAGACAGCGGATTCACACCTTTCAGCAGGTAGCGGCAGGACAGCAGAAATCGGCTGCGGAAGGTAGGCTGGAGAGAACTTTCGAAAAGCGTGGAAAAGCTGTTCGGCCCTTCGGAAAAACCCAGGCCCTGTCCGTTGTGGGTGAAGGTGTTGAAATCATATTTGTGCGTATAGATCCAGGGATGGACATAGGTCACTTCGAGGCGAAAATCGGGAAAACCGGGAAGGCCGGCCGGAGCCACATGCACACCGAGCTGATAGCCCTGTTTGTTTGCCCACCAGGGTTTGGTGATCTCGGACAGCTTCAGTTCATCCAGAAAAACCGTTCCGTAGAGTTTCACGCCATCAGTCGGAAACAGCTCCCCGTCCACGGACATGAGCATATTTCCCCGGTCATTCAGATTATGCTGGGCGCTCCACAGAAAGATCATGGGCAGCATGTAGGTCATCTCCACATCGCGGTTTCCGTATACGATAAATTCAGAAAAGGCGAGATGGAGACGGGACCAGGGTGCAACTTCCCAGCGATGGCCGACGATATATTTCTTCACATAATTCGCGCTGTTGAAGAGCGTGTCTTTTTCAGACTGCTGTGGCAAGAGCCAGCCGTGAATGAAGGAAAATCGGCTGCTTCCGAAGCGCTTGCTCCACTGTATGGCAGGATAGGCCTGACCGCTGCCGTTCAGCTGCATGGACTCACGCCCGTTTCCCCATTTTATGGGATAATTTGACAGGCTGAACTGGCCGTACCCAGACTCCCAGTTCACGTATGCGTGGCTGAAGTCATAGCTGTAATAATTTACTCCTTCTTCCAGCTTGGCCACATAGCCGCCCCGGTAGGCAGAGGATAATTCGCTGTAATCCGGATTATAGGTCTGGATCAGGCGGGTCGCGTCAAAATAGAGGCCGAATTTTTCCCCGAAAGCATAATTGAATTCGAAATTGTCTCGCCACAGCCAGCGCCGGGCTGATCCCTTGCTCTCAGAACGAAGCGCCTCGCTCCAGTCCAGCCACAGCCGGTCCTGATCCCTTTCGTAAATGACAAAATGCGGCGGATCCGCATCGGGTGAATAGTGAAAAGCCCGCTCCAGGCTCTGTTTCACAGACGGGACAGACTGGCCGGCCCACCAGACATCGCTTCCGGACGCCGTCAGATCCTCATGACGCCGGGGCTGCGTTTCATAATGAAACTGCTGCAGGTAGCGCGCGAGAATTTTCCGGTCGGCCGCGCTCAACCCCCTTTCGGCTTTTTGTGCCTGTTCCAGTGCGTCCACGATTTCCTGCCGAGGAAGCGGCTTCACATCATTCTGAAAATTCCGGATCATACCCCGTGTCGCCAGTTTATCGAGAAAGTCATAGACCGGATCATCCGGACTGACCCACAGCGGCAGAGCCGTCAGAGTCAGGGCCTGGACAAGAAATACTGTGCCCAGAATTAAAATTCGATATAGGTAAGTTTTCATAGGGGGCAATATAAAAAATTCCGGGCTTTATAAACATGGAAAACACAAAAACCGGGGAAGTAATCAGCCTCCAGGCATCATGGGATCTGACAAATGAAAAAGTCGTCGACATCCCCGTCGGCTCTTTTTAAATTCATTAAAATGGATAGAACACAGACACAACAATTCCGGACACAAAAATCTTCGCCACCCCCCTCTAAAAGGAGACAACTCATAATATCATGAAAAAAGCATTCATTTCTCTCGTGGCCCTGATCCTACTCGCTGTCAATCCGGGCCGGCTTCATAGCGAAATCATTGACACCATCAGCGGAGATATTCAGCATGGCTTTCGCAGCGGGCTGTCTCTGGTCAAGTCTCCGGGAAGCTTTGACCGGCAGGACTGGACTGTCGCCGGCGCATATCTGGCCGGAACCGGCCTTCTCTTTCTGGCTGACGAACCCGTCCGTGACCTGGCCCGCCGCAGCCAGAGTCCGCTGAACGACCGGATTTTCAGTTTCGATTCCTGGAGCGGAAACCAGTATAGTCTTTTTCTGGGAATGGCCGTCTACGGCGCGGGGCTGACAGGACAGAACACCCGCCTCCGGGAAGCGGGACGGAACGCGGTGGAAGCCTTCGTGTTCAGCGGCGGCATTACGGCCGCTGCAAAAGTGCTCTTCAGCCGCGAGCGGCCTTATTCGGCTCAAAATGCCTTCACTTTCCGCCCCATTCAGCTGACGGACAACCGCTACCTGTCCCTGCCCAGTGGCCACACCACCGTCAGTTTTGCCGTCTCAACCGTATTCGCGAAATCAACAGACAGCGTAGCGCTGAAAGCCGCATGCTATACCGTCGCAGGCCTCACCGCAGCCTCAAGGATTTACCATGACCGGCACTGGCTGTCGGATACCTTTCTCGGCGCCGGCATCGGCTATTTCGTGGGCAGCTGGGTTACTCAGCACCCTGCCTCCCGGAATCATCTGCATGCCGTGATCACGCCCTCCGGATTCGGAGTGGAAATTCCGCTGTAACAGGGCGGGCACTGGTTTTATTAATTACTAATCAGGGAGCCGATATGAGTTCACTGGAAATACGGGAAGTCCGGAGCAAAGAGGACCGTCTACGCTTCGTTCAGCTGCATTATGACTTGTACAGGGGGAATTCATACTGGTGCCCTCCTCTGCTCAGAAGCGAAATGAAGACCTATGACCCCGACATGAACCCGGCCTTCCGCAGCGCCGACACCGCCTTCTGGCTGGCCCTGAAAGACGGGAAAACGGTAGGACGCCTGGCCGGAATTATTTCCTATCCCTATAATGCCAAACGGAAAATTTCTGCCGCCCGATTCGGCTTTCCCGATTTTATCGATGATCCGGATGTGAGCCGGCTGTTATTCACCACATTTGAAGACTGGGCCGCCGCCCGGGGCATGACCCGCCTGTCCGGGCCCCTCGGATTTACGTCCATGGATCATCAGGGTCTGCTGGTGGAAGGCTTTGAGGAGCTGTCCACCATGAATGTCCTCTACAATCATCCCTATTATCTGAAGCATATTGAGGCCATGGGCTATATCAAGGACATCGACTGGGTGGAGTATAAAATATTCCCTCCCGAAAAGGAAATCGACATTATCGGCAAGATGGCTGCCCGCACAGGAAAAGCGCTGGGGCTGAGAAGCCTTTACGGACAGAAAAAGAAGGATCTGCTGGCCTACGCGGAAAAAATCTTCAGCAGCCTGGAGGCCTCCTACGATGCCCTTTACACTCATGTTCCGCTGAGCCGGGAACAGATCAGCTATTATATCCGGGAAAACATTCCCTTCATCCCGGCGAAATTTCTCTCCGTCATCGTGGACGAGCAGGATGAGGTAGCGGCCTTCGGAATCACCATGCCCTCCCTCACCCGTGCCCTGCAGAAATGCGAAGGGCGGATTTTCCCCTTCGGATGGATCCATCTCCGCCGCGCTTTCAGCCATTTCGACATTGCCGATCTTCTGCTCATCGGCGTTCGCCCGGACCTTCAGGGAAAAGGCGTCAATGCCATGGTTTTCAATGACCTCATGCCCTTCTTTCTCAGGCAGGGAATCCGCTGGGCCGAATCCAATCCGGAACTGGAAAGCAATGACAAAGTTCAGAATCAGTGGAAATTCTTTCACCGGGAACAGCACAAGCGGCGGCGTCTCCTGAAAAAGGATCTGCCGTCAGACGGGCACTGACAATAACAGAGTATCCGACATTTGTACGTATCATCATTCTAATAAATTATTTGCATTCCGCTGACAACCTTTTGTGCCGACAGCCTTCTAATATCATAGCAATAGCAGAGAGAGGATAGAGTAAAAAATGGGAAAACGAACACTATTCGGATGTCTGATGATGGCCTCGGCCCTTGTAGGCGGAAATATCAACGGATTCATCCGCGACGCACAGACACGGCAGCCTCTGGTAGCCGTGAATGTCATGATTGACGGCAGCGACATGGGAACCATGTCCGACGAAACAGGCTGGTACAGTCTGAACAATCTTCCGAGCGGATCCTGGGTCGTCCGCTTCTCCATGATGGGCTATTCCGAGCTGACCAAGACGAATGTGGAAGTGAGATCAGACGGGCATACGGGCCTGGATGTGCTCCTGGAACCATCCGTTCTCAAAATGAATTCGGTGACCGTGACCGCGCCGGCTTTTCAGAAAAGCAGCGGAGCGGTCGTATCCGAACGGAGTATTGACCTGGGTGAATTGCGTGCCGATCCCGGCGCTCAGCAGGATCTTCAGAGATCCGTGCAGGTTCTGCCCTCCGTCAGCAGCGGATCCGACCAGATGAATGAAATTATCGTTCGGGGCGGCGCTCCCGGCGAAAATCTCTTTCTCATCGATGATATCGAAATCCCCAATCCCAATCACTTCGGTGTACCCGGAACCGGCGGCGGGCCTGTAAATCTCATCAATGCTGAATTTGTCAGTGATATCAATTTTTACGCGGGTGCCTTTCCGGCCCGCTACGGTGACAAGACGTCTTCGGTCATGGATATCCGTTTTCGTGAGGGGAGCCGTGACAAGCGGCAGTTTACAACGGATATGGGCATGGCCGGCATCGGCGGCACGGCCGAAGGGCCCATCGCGGACGGCAGAGGATCCTACCTCGTCACCGCCCATAAGAGCTATCTCGACCTGATGACAAAGAGCGTGGGGCTCTCCGCGGTTCCGCGCTACTGGAATACACAGGGCAAGGTAGTGCGCCAGCTGAATCCGGCCAACAAGCTGAGTGTGAACGCCGTCTATGGAGCGGATGCCATTGAGATCACCGCAGAGGAAAATGATGCCTGGAGCCGGGGCGCCCAATATGTGAAAACCGACGGCTACCTCTACGCGGTGGGAACATCCCTGCTGACCAACTGGAACAAATCGTCCTATTCGCGCATCACCGCCTACCGGAACGAAACCTATTACGCCTATGACGTGGATGAATACATCGGGGACAAACAGCGCAGATCCTTCGCCGATCAGAAAATCACACTCGGCGAGACGGCATTGAAAGCTCTGGCCAGCCACGCCTTTTCCCCGGCCTCGGATATTCAGGCCGGATTCGAATTCAAACGGACCGGCGGCCGGACGACACTCTGGTCCGTACCCGATACCATGTTTCTCTATACGCCCGGCACGGAAACCATCATCGATACACTGCAGTCCTGGTCCGGCAATGATATGAAGGATGACAGCTATTATACCAAATTCCACAGTTTCGCCTCCTTTACCTTTCATCCGCTCCCGGCCCTGAAGGTTATCGCCGGCCTGCGGATGAACCGCTACTCCGAAAACAGCGAAACGACCTGGGCTCCACGACTGGGCATGGCCTGGTCGCTGACACCCGCTCTTACTCTGAATCTCGGTGCGGGACGCCATTTCCAGACTCCCTATTTTCTCCAGTCACTGGAAAACCGCATGGACACCGCACCGGTTCTGAAGAGCAAATATACCGACCAGATCGTAGCCGGGATGGAATATTTCCCCACCGAGAAGATCCGCATCACTGTGGAAGTCTTTGACAAGCAGTATCATGATTATCCCATGCCTCTGTCCTGGACGATGATGGTGAAGGATACGGCCCGGATCGGCGATAATTACTGGGTAAATGCCGGCAAGGCCCGGTCCCGGGGACTGGAACTTTTCATGCAGAAAAAGATGTTCGACACCTGGTACGGTATCGTTTCCCTGTCACTGAGCAAATCCGAAGCCTGGGACGAACGCTACGCCCAGTGGTATCCATGGGATTATGATTACCGGCATATCTTCAACCTGGTCGGCGGCAAGCGCTTCGTGAATCCGGGGAACTGGTCCCTGCCCATGCGCATCCTGTCGCTGAATTCCGATATTTTCACTATTTCCGCCCGCTACCGGATGATGGGCGGCCGTCCCTATACCAAACCGGTCTATGATGCAGGCCTGCGGCGCTGGACCGTGGACGAGACCCACCGGAACACGGAACGGTATCCATCCTATTCCCGCTTTGATCTGGCCCTGCAGTGGAAATCCGCCATCGGCAAACATAAAAACACATACCTCGTGAGCTATTTCAATATCGAAAATCTCTTCAATACGGCCAATGTCTGGGACTATATCTACAATCCGGACGGAAGCATTGATACGGTTCTCCAGTACGCCATGTTTCCTGTCGGCGGTTTTATCCTGGAATTCTAATAACGGTTGGCGGGTTAGCGGGTTGGTGCGGAAAAAAGTCTCTCGCTGAGACCGCAAAGGGCGCGAAGGAAGGCTAAGGATGAGATTAAGGAAGAAACGAGAAACTGCCCTGCTGGGAGAGCTTATCTCAGCATTCCTGAAGAAGACAAGATCCCTGAAACACAACTTTACCGAAAAATAGTCGCTTAATCCTATCTCAAACTTAGCCGAAGGGGTTTTTAATTATGATGTAACATTGTCTGTCCTATATTTTTATTTTCTTTGTCCAATAACGATTAAATCGCGTGTGTGATATGTAATAGTATAACCACACGCTACAATCAGATCATTATGTATTGAGGCCTTTTCAAAAAATATACTTCCCTCTTCCTGAATTAAATCATGAATTCCTTCATAAAGACACCACGTCACTCCATTATAATGGAGAATATTTCCTCCTTGTCCTGCTGCAACAATATCATTTTGTGCCTGACCTTCGATACTATTTGATGCCCAAATCCCTGAAATTTGTTGCTGACTCACCTCATTCAACAAAACATTATAAATCCAATAGCCCGAATAGCTGGCAATATAGATCCGATACGGGTTTTCCATCCAAACACTGCTGTAATACGGAGGATAATCCATATTTGACACCGGATGTAATTCTTTAATCATTCCGTTCTCGTACTCCTTGAATACTGTGGTCCACATCCAACTATCCAAGCCGCAAAACCAGAAATGATCCTTATCCAATCCGTAAATATCAGTAAGTCGTTCGCTCGTCCCGCTCTCCACCCGCTTAAAGCGCGTCCCGT
>JBJKQR010000055.1:0-7107 GCA_046735395.1 Fidelibacterota bacterium | reverse complement strand
GAGGATTGAATGGGCCAGAAGCCAGGGACCATACTGTCGATCGGGGAAAAAATGATTCTGGAGGGTTTTTCCCGGATGCTGACGCAACAGCTTCAGGTGGATCTCATTTATTCCTGTAATTCGGGGTTTGAACTTCTGAGAAAAAGCCTCGAGAAAAAACCTGAATTGATTATCAGTGCTGTCCGTTTAATGGATCTGAATGGATTTTCCGCAGCCCGGAAAATCCTGGAGTATCTTCCGGAAAGCAAAGTCATCATGATTTCAAAACGCTTCAACGAGGCCTATCTCAGACAGACAATGGATGAGGGCTTTCATGCCTATATCTCCCTGGAAGAAGCTTTTGACACGTTTATAACTGTTTACCGAAAAGTGGTGAGCGGCCAGTGCTGCTATGTGGAGAAAGACGGTCGTCTCGGGATCCGGAAAAAAGACAGCCTGGCAGGCAGCGGCCATCCCAGCCCCTTTATCACAAAACGGGAGAAGGAAATCGCCCTTCTCCTTGCTGACGGATATACGCTGAAGGAAGCGGCATCCTTTCTCTTCATCAGCGTCAAGACGGCTGACAACCACCGTACATCCCTGATGAAGAAACTCAGGGCAAAAAATGTGACGGATATCGTAAAATACTGTATACAGAACCGTCTGATTGATATATAAAATCCAACTCCGGCTCCTGCCTGCTCCCGAAAAAATAGGGGAATCACCCTATTGCAGGGTCGACACCGATCCCATACACTGAATTAATGTCTGACATTAATCAAAAAGGGAGAAGGTGAAAAATGAGTTCATTTACGGATGATTTTATGGCTGAAGTGATTTCAAAGAATCCCGGCGAAGTGGAATTTCACCAGGCGGTCCATGAAGTTGCGGAGTCTCTGGCCCTGGTCATGGAACGGCATGTGGAGTATCGGAGCGGCAGTATTCTGGAACGTATTGTAGAGCCGGAGCGGGTGATCATGTTCCGGATTCCCTGGATGGATGATCAGGGGAATATCCGGGTCAACCGCGGCTTCCGCATCGAGATGAACAGTGCCATCGGGCCCTACAAGGGAGGGCTGCGCTTTCATCCTTCCGTAAATCTGGGAATCCTCAAATTTCTGGCCTTCGAACAGGTGTTCAAGAATTCCCTGACCACATTGCCCATGGGAGGCGGAAAGGGCGGATCGGATTTTGATCCGAAGGGAAAGACGGATAATGAGGTGATGCGCTTCTGTCAGGCCTTCATGGCCGAACTTCAGCGGCATATCGGCCCGAATACGGATGTTCCGGCCGGGGATATCGGTGTGGGCGGCCGCGAAATCGGCTTTCTCTACGGCCAGTATAAAAAATTACGGAACGAATTTACCGGCGTTCTCACCGGCAAGGGGCTGAACTGGGGCGGCTCTCTGATCCGTCCCGAAGCGACCGGATATGGCGCCGTGTATTTTGCGTCCGAGATGCTGAAAACGCGGGGCGAAACGCTCAAGGGGAAAACCTGTCTGGTTTCTGGAAGCGGGAATGTGGCCCAGTACACGGTGGAAAAAATCAATGAACTGGGCGGAAAAGTGACGACCCTGTCCGACTCGGGAGGATATGTCTATGATCCTCAGGGAATCAGCTGTGAAAAACTGAAATACGTTATGGAACTGAAAAATGTCCGGCGGGAACGGATCAAGGAATACGCGGAAAAATATTCTGTCCACTATACGCCGGTCGATCCGTCCCTGGATCACAATCCGCTCTGGGACCACAAGGCGGATTGTGCCTTCCCCAGCGCGACTCAGAATGAGATCAATGAGAAGGATGCACAGAATCTCCTGAAAAACGGCGTGTATGTTGTATCTGAAGGTGCCAATATGCCCACCATGCCGGAGGGTGTGAGACTGTTCATTGATAAAGGCATTCTCTATGGCCCCGGGAAAGCGGCCAATGCCGGCGGTGTGGCCGTATCCGGCCTGGAAATGGCTCAAAACTCCATGCGCTACGGCTGGACGCGCGAGGAAGTGGATAACCGTCTGAAACTGATCATGTCAAATATCCATGAGGCCTGCGTGACGGCGGCGGATCGTTTCGGAAGTCCCGGAAACTACGTGAACGGCGCCAATATCGCCGGTTTTCTGAAAGTTGCCGATGCCATGATGGATCAGGGCCTGGTCTGATTTTATTTTCCTGATTTTTCTTCTGTAACAGAACGGAGCTGTGAAAACAGCCAGATTCCGGGATTCCGGCTGAATTTCATTTCTCTTTGAATTCATTCGGAATAGACAGTAAATTGAAACGACGAGGCCGGCCGCGGAGCTGATACCTTGTCCTGATGCGATGACAATGCCATGAAATAATAAGCAGAATGACCCTGAGTTCGCATAGCACAAGGGATGACTGAACCGTGGTAAATAAATCTGCATTTTCGCCGAAATATACCCAGATAGAGCATGGTTACGGACTGCGCTTTCAGGGATTTCAGAACCTGATGCGCTTTCGCGTCCGGGATATTCTCCTGGTTTCCAGCCTCTACGACTCCTATATCCTGGAAGAGGACGGCCGGCTCTACGAGCTGATCCGGAACGAATACCAGGGCCTCAATCTCAGCCACAGTCCCGAACTGACGCGGGTAAACAGCGGAAACGAGGCCATGCAGCTCCTGCGTGAGGATAATAAATATGATATCATCATCACCACGCTCCATATTGAAGACATGTCCCCGAAGCGCTTCGCGCAGCAGATCAAAAAAAACTATCCGGATATCCCGGTTATTCTGCTGGCCTTCAATAACCGGGACCTGGGCGATTTTATTTACAATGTGCCCAAGACCGAATTTGACAACGTGTTTGTCTGGCAGGGCGATTTCCGCATCATTATTTCCATTATCAAGTATATCGAAGACAAGAATAATGTTGAGAATGATACGGCCACGGCCGGGGTGGAATGCATCATCGTCATCGAGGACAATCCCATCTATTATTCGTCATTCCTGCCGAATATCTATACGGAACTCATGAAACAGTCTCTTCGCCTGATTTCCGAAGGCATTAATTTATCGCATAAATCCCTCCGCATGCGGGCGCGTCCCAAGATCCTGCTGACGAACAATTATGAAGAGGCCATGGAATTCTATCAGCGGTACCGGAATACGGTTCTGGGCATCATCACGGACCAGGATTTTTTCCGCGGGGGAATTCATGATTCTGAAGCGGGCATCAAATTCATTCAGGAGGTCAAATCTCATACACCGGATGTTCCCATTCTGCTTCAGTCCAACAATACGGAATTGAAACAGGTGGCCCGGCAGTTATCCGTGGATTTCGTGTTGAAGTATACGCCGCGGCTTCTGGATAAGCTGCGCAAATTCATGGTACTCAATTTTTCCTTCGGAAATTTCATCTTCAAGATGCCCGACGGAAGCGTGGTCGGGGAAGCGGAGGATCTGCTGGGATTTGAACGGGCCATCGCAGAAATACCTGCTGAATCCATCATCTATCACGCAATGAGAAATGATTTTTCCTCCTGGCTGAAGGCCCGGACCGAATTTGAAATTGCGCATCAGCTGAAGCCGAAGAAGGTGGTTGATTTTGCTGACGGAGATGAACTTCGTTCCTATCTGCTTTCGTCCCTGAGAATGTTCCGGAAACGGCGGCAGCAGGGGATTATTTCGGATTTCAACATGGAACTTTTTGATGACAAACACAGCTTTTCCCGTCTCGGCGGCGGATCGCTGGGCGGAAAGGCCCGGGGCCTTGGTTTCATCAACAGCCTGATCAACAATTACAACATCTCAGCCCGTTTTCCGGATATCGTCGTGGCCGTTCCCTCCACACTGGTGATTGCCACGGATATCTTTGACCTGTTCCTCGATCAGAATGAACTGCGGGATTTTGCCATTCAGTGTGACGACGACGAGAATATCGTTCAGCGCTTCCGGGATGCGGATCTGCCGCCCTACATCGTGAATGAACTGTCGAAATTTCTGGAGATCGTATCCTATCCGCTGGCTATCCGGTCCTCCAGTCTGCTGGAGGATTCTCAGTATCATCCCTTTGCCGGTGTCTACGAGACTCTGATGATTCCCAATAATCATAAACAGTTCGAAACCCGGCTGAATGAACTCATTCTCAGCATAAAATATGTTTTTGCCTCGACCTTTTTCCAGAAGGCAAAAAATTATCTCCGTTCCACGGCCTATCGCATGGAAGAGGAAAAAATGGCCGTAATCATTCAGAAAATCATCGGTTCCAAGCACGGCGACCGCTTTTATCCGGAATGTTCGGGCGTGGCCCAGAGTTTTAATTTTTATCCCATCAGACCCCTGAAATCGGATGACGGGATCGTTTCTGTGGCCCTGGGTCTGGGAAAATGGGTCGTGGAAGGGGGATCCGCCGTCAAATTCTGCGCGAAATATCCTGAAAAAATAGCCCAGAACAGCAATATCAAGTCTACCATGGATCACAGTCAGCATCGCTTCTTTGCCCTGAATATGGGACATCCCGGGGGAACGCGAAAATTGGATCTGGAACACATGATTCAGGAATATCCGATTTCGGAGGCGGAAAAGGACAATGTTCTGAATTGCTGCGGATCGACCTGGTCGCCGGAAAATCAGATCATCTATGACGGAATCTCCCGGCCGGGAATCAGGCTGATCACCTTCATGCCCATCCTGAAGCATAAGATCTTTCCCCTGCCTGAAATAGTGCAGCTCATTACGGAAATGGGCGCCTGGGGTATGGGGACGCCGGTTGAAATCGAGTTCGCCGCAAAACTGAAACCGGATACCGACAGTCCGAAGACCTTTGCCATTCTACAGGTTCGCCCCATCATCCAGTACCATGAGTTGGATGAAATCAATATTAATTCGGTCCCGGACGACAAAATTCTGTGCAAAAGTTCCATGGTTCTGGGGAATGGTATCATTGAAAATATCCGGGATATTGTCATGGTTGATTATAATCGTTTCGACCGGTCAAAAACCCGCCTGATTGCCCGGGAAATCGCTGCTGTGAACCACAGACTGCGAAGCCAGAATATACCCTACCTGCTGATCGGGCTGGGACGCTGGGGTTCGGCCGATCCCTGGCTGGGTATTCCCGTGACCTGGGATCAGATATCAGGCGCCCGGATCATTATTGAAGCCGGCCTCAAGGATATCATCGTCGAACCGTCGCAGGGGTCGCATTTCTTTCAGAATATTTCCTCCTTCGGCGTCGGGTATTTTTCGGTCAATCAGCTGAATGAGGAAAATTTTATCGACTGGGACTGGTTGAAGGCGGCCGAGTCCGTTTTATATGATAAATATATCCGGCATATCCGACTGGAACCTTCGCTGACGGTAAAAATGGATGGACGGCATAATAAAGGTCTGATCACAAAGCCTGGAGAATTTCATGACTCAGAAAACTGAGGAGAAAAGTGAAAAGGTGATGGACCATTGTCCTCACTGTGCGACGAAGCTCACCGATTGGGAACAGGTCCTGCTGGCAGTGGACGGAGAGCTGATGTGCAGAAACTGCTGGTACCGCATCAGCACCGGCCTGCATAAGGAAACATCCACGGAAGAGAAAAAGGAAAAATTATGAAATCATACAACTCGTTCATGACAGCCCAGTCCCAGGTCGCTGAAGCGGCAAAATATCTGAAACTGTCCCCTGAGCTTATCGAATTTCTCATCCGGCCCCAGCGGGAGTACAGCTTCACCATGCCGGTGAAAATGGATAATGGCAGCACAAAGATCCTTCATGGATTCCGGATCCAGTACAATTATGCCCGTGGGCCTGCGAAAGGCGGAATCCGCTTTCATCCGGATGAAACCATTGATACGGTGAGGGCGCTGGCCAGCTGGATGACCTGGAAAACGGCTCTGCTGGATCTGCCGCTCGGCGGCGCAAAGGGAGGGGTTATCTGTGATCCTCGCCGGCTGTCGCTCCGGGAACAGGAAATGGTGTCCAGAGCCTATGTGAGGGCTGTTTTTCCCATCCTGGGCATGGACCGGGATATTCCCGCGCCCGATGTGTATACCAATCCACAGACCATGGCCTGGATGATGGATGAATATGAAACCCTTTCCAATGCTCATCACCCCGGAACCTTCACGGATAAGCCGCTGCAGCTGGGTGGCACGGAGGGACGGCGCGGCGCAACGGCACGGGGGGGGGTCTACACGGTCGCGGAGGCCTGTAAAAACAGACATATTGACCCGACGGGAAGCTTTGCCGTTCAGGGCTTCGGGACTACCGGACAGCGGGCGGCTCTCTACCATCAGGAAATCCTCGGCGGCGGCAGATTGCTGGCCGTCTCCGACAGCCGAGGAGCCATTTATTCCCCGGTTGGTTTCAATGTGCAGGATCTTATCAATTACAAGCTGACTCAGGGCAGCATCGTGAATTTTCCGGGTGCCCGGACCATATCGCATGAGGAATTGCTGGAACTGGAAGTGGATGTTCTGTATCCGTCCGCTCTGGAAAATGCGATTAACAGCTCAAATGCCGAACATATCCGGGCAAAAATCATCTGTGAACTTGCCAATGGCCCCACCACACCAGAAGCCGATGAGATTCTCCATAAACGCGGAATTTATGTCATTCCCGACATCATGGCCAGCGGCGGCGGAGTCACCGTTTCCTATTTTGAAATGGTTCAGGACAAGGCCTCCTACTTCTGGTCCCGTGAACTGGTTAACCAGCGGCTCCGGGAAAAAATGACCATCGCCTATAAAAGCCTTGAGGAAAGTTACCGGGAGAATAAGACACATCCGCGACGGGCAGCCATGATCGTCGGTGTGGCCCGCGTCGCCGAAGCGATTCAGCTGCGGGGCTGGATCTGAGACCGACCACAAACATAAACGGATCATTTCCCATGAATGAACACGAAAGAATTTGATACCACAAATTACACGAATGAACACGAAAAATATCAGGAATGGTTGAGAAACAGATTCTCGTTATCCAAAGTTGGTGTGGCGATAGGATGATCGGGTCTCAACCACGGATATTACTCCCCAACCCGCTCACGCGCTACCAGTTTTACCACGGATGACACAGATGAACACGAAAGAATTTGATACCACAAATTACACGAATGAACACGAAAAATATCAGGAATGGTTGAGAAACAGATTCTCGTTATCCAAAGTTGGTA
>JBJKQR010000054.1:0-53257 GCA_046735395.1 Fidelibacterota bacterium | reverse complement strand
GTGCGATCCGGACACGAACTCAATAACAGGAAATACATATGGAATCCAGATGTTTTACGGCATCCGACGGAATAGAAATACAGGCCTGGAAAAGTTGTCCTGAAAATCCGGTCGGAGTACTTCAGCTGATCCACGGGTCTCTCGAACACGCCATGAGATACGGGGAGTTTATCCGATTTATGAACGAGAAGGGCTTTGCGGTCTATATCATGGACCTGAGGGGACATGGCCGGACTGCGGAAAAATCCGGAACACTGAATATTTTTTCACAGAAGGAAAAGGGATGGGAGAGGGCCATTGAAGACCTGGAAATTCAGCGGCAGCATATCCGTGAAGATTATCCGGAGCTGCCGGTGTATCTCATGGGCCACAGTATGGGATCCTTTCTCGCCCGCAATCTGGCCGGACGGATGAATCCATCCTATCAGGGGTTGATTCTGAGCGGAACAGGGCGCGCGAACCCTTTTGTGACCTACGGAGGCATTATCCTGGCCAAATTATTTAAACTCTTCAGCCGCAACAAACCCAATGCCCTGCTGCATAAACTGGTATATGGAATGCTGAATGACCAGATCCCGAACCCGCGGACAGATTACGATTTTCTCAGCCGGGACGAGAAGGTGGTGGATGCCTATATCGCAGATCCCTGGTGCGGCCGCCTTATTACACCGGAATACGGCCATGAACTGGCTTCCGGTGTTCTGACCATTAACCGTTCCGGATGTTATCGCCAGACTCCTGATTCACTGCCGGTTCTCCTCTTTTCCGGTGAAATGGATCCGGTGGGCGGACCGGGCGGAAGCTATGTACGGGAGGTTGCCGAGATGTATCGAAAACATGGAACCCGGGATGTGGAAGTCCGTTTCTATCGAGACAGCCGTCATGAGACACTGAATGAATTGACCCGTGATGACGTATACCGGGATGTTCATGAGTGGATGACAGAACGGCAGACGCGAATTTCCTGATCATTTATTTTACATAACAGAGCCGCTGCGCTCTGTCCAGCCATTCCGTCATAATATTTTCAAGCAAATGTTTCTGTTTGTAGAAATAGCGCCGTAAATTAGCGTGGAAAAAAAGGAAGGGAAATTATGGTATTTGAACCAGTCACCGAATTGCCGGATGAGCGAACGATCAAGCATGGCCTGAGTCTGAGCCGGGAGCTGAAGGACGTCAAGGCGGCACGGGATCGTGAAATCGCCGATATTCTGACGGGAAAGAGTTCGAAATTTCTGCTGATTATCGGACCCTGCTCGGCGGATAACGAGGATGCGGTGATCGATTATATAAATCGACTGAAAAAGGTTCAGGAAAAAGTATCGGATGTAATCGTCATTGTTCCGAGAATCTATACCAATAAACCGCGGACAACCGGAGAGGGATACAAGGGAATGGCGCATCAGCCGGATCCGGGAAAGGCGCCGGATCTGTCGGAGGGGATAAAAGCCATTCGCAGCCTTCATCTTCGGGCGATTCGTGAAGCCCATCTCCCGGCCGCGGACGAAATGCTCTATCCGGATAATTTTCGCTATCTGGATGATTTACTCAGCTATGTGGCCATCGGAGCCCGCTCCGTGGAAAATCAGCAGCATCGCCTGACTGTTTCGGGACTCGATGTGGCGGTGGGAATGAAAAATCCCACCAGCGGTGATATGAACGTCATGCTGAACTCCGTCAAGGCCGCTCAGCTTTCCCATACCTTTGTCTATAATGGTTGGGAAGTGAAGACCCGGGGAAATGATCTGACACATACCATTCTTCGGGGAGCTGTCAATTCCCAGGGAACGGCCATTCCCAATTATCACTATGAAGATCTGATGAGACTTGCGGATCTGTATGAAGAAAGGGATCTGCAGAATCCGGCTGTCATCGTGGATACCAATCATGCGAACAGCGATAAAAAACACCGTGAGCAACCGCGGATTGCCCAGGAGATTCTGGCGAACCGCCGTTACAATCCCCGCATTCAGAACCTGGTGAAGGGACTGATGATTGAATCGTATATCGAGGAAGGCAGTCAGTCCATTCCTGCTAAAATCTACGGGAAATCCATTACCGATCCCTGCCTGAACTGGACGGATTCGGAACGGCTGATCCTGGATATCGCAGATCGCTTATAAGGATGAATAGGCTGCGTCCTGATTTAAAAAGGATGGGAAACTGGCAGAAATGAATAAAATGGTATTATTACTGAGCTGCCCGGATAAGCCCGGTATCGTGGCGCGTCTGGCCGGATTTCTTGCCGGACAGGGAGCGAACATTATGGATCTGGATGAACATGTGGACGCATCCGCCGGCCTCTTTTATGTCCGGATTGTCTATGTTCTGACGGAAACAGGTGCATCAAGGGGAGAGATAGACGCCGAATTCCGGGACATTGCCCGGGATCTGGATGCAGACTGGCGGATCGATTCATTATCGAGGAAGATACCGGCAGCGGTATTCGTTTCAAAGACAGACCATTGCCTTCAGGAATTATTATGGCGTTACGACCGGGGTGAATTTGCCCTGGATATCCGATGTGTCATCGCCAATCATGAAGATTTGAGGCCTCTGGTTCAGGATAAGGGTATCCCTTTTCAGGTCTTTCCCCTTTCCCCGGAAAACCGTTCGGACATGGAAACCGCAGAACTGGAATTTCTTGCGGATCTGGGCGTGGAGAGCATCATTCTTGCCCGCTATATGCAGATCCTGTCCCCTGAATTTGTCAGAAAATATCCGGGAAATATCATCAATATTCACCACAGTTTTCTGCCGGCCTTCAAGGGCGGAAATCCCTACAGGCAGGCGTTTGAGCGGGGTGTGAAAATCATCGGCGCCACATCTCATTATGTGACGGATGATCTGGATGAAGGGCCCATTATTACCCAGGATGTACTGTCCGTGTCTCATCGGGATGCATTGAATGATCTGATGCACAAGGGGCGGGACCTGGAACGGACGGTTCTGGCCCGGGCAGTGAAAAATCACTGTGAACGGCGAATTCTGATCAGCGGCCGAAAGACCGTTATATTTTCCTGAGACTTAATTTATACCCATATTGAGCCAGGCTTCCGCAGCGATCCGTTCGGGAAATACCTGTATCTGCACATCGGGAAAATCCAGTTCATAGCGGATTTCAAACATTCTGGCCATGCCCAGTGAGATGATATCTGAAACCAGGATGGCTACCCGTCCCTGAAAAAATCCCCTCATATTCTTTTTGGCTGCGTCAATGATCATATCAATATCTTCGGAGGACAAACTACGGAGGCTGCAGCGGCTGAAATCACAGAGTGTCCGGCTGCCAGTCCATCCCTCCGGTATGAGTTGGCTCAGGCCTCGTTTCAGGGCTCTGAAATCCACATCTTTTTCCGGAGCGTAGATGAGTGTTCCCGTATTTTCCGAAGAATCGCCTTCAGAGAATTCGGTGCCATCACCTTTTATGATCTTGTCCGGGTTCCGGTCCACATCCAAATCCATCGAATAGCATCCTTTGCTGCGATGTTTTAAAAACTCAAAAAGTGGGGGAATATAGCCGAAGAATTTCTTTACGGCAATAATTTCTATTTATGATGGATGATTTCAGGTGCTAAAGAGGCGAATATGTGACGCTCAGCACAATTCGCCGATAGACAGGGACAGGGTTTTCCCTTTGTCATCCTCGGCCAGCAGGTGGCCGAGCTTCGTATATTCCAGCGCTCTGACCCGAAGCACACGATTGCCTGCAGTAAATTTGAAAAAGCTGTTTTTTCCGTAAATGTGCTGATTCAGCCGGGGCAGAAAATCCGGGAATTTTCCCTGTATGAAATCGTGATAGAAACTGTCAATAGTCAGGATCAGGCCGGAGAAGAAGGACGAAATATCCACGGGTTGACCGGATAATTCAGCCAGATTGACGGCTGGATTCCGCAGCTCCCTGTCTCTGGGAATTTCATTGTTGAGATTGATGCCGATACCGATGACGACACGGCTGAGCTCTCCCGTGTTTCTGCTCTGCACCAGAATACCGGATATTTTCCTGCCGTCCGCATACACGTCATTGGGCCATTTGAGACAGATTTCCCGGCGGGAAGCGGACAGATCGGCGATGCGGTCCCGGACTGCCAGAGCACAGAGGATGACAAAGGGATAGAATGTGGTCAGATTTTCCACATCTTCAAAGAGTATGGAAAAGTACAAACCTCCGAAGTGACTGACCCAATGGCGCTTATAACGTCCGATCCCGGCGCTCTGTTCATCCGCAAGAACAATATCACCGGATGTGTAGAGGGCGTTATTATCTGAAAGCAGTTCCAGATTGCTGCTGTGCAAGGAGTGGAAATGATAAATATTTTTCCCCAGATAACGGGTCCCGGGGATACTGAAACGGCTTGCTGGACTGATCATGTTTCACCACTTACGGCCTGTCTACGGCGTAGTCAGCCTCGTTTACTGTCCCAGTGCTGAGCCACCATGTTTTCGGGCTTGAGAATTTCATCGATTTCTTCGACCGTCAATATTTTTTTACGGATGAGAATATCCCGGACGCTTTTCCCGGTATTCATGGCCTCCTTGGCCACTTCGGTGGCACGCACGTAGCCGATGGCCGGCAGGAGGGCGGTGACGATGCCGATGCTCTTGTCCACATAGCCTTTTGTAATTTCCGGGTTGGCAGTGATACCCTTTACCGTCCGTTCTCCCAGAACGATGCAGGCCTGACGAAGATGGTTGATGCTTTTGAACAGTGACCAGGCAATCACCGGTTCCATCACATTCAGCTGCAGCTGGCCCGCTTCGGCGGCCATGGTGATGGTCATGTCATTTCCCACCACTTCGAAGGCCACCTGATTGACCACTTCGGGAATGACCGGATTCACCTTGCCGGGCATGATGGTGGAGCCGGGCTGTACCGGCGGCAGATTGATCTCATTGAGGCCGGCACGGGGGCCGGAGGAGAGCAGGCGCAGATCATTACAGATTTTGGAAATCTTCACGGCAAATCGTTTCAGGGCAGCTGAGAGCTGGACAAAGGAACCCGTGTCCTGAGTGGCTTCCACAAGGTTGTGAGCCGTCTTCATCTCCATGCCCGTGATTTCCTCCAGGTACTGGCGCACCATGCGGCTGTAACGCGGATCCGCATTGAGGCCGGTGCCGATAGCCGTGGCACCCATATTGATCTCCTCCAGAAGAGGGTGGGTGTCGTTCAGCCGTTCGTAATCTTCCCGGATCATGAGGGCAAAGGCGCTGAATTCCTGGCCGAGAGTCATGGGAACCGCATCCTGTAGCTGGGTCCGGCCCATCTTGATCACATCGCGGAATTCCTCGGATTTTTTGTCAAAATGCTTGGAAAGCTGTTTCATGGACGCCTGCAGTCTCTTGAGGGCAAAACGCAGCGCAATCCGGAGAGCGGTGGGATAGACATCATTGGTACTCTGGCTGAGATTGACATGGTTGTTGGGATGAAGGATGTCATAATCCCCCCGTTTATGATCCAGAAGTTCCAGAGCGCGGTTGGCAATGACTTCATTGGCATTCATATTCGTGCTGGTGCCGGCACCGCCCTGCATGACATCCACGACGAAATGCTCGTGATGAGCGCCGTCAATGATTTCGTCACAGGCCTGGATAATGGCCCGGGCCAGAGTCTCATCCAGCAGCTTCAGGTCCCGGTTGGACTGGGCGCAGGCCTTTTTTACCATAGCCAGTGCCTTGACAAGGCTGGGATAGGCGCCGATCGTCTCGGTGGTAATGGGAAAATTTTCCAGGGCTCTCAGCGTCTGCACTCCATACAGAACATCGTTGGGAACCTGCCGGTCTCCGAGCAGATCATGTTCAATGCGGTATTCGTCTATGTCGCCGCTTTTATTGGTAATTCCCTTGAAACTCATTTGCTGGGCGTAATTTTCCATGGCATTGGAAACGAGTTTTTCAAAGAGCAGAGGGTTGAATTTTTCCATCAGCGTGAGGGCGTAATTGGTCATTTCCAGAACGGTGAGCGGGGTCAGAGCCTGGCCGGACGCGCCGTGGGGGCTGTGATCCGATCGGAGGATGCGTTCGGATACGAGGGACCCCTTCTGGTAGATGGCTTTCTGGGTAAGCTGGTCCCCGATGCCCTGGAGAATAGCCAGACGTCCTTCGAGAACGACATACATGGCTTCGCGGGGCATGCTCTGGTGAAAAAGATATTCGTCCTTTTCGTAATTCTTGATTTCAGCTATTTCGAAAATATAATTGAATTCATCCTGGGTCAGGTTCTTGAAGATCGGCTGACCCTCCAGCGTATTCAAAATCGAACTGAGCTTCATACTTCGGCTCCAATCCTTTATGTTAGTTATCCTGGCAATAAAAATGATGTCATGATTTCGAAGTGTCCGGCACAGCTAAAGTGTCAGGAAATCATAAAATGTTTCATCAGCGTTTCCATCATCCACTGGTCTGCGGTCCCGCTGCATTCGCGGATGGAATGCATGGACAGCATGGGATTGCCGATATCGATGGTGGGAATACCGGTGGCGGTGGCGGTGATGGGGCCGATGGTCGATCCGCAGGGAATATCATTGCGGTGATAATAGGTCTGCAGCGGAATCCCGAGCGAGCGTCCGAGTTCTCGAATCTCCGCAATGGTTTCCATATTGGAGGCGTAGCGTTGATTGGCGTTGATCTTGATGGCCGGCCCGCCATTGAGATGGCAGTAATGACGTGCGTCATGAGAACCGGTATAATTGGGATGAACGGCATGGGCGCCGTCCGCGGAAAAATTCCGGCTCCGGTTCAGCGTGATGAACTGCTCTTCGCGGTTCAGTCCGTCCTGAAGCATGAGACGTTCGAGGGTGACGTTCAGGAGGGGAGAAGCCCCGCCGTTCAGAGTTGATGACCCGATTTCCTCACTGTCAAAGAGGACGATCAGGGCCGTGGCATCGGGTGTTTCGCTCACTGCCGTGACAGCCTGAAGGGCCGCGCTGCACATGGCCAGATTATCGATGCGACCGGAAAAAATCATATCGCCGTGCAGGCCGCCGATCGCTGCCTGCTGACAGTCAACCAATTCAAGACTGGTGCCCACGATATCATCTGCCGTCCTGCCGAAGTCCCCGGCGATCTGTGTGAGAAGTTCCTTTTCTCCCAGCTCCGTATCTTCCAGAGAACAGAGAATGGGAACCGTTTCGTTGTGTTTATTGAGGACCAGGCCCTTGTCATTGACATCACGGTTGAGATGAATGGCCAGCTGGGGAATACGAAGCAGCGGACCGGATGAGGACCAGAGCCGCGTTTCGGTGGTGCTTCCATTCCGAAATAGAATTCTGCCGGCAATGCCCAGATCCCGGTCAGTCCAGCTGGCCAGCAGGGGGCCGCCATAGATCTCGACGCCTGCCTGACTGTAGCCTGCCTGCCTGAAAAAGCCGCCCTGACGGATACGAAATCCCGGACTGTCCGTATGAGCCCCGATTATTCTGAACCCTGTTTCCTTCAGATTCCCTTTCCCCATGATGCCGGCAACCAGCGCCGTTCCGTGAGCCCGATGAAAAAAACGGTCTCCGGATTTCAGCGACCAGGCTTCATCCGCCTGTACTTCCCTGAACGCCGCTTTTTCGAGAATCCTGCACCCGGACTGAACAGCATGAGCTGCAGTCGGTGAATCATTCAGATAACCCAGAAGCTCATCGGCAGCACTGAGCATCTCCTTCGTAAACTGCATGTATATTTCCCCTTTCGTGAGTAAATATACGAAAAATATCCGATAGGTGAAAACGAATGTCAGAGCCTGTCGCAGTGTGGATGGAGAGGGCCTGTGAGCCGATGAAAAAAGATCGTAACCGACAGGCACTTTTTGTATCTTACAGAATAATAAAAACACAGGAGCATCATGAAAAAGGCATTCACCGCGGCGCTGATGATTTTGGCCTCCATCACGCTGTCATGGGCTACGGAAGCTGAAGATCTGGTTCAGGTTGAGGTCATTTCGACAACGCTTGATGTACCCGGCGGAAACGCTTCAGCCGTTATCGGCCTGAAAGTGATGGACCGCTGGCATATAAACAGTCACAGTCCCTTTGATGAATTTGTCATTCCCACGGACCTTGCCATTGAGGAAACTGCACAGTGCAACGTGAAGGAAATTCGTTATCCCGACGGACAGATCAGGGATCTGGCCGCATTGGGCGGTAAATCATCCGTCTATGAGGGACAGGTCCGGATTGCGGTGGATTTTACCCTGATCGGCAAGCTGCCCGATGATGGGATCGCTGTTAGGGGAAAAGTCAGTTATCAGGGCTGCAATGATCAGGTCTGTCTGGCTCCGGCGGAAAAAGCATTTACAATCCACCTGAACGGCGGCGCCGTGGGCGAAACCATCGCGCCGGATACTAACCATGAAACGGATGCGAAAGCGGGCGTTTCGGGAAGCTCGGCACAGCAGGGAAGTATTTCCGATTCCATTGCCCGGAAAGGCTTCGTTCTCACACTGCTTATCATATTTCTGGGCGGCCTGGCCCTGAATCTGACGCCCTGTGTCTATCCGCTGATTCCCATTACCATGGGATTCTTCTCTTCGCAGGGAAAGAAGGGTTCCTCGCTGCTGATGGCGTCCATGTATGTAGTAGGGATTGCCGTCACCTATTCGGCGCTGGGCACCTTTGCTGCCCTGACCGGGAGCATGTTCGGCACTGCACTGACTAATCCGGTCGTGCTCATTATCATGGCATTGATCATGGTGGGTTTGTCGCTGTCCATGTTCGGTGTCTATGAATTCCGCCTTCCCACCGCTCTCATGCAGTTAGGCGGCGGTGCCAGAAACGGAGCCGTCGGATCCCTGATCATGGGGCTGACCATGGGGATCGTAGCCGCACCCTGCGTGGGGCCCTTTGTTATCGGCCTCCTGACCTATGTGGCCCAGACCGGTTCTCCGCTCATCGGCTTCATCATGTTTTTCACTCTCTCCCTGGGCCTGGGCCTGCCCTACCTTTTTCTCGGACTCTTTTCCAGCCGCCTGTCCGCGTTGCCCCGCAGCGGTGAATGGCTCAATGGTGTCCGGATTTTCTTCGGGCTTACGCTCGTGGGGATGGCGCTGTATTTTCTCAATCCGCTGATTCACGGCAAGGCGGGTGAATATATGATTCCCGTCTACATGATTCTGGCAGCGGTCTATTATGCTGTATTTGACAAGTCCGGGATGAAATCACCCGGTTTTCTGAGAGGCAAGATCTTCATTGCCATGGTGATCCTGGCCCTGGGAATCTGGATGATCAAACCTGCCCCGCAATCGTCTGAAACGCTGGCCTGGGAAAGCTGGTCCGAAGAGGCGCTTCAGACTGCCGATGTGAAGGATCAGCCCGTGCTGATCGATTTCTTTGCCGACTGGTGCATTCCCTGTAAGGAGCTGGATAAATTGACCTTCAGCGATCCGCAGGTGGCGGAATCATTGAAAAATTATACGCTGCTGAAAGTGGATCTGACTCAGGATAAGTCCGAATGGGCAATGAAGCTGAAACAGCGCTACGGAATCCAGGGGGTTCCGACTGTCATATTTCTGGATGAAGACGGGACGGAGTATTCTGCAAAACGTCTGACCGGTTTCGAGAAACCGGAACAGTTTCTGCGGCGACTGAAATAAAAAACAACTTTTCATAACAATAAAAAAAACTCCGGCCGAAACCGGAGTTTTTTTATTTATCACGTAATATCTGTCGGTTATTTGGCCTTGCCCTGATTGGCCACCGCTTCCTGGGCCTTGCGGATCTCATCCTCATCGCCAAGGTAGTAATGCCGGATGGGCTTCAGATCATCATCCAGTTCGTAGACCAGCGGGACACCGGTGGGGATATTCAGACTGACGATGTCCTCGTCTCCGATGTTGTCGAGGTACTTCACCAGAGCGCGGAGGCTGTTGCCATGCGCTGCGATGAGCAGATTTTTTCCTTCGCGGATGAGCGGAGCGATTTTTTCCAGATAATAGGGGACAAAACGATCCACTGTATCTTTCAGGCATTCGGTCAGAGGAAGCTCGGTGTCGGTCAGTGACGCATAGCGTTTGTCGTGGCCGGGAAAGCGTTCATCTTCCTTAGTGAGCGCCGGAGGCGGAGTGTCATAACTTCTGCGCCAGATCTTCACCTGATCGTCCCCGAATTTTCCGGCGGTTTCGGCCTTGTTCAGGCCCTGCAGCGCACCATAATGCCGTTCATTCAGGTGCCAGCTGCGGATAACCGGGATCCACATCTGATCCAGTTCCTCCAGGCTGATCCACAGTGTCCGGATAGCCCGTTTCAGAACTGATGTAAAGGCCATATCAAATTCGAATCCGGCCTTTTTCAGTGCGGTACCTGCCCGATGGGCCTCTTCCACACCCTTTTCCGACAGGTTCACATCCGTCCAGCCGGTAAATCTGTTTTCTTTATTCCAGACACTTTCCCCGTGTCTCAGTAAAACCAGTTTTTTCATGTATTCCTCCTGTTCACGGGCGCTAATCTAATATATTCCAGGCACAATCTCAGTACTTTTCTCAGCTGTGCGGGGTTCAGGGGATTTCCTTCAGAAACGCCGTATTGGCATTGTTACTTTCGTCAATAATGTCGCCGCTTTCGGTCAGGGCCATTCGCCAGAGCGCGAGAAGATCGGTCTGCCAGCCGGGCGTGTAGTGCACGGTGATTTTATCCGGATGACTGCAGGTGAAGAGTTCTTCCGTGGGAGTGAGGCTGTATTTCCACAGTCTCCATTCATAGAGCCGCCCTGTCCAGAGATTTCCCACATCCGTATTCGGTGAATCAAAATCAGCGCCGAGAAGGATGTCTGAATTCTGAAAATCGAGATCCGTATCAAGGTTCCCGGAGAAAACTGCCCGGGTGTCGAGATAAAGAACCCATGAACTATCCTGACGGTTGCAGCTGAAGGCTACGAAATGGATTTCATCATCAGACGCGGAGAAATCCGTTTCCACAACGCCCACCAGCCGGTCGCCGAGAAAGAAGGCCCAGTTATTGTCGAATTCGGGATCACAATATAATCCCAATGTATTTTCCCCTTTGTCATTGCTGATCATGAAGAGGCAGGAGAGTTCCTCCTGGCCTGATTTTTCGTAGCTGAACCAGCCTTCCAGGGTAAAATCCTCCGTATTGATGAGATTGATACTTTCACTGTTTTTGATTTCCAGGTAATTTTTCCCATGGAAATAAACAAAAGGCCTGGCATTCCCCTCAGGAACCTGGGTACAGCCCGACAGCAGAAAAAGGCTAAGGCAGAGGAAGCGCCGAAACAACATTGCCGGCTTTGAATGTTCCACAATGATTCTCCATGTATAAACGATAAAACAGGATATTCCCGGCCGTCAGATTGTGCAGAGTGTAGGACTGAATGGCCGGGTCAGAAAATTCACGAACAAGTTTCAATACTGATGTCTGACTGGTATCGGGAAGGTCCGGAAAAACTGAGGTGGTATTCTGGTAGAGGTAACTGCGATAAAAATTATCCGGAGATCCGGGCAGCTCGGAGGACCAGCTCAGGGTTACGGAATGGCGGGTATAACCTGTAAAGCTGAGAGAGGCGGAAGGAACGGAGGAACAGACGGGATTCAGTATCCGCCCTGAACGATGGTTACCCCGGGAATCCACAGTGCTGATCTGGTATGAATAGGTCAGGCCCGGATCAAGCCCCGAATCCCGGTACTGCATTTCTGTCGGAGTGGCAACGATACCATCCTCAGTGGTGGCTCCGGTGCCACGGCGATGAAAACGCCGCAGTTCAAAATGATCAAAATCCGGATCTGCCTCAGTGCTCCATTCCCAGTAGAGAATGATGGCGCCCGAATCAATACTTACCTGTGTAAATTCCACGTCATCCAGCGAGGCCGTCATGATCTGGCAGGTCGGTGAGAGAGATGCATTCCCCTTGGTATCCCGCTGCACTGCGATATAATAATAATTGGTCTCAGGATCCAGACCGCTGTCCTGGAAGCTGAGATCCGAAACGTTCTGAGTGGTAAAAACCGCTGTGAGGCCGGCGATGCTGTCAGTGGCCGAGGGCAGCCGGTAGAGTTCGGTGGCTGCGAAATCATTTTCGCTGTTGTCAAAATCGGAAATGGACATATTTATGGAATAGCGCCCGATCTCTTCGGGAAAGATTTCCGGGGTGACGAGTGATTTTGTGGAAAAACTGTAACGCGTATCGGAGATATTCCCGTAGGTATCGGTGAAGCGGAGGAGCAGCGTGTAGCGTGTGGCCGACGCAAGATCCCCAATGCTGAAGGATGTGCTGTCGGCGCTGCGGGTGGTGTAGAGTGGGAGCAGGTTCCCGGGCAGACTGTCATTTTTCCCGCCGAAATATATATCACAGGACAGAAAATCGCTGCCGGTATAGGGTGTGAAACTGAAATCTATCCTGTCTTTTGCAATGGTCGGAGTAATAATGGGCTGAAAGGTGAATGCGGCGGTCGTGGCCGTGAGGGATGTGGACCAGGCCGCGGAAAAACCGAGGCTGTCGGTCTGACGGATGCGGTAGCTGTAGGCCGTTTCGGCGTTCAGACTGTCGTCTTTCCAGGGATTGATGTATTGCGAGGCCGGAACCACAATCAGAGCCGTGTCCACCGTATCCGCCTCCGCACTGATGCGCAGAATGCTGATCGTAGACAGATCGCTGCGGTCGTCACTGCTGAGCTCCTTCCATTCGAGTGTGACGGAGGCTTTTCCGACCTGTGTCAGTCCTCCGTTGGACCAGAGAATTTTTGCGGGGCCGCGGGTTGTTCCATGAATCATGGATGTCTCGCAGGACAGGCTGTCGCTGTTCAGTACGCGAAGACGGTAATAGTAGGTAGACAGGTCCACCAGCCCGAGAGAACTCTCACCGGAGCCCTTGTCCGTATAGCTGTTCTGACTTCGGGAGCGGATCACCGTGATGGGTGTATCCGGGAAAGCGGTGGTATCACGGAGACTGCGAAAAAGCTCATACTGATAAAAACGAAGATCGGCGGAGGCTTCCCAGTCCAGTGATATCTCGTGTTTCAGGGAAGAAAGGGTCCTGAAATAAATCGGAGTGAGGGGGGTGCGGCCGCCGTTTCGGACAAAGATCGAAACGATGACCGGAAGACTTTCATTTCCGGCCTTGTCCTCAGCCACGGCTTTCAGGCTGTGGAAACAGCTGTCTGTCAGTGACGTGGTGTTGAGGATCAGGGCGTAGGGCGGATTGGCCAGCAGCGAGGAATTCAGCAGGCTGTCATCGAGAAAGTAGCTGACGCCAGCGACGGAGACATTGTCCGATACATCACTCTGCACTTCTATGCGTCCGTAAACCAGGCTGGAATCAAAGGGTGAGACAAGGGACAGCCGGGGCGCTTCCGTATCTTCTGCCGTGGTCTGCGTACATCCGGATATAAGGATAAAGGCCAGGGCGGTCACCGCAAGGATTTGGCGGGTATCAATCATTATAGCCCTGTCAGAGTGTAAAAAACAACGGATGCGACAAAAAGGAAGGCAACAGCCGTCCAGGTGGCAAAGCGTTTGCGGGCTTCCCAGGCATTAATTTTTTCCGATACCGGCTTCCATTCCATGGTAATCTGAAGCGTATCATCAGCGCTGAGGTGAAAGGCCTTCGTGGACTGACTGACGATCTCTGCAATATATTCCTTGTGAGTCACCCGCAGCGGCATGCGGTTCATTTCTGCATTCCAGAAGCTGAGAAAATGATCGCCTGAATCTGCGCTGACGGGTTCAAGAATGGGTGTCACGCCTATCTTGCGGCCGTCCAGATAGAGGGTCATGCCACTGGTATCACTGTGGATAAAAATACAGGCTCCCTGTACGGAAGCGGACAAAAAGAGCAGAGCGAGGAGAAAGAGGACAGGCAGTCTGCCGAGGGTGGAAAAGGCATGACCTAGGATTCCTCGCATACAGTCCCGGCGTTTTCAGACTGAAACGGTTACAGTCCAGTCGAAGCGGTCTTCTTCGCTGCCGTACTGGATTCCGGTGATGCCATCATAGAGTTTTTTTGCATAGGGCCCGGTCTGAAAATTATTAATAAGTATATCTTTGCCCATGTAGGAGAGCTGGCCGACGGGGGAAATGACGGCTGCCGTGCCCGTTCCGAAGGCCTCCTGCAGAAGCCCTTTTTCGTGGGCGTCCATGATTTCACGGATTTCGATCTGCCGTTCCTCTGTCTTCCATCCCCAGGCGGCAGCCAGCTTCAGAACAGAATCACGGGTGATGCCGGGAAGGATGGTTCCCTCCAAACTGGGCGTGATCAGCGTATCATCTATCACGAACATGATATTCATCGTTCCCACTTCATCCACATACTTGTGCTCCCTGCCGTCGAGCCAGAGAACCTGGGCAAAGCCTTCCTGTTTGGCCTGGCGTGCGGCATAGAGACTGGCTGCATAGTTTGCAGCGGCCTTCACTTCTCCCAGGCCGCCCTTGACCGCGCGGGCAAAATCTGATATAACCTTGATTTTTACCGGATTCACACCTTCCTCATAATAGCCGGCGACCGGTGAGCAGATGATCATGAATTTATAGGAATCGCCCGGTTTTACGCCGATGACCGCATCGTCCGCAAAAATAAAGGGACGGATGTACAGAGAGGTTCCATTTTCCCGGGGGATGAAGAGCCTGTCCGTACGAACCAGTTCCAGAAGGCCTTCCCGGAATGAATCGGGGTCAACCTGAGGAATGCACATCCGTTCGGCAGACCGGTTCAGACGGGCGAGATTGGCCCAGGGGCGGAAGAGCCGGATTTTGTCATCGATGCCGTGAAAAGCCTTCTGGCCTTCGAAAATCGTCTGGCCATAATGCAGAGTGATATTTGCCGGAGACAGGGACAGCGGAGCGAATGGGAGAATCTGTGCCTCCTGCCAGGCTCCATTCCGAAACTCCTGAAGGAACATGTGATCGGTGAAATATTTTCCGAATCCCAGATGGCCGTAATCAATCCTGTCCCGTTCTGAATTCTCTCTGCGTACAATTTTCATACTGTCCTCACTGTTTCATTCACATGGTACTATGCATTAAATATAACTGAAAAAGCTCGAATTATGAAACCCAAATTGCCGTCAGACCAGCATGGAAAAGGAGTGAGACGACATTTTTTTTTACAATCAGAGTGGATTCAGGGCCTGGTGGACCTGATTGAAAATATGAAGCCGGAAATCATCCTCGGAAATGAAGTCGTGGCCATCGGTTTCGATGACCAGAGTGGGAATTTCGCCGCTTTTCTGTAATTCATCAATCCATGCATTATAGCGAATATTCAGCAGGTGGAGATATTCCAGATCAATGGACTGTTCGTAACCCCGGCCGCGTTTTCGGATACGTGAAATAAGTGAATCTGTTTCGGCCTTCAGATAGATGATCAGATCCGGTTTTTTCAGATAGGATGTCATTTCATCGAAGAGTTCCTGGTAATTTTCCCAGTCGCGTTTTTCCATGTTTCCCAGTTCATAGATACTGCGGGCGAAAATATTTGCGTCTTCGTAAATAGTCCGGTCCTGGATGGTGGTCCGCTGAAGGTTCTTGATGCGTTTCTGGACCTGGAAGCGCTTGGAGAGAAAAAAGATCTGCAGATGGAAACTCCACCTCATCATGTCAGCATAAAAATCCTCAAGGTAGGGATTCTCGAGTACAACTTCGTAATGCGGCTCCCAGTCAAAATATTCGCTGATCATACGGGTAAAGGTTGTTTTGCCGACTCCGATATTGCCGGCGACACCGATAAAGAAGGGTTTTTTCATAGAATTTCACCACTGAGCGCATCGCTGGTCACCGAATTGAAGCGGAGCATCGAGAAGCTATTGGGCTGAAGCCCGGGACGACGGGGAATCCTCACCTTGATGTAGTGGTCGCTGAGCCCGGAAATGCCGGTTTTATCCTCAGTCTCCCAGAGAACGCGGTCCGTCCGGCCGACAAAGCTTCGAATGTATGTTTGTTTCAGGGGCTGGGATACTTTTTTCAGCTGCGCACTCCGTTCCTTTTTAATGACTTCACTGACCTGATCTGGCATCGTTGCGGCTCTGCTTCCGTTTCTCCGGGAATATCGGAATAAATGAAGATAAGAGAAACGAATTTCTTTGATAAAGTCCAGAGTTTCGCGGAAGAGCACATCGCTTTCGCCGGGAAATCCGGTGATGACATCGCTGCCGATGGATGCGTCAGGAAGAACGGAACGTATATGTGCGACTTTGCGGAGAAAATCCTCCGGCGAATATTTTCGGTTCATGGCGTTCAGGATGGTGGCGGATCCGCTCTGCAGCGGCAGATGAAAATGCGGCAGAATGGAGTTGGATCCTGCGATGAAATCGATCATGGCGTCAGACAGGGTATTGACCTCGATGGATGAGATGCGGAGCCTCATTCCGGATGCGGCCTCGTCAGCGGCCCGAAGAAGGTCGAACAGGGTCTTGTCATCCCGACGGTAGGTCCCGATATTGATGCCGGTGAATACAATTTCCCGGAATCCCTTTTCCCTGAGCTGATGAATTTCATCCACTGTGTCCTGAAAATTCCGGCTGCTGGTGTTTCCCCTGGCAAAGGGAATAATGCAGTAGGAACAGAAATAGGAGCAGCCGTCCTGGATTTTCAGAAAGGCACGGGTCCGGGTCGTGCTGGTTTCGAAGGGATTCTCCGGGTAGGCGTTCCGTGATGCCTTGTCATCGATGGCGATCAGGGGTGTGGCCGGTTCGGCGGAGGAATTGTCGATATAATCGAAAATGCGGAATTTTTCCTTGCTGCCGATGACATACTGCACACCAGGCAGTGCGGCGGCTTCATCCGGGGACACCTGGGCATAACAGCCGATGACGGCAAGTTTTCCGTCCGGGCTGGCCTTGGCGGCCTGCCTGATGATATTCCTGTCCTTTGCATCGGCCTGGTTGGTGACGGTGCAGGTATTGATGATGGTCAGATCCGCAGCATCCCTGAAGGGAACGACGGTAAAGCCGCGCCGGACGAATTCACGCTGCAGCGAATCGGTTTCAGCCTGATTCAGCTTACAGCCCAATGTATGAAATGAAACAGTTTTAATGGATGATTGCGTCAAACTAATGGTCTGGAGTGCTCCCGGAGCAGAGGTCAGTGATCAGGATGATCGGTTGCGGTGACTTCGGCAGGATGGCTGACCATGCCATTCACAGCGGAGGCAAAAGCGGTCATGATACTGCCGAGATAGAGATTATGTCCGTTGGTTTCCATGGCATGGAGAAAAAGTTCGGAAGAACTGGTGAGAACATGGACGTTGCTGGTATAGATGCCGACGCTTTCGGCAAGGGTACGGAAAAAGGATGCGGGATACACTTCATTTCCCAGTTCAATGAGAATGCCCATGAGCCCTTCGGCGATGAGGTCGGTCCATATCCGGTGGCTGCCCGGCATGACGATGGTCTGGACTGCAGGGTGAATGGAAGAGAATTTTGCGGTACGGACGCCGAGCTGAATATCCTCCATACGGCCGGATCCGCAGGCTCCCATGAAGATTTTATCCACATGGCGGTCCTCCACGGTCTGCAGAAATTCCGTGATGGTATGATAACTGATTTCCTCGCCGTCGGCTGAGATGGCCAGCATGGGCTGAATACTGTTGAGATTGACATTGAGACTCTTCAGATATCGGGCGCCCTCATCGGAATAGAAGAAGAAGCCTTCACGTTCCGAGCGCTCGGCCAGATATTCGAGGACCATCTGATCAGACTCGAAAAGAACGCTTTTCCCGGAGAGATCGGAGAGCACCCGGGCCAGATTAAAGCGTTCATGCATGGGCAGAGAGGCCAGGCCTTCTCCCTTGATTTCATAGATGAAGTGTTCTTCAACCGGTACATTGAAGCTCTTCAGGATAAAGAGTGCAATATCATTCCCGGTTGTCCACGCATTCATGCTTCCCTGCAGCAGCACTTCCACGGTTTTGGGAACCTTGATCCACTGCTCACCGGTCGCCCAGGACAGGGCGATTTCCGTATAACTGTTTTCGATGACATAACAGCCCAGAGCGCCGGCATCATTGAAACTTTTTTCCGCGGAGATGAGCAGGGTCCCGGGAACGATGAAGCCATTTTCCTCCAGGACGACCCCGGGAACACCGGAGCGGCCGAATTCAAAATAATTCTCGATCCCGTAATCCTTGATGAATTTCTGGAGCAGGTAGGTATCCATGCTCTGATGGGAGCTGTCCACGGGCGAAGCGTTATTGATAATGACAATATTTCCCTTGTTGAACAGCTTTTTCGTACCGGTGCGCTTGAAGGAGCGGATGGTCTTGTTGATGCTGTAATGGGATGAGGGTATGAGGGAGGGCTGGACCCGGATGGAATCACCGGCTTCCACGTTCTCCACGCCGGAGGAATGCAGCAGAAGCTTCTCAATCAATGTTTTCGCCATAGTTGTCTCCATACAGCTTCAATTTACTCAAACGCCCCGGTAATTTCAATCTGAAATCCCGGCGGCAGGGGTGGGTCAATGGGCTTCGAACCAGGATTTTCCGACGCCGATATCCACGAGCAGGGGAACCGTCAGATCCGCAACCGATTCCATTTCATGCCGCACTGTCTGCCGCACCAGGTCAAGTTCCCGGGGATGAACCTCAAAGATCAATTCATCGTGCACCTGAGAAATGAGGAGAGTCTGAAGCCTGAGCTGTGCAAAATGCCTGTGAATGGCAATCATGGCCAGTTTAATGAGATCCGCGGCGGTTCCCTGAACCGGCGTATTGATGAGGACGCGGCGGGCGGCTTCGCGCAGGTTGCGGTTTTCACTGTTGATATCCCGTATCCAGCGCCGTCGGCCGAACAGCGTCTCCACGTACCCGTTCTTTTCGCCGAATTCGGTGGTGCGGTCAATATAATCCCGAATGCCGGGAAAACTGTCGAAATAAGCTTTGATGATGTCATTGGCCTGAGACCTGGGAATATTCAGCTCCTGACTGATGCGAAAGGGGCCGGCACCGTAAAGAATGCCGAAATTGATAACCTTGGCCGTGCGCCGCATATCCTGAGAGACCAGCTCCTCCGGGACATCGAATATCCGCGAAGCGGTCCTGCTGTGGATGTCGAGGCCCTGGGCGAAGGCATCCCTCAGCGCCTGATCACCGCTGATGTGGGCCACAACCCGCAGCTCAATCTGACTGTAATCGGCAGAGAGGATTACCCAGTCCGGATTCTCGGGAACAAAGGCCTTGCGTATCTCCCGGCCCTGTTCACTGCGCACCGGGATATTCTGAAAATTGGGATTGGTGGAGGAGAGCCGTCCGGTGGCGGCAACCGTCTGATTGAAGGAACTGTGAATCCTGCCGCTGCGGGGATTCTTCAGCTGGGGCAGCGCATCCACGTAGGTGGATTTCAGTTTTGCCATGCCCCGGTAATCCAGAATAAGGGCCGGAAGGGGATGAACCGAGCGGATCTGTTCCAGAACCGTCACATCGGTAGAATAACCGGTTTTTGTTTTTTTCACCGGAGGGATTTTCAGCTTGTCAAAGAGAATTTCCCCGAGCTGCATGGGGCTGTTGATATTGAATTCCTGCCCGGCGCAATCATAGATTTCACGAATTTTGAGGTTCAGATCCTGTTCAAGGGAGACGGACATATCGCGGAGAAAATCCAGGTCGAGGTACATGCCGTTTGCTTCCATATCAGTGAGAACGGAGATGAGAGGAAGTTCGATGGAATTAAAGACCTTGTCCAGTCCGCTTTCCGCCAGTTTCCCGCGGAGGATATCCGTGAGCTGCCAGGTGATATCCGCGTCCTCGCAGGCGTACCAGCCGGCCTTGTCAGGAGCAACCTGATCCATGGTGATGGCATTTCTGCCGCTGCCGATGAGATCGGAGATGGGCTGCATGCGATAGTGCATATAGTGCAGAGCCAGGTTGTCCAGCTTGTAACTGTTGCTGTCGGGATTGAGGAGATATTCGGCTATCATGGTATCGAAGCGGATGCCCTGAAGCCGGACATTGTATTTCAGAAGGACGGACGCGTCATATTTGATATTCTGGCCGACCTTGGCGATTTTCGGGTTTTCCAGGATTGGCCGGAGCCGGTCCAGAACGTAAGTGAGATCGTCCTCGTCAAACAGACCCGCTTCCTTTCCGAGAAAACGGAGTGGGATATAGAAGGCTTCCCAGGCCTTCCAGCTGAAGGACAGGCCCACAAGTTCGGCCTGAAAGGCATCGGTGCTGTCCGTCTCCGTGTCAAAGGCAAAGCTGTCCCGGTTCTCGAGTTCCTTCAGGAAGCCGAGAAATTTTTCCGCTGTGTCAATATTGACATAGGCCTGAGTTTCGGAATTTTCAGAAGCGGCGGGGAGCAATTCCTTGAGGAGAGTGAAAAATTCGAATTTCCGCAGCAGTTCCTCCAGACGGGGAAGGTCGTAGGGTGTGAGACGGAGTGAGTCCCAATCTGAGTTTACCGGCACCTGCGTGTCAATGGTTACGAGTTCCCGGCTGAGCAGAGCCAGGTCACTGTGCTCCGTCAGCCCCTGTCGGACGCGGGCATTCTTCTGTTCTTCACCATGAGCGAGAACTTCCTCGAGACTGCCGTAACTCTGCAGCAGTTTTACGGCGGTTTTTTCACCGACGCCGGGCACACCCGGAACATTGTCGGAACTGTCTCCCATGAGGGCGAGGAGGTCGATGATGCGTTCCGGCCCCACACCCCATTTTTCGCGTACCTTATCCGCATCCACAATGGTTATTTCGGATTTTGCGCTGGCCGGCGTGTACATGAATGTCCTGTCATTGATCAGCTGCATGAAGTCCTTGTCGCCGGTGACCATGTAAGTCGTCAGGCCCTGATCTTCCGCTCTGCGGGCGAGGGTGGCGATGATATCATCCGCCTCATAGCCGGGCATTTCCAGCAGGGGAATATTCAGGGCGGCCACAAAATCCTTGATCCAGTCAATCTGCGGAACCAGTTCAAAGGGCATTTTTTCGCGGGTGGCCTTGTATTCCGGATATGTGTGGTGGCGGAAGGTCTTTTCCCGGCTGTCCATGGCGACAGCGAGATAGTCCGGCGATTCGTCCTTTATAATCTTCAGCAGGGCCCGGATAAATCCGTGGGTTGCGCTGACATGCCTCCCATCACTGGTGACAAGGGGATTCCGGATTGTGGCGAAATGGGCCCGATAGGCGATGGCCATTCCGTCGATGATAAAAAACCGTTCCGACATGTTAGATCCTTTTAATACTTTCCTGATGCGTATTCAGCTGTTCATCGATATAGGATGCCACGAAATCACCGATCATTTCTGTTGTCATGCTGCCGCCCAGATCCGGCGGAAGCCATTTGTTTTCAAATGCCTTGCCGATGGCATGAAGAATGATTTTGGAGGGAATGACGAGATTCAGCCGGCGATAGATGAGCGCCAGGCTGTAAAAAGCGGAAAAGGGCGCGATACGTCCCGCACCGGCCATGGCATTCTGCGGCCCGATGTCCGGCAGACAGAGGAATTTTCCGTCAAGATTTGAGAAAAAGGTGGTGGTAAAGGCTTTGCCGCCCACGAATTCCCCAAGTACCTCGCAGAGCAGTTCACCTGTGAGACCGGGGCTGAGAATAGCCTGAAAACGGGATGGCTCTTCGAGAAAACTGTGGATAAATGCCGGAATCTCGAGAACACGGGGGTGCATATTCCGGTCTTTCATCACGGACAGATAGGCCTTTTCCCAGAGCCGGTGAGTGTTGGGGTAGAGGGCCTTGCGCAGAACGAGCGGAATCGGGGGGATTTTTCCGTCACCGGCATCCAGAATGCCTTCAATGAGCCGGGTAACATTCCGCTCATCATAGATGTGGGTGTCGGATGCCAGCTCCTCGCTGCTGTGGGTCCTCAGCCGGAAACCGCCTGTCACTTCCAGACCCTCGATACTGTCTCGGAAGACCGTGAGATGCTGAAAACCATTTTTAACCCGGGCCAGATCCGGGTTGAAGAGATACAGGGGTTTTTCTACGACAATCAGCTCCAGATGGTGAATGATCCGGCCTGCAATCTCCGAGACGTACTGCTGTGAATATACGGTGGGATCGCCGAGGGCGGCGATGAAAACTCCGCGGTAATTCTGTTTCAGTTCCCGCAGAAAATCATCCGGAACACTTTCACGATGCCGGGCAAAGTGACGGCCGCCGTAGGGAAAGTCCTGATATTCGATACCCGACTTGAAGTGAGAATTGATGATATCAATAAGCTTTTTCACTTCCCCGGCCAATTCCGGACCAATGCCGTCTCCAGGGATAATGGCAATCTTCATCCGCACCCGCAGCGTTTAGATTATTAATACAAAGTTTCGGAAACAGGCTGGTCTAACTGATAGTCTCCGAAACCGGTGTAATCAATGAATACGAAATATTTGTTCAGGGAATAATAGTACCAGACGACGTAGGCCTTGGTATTAATGTCGAAATTATGAACTTCCCGGTCATCGGGAGGTCCCAGCAGGGTGTAGATCATGCCGCGGTCGGATTCCCAGCCGGGACGGTGGGTGCTGAAGGCGGCATTGCTTTCGTTGATACGCCGGAAATATTCATTCATCAGTTCGTTGGCATCCGTGCCCGGCGTAGGATCCACGGATTTCCAGTACTCGAGGAAATTGTTCTTCTTCATCTCGCCGGAACTATTGTCCAGCAGCTGATACTGCTGTCGGCTCATGTAATTGGTCATCATGAGATAGCGCATCTGCTGAACCGCCTCCTCCAGATTTGTGATGCGGTTATTCATTCCTGACCAGCGCACCTGAAAGGGGATGCTCCGTCTGAAATCCTCTCCCTCCACCGTTGTCCGCACCACCATGGTGTAGCCCCTGTACTGCAGGCTGTCCACACTGACGGAAAAATAATATTCGCCGGCTTCCTTTTTCAGGTTAATACTGATCGATCCTTTTCGGACAGATTTCCCATTGATATTCTGAATTTCCCAGGAAAAATTCTGAGGTCCGTCGTAGCCTGACGCGGAAAACCCGAAACTCAGCTGCCGGGATGTGCTGTCCCGGAGGGCGTCAGGAGTCCGGGCAACATACAGAGCGCCCATGGACCAGTTTTTCGTGTCGAGAATGGTGAGATCGCAGTCGTGATTGACGCGTCGTTTCTTCTGGGTGGCGATATCCGTGATCACCGCAGATACCTGATATTTGCCATAGGGCAGCAGAAAATTCCGGTTATAGCGAAGTTCCTTCTTTTTCAGGACATCCGGGTCAATGGAAGGGAGGCTTAGCGTCTGCAGGTCGGAAAAACCGCCAACCCGTTCCTTGTCCGAGAGGATATTCACGGAAATATCCGCGTGAGCTTCAAAATGATTTCCCTTTTTCAGAAAGAGCAGATTGCGATAGGGAATTCTCAGGCTGATCTGTATAATCCCGGAGTCCGGTACAGAGGATGTCCGGATATAATTTTCCATTCTGAAGATGGGCCCGGTGTTTTCGTTCTGAACCATTTCCGGAGAAGCTGACAATGCGCTGACCGATGAAATCAGCAGCGTCAAAAGGAGAATGATCTTATTCATAACTGTACGCGGACAATCCTTTCTTTGTAGCAATATAGAGAATATTTCTGTCCTTTGCCAAGGAGAGAATTTGGGTATCCACGAGGCCGTCGTCTTCGGAAATGAGAGACCAGCTGCTGTCGGGACGGCTGTATTCGAGAAGGCCGGCATCGGTTCCTATCCAGACGTGGGCACTGTCTGCCAGCAGGCAGGACGGGGTATACGATGCGAAGTTCCGGGGTTTCAGCAGGATTGGCCTTTCATCCGGGAGGGAGGAGGGATAAAGCGAACAGCCCCCGCGGGACAGGATGAAGAGTTCTGGGCCGGACCGGAAGACATCGATCGCCGAATCTGCCGGGAATATTTTCAACTGACGACTGAGTATGGAGAGCAGGCTTACGGAGCTGCTGTCGACGAAGCAGAGATCTTTTTCCCTTAATTTCATCGACGGCGACAGGGCGTCTCTGGCCTGGCCTGGAAGCAGAACCGGCGTGAGGGACTTTGAGGAAAAGGAAAAGGCCCAGATGGAACGGCCGTCATTGAGATACAGCGCAGAATCTCCGGCAGCAATGGAAACAAGCCGGGTAAAGAAATCGGGGAGCAGCAGAAGCAGTTCGGAAGCCGGTTTCCCTATATTCTGTGTAAAAATTGCGTTGTGTGATGCGAAGAAAAGCTGGGTTGAATTCGCGCAGATGGCATCCATATCCAGGGGATGTCCGCCCCGGCTGAAAAACGTCCAGTTGAAATTATTCAGGCTGCTGTTCAGAGACGTACAGGCCGCCGGTTCGTCAGGACTCTGGTTGGTGTGATAGGCGACGACGGCATCCTTCAGGATGAAAATCTGAGAGACCCGGCTTTTCCACAGCCCGAATGGGGTATGGGCCAGATTCAGATAATAGCTGTCATAATAATAGAGGCCGTAATCATGAGTTCCCAGCCAGATGTTGCCGTTGTTTTCCGTGAAGGAGGCGCTGATGGTCAGCGGTGTCTTGTCCCAGGGACGGCGGGGCAGATTGCGGATGGCTTCCGTATCAATGCGGAGAGGTTTTTCCTCCTGATTTCCGATGGAACAGTGGCACCAGTCAAGGCTGTCCGGGGAGATTGACAGCGAATCCGAAACCGGGAAGCCGGACCAGGGATCGACCTCTGTAACGATGGAGTCGCCGCGAACGAAAATTTTATCATTCCGAAAGGCAAAATCCCGGATGTGAGGCGCAAGAGGGGTGCTGTTCCAGGCTCCGGTCGCAGTACGGAAACTCACATGCCCGCCATGGATGACCCAGAGGTAGGCGGTATACGGGTGGAGGATCATACAGCTGATGCTGTCCCGGGGAGCCTGGGGCTCGGGCGCGATCCATTCCTGATGATAATTGTCGAAGACGATGATGCCGCCATCCGTGGTGAAATAGGCCGCATTGTCATCCGCGACAATGGAGCGTACGTCCGAATAGGAACTGACGGACCGGATTTCCGGGGCTGCTTCTCTCCCTGCCTCGGATGCAGCAAGGCAAATTGAGGTTCCGGTCAGAACGAAAAGAATCCAGACAGACAAGGCCGGTAAAGCATTTCGCGGCAGCACGGGTGTCCTTTCCGATGATGCTGAATTTATCAATGCCCGAGTGTAAAAGCAACAAGCCGCATTAAATTCTGTACGGGTACAGGTGCTGTTGTGTGCCCGCCGGACTTCCCTGGCCTGCGGGGTGATGAAAAATAAAACTGCATGCAAAAAAAAGCTCCCGTCTGATAACGGGAGCTTTTTGGTAGAATTTCATCGCTGCCTGCAGGCAGCAGAAAATACGTGCTTATTTCAGCTTGTAGGACAGTCCGATTCCAAACAGATTGCTGGTCTTGCTGTAGGTTTCATTGACCGTGGGGGTACCGGGCAGAGCAGAATCTGTAAAAGTGTAGGAATTGTCATAGTCGGCGTACATGGTCATGGTGTAACCCACATTCAGCATCATGGCGGGATTCAGATGATAACCGAAACCCACAGCCACAGAATTGGAATTCAGGGAGTAGCTCATGTCAGACTGAAATGCAGCCTTGCGGCCGGATGTTGCGCCCAGATATCCGCCGGAAACGAGAAGGGCATCCGACAGCTTGTATTCCGCGGAAATTCCGTATTCCATGGAATTTGCATCCAGAGCATCCGCATTGCTGACAGCGGCACCGTTTGCATCGGTGTAGCCATAATCGGCGCTCTTGTCAAAATAGTAATGGAAGCTGCCTTCGACCTTGATGGCATCGGTGGCTTTGTAGGAAACACCAGCCAGGAACATGGCCGGAATATCACTGTGGAACTTGCGTCCGTTCGGGAACAGGCCGGTATCATCTTTTTTGGTTTCATTGGCCAGTTCAAGAGACGTGGCTGTTTCATAACGCATGCCGATATTCAGTTTGTCAAGGGAGACATTCAGTCCCACGATACCGGTGAAGCCGCTGCCGTTCTGGGCAACATCCACTTCCATGTCACCGACAGCTTCAGCTTTCGCTGTATACACTGCTGCGTTTGTTGTTGCTGACGCTGCGGCACCGGCAAAAATGGCCTGCGCGGTTCCGATGTCCAGAGTTGCCGCATCGTATCCGATGGCGGCCAGTCCCGTTGCCAGGGATCCGTCAGCATCCACTGACGTTACAGGCGTTGTGGTAGGGTAGCCACCGGCAATTGCGGCAGTCAAACCGTCACTGGCGGTGGTCAGACTGCTGGCAGCAGCCGTATACTGAGCGGCAGCACCATTGAAGAAAGCATCTGCTCTCATCCACTGGCCAGCACCGGCAGCATTTTTGATCTCGATATCCTTCAGATATCCTTCGTAGGTGTTTCCGGCGGAGACATAGCGGCCACCCACATACAGGGCCAGCATATCATTGATCGCATAGGTTGCTCCGGCCTGTCCGCCCAGATAGGTAGAAGAACCGGTGAAGGAAATGTTGGCTCGGTAGTCTGTTACCGGTACGCCCCCTGCAGACAATGCAGGCACGAGTTCGGAAATGGGCATTTCAAATGAGGGAAGGCCCTTGTCGAATTCGGCAGATCCGCCGCCACCGATGGGTTCGAAACCACCGGACAGTGCGAGTTTTCCGGATTTCCATGCAAAATAGAAGTTCGGATAAAGATAGGCATTGGTCGCGCCTTCATAGGTTCCCGTATTGAGGTACGCATAATCATTGACGATGGTGCGGGTCTGTAATGCTGACTGGTTGCTCAGATACAGATACATTCCGTCATCCAGTTTTGCCAGGCCGGCAGGATTGGAGAAGACGGCATCCACATCCGTAGAGGCAGTCCGGTTCAGAGTTCTGACATATTCAGCACTCTGGTTCGTATTGTTCTGCATTCCGCCGGCATAAACCATTGAAGCGCCTAACATCAATAAAAACAGTGCGATTAACTTTTTCAACTTACCCTCCTTGTGATTAGTATTCTTTTTCCTTTCGCGGAAATTTGCATTCAAAATAATGGAATAGCAAGAAATTAATTTTGACGACTGCGTGATGAGTAAAGCGTCGGGACGGGTTTACTTCGTGCCGAACAGACGGTCGCCGGCATCGCCCAGACCGGGAATAATATACCCGTCGTCATTAAGGTGATCATCCAGCGCGGCGGAAAATATCCGTACATCGGGGAAGTTTTCATTCATATAGCGGACGCCTTCCGGTGCGGCGACGAGACAGAGGACGGATATGCTTTCACAGCCTTCAGCCCGGATCATGCGGACGGTGGCGCCCATACTCTGGCCGGTGGCGAGCATAGGGTCGAGTATGAGAGCATCCCGCATGCGCAGATCCTTGTTGAATTTTTTGTAGTATTCCACAGGCTGGAGCGTGTCCTCGTCCCGGTACAGGCCTACAACGTTGACGCGGGCAGAGGGGATGAGATCCAGCACGCCATCCAGCATACCCAGGCCGGCTCTGAGAATCGGAACGACGGTGATTTTTTTTCCGCTCAGCTCTTCTCCCTGTATCGGGCCCTGCCAGGTGTTGATACTGATTTCCTCCGTACCCAGTTCACGGGTTGCTTCATAGCAGAGGAGGCTGGTAATTTCCCTGGCCAGCCTGCGGAACTGGGAAATGGGAGTGGTCACCTGCCTGAGCAGGGAGGTCTTGTGACGGACGAGAGGATGGTTGACAACCGTAAAACTCATGATACCTCCATATTTTCGCGGATGATAAGACAAAATTCACCTTTGCGGGACTGGGCCTGAAAGAATTCGAGGGCGCCGGAAACCGTTCCCCTGTATTGGGTTTCGTGGAGTTTGGTCAATTCCCGCCCAACGAGTATATCGCGGTCACCGAATACTTCGAGAAGCTGTTCAAGCAGTTTGAGAATCCGATGCGTGGATTCGTAAAAAATGACGGCATGGGAGAGAGCCGCGAGGTCACGGAGGCGGGTCTGCCGGCCTTTTTTTGTGGGGAGAAAACCTTCGAAGTGGAAGGACCGGGCGGGAAAATGACAAAGCGCCGTCAGGGCCGTGAGCGCCGAGGCGCCGGGGATGGAATATACGGGAATGCCTGCATCCGTAGCCGCCGTAACGAGACGGTTCCCGGGATCGGACAGTCCCGGTGTGCCCGCATCCGAAATCTGAGCCACGCTCTGCCCTTTTCCCAGCTCCTCCAGCAGATAGGGAATCCGCTGATTTTCATTATGCGAATAATAGGAGAGCAGGCGCTTGCCGCTGATGCCGAAACGGGAAAGGAGATTGCCGCTGACACGGGTATCTTCACAGGCGATGATGTCCACGCCCCGGAGCACATCGAGGGCCCTCAGTGTGATGTCCCGCAGATTTCCGATGGGAGTGGACACGATATACAGAGTTCCCGGACTGACAGCAAAGGCCCGGGTATGGTCGTGTCCGGCAGAAATTTCCGGTTTGGGATCGTTCCGATCAGTCACGGGCTGCTGTCCTGAATTTTCGGATGAGAGAAATGAGGCCGAGGCCGACGGCTCCGCTGATAATGATAACCGGCCCGCTGGCCATATCCAGATAAAAGGAGAGGAACAGGCCGATGATACTCATGAGAATTCCGGACAGGACGGAAATCAGAATGACCTGGCTGAAATGACGGGCGAACTGAAGAGCGATAAGCGTCGGAATGGTGAGCATGGCGATGACCAGGATGATGCCCACTACCTGGATGAGGGCAACGATGGTAATGGAGATGAGGAGCATGAGCAGACTGTTCAGCCGGCTGACGGGAAGTCCCTGTACGCGGGAAAATTCCAGGTCGAAGGAAATGCTGACGAATTCCTTGTAAAAAATGAAAATGGCCGCTGTGACGATAAGCGTCAGGGCCAGCGTGATGACCAGGCTCTGCCGGCTTACGGTGAGAATATTTCCGAAAAGGTAGGTGATGAGATTGGGCGCATATCCGGGCGTCTTGCTGATGAAGAGAATGCCCACGGCCATGCCGAGCGCCCAGAATATCCCGATGCGGGCGTCATTGTAACGGGACAGATTCCGCGTAGCCGGCATGATGAAAAGCCCGGTGAGGACGGCTGCCGTCAGTGCGCCGAGGAAGGGGTCCAGGCCGAGAAAATAGAAGAGCCCCAGGCCTCCGAAGGCGATGTGTGAAATACCGCCGCTGATGAAGACGAGGCGACGGACCACGATAAAGGGGCCGATAAAACCGCAGATGATCGCTGCCAGAATACCGGTGACCAGGGCATTGCGGATAAAATCATAATGGAGCAGTTCAATCATAGGTGATCCCGGCTAAAAAAATCAGTGGTGATGATGTTCGATGACACGATGCGGTACTCCATGGGCCAGCATTTCGACGGGACAGCCGTAGACCTGCCGCAGGGTTTCCTCCGTCACGTGTCCGCTGGCGTGATAATGCAGGTTTTCGTTGATACAGGCGATGTTTTTGACAGACGAGGCAATGGCTGAGCTGTCATGGGTAATCATGACAATGGGAATTTTGCGGTTCAATTCGTCCAGCAGACCCATCAGGGCTTCGCGGCTTTTTCCGTCAATGGAGGCGGTGGGCTCATCGAGGAAGAGAATTTCCGGATCATTGATGAGGGCGCGGGCGATGAGAACTCGCTGAATCTGTCCGCCGGACAGCTCGCTGATCTGTTCATTTCTGAGAGTCGCCAGATCCAGCCTTTCCAGAAGTTTGTCCACACGGGCCCATGCATCTGCGCCATAGTGATGGAACAGCCCATAGTGGGAAATAAGCCCGCTGCGGACGGTTTCAGCCACGGTCATGGGAAGGAAGGAATCAAAATCGGAGAACTGGGGAACATAGCCGCTTTTTCCTCGGCGGTAATGATAAATGATTTTGCCCTTCTGGGGCTGTATCAGGCCCAGAATGCAGCGCAGCAGCGTCGTCTTTCCGCCGCCGTTCGGTCCGAGAATCAGGAGATAGTCCCGGTCGTAAATCGTGAGATCAACATTTTTCAGAACCTTATGCCGTCCATAGGAATAGGACAGGTCCCGGACTTCGATGACTGGCTTGCTTTCCATAATTTATTCTACAGCCTTCTGAAATGCGCTTGCGCAGTTTTTCAGGTTTTGAGTCCAGTCCGGGTCCAGCGGATTGAGGGGCAGAACTTCCGCATTCAGTTCCCGGGCAATGACTTTAGCGGATTGCTGGGAAAAGCCCTCCTGGACAAATATGACCTTGATCCCCTGTTTGCGGCCCTGATTGATAATGTCCATGAGCTGCCGGGGACCGGGCGATTTTCCGGCCTGTTCAATGGATATCTGATGAAGTCCGAATTCGTGAGCGAAATAACTCCAGGCCGGGTGGTAAACCATAAAGTTTTTAGACGGCAGGGCGTCGAGCTGCTGATGAATTTCCATTTGAAGCAAGTGGATCTCCGCGATGAACTGATCCGTATTTTCCCTGTAAAAGGACGCGTTTTCCGGATCCATGCTGACAAACATATCACAGAGCTGGCTGATACTGACAATGACATTTTCAGGAGCAAGCCAGATATGAGGGTCAAATTCGCCACGGTCATCTTCATCCTCATCCTCCGAGGGCAGCAGCCGGAGGGCTTCTGACATCTTCAGACGGCGAATATTCGGATGATCCGCGAGATAAGGATAGATAAACTGTGTTTCAAAAAGATACTGATCCATGCCGATGCTGTAATATAGATCCGTATTTTCCAGATCCATCATCTGCCGGGGAGTGGGCGAGTATGTGACCGGAGCGGTGTTCTGCGGAATGAGAATGCTGATGTCCTGGCCTGTCCCGGCAACTTTTTCCACAAACTGCTTCTGGGGGGCGATACTCACGGTGATCCGGAATCGGCGGGGCGCAGCCTGGAGAGCCACGAATCCGATGAGAAGCGAAAGCAGGAATTTATTCATGTCTCAAATTACAAAAATACGTGGAAATTTGCAGTAAGAAAATGTTGCTCACACTGCATCCCCTGTGCATTTCAGGCCGAGTGAAAAATTGCGGTGACTGCGTTTTCGTTACTCAGAATTTTTCAAATTTTTCCGGAGCCTGCCCGCAGACCGGACAGCGTTCCGTGGGTTTGCCGATTTCGGCATAGCCGCAGGTGGGACAGATATAGACATCGTCAATATCAAAGTCCTTGCCTGCGCTGACGGCTTTCAGCGCGAGACGGTAGATTTCCTCGTGGGTCTTTTCGGCTTCCACGGCCCAGTTGATGGATTTGAGGGCCTTTTTTTCGTCCTGGAGCCGGGCGATGGCTTCGTAGGCAGGATACATTTCCGTCACTTCGAAATGTTCCCCGTCAATACCGGCCTGGAGGTTGGCAGCGGTTTCGCCCAGAATCCCCATGGTTTTCGCATGATGAATGGCGTGAATGGATTCGGCATAGCTGATAGCCCGGAAGAGGCGCGCCACTTTTTCGAATCCTTCCTTATCCGCGATCTGGGAGAAGGCGAGGTATTTCATGTGAGCCATACTTTCACCGGCAAAGGCTTCTTCCAGACTTTTCTTCGTCATTGCTTTCATGGATGCTCCTCTCTGATTTTACTTAATTAAATATGACTTTCAGCAGATTTCCGATAAATGAGTCAGGAAATCGACCGGATGGTATCCGACAATTCACGGCAGGTTTCCTTCAGCTCCTCAATGGCTTCGGGTGAGACGGAGCCACGGAGCTGATCCGACAGCTTGAAATATTCGGGAAGAATCTGGAATTTCAGAGTACGGCCCTTGGCAGTGAGAAAAACCTTGTTGCTGCGGCGGTCCTTCTTATCCTGAACCCGGTAAACGAGCGCCTTTTTTTCCAGATCATCCACGAGGCGGGTGGTGAAGGGACGGTCCTTGAAGGTGCGGTCCGCCAGTTCCGCCTGGGACATGCCGTCCTTGTCCCACAACTGATTAAGCGCTTCCCATTGGGATGGCGTGATGTTGAATTTCTTGTCTCCGAAAAATTTCTTATAAACCTGCTGAGTGAGGTGATAAAGCGCCATTACCGGATAAATGTATTCCTGCTCAAGGCTGAACCCGTCCATTTTCTCCTTCAATTCTGCCATCTCCCGCTTCTCCTGTTATAGTTGATTCAGATTTAAACTATTATTTATCCATATTATTTTTAATAAAAATATATGGAATCATCGGTGAAAAACAAATGAGTTTATATGGTGGGCGGGTTCGAGGGTTGGCGGGGAAACCCTGCCGGAGTATTTTATTGTGAATCTATAGGACAGGGAATTCGAAAATGGTGAGTGATACGCTGCCAGAGTTTCAGAAGCGGAGGCTGAGGTTCAGGCCTGCATTCATACCGGAAACTGGGGAGTAGAAGGTCGTGGGAGTGAGGCGGAGAGACAGGGAAGACGGGGCGGATACCGCCTGGGTCGCTGCGTTGTTCTGGACCGCATTGAGCGTGACGAAAAATCCCGCATTGAGAAAGGCCACATCCATGATTCGGGCAAAATCGGTTCCGTAATCCATATGGAAGAGAAAATTGAGTCCCATCCAGGACAGCCAGCTTGCACCGGTTCCCAGGGCAACGATGGTTGCATCCCCGTCGCTGATGTGCTGTTGCTGTATCCGGCGGTTCAGCAGGTAGAGATAGGCGTTGCTGCCGAGCATCACGGTCCCGGCGACAGCGCGTGTCGACATCTTATCCACGGTTGTACACAGCAGGCCGCTGCTGGCCCAGCCGAGTACGCCGGCAAAATCAAGGAGACTGATATCCCCCGAGTCATAGCGGCGCTGCAGTACGTAGGAATGAGCTTTCAGTCCGGAGGCAAGCATCGCACCGGTTGTCAGCAGAGTATATACGCGGAACCGGTTCTCCGACATTCCCAGATCCTCCGGATGCTGGATATAGAGCAGGTTCGCAGCATTTGCGGCGCCCCAGATCATAGCCTGGCTGACAAAAAGCGCCTGTCCGGTGGAATACTGGTATTTATGATACCAATTGTCACCGAAACGGGTGCCGAAGGGGGTGGCCGTCATGGCAATAAGGAGTGATAATTTGCCGTTTGTATCAATTTTTTCCCAGTTTGACGCCCCGATCAGGCCGATCAGGGGGATAATGGAGCCCATGCCGAGAGCGGTTCCGGTCAGCTGACAGGTGAAACGGGCTTCGGGAAGGTCCATATTCTTTGTCACGGAGTAGCTGGCATAGAAACTTCCTCCGAGGAGCAGGAGCCGCATTCCGTTGCCGATTCCCGCGTCAGAGACACCCAGAACATAGGGGATGCCGAAGCCATAGAGTGTATTGACGACACCCATAGTGGTATAGATGGTTTTCCAGCGGGCATCATGGCGGATTTTCAGGCCCGGAAGGGAGGGCCGGAGCGAGTCCCCGGCGGCCTGTACCGATTCAATCTCGCTCAGATTCAGAACATCATTTCGCAGAATGCGGAGCGTTCCGTAAGCAGTCTCGACAGTTAGTGAATCTCCGGATGAAGGAAGGATGCTTCCGCGAATCGTATCACCATTACGGAGCTTGAGGACCGTTGGTTCCGCCTGAAGAGTCAGGCCGGAGAGGATAATCAGGATGAAAGTCAATAACAGTCTGGACGGGAATCGCTTCTGTTTTAACATGGGAATCCTTTCACGAATGTTAAAAATTTAGTGCTGTCGGCTGAGTTCTGATCCGGGTTCTCCGGGGTGCCAGCGGCCCTGAATCATTTTCCGAATACATTATACCCGTAACCTTTATATCAACCGTTAAAGGTAGTTCACTCAAGTGAAAAAAACAACGCCGGTATCATGAAATATTCCTGTTTGTGACGCCGCGCGCATCGGGAAGGTTATTGAGAATTCATAAAAGAGCGAATGGCGTTCAGAACCTCCGTTTCCTTTTCCATGGGAAAGAGGTGGCCGGCGCCGTCGATTTCCTGTCCCCGGATGCGGAAATTGAGGCGAAGAGCTTTTCCAAATGCATTCGGGCGAAGTGTTTCTGAGTCACTGCCGCGCAGGATGAGGACCGGACAGGCGAGCCTGGGAAGGGTTTTCCAGATACGAAAGGGAATGGTGGCGTAAATATCGGCCTCGATGGCCCGGGGGCAGGCCAGCCGGATGCCGTTATCCGAGTCGATAAAGCCATATCGGGCGTAATTTTCCATATAGCGGGGATCCCATTGTCTGAAAACCGGCCGGCTGCGATAGGTCCGGATGACGACCTCTCTGGAAGGGAACTCGCAGCGTCGCTTCAGCGCACCGGAGACCGGTGGAAGGAGATGGCGGAGGCCCAGGCGATTGAGCAGGCCGAAGGTGATGAGCAGCGGGGCCGTAAAGAGAACCGGATCCATGGCAATGACGGAGGAAACGCGATGAGGACTGTGTGCGGCAGCCATCATGCTGGCCACAGCCCCGAGAGAATGCCCCAGCAGGATGACGGGCTGTTCCGGTGAAATGACATTCAGAACCTCTATGCAATCCTGGGCAAGTTCCTGCCAGGAATGGATGTGATCAGGTTTGTCACTCAGTCCGTGGCCGCGGATATCGGTGGCAAAGACATGAAAGTCGTCGGCCAGGTTTTCCAGCATGGACCGGTAGACATTGGCTGCAAATCCATTGGCATGATAGAAGTGAAGGATGGGGCCGGAACTGCCGAATTCATAGACGTTGAGTGACAGCCCGTCGCGGATGGATACGTTAAATGATTTCACAAAATCAGTTGAAGCTCTGGTTAAAAATTTTGAACCAGGTTTTTTGATATTCCAGGTCCTCCCAGGCGAGGAGGACGTTGCTGATCGTATTCCGCCGTAATTTGTCCAGGGTTTTCAGGCTTTGGAACATTTCCTTCAGGGGCGGAAATTTCAGTTCGGCGGAGAGGCCGCCCCAGTCAGGGCTTTCCGCAGCCATGATGCGGGCGTGGAAGGCATCCACTTCGACAAAGGCCGAATGGACCTGATCCCGCAGGTGAACCTGGAGCCGGTCATAGAGGCGGATTTGTCCGAGCGCTTCCTTGAGAATACCGAGATTTTCCGCGGAATCATCTTCGGCCGGAATGAAATATTTCAGAATGAGATGAATTTCGTTCAGGGCGTTGTACAGGGAATCAAAGGTTTTTGCCGAGGAGGAGAGCTGGCCTTCGGCATTGTAAATCTGAACCGGCAGCAGGGCCATGAGATATTTTTTACGAATGAGCGTCTTCTGACGTTCCGGGTCGGGATCCGCCGTTTTTTCAAACCGGTCGATGCGGGCCAGGAGCGCTTCCAGGTCGATTTTCGTCAGATTGGAATTTAGTGCGCGGATTAACTGCTTTGCGGCCTGTGAACGGCTGCGGGCCAGATCTCGCTTCACGCGGTTGAGGACGGTTTTTTCCCTGCCCCGGGCATTGCCGATGAGCTGAACGGACAGAAGGAAGTCGCCCTTTTCATCGAGATACAGCGGCGACGCCAGGGCCGAAATTTCAGTGCAGGGGGCCAGGAGGCGGGCCAGTTTTTTTTCCGATGTTCCGCTCAGGCCGGCATATTTCCGAAGAAAGGTAATTTGATCGAGGGTTTTCAGAAGAGAGGCCAGCGACTCTGAATTCATGGCCTGTTTCAGAGAATATGCAATGGCCACGCAGGATTCGATTTCCTTTTTCAATTCACTGAAGAGAAGGATCTGTCTCATGGGCAACCCGTGCTGTGCGGACCGATGATGGGCCGCAGGTTAGGAAAGAGTGCAGCGATAGCGAAGATGTCCCTGATTTCTCAGAAATTTTCCTGAAAATCCGAAGACGAGAAACTGCCCCGGGAAAAAATTGAAATCCAGAGGTACCTGATATCCGGCGGCCAGATCCGACGCCAGAAAGGACAGTCCCGGCATGTGGCCCACACAGGCGATATTGCTGCCGCTGAACGGTTTGAGGATGCGCAGAAGCTCCGCCGGCATACCGTTGGCCAGCTCGTCGCATTCCTGAATGCTGTCGGAGGAAAGGCCATAGGCCTGAGCCAGAATTTCCGCGCTCTGCCGGGCCCTGATCAGGGGGGAGGAGAGAATGGTGTCCAGCGTGGGAACCACGGAAAGCGCCGTTTCCGCGATTTTCTGCAGAGTGAATCGGCCCTGTTCCGTAAGTCGGCGTTCGAAATCCGTGCTTTGCACCGCCTCTGCTTCGCTATGTCTGAACAGTACTAAATCACTCATTTTCTGTGCCTCTGAGGAATATACAACTCCCGAAGGGAATTGTCATGGATTTTTAATAGGGGCTGATCAGGAGAATATTCCCCCGCAGAATCCGAATTCCCATTTCCCGATAAAAGGATCATTGAGGGTATGTATTTGTGTGGGGGAAAGTTTTCCCCCTGGGTGAGCTATCCGCTGCGCGGAGGATCTCACCCACCCCCTTCTGCGGGGGATACCCCCGCAACGCCCCCGCAAGCCCGTCACCGTTTCACAACGCCAGTGTCGAGTAGCCCGTCTTCGTTTCACTTCGACGCGGCAGGAAAGAAGCTGGAAGCTTGCGTCGCCGGTTCCCGGCTCCTGAAACAGCCCTACAAGATTACACGTTGATATTCGCGAGAATGCCGGCATTCACAGCAGGGCAAATTCTCGTTTCTTCCCCATCTACTCATCTACTCGTTTACCCGTCTACGCATCAACGCATCAACGCATGAGCAGTAGCGGGTAGCTTGTCTACGAGACAAGGGTACCGGTTTACAAGCCAACCAGCGAACGCGCCAATGCCTCAGCGGCTGTTTTATTCTTCCCGTCCTGTATAATCGGGATTAAGGGGCCGGTAGAGCGCGTCCACGCTGCTGCGCATGAGAGCGGCAAAACGCCGGCGTTCACTCAGGCTGTCATCCTGAAGATCCGGGACGATGGCGTCGCCGAAACTCAGCACCACATGGACGGATTTTAACATCAGAAATCGGGTGAAGTGGGGGGTGAAGGACATGTCCGAATGCCAGAGGATGAGGTCACGGTTTCCGGATGTCACCGGCCTGCCCTCGATCTTTTCCGGGTAAAATGCGAAGGGAAGAACCGGCCGTTTCAGCCGGTCTGCCGGGACGAAGAGGGGCGATTTGAAGCGTCGGAGAATGGTTCCATCGGACGTGGTTCCCTCGGGTGAGAAAAAGATGTTGATGTGTTTGGCCAGCGCCTGTTCCACAGTGGCGGCATACTCACCGGAGCGGCCGCCGCTGTCCCTGTCGACGAAGACTTCGCCGCCGACCTGAAAGACCCGTCCGAGAAAGGGCCAGGATTTCACTTCCTCCTTGGCCACGAAGACGGCGGGAATGCGGGAAATGAGGGAGATGAGTTCGGCATAGCCCACATGATTTCCGACGACGATGAATCCATGTTTGCGGGGAATCTGTTCAGCGCCGATGACCCGGATGCGGATGCCGTAGAGACGGACCAGGATCCGGCCGACGGGACGGCTGATGCGAAAGACAAAGCGGTGAGCCGCGTCAGGAGAAAAGAGATGGATCAGCCCCCTGACGAGGGGAACCATGAGGATGAGAAGGAGGCCCAGGATAAAGGTTCCGAGGAGACGACAGATCAGACGAAGCCGGCGCATCATAAATCAGAGCCCGAGAAGATGTTTGGCGATGGTGAGACGCTGCATATTCGAAGTCCCTTCGTAAATCGTCCCGATTTTTGAATCGCGAAACAATTTTTCCACAGGATATTCACGGGTAAATCCGTAGCCACCGTGAAACTCGATCATCAGAGATGCCGTCTTTTCTGCGGCACGGGAAGCATAGAGCTTGGCCATGGCCGCCTGATGGATAAAGGGTTTGCCGGCTTCGCGAAGCTGAGCCGCGTTATAGACGAGCAGCCGGGCGGCCTCAACCTCCGTCGCCGTATCGGCGAGCTGGAACTGAATTCCCTGGAAGCCGGCCAGTTTTCGCCCGAACTGTTCCCGTTCCTGAATATAGCGGATGCCATGAGCCAGAGCGCCTTCAGCCAGGCCCAGCATCTGGGCGCCGATACCGATGCGTCCCTCGTTCAGGGTTTCAATGGCAACCTTGTAGCCCTTGCCGATTTCGCCGATGACATGGTCCCTGGGAACGCGGCAGTCATCGAGGAGCAACTCGCAGGTGGAGGAGGCACGGATGCCGAGCTTGTCCTCCTTCTTGCCGACGGTGAAGCCGGGAAAATCCTTTTCAATCACAAAGGCGGTGATGCCTTTGTAGCCCGCTTCCGGATTTGCATTGGCGAAGACGACAAATACACTGGCGTCGCCGCCATTGGTGATCCACAGCTTCCGGCCGTTGAGAAGCCAGTGGTCACCCTTATCCTCGGCGCGGGTCCGCAGCGCGAAGGCATCCGAACCGCTGCCGGATTCGGACAGCGCGTAGGCGCCCACCCATTTTTCCGCCAGCAGAGGCAGGTATTTTTCCTTGAGGGTGTCGGAGGCATAATTGAGGAAGAGATTGTTCACCAGCGTATTCTGGGCATCCACCACGACACCCACACTGGGATCCACCCGGGAAATGGCCTCAATGGCCAGGATGGACATGAAGAAATCGCCGCCGCTGCCATTGAACTTCTCCGGAATTTCGATACCCATGAGGCCCATCTCAAAACATTTGGGCAGAATGCTTTCGTGGAGTTTTGCCTCCCGGTCCATCTGTTCCACATGGGGACGGATCTCCTTGTCCGCGAAATCCTTCACCATGTCAAAGAACAGCTGTTCCTCTTCCGATAACACCGTCACAGCTCTTACGGGCTTTGTCATAGTAAACTCCTTATTTTAAACGTTAATAATGTAGCAAGATTCGTGCGGAAGAGAAACGCAGAAATGAGAGCACAGCGGATTTGCAGGAAGGTGAAAAGACAAAATTTTACAGGCGGAAGTTTTTGTTTGGCTGTGAAAAAAATATTCTCTATATTTTCGGGCTTTTTGATAGCGTGGCCTGGTAGCTCAGTCGGTAGAGCAGGGGACTGAAAATCCCTGTGTCACTGGTTCGATTCCGGTCCGGGCCACTTCTCTAAAACCCTCAGGAACAATCACTTGAGGGTTTTTATTATCTGTTCGATTTTTCTCAAAATCACCCACTAATTGGTCAGTATTGGACATGGTTGGACAAAGATGCCGGATACCGGATCGGATACCGGAACCACATCGATTTCATAGATTTATTTATAGTGGATCATACTTCCCAATATTTATGTAATATTCATATAATAATTCAAGATAGTGCAAATAGGCATCCTGAAGATACACCTGGTTTTGGGTGTATTCTCTGCGAACACTATTAAAATCTTCAAAATTGATCAATCCCTGCTGAAAGCGTTTATATTCATAGTCATATATTTTATTGTATAACTCACCATTGGATTCTAGCATCATTATGTTAGATTTTGCCGATTCAAGATCCCGTTTGATTTGCACATACCATTGATTCTGGTCCTTGAGATATTGATTTAATTGTTGTTGGAATTGCCGGATCTGTAGCCGTTTTATTTCAGATTTTGGTTTTTCACTAAATAAATCAATGAATCTGAAAGAAATATTTAAGCTGGCTCCCGCATTCCAATTTTCATTCCAGGTCGACCAGACATCCAGGGGTTGGGTTCCACTCCGATAATATCCCACATTCACTCCAATATCGGGATACTTATTCCACTGTATCGATTTCAGCTCTATTTCCGCAGATTTGATTTTCTCTTCAATTTCCCGGATTTCAGGACTTACAACCCCCGGCTTTTGCGTATTGTATGAAAAGCTGTTCACATCCTGAATGATGTCCCTTGCTGAAAATTCAATGCCATACTGTGTAACAATGCTTTCGTATAGGTTTGTGTATTCATCCTCCAGCAGTTTAATTCGGCTGGAATCAAGACGTATTTCAGCATTCATTTTCCAGCTTGTAACTGCAGAGGCATTCCCTCTTTCCACTTTAGTCTCAAGAATATTCTTTTCCCGTGCCAGCGAATTCAAACGCTGTATTCCCAACTCTTTCTGGTAATATTTTCGTTGTCCGTCAATTAGATCATGAACCAATGCCATAAGTTGTTTTCGATACAGGCTGATATAATTCAGGCGTTTCTGTTCTTCCGCAAGGGTCCGTATGGAAAGCATGCGATGCGTCTCACCCCATTTCCATAGATAATATGACATGGATACCGCTGCGGAATGACTTGTGAAGCTGCGAGCCTCCTGATAGTAAATATCACCTCCCAAAGGAACTTTCCTTGCTCCCTGTACACTGTTTTGACTGTTTATGGATAAAGTGGGAAGTGGAAGATAGGAAAAATATGCATCTTTACTTTCCAGTTTCTGTATATCAATATCCAATTTTGCACTGATGATCTCAGGATGGTTTCTCATTGCTTTTTCAAAATATGGATCAAAAGGCAAGGTCTCACCTCCATACAGCAAAGCGACGAGGAGAAAGTTGATACAAATTAACAGCATTTTATTCATAGTAGATCCTAAGTATTATTCTGGTATGATTACGTCTTCATTTCTATAAATGATTCGATAAAAAAGCAAATAGATGACAGGGATAAAGCTGATGGTGAACAAAGTGGAGGACATTAAGCCCGTGATCATGATCATGCCGAGTTCACTCAAAATTCCCGCCAGCTGTGTCTGCCCATTGTCAATGAACAGGAGAGGGACCAGCCCTCCTACCGTAGTTATTGTGGTCATTAAGATGGGTCTGAACCGTTCCCGGGCAGCCTGGATGATCAGATTAATGGTCGTGTCCTGCTGTGTCCTGACACATTGCGATATTCTGTCAACAAGTACAATGGCATCATTTACCACAATCCCCAATAAAATAATGATCCCGATATAGGAATCGGCAGAGAAATCCTTTGATGTCAGACTATAGAAGAGAAAGACCCCAATCAGGGAAAAGGGTACGGTCAGAAAAATGACCAGGGGTTCCCAAAGCGAATTATACAGAACAGCCAGAATGATGAAAAGTCCAATCGGAACCCATATCAACATGGTATTCAATTCCCTTTTTTCTGATAATTTCAAATAATTATAGTTCGGAGCTTTCAGAGAATAGCCGGGAGGCAGAGATATCTGGTCAAGCACCATCTGCACATGCTGTTGACTTAATTCCCAGGGGCCACGATAATCCCATGCCAGGGTAAACTGGAATTGTTGATTTTTCTTGTCTATCCATTGAATTTTTTTTTCACGGACTGGTTTAAATATATCTGAAAAGTACTGATCCTTTTCTGAAGAAAAATGAAGAATACTGTGTTGAATTTCATCATATTCCGGAATCTGTGTTGATGACCGGATTTTGACCGGGAAATTCTGTCTGCCGATGCTCATGTCAAATTGAGCAGATACAGCAGGAAAAAGTTGATATAAGGAAAAATATGCATCATTGAGTGACAGCCCCTTTTCCCACATTGTACGGTAATCCGCAATATACTGATAGTTATGTCCTTCATTCTGCATGGACCATAAATTTCGGCCGGAGGGTGTGATGATGGTTTCGCCCACCCGTCTGTCCTTTCGGACACGTTCCATTACACTCTCAGACAAGGTCCACAGTCTGTCATAATCCGGTCCTGTCATTTTCAGTTGTGAATTGTACATAGTATAAATCTTATAGCCCCCATTGGAATAGGGCTCCGGGAAATATCCGCTGATATAGATCCCCACTCCGGCGTAATCCACTGCCTGACTGATCAGTTTTGCTTCCGTTCGGTAGGGAAGAAATGCGTCTGACAGTGTCTCCGGATACTGAATAAGGATGGAAGCCCTTGCATTTGTCTGATCAATGTAACTATTTACATCTGCCATGGGGGAGTTGCTGCATGCAATGTTTTCAAATGATTGCACCATATCATCCAGTGTATCAAAGCGTATTCCCTGTGGCGCACTGATCTGGAGGCGGGTTGTGTTTATCGCTTTGGCTGGCCTTTGCAGGCTTCCTGTTTCAATATGAGCAAAAAAATACCAGAACACAGCCGTCAGGATACTGATTGCCAGCATCATTGTTTTCAGAGGATGAACGAGTAAAAAATGTATGCTTTTTTGATACCAACCATGCTCTGAGTGTTTCGACCGATGGATAAACAATAAGTGAGGTTTGTACACAAAAAATGCCGGGATCAGTACAGCCGATATGAGCAGAGAGGTCAGGAGTGTTATGCCCAGAATCCACGCCATAGAGTGATAATAATTTCCAAGACGATCTGTCAGCAGAAGCAGGGCCAGAAATACAAATATGGTGGTCAGGGAAGACGCCAGTAAAGGCGAAAACATTTCACCTGATCCCTGAAGTGCCGCCTGATGGGGAGATTCGCCCTTGAAATGATAAAATTGGATATTTTCAATGATAACAATAGCATTATCCACCAGTAAACCCAAAACGAGAGCAATACTTGCCAGGGTCATGATATTCAAAGTATATTGTGTGAGAAAGAGAAACAGGGATGTGATACAGAAGGTAAAAAAGCTGACGATTAATACGATGAATGTCGGACTGATTGTTCTGAACACACTATACAAAATAATGAGTATCACCCCAAGGATCACTGATATTCGAAGTGTAAACGCCCTGATTTCCCGTTTCAGCTCATGGACCTGATTCGAGTGAACCAGGAGCTCGACCGACCCGGGAAGTTCCCTTTCCAATTCGTCAATGGCAGCAAGCAATTCTCTTGAAAAATCCAGTGCATTGTCGTAGGGACGCTTGAATACCTGAAGGGTAATCATTGGCATGTGATTCCGCCGAGAAAACGTAGTCGGTTTTTCATACTCAACACTGAGTTGAGCCACATCCTTCAGTTTCACACCCGGAATCAATTCCAGCTGTGCAAGCTGTTCAATGGACTGATATTGATTATCTGAGACAAGGAGCCGTGGAGAATTGACATCCTTTACCCAACCCAGCCCCAGATAATTGAATTGTGCCCGTAATTGCTCAAAAATTTGATCCGGTGCAATGGAATATTCCTCAAGACGTTCAGGCAACACATTGATCGCGATATAGGCGTGTGACCCACCGAATACTTTCACATCACTTACTGCCTCCACGCTCTGAAGTCCGGTCACAACCACCTGATCACATAGTCTTCTCAACTGATTCAGCGTCATATCGCCATTCATCCGAATTTCCATGAAAGGATCAGATGCCTGCTTCTGAGCATCGTCATTGCTGTAGAGAGGTTGAAGGCTTAATTCCATATCTGCCGGGAGCTGGTCTGTATTTTGCAAATATCTCAGTTTTTCACGGACATGGATATAGTAGTATGTCTTTTGGTCATTATTCGGGAATTCCAGAGTAAGATAAGCTCTGGATTGGGTTGTAGACGTCAGAATATTTTGAAGAGCATCCATCTGCATACACTGCTCTTCGATAAGGGAGGTGCCCATTTTCTGCATGATCTCTGCTGTTTGGCCCGGCCATACTGCTGTTATTCTCAGTCGGTATGTATCATCCAAGCCGTCAAAATCCGCCATGGGACGTATTTCTATGGGAATATGTTCGAACGAGGTAATTCCAAGGACGGCAACAAGCAGCATGGAGATAAGTATGCCAGCGGGATGTTTCAGAATGAATTGCAGAAATTTCATGGATCAGTCCTTTTCAAAAAGTTCGAAAAGAACGGGAGTCACAAAAAGAGTAAAAAGCGTTGTGAAAAATAAGCCGCCAATAATTGTGAGAGCCAGAGGCTGATTGATTTCGGCATTCCCGCCATATCCAAAGGCCATAGGCAGCATGGCCGCTATTGTCGTCAGCGTTGTCATCAGAACCGGCCGCAACTTGTGTCTGCTCGTTGTCATGATTGCCTCCCGTACTGAAAGGCCTTCATCTCGCTTGAGTCTGACCATATAATCCAGTTTAATGATGGCATCATTGACACCGATGCCAATAAGCATAATGCTCCCTATGATGGAAATAACATTGAGGGACTGATTCATCATGGACAAGGTCAAAATGGCTCCTGATAGTCCAATGGGAACGGTGAACATAACATTCAGAGGATGTATAAACGATTCAAACTGGGCAGCAAGCAGGAGATACACAATGAGTACGGCAAGGATAAAGGCCTGGACCAGATCCCTGTTTGATTGAATATTTTCTGTAAATGCTTCAGCGAAAAAAATATCCTCGCTATCGGTCTTTTTATTTCGGATCCATTGCTGTGCCTGACGGTAAACCTTGTTCAGGTCAGAACCTGGAATATCTGCTTCCACACTGATGACCCGCTTTTGGTTCACACGCTGTATTTCATTTGTTTTCCATATTTTCTGAACATCAAAGAGTGATGAGTAAGGGAGGGATGTTCCACTCTGAATCTGACCCATTTTCAACAGTTCGTGTATATCCGGAACCGCCTCCTGATCATTTTTTACGATCACAGGGAGCTGTTTATCCCCTTCAGGCCAGGTTGTTGCCAATTTACCGGAAATCATCAAAGCCAGATTTTCTGAAAGGCGCAGGGAATTCAGCTGATACTTTTTCCGCATCAGCTCATTAAGTTTCGCCTGAATCACCTGTGTTTTTATTCCCAGGTTGATGATGGGATCATTTATTCCCATATCATTTGTAAGCCACCAACTGAATTCTGTAGCTAATTCTTCAGCATTATCCCTGTTATCTGCCTGGAAAAAGACCTGAAAATCATTCCTGTTTTGTTTAAGCAGCTCTTGTTTTAAATGACTGTGCTGTTCCGCCTGGAATGACGTAAAGGGCAGGCTGATGAGGGGTGAAAAATCAATGCTTCTGAATTCGGATTCATGGTACGCATGGTTCAGTTTCAATTCAAATAGAATACTATAGAATCCCGGTTTTAACTGCAATAGCTCTGCATCATGCGGCTCTTTTGCTCTGGCGGAATATATCCGTGAAAATACCTTGTCTATCTCGGGCCGGGCCTGCAATAACTGTAGCGTCTGTGTCATTTCTTCCTGAATGACATCAAAAGGTACATAATCTGGGACTTCAATCCAGAGCCTGGCCTGATCCACTGCAATTTCGGGCCAACTTCTTTTTTCCAATCCGGTCTGCCAAACGATGATAGTCAATCCCCCTATAAACAGAAGAAGGATGAATAAGTGCTTCTTGTGATTCAAGAAATGGGACAGCGTTTGATGATAGAGCACTTCACTCATTCTGTATAAACCTGAAAATAGTGTATTTATTCGTTGATACGGAATCACAAATGGACGGATGGATGTCTTGATCAGATTCCTTCCCTTGCGAATGTTTTTAAATAGGTAGTCATGGGTTCCCGCTCTGGCCTTAATCTGTCGTGACGGATGTGTAAATTTTGATCTCATCATCAGACTGTATAAGGCGGGAACAACCCAGAGAGAAACAAAGAGGGAAAGCAATAATGTAACAATGATCGCTTTTGCCTGATCCATGAATAGAATGGAGGAATACCCTTTGATATAGATAAGCGGGATGAAGATGGATATGGAAGTTAATGTCGAGGCAACGATGGCATTGCTGACCTTTTGCGTTCCGCGTGTCACTGACCTTTCATGCCGCCCGGGATCATAATTTTGAAATAGGGAATCCAGCAGGACAATGCCATTGTCCACAATAAGGCCCACAGCCAAAGCCAGTCCGCCCAAAGTCATGAAATTCATGGAAATATCCAAAAGATAAAACAGAATGAAGCTGATGATCAGAGTGACAGGAACAATAAGCAGTAATAATAAAGCGGATCGCAATTCTCCCAGGAAGAGGAGGATGATCAAAAAAGCAAGACCCGAACCAAAAATGATAGCAAGTTTGAGGCTATGTGTGGCCTCCTTAACAAAGGAGCCGGTATCATTGATCATCTCAATCTGTAATTCAGGATACTCCTGCCTGATATTTTCCAATTCCCTGCGGACCCGGTCGCTGGCATCCATGGTATTAGTCCGGGCTTCCTTGTACACGCTGACCGTCATTGCAACACTTGTGTCACTGTAATTAAACCCGTAAAATGGAAGCGGAGCCCTCTTCACCCGGGCAATGTCTCCCAGAATGAGAGGGATCTCATTGTGGTTTGTCAGCGGAAGTTGCAACAGATCCTCCGGCTTGTCCACAGGAAAAGTCACGGTGAGCTTATGCACGGCATATCCTGATGTGATATCCTGCGAAAAACTCTGTCCTGGTGTGTTGTTCCGGATGGCTCTGAGGATATCTTCATGGCTAAGTTGATACTTCTCTGTCTTCTTTTGATCAATAAGAATCTGTATCGCCTCTTCCGGTGTCCCGGCCAAACTGATTCCAGCGATTCCATCAACCTGAGCGAGACGGGGCTGAAGCATGTCGGCAGCAAAATGTGACAAAGACATTATATCCATCCTGCCTGACAGCATAAAACGCAATACCGGAACAGAGGAGGGATTAAAATCCAATATACTCGGCTGCTCTATATCCCGGGGCAGTTTGTCCATGGCAAGGTCAATCTTTTCGCGGACCCGTAAAAAGGCAAACTGCATATCCGTATTCCAGGTAAATTTCAAATGGATGAACCCCTGTTCATCCCGGGACCAGGATTGCATGTCCCTGATTCCATGTATACCGGATAAGGATGCTTCCAAAGGGCGGATAAGCCGATGTTCTATATCCTGCGCACTTCCCCCCTCGTAACGGCAAAATATTAAAAATTCCGGATAGTCAATATCCGGTAAAAAACTGATCTGAAGTTTCCTGCCAGCCTGGAATCCTATCAAAAGGAGCGCCAGAGTCAACATAAGGATGGAGATGGGTTTTCGGACAGCCAGCATATTAGTTTTTGGAAACCTGTACTTTTACATTATGGCCCAGAGAATAGTGTCCCCCACTGATGATACTGTCTCCTTCGTTCAGGCCGCTGAGGATTTCAATCGTGTTTTCTGTTCCAAATCCGGTCTCTACGTACTGCCATTTGGCTATGCTGTTTTCCACTTTGAACACAAGGTTCCTGTCATTGCGGGTTAATATGGCTGATCGGGGAACAAAAAGTAGATTCCTGTACACGTTTCGCTCGATTTTAACCCTCACTCTCTGCATATCCTTCAAATGTTGATCCGTATTGCTTATTCGTGCCTGAACGATTCCGCTATGCCGATCCTGATTGATTTTTGGCAGGATGCCGCTAATCTCTGTTGTATCCGTGCCATTGAACAGGACAATCAATCTGGATCCATGTCTGATCTTATACAGATCATCTTCAAGTATATCTGCATAGATGAGAATTTCTGACAAGTCAGTAAGGCTGCAGAGTTCCTGACCTGCCTTGACCGAGGCGCCGGGATATACATCCAAATCCGAAATGACTCCCGAAAAGGGAGCTGTGATGAAGCATTGATCCATTTGATATTCAAATGCTTTAATTTGCTGATATAATACAAGAATATCCAATCTGGCTAAGATGACGGATACCCTGGGGTCTGAAACCTCGGGTAAAGGCGCCACAGGATAGTGGAATGAACTGAGACGATCCATGTATGAAGACCAGATTTGAATGGTTTGCGATTCAGTCATTGTTTCCAGCTCAAGCAGCAGATCTGATAAGGCTTTAAGGAATTTACTGGAGGTCATCATCCACTCATTCTTTATTAGAGTATTATCAACAATAAAAAGGGTATCCCCTTTCTCAACAGGATCCCCTTCAAAAACCTTGATTGCGGTGATTTTTGCCTGAACTCGGCTTTCTATACTGCCCTTTTGTATAGCTTCTGCTGTTGCAGTAGTTTCAATGTAATCAATGAGGTTCCCCTTTTTTACACAAGCAACATCGACTTTTATTCCCTTATTTTCTTTTAATTCTTTCTCAACTTTGTCATTTGAATCTTTTGTTGAACATGATACAAAAATTAAAAATATAAGGAATATGGAAATTTGTTTTAATTTCATAATTGTCTCAAAGGATATTTAGTTAAATTTATATTTTTCAAGTATTTTGCTAAATTTATTATTTTCTTGCACTTTTGGATAGAAACAGTCGACGATTATATTTTTATTGTTCAAAATAATAATTATTGGGGTTGTTGCATAATCTATTTTTTCTAAATAAAAATCGACATTATCACTATAGACAATGTTTAGATCTAGGTCATCATACTTTTTAATTCTAGAAGAATCAGATAAATATAATATTGGATTGTATGCTAAATCAGGTACTGATTTTATAATATCTAAGCATTGATTTATACAGTCCTCACAATCATCTTCATGAATTAATGTAATTGTATAATAATTTTTATATGTCCACATCTTATTAAACATTATTAAATCTAAGTTTTTCCCGATTAATCTTTCAGTAGCATACTCATAATAATATGGTACTGAAATTTCGTTGAAAGTATTTACCCTGTATCGCTGAATGATTGTTAAAAGAAGAAAAACAAAACTAAGAGTAGCGATTATTTTATATTTTTTCATCTCTGGTTCTCTCAATTTCCCAAAAACAAATTTCATCGCTATTAATAGTTATAAAAATATCATTAATAATTTGGAATTGAAAAACGTCTTTATCAACCCTAAAACTAGCAATATAAGCTAAGGATTCTATATCATATAAATCAAAAATTTTTTCTTTTACTTTATTATCTTTTTTATAAACTAAATTGATTATTTTCTCCCCATCACATATCAATACTTGTGAAGTTAATATAAATATGTTTTTATCAGTGCTAATTTTATTGTTTTTTTCAATTATTCCAATTGGGTCAAGTTGAATTCCATCAATAGTTTCTTTAACCAAAACTAATTCTTCATTAAAATATTTTCCTATCAAACCACTTCTAAGTGTGCTTTGAACAATGATGTTGTTATTCACTATACAATAATTAGATTCATGATAGATACTATTGCCTAAATTAATATTTACTAAATTCTTACCAAATCTTTTCCCATTTTCCTCAAAAGTATGTGTAAATGAAATTAAATTATCACTATTAATATTATATTGATTTTGAATTACAATTTTATCATCGCCTACCATAATATTTTTGGGTATAATATTCTCTCCAACTTTTATAGATTCAATTAATAATCCATTCTTAATATTATATATTTCAATTGAACCTTTTATAGGATCAGAAATGTAAATGTTTTGTTTATATAATGTCATTTTAGTTGGGTTAATTAGTTCACCGGGACCATGGCCTTTTCCATTCCCAATTACCGAATGAAATGAATTATCGTAGGGAGAAAAAATATGAATTTTCATGCTGCTGTAATCAAGTATGAATAAAAATGTATCTGATGCGGCCGAAAGAAATGGTTGAAACACCTTATTACGAATATTGAGCTTCCCAATTTCTTTTGCTTTTAAAAACCATTGCCTATGTTGAATATTTTGAGATGAAATATTATTTTCTTTTTTAATTTTAAGTTTTGACTTATTAGCAGTACATGAAGATATCAAAAATAAACAAGATAAAAATAAAATTATTATAGATCTACGCATTAATCGCCCCATTGTTTGTAATTTACTCAGGTGGCAAAGTAATGATAGTAATTGCTACCTGAGTAATTATTCATATTTTATAAGTGAGAACCATAGCAATAGATTGTTGTAGTCGTATTGCCTTCTATTTTTGTTATTGTGGCACACAGCTGAGTACCTCCATAACATTTTTCATCTAAACAAGGAGTATCGGAGTCACCTCCTCCGTCATCACCACCGCAAGCGTATGCTTTCTGGAATAGATTCACTTTCATATTTCCCAGTGTAAGATCGGATGTGCTGCTACCCGATGAATCAAAATACACAGAAACATTCATTAACATTGCCACCACAAATAATCCGATGGCGATCTTCTTCCATGTTTTGTCTTTCATGGTTTTTCCTTTCCGTTTTCATTTGTTGTCTCTTTGGGCTCGCGAAACCCTTTGTTCAGAGTCATGACCTTGATTATTAATAATCCAAAGAATTGGTTTAATCATAAACGTTCCCCATCTCCCTGGACACTGTGTATTCTTGATTTCTCTATGCAAATGTACTTCTTTAGAAGAGATTTCCAGGCTATCAGCTAAAATCCTAATCAATTTTTGTAAAGATATGAGCTGTGGAATAGTCGGAAGGGTTCGATTAAAGTTACCTGACAAACAAATTCCTGCTGATCCCCAATCAGGGTCAAGTTGTAGAATATCTTTGTATTCACCCTGATAATTCCCCTTTCTGTATTCCAAAGCCAGACTATCAGCTACTTTATTTCGCCCTGCATGTGCTCCAACAAATTCAAGAGATCGCCCTCTAAATATGTCGCCTTGTTTGTTAATGAGAAAATGATAGGCGATATCACTGTATCCAAATTCTTTGAAGTGAATTGATCGTATGTCTGCTGCAGTATAAGAAACAGGTAACGCTGAGTGATGGATAATAATAGACTGATAGGCTTCCTTGATATTATCATACTTAAATAATTTACACTGACTGGCATTGAAGATTCTTGCATCATCAATAGTATTGATTTTAATTTCGCCTAAATAGGCTGAATAATAAAATTTCAATTTGTACACTAATAACAAGATTATTCCGAATAATATGAATTGCACTAATTTTTCTTTGTAATGCATTACTTAAACCGCCTGAATACCGGTGGACCGAATTTATTGAATTTTTTATCATGCAAATATTGTCGATAACCGGGTAATGTAAACCAACCACCAATTCCGTACTTTTTCCCTGCTTTTTCTATATGAAATTGCTGAGCTGGTGTATTACCATAGCCAATCAGATACACCTTATCACCAATATCATTTTCAGCAACATCCATAATAATTGAAACGTGTCCTTCTTTTCCATCATTATTCTGGACCAGCATATCTCCAGGCTGCAAGCTATCAGGATCAACAACTATTCCGCCTTCTTTAATTGAATATGAGTTGGAAAATCCCATGTGCCAGTGCAAATAGTCTAAATATGACTTATCTGAATCCCGGAAAGCACACCTGTTTCCATTGAAATCAAATAACTCCAATTTATCTAATCGGTCATTTATTAAATGGTAATCACTCCAGAACCTCATGGCAAAATCTGCACATTGTTCAAGATCTTCGTTGAAATATAAAGGAACATCAATAACACCATAAGTATTGTATATGCAAAAACCTTTGAAGAATAATTTATTATTCCAAAATCTTATGATATTTATCTTTTTCAATGGTAAGTGTTTGATCATGAATGGAAAAGAATCTTTGTCATAAAATACTTTTTGAAAACCTTTTGGGGGATTGATTTTGTTTACTTTATCATTTTCAGAATAGAAATAGATACAAAATATCAATAATACTATTATAATATTGAACACTATGATATATTTTAAAAGTCTTATTATATATATATTATTGTAATGTATCATTTTACATCCAATGATTTACAATTTATTAATAAAAACATAATGAACCGTTTGTCATGTTTTAAAAATTCTTATTGTGATTATTTTTATGATCCACCCAAAATAATTAACACTTAATTCTTAAAAAATATTTAGATCTATATTTATTAACAAATTAATATAACTTACGATGTGGCTGTTTCTAAATTTTGAAGGAATGTTTTCATGTTTTTATTATTTAGTTTTTTATCAGTAGATATATATGTTTTATTCATAATTTTTTTATTATCCTTATTAAAAAGTATATATTCTACTTTTTGAGGTAAAAATATTTTATAAAATGAATTAGTTTTAATAAATGTTAGAGTATGATTGTTATATGGTTTTAGTTCCATGTACAAAGCATTAAAGGCTGAAGGATTTTTTTCATCAACACTGCTAATCACATATACGGTACTAAACTTTTTAAAATATGTAACAGCATTTTCTAAACAATGGCCACAATAATGGTTTGGGATGAATAATATTGGAAGTTTTGATTTACTTTGTTCATTTAAATATTCTACAAATGAAATATCTTTTAAAAATAATATTTTTAAAATATGATTTGAAGTAGCAGGCAAGATAATCAAAGCTAAATATAAAAATACAATAATTGGGACACCAAATTTTAAATATAATTTTTTCACCTATTTACTCCAATATTCTTCCAAAAATCAATAATATTTAGTTTTGAATTTCCATATTTCCCGTTTATAAATTTTGTATTTTCTTCCCAATAATAAATTTTACCATTTGATACTTTATTAATCCTATGCTTCCCAATACGTAAAGCACCTAAATATTGACCACTTGTTGTAAAAAAACTTAAATAATTCAATTTATAATCATTTTTTGTTTCATCACCTAGTATCTGAATAGCGAGAATATCGTTCCCCAAATAAAATATTGCTCGACATTTTGCATGCTTTTGATATGCTTTGCTTAATTTTGAAGAATTTTTATCAATTAAATAATTATATTTTTTCAAAGAAACTGGGGAAAAAATTGAAGGAACTTCTATTGGAAAATAATCATTTACTAACTCCCCTGTAAAATCATATTTTTTAAATCCAAATTTCATTGGTTCAAGACAAAATATATTCTTACCATCAGTACAAATCCCTGGTTTGATGGGAGCTCTTAAAATGGGTAAATTTATATTCTCAATACTTCCAAAATTTAATATACTATTAGTTTGATAATTAGCAATAGAAATCGGGTAAATATTCGGAACAAAACCATTTTTCAACCACCCAATAATTATTGGCTTATCTTTCAATAGTATAATATCAGATATATATAAAATAATTTTATATTCAGTGATAAATTCTCCTTCCGAATTAAACAGACATAATTTTTTATTGTCTTTATCATATCTATATATTGTATCATTTTTAACAGAAATATTGTCAGGTAATATGTATTCACCTGGGCCCTGACCAGAACGTCCTATTTCCCTAATAAATTTCCCGGAAGATGAGAATAGACCAATAAATTTATCTGATGCATATTCAGATATTATGTAATTCCCATTTGACAATGTATCGAATTCTGCTAAGTAAGAAATATAATTATTTTTTAAATTTTCAAATTGCACTGTAACTATAGAAGAATCAATTAAATATTCATTGTTAATTAAATATTTTCTTAACAAAATTTGAGTTTTGTTTAATTTTCCTGAAAGAACTATTTCTGAATTATTCAAAGTTGGAGTAATTTCAATATTATGTTTGTACACTAATAATGCTAAAGCACCTAAAATAACAATAGATATAATGATTTTTTTCATAATTCCCTCAAATGGTTGAGAGATAGAGTAATTTTCTATCTCCCAACCCATCCATTATTTAATTAATTTTTAACACACCAACATTCTGCACCATATGGGTGTGCATTAGTACAAATTGCTTTACATGCACCAAACCAACCAAATTCACACGTAACATCCATAAATTTTTCGTGATTTCCACAAGCTGTATAAGCATACGCTTTCTGGAACAAATTCACCTTCATGTTTCCCAGCGTTAGATCTGAACTACTACTACCAGATGAATCAAAATACACTGAAACATTCATTAACATTGCCACCACAAATAATCCGATGGCAACCTTCTTCCATGTTTTGTCTTTCTGTCCGTTTTCAGCCTAAATCGTACCAATTTGAATTTAATTTAAGAGACACTTTTTAGATTTCCAATTCCTTTTAAGCACTCTTTTTTTTCAGGTTAATTCGCTTCCGTTCACAGAGCGTTTTTTG
>JBJKQR010000053.1:0-50136 GCA_046735395.1 Fidelibacterota bacterium | reverse complement strand
CATCTATGGGATATGAATGTATTGCGCAGTTCAGATGGAGGTATGAATCACATCTGGGCCTCATCGCCGGATGACATCTGGTTTGCGGGGGATAAGGGGAGCCTGGTGCATTATGACGGCGATGGTTTTGATAAAATAGATAGTGGTATAAGTGTAGACATAAAGGATATATCCGGAAATGATGATATTATTGTGGCAACAGCATGGAGTTACTACGATCAAGATAGTTATCTGCTTGAGATCAGAGATAAGGAAGTAAATATTAAACGACATTCATCCATACCAGATGGTGACTGGACAGTCGGTGATGCAGGCTTGTTTTACTCGGTAGATGTTCTCCGGGATCATGTTATATTTAACACAGTCCAAACTGCCTTTGTTCGTTGGCATATTGCTTCGAATACTACTAAACTAATAATAAGAGAAAGTACGATGTTAAATGATCTGTATGCTGTTCATGCCATTCAGGCAAATGCAGTAAATGATGTCTATTTTTTCACAATTGATGGAGAGATTGCTCATTATAATGGAAAAACCTATAAACACATTAATCCGGATTTTCCCTCTGTTATAGACTTGGGAAACGGAGCTATAAAGGATAATTTGATAGTAGGAGTATTTTATTCGAATAAAATACTGATAGGCAGGAGAAATAACTAAAAAAGAGGAAAGGACTATACTGGACAGTATTTGAAAAGCCGCTCCTCATCAGCAGGGGCGGTTTTTTTTTATAGATGAAGCAGGTCCGTCTTCGCTTCGCCAGTATCGAGTTGCCCGTCTTCGTTTCACTTCGACAGTAACGAGTATCGAGTAACGAGTAGCGAGTAGGCCTCAAGATGGTGCTGCGATATTCCATAGCAGGACAGTTCCTCGTTTCTTTCACATATACTCATCTACTCATTTACCCGTCTACATTTCGCTCCGCTCAGCTACGACGCGGCAAGAAAGGCATAAGGATCAAGGCGCCAGGAGCCAGGAAGAAAGAGGAAGGTGCTGCGATATTTCATAGCAGTTTCTCGTTTCTTTCGCCTTAACGCGCTAACCCGCCAACACTCCAACACTCCAACCCGCCAACGAATACCCAACGCATCAACCCGAGAATGAAGATTATACGCTTGTAATTAGGTGGGGATTTCGGCATATTACGCCACATTTTAGGGAGTATGGGTTGAAGCGAATACTGGTAATTGATGATGATGATCTGCTGAATGAGATGATGGTTCAGTACCTGGGTGAGTGCGGATATGAGGTGGACGGGGCGCTGAAGGCCAAGGACGCGCTGGCTCTGCTCGAAAAGGGAAGCTATGACCTGATCATCACGGATATTGTCATGCCGGATATGGATGGAATTGAGACCATTCTGAAAATTCGCAAACAGGACAAGGACGTACCCATTATCGCCATGTCGGGCGGAGGCCGGATCTCGCATGAGGATTACCTGACCCTGGCTTCACAGCTGGGTGCGAATACCACGCTGGCCAAACCCTTTCAGCTGAGCACGCTGACAGCAACCATCGAAGAAATTATCAGATAAATTCACTGCGGCCGGACTGACCCGGTTTTCTCATATTTAATCTATACAATCAGGGTGCAGGGTTTCTGCGGGAATGCCGCTGCAGCAGCGCTTTTTTTACATGGAATCGGGTGCGGTGATGCCCAGCAGGCCCAGCAGATTCTCAAAGATCTGTTTGACGGCGCGGATCATTTTCAGACGGGCTTTCGACAGGGGAATGTCATCGCTGACGACGCGATGGGATGCGTAGAATTTATGAAAGGCCGTTGCCAGGGTTGTGGCATAAATGGTGAGATTCACGGGGTCCAGGCTGGAAAGACTCATGTCCAGTACATCCCGGTATTCATCGAGGACCTTGAGCATGTCCAGTTCCTCGTTTTCATTCAGCAGGGATACATCCCCGTCCTCCCAGGTATCGATGCCCTTCTCGCCGCTGTGCAGCAGGATATTTGCAATACGGGCATTGGCGTACTGGATATAGAAGACGGGATTTTCCTCGCCTTCCTTCTGCGCCAGGCCCAGGTCAAAATTCAGATGGGAATCCATGGAGCGCATGAGATAAAAATAGCGCACCACATCCTTGCCCGTAATGTCGACCAGCTCGTCCAAGGTGACGAAATTGGCTTTGCGGGTGGACATCTTCACTTTTTCGCCGTCCCGGGTGAGGGTGACGAACTGATGCAGCAGAACCTTGATGGAGGAGGTGTCCAGGCCCATGGCCCGGAGGCCGGAATCCACGTCGGGATAGGTGGCGTGATGATCCGAACCGAAGATGTCGATAATCAGATCGAAGCCCCGGCGCAGTTTTTCACGATGGTAGGCGATGTCCGGCAGCCGGTACGTAGGCTCTCCGCTGCTTTTCACCAGAACCCGGTCCTTCTCAGCGCCGAAGGACGTAGCCTTGAACCAGGTCGCGCCCTCGAAACTGTAGAGATAGCCCTTTTCCTCCAGGAGCCCCAGGACTTCCTTGATTTTTCCGGACTGGTAAAGATCCTTTTCATTGTAATAGACATCGTGAATGATGTTCAGCCGGTGCAGCGTGGTCCGGATTGTATTGAACACGTCCTGATTCGCGAAATCCACGAAGCGCTGATCATGGGGATCGGCGGTGAGTCCGTCGCCGTACTGTTTCCGGAAGCTCCGGGCAATGTCAATGATATATTCGCCTTCGTATCCGCCTTCGGGAATGGCGTAGTCCCTGCCGATGAGCTCCATGTAGCGGGCATAGACGGATTCACCGAGCAGGCGCATCTGACGTCCGGCATCATTGAAGTAATATTCGCGGGTGACCTCGTAGCCATGCCAGTCGAGAATGCGGGCGATAGCATCTCCCAGGACAGCCTGCCGCCCATGGCCGATGGTGAGCGGTCCGGTGGGGTTGGCGGAAACAAATTCCACCTGTGCTTTTTTTCCTTCGAAATCCTTGCTGCGGCGAAAATCCGTCCCTTTTTCAATGATTTCTCCGATCAGGGACTGGAAATGGAGATTTTCCAGGGTAAAATTGATAAAACCCGGTGCGGCCACAGAAATGTCCCGGACGGGAAAGGCCGGTCGTCCTATAAAGCTGCGGATCTCCTCAGCGATATCCAGCGGTCTTTTCCGCAGGGTCCGGGCCAGTTTCATGGCGATATTGCTGGAAAAATGCCCGAAGCTCGTGTTCTTGGGCCGTTCTACGACAAAATCGGGATCCGGGATATTCCGGTCATTCAGAAATGCATTCAGCATGTTCCTGATCTGGGTCTGCATAATCTTTGGGTCCTGTTTTATAAATTGATATCAGAGTTGTTGCGGGGGGAGGGGCACGCGGTCCTCGAGAATTTCCTTTTCAGCATCACCCCAGAGCTGTTCCAGGTTGTAAAACTGCCGGGAGTCCCGATCAAAGACATGGCAGACCACATCCACATAATCGAGAAGCACCCATTTTTTATTCTCATACCCTTCACGATGCCAGGCTTTGATTTTTTCGTCGGCGAGGCCGTCCTCCACCGCATCGCAGATGGCCTTCACATGCAGCTCGCCGTTTCCGTGACAGATCACGAAATAATCCGTGAAACCGGATATTTTGCTCATATCGAGCAGGACAACATCTTCGGCCTTTTTACTGAGGGCCAACTCACCGATTTTCCCGGCCAGCATTCGTGACTGTTCCGGGTTTCCTTGCTTTGTACGGGGCATGTTACTGATCTCTCAACTGGGAATAGGGGGTTAGCCAGGCATAATCGTGTCCCAGAATCAGCGAAATATCGGCTTTCCCGATATCCGAAACCCGCTTGATCTGGGAGTCGGACAATCCGAGAATGGTTTTGAGTGAGGTGATTTCCTCCGAGTAGGACGGGTCCGAATACTGGAGTTCCGTCCGGTCGTAGCGAAAATTTCTGGCATTGCGAACATCTATTACCTGGTAACCCTTGACTTCGAAATAATTCTGATAGCGCCGGGAAATGCCGTTGACGCCGCAGCCGTTGAGGATCTGCAGCTTCACTTCATCCCGGGGGATTTTTACCTTGTCCAGGCCGGCGTAATCCTTTCCCAGCACCAATGTGAGATCGTTTCCGAGGTTGGTTTTTTCCTTCTCAAAAATTTTCCCTTTATCGATGCCGAGCATATCAGCCAGTCTGAAGGCCTTGTCCAGCGTATTGCCGTAGAAATAAATAGTACTGTGGTCATATTCCTGGGAAGGTGCATTGCCCACATCAATGACGTCCACGCCCTTGCGGTTGAGGATTCCCTGAAACTGAGCGGCCAGTCCGGGGACACCGCAGCCGTTCAGAACCTGCACCACCAGATCGACTTCCGCTTTGCGGTTTTCCTGATCGATGAGAAGGGCCGTGGGAATATTTTCCAGATCTGCACCGGTATAGGCGGCCATGTTGTTTTCCACACGGATGCGGCTGTCATACAGCGAATAAATAAACAGAAAGATAACGAGAATGAGAGCTGCGATCACTCCGTTCAACAGATAATGGGTCGGATTGACCGCGCGCTGAGGATATTTTTTCTTTACTCGTTTATTTGCCATAAACCCGGGGCTCCATAATATTGTAGACCATTGAAATACCCGGGTGCTGCATATCCGGGAACATAATAGCGTGGAATATTTGAAAGGCCGATATTGAGTTTGGTATTCTCGCCCAGGTCAAACTGAACCTGGGTATCGTAGTAAATGCTGGTCTGGCTGAACTGGCCGGGCAGTCTGGCATAGAGTCCGCCGGAAAATGTGGGTTGAACAATGGACACGGAACCGGCCAGGCGAATCCGGTTGCTGATGGGCAGGAAAAAATTATTCTGATAGCTGAGAGCGGACTGGCTTCCCCGCGACGAGGAGCCGACCGACATGGAAACGGAATGCTGCATCTGAAGGCGGGATAAAAAGCCGGCCATATCTCCGGAATGGTGGATTGACATGCCTATGTCGCGGCTGTCAAATCCGGCCTGCCGGCTGGCAAACTGTGCCTGAAGCGGCAGAGCCATGAGTGCGACAAGAACTGCAAGAAAAACGTTTTTCATGGATTTTCTCCCATAAGGATTTCCATCGCACGGAGCTGTTCCACTGTATTGACACCCTGAATCTCCGCGGCATTTTCCGACATGAATACGGAGACTTTTCGGTTCTCTTTGATCATCATAGGCAGAACATCCGGCAGATAATATTCCTTCTGTGAATTGTTATTACCCACTGAACGTAACTTAAGAAATAGAAGTTCCTTTTTAAAGACATAAATACCGGAATTAATCTCTTTAATCTGTCGGATTGCATCATCGGCATCCTTTTCCTCCACAATGCGGTCCAGGGTTCCGTCGGCGCGTCTCACGATACGTCCGTAACCGAAGGGATCTTCCAGTTCTGTGGTCAGGACGGTGGCGTCACTGCCGCTGCCGCGATGTGTCTCCAGCAGGCGGGCGAGGGTTTCGGCGCTGAGCAGGGGAACATCCCCGGATAGAATAAGCAGATCGCCATCCCAGCCCTCGAGATTCGCCTCCGCCATGAGAACGGCATGGCCGGTGCCCAGCTGCTGTTCCTGAATGGCAAACTCGATATGTTCATCGCTGAGTTCACTGATCACCAGATCTTTTTTATGGCCGATAATGGCAATAATGCGGTCGCTGTGAATTTTTCGGGCCTGACTGATGACATGAGATATGAGAGGTCTTCCGTTGAGTTTATGCAGGACTTTGGGGAGATCACTTTTCATACGGGTTCCCTTGCCGGCAGCAAGGATCAGGGTGGTGAGTTGATTCATCAGCGGCTGATTTCCTTCTTGAAGTTATTCTGTTCGTCCAGAACGACGATTTTGGGCTTGTGGGCGGCGACTTCCTCCGGGTGCAGGTCGCAGTAGGTCATGATGATGACGCGGTCTCCCACGACGCCGAGACGTGCTGCGGCTCCATTGAGGCCGATGGTGCGTGAGCCGGCTTCGCCCCGGATGGCATAGGTCTCGAAGCGGGCGCCGTTATTGATATTGACGACCTGAACCATTTCGAACTCGTCAATCTGAGCCATGTCCATGAGTTCGCTGTCTATGGTAATGCTTCCTTCATAATTCAGATTGCTCTGGGTCACGACGGCCCGGTGCAGTTTGGATTTCAAGAATTTCCGAATCATTGCTTTGATCCCTGTTCTATGATAATATTGTCAATTAATCTCACATCCGCAAGGAGAATGGCGCCGGCGATCAGGACTCTCCCCTCCGTGTTTGTTACAGGCTGTAGCCCTGGGTAACTGCGTATCTCCAGATAATCGAGGGTGACTCCCTCCTGATTCTGAATCAGACTTCGGGCCTGGTCGAGAATCGTATTCGGATCCGTTTCTCCGCGTTCGATAAGTCTTTCGGCCAGAGTGAGGCTCTGATGCAGAATCAGTGCCCGATGCCGGTCTTCTCCCCGGAGATAAACATTGCGTGAACTCATGGCCAGGCCGTCCGTTTCGCGGATAATGGGCGCCAGCACAAGCCGGGTATCGAAATTCAGATCCCGGATCATCCGCTGAATGATGGCGGCCTGCTGAGCGTCCTTCTGGCCCATGATCAGGTCATGCGGGCGGACGATATTCAGAAGCTTGGCCACGATGGTGGTGACGCCGCGAAAGTGTCCGGGACGGCTCTGTCCGCAGAGAATACTGCCCAGCTCGTCCACCGATACCCAGCTGCGGTGGTCCGCTTCGTACATGAGGGCCGCATCGGGGTAGAACAGAATATCCACGCCGGCGGATCCGGCTTTTCTTTCATCACCCTCCCGGTCGCGGGGGTAGCGGTCCAAATCTTCATTCGGGCCGAACTGGGTCGGGTTCACATAGATGGACATGATGACGATATCGGCCTCTTTCCGTGCCCGGCGGCAGAGAGAGAGATGGCCGTCGTGGAGGGCGCCCATCGTGGGAACGAACGCGATGCGTTTTCCCGCACAGCGCAGGGCCTCCATTTTCCGGCGAACGCCGTCAACAGTGGAAATGATTTCCATCAGTAGCTTTCTCCCGAAGAGGGAAAGGATGTGTTTTTCACATCTTTGATATATTCACCCAATGCAGATTTGATTTCGCTGGCAAGTTCCAGATAGCGGCGGACGAATTTGGGATGGAATTTGTCGTACATGCCCAGCATATCCTGGGTGACGAGAATCTGTCCGTCTGTCTCGGGGCCGGCTCCGATTCCGATGGTGGGAATGGTGAGAGACCGGGAAATTTTACCGGCCGGTGCGGCAGGAATTTTTTCGATGACGATAGCAATGGCGCCGGCTTTTTCCAGGGCGGCCGCATCTTCGAGCAGGATGGCTTCCTGCTCTTCACTGGTTCCCTGGGTCAGGAATCCGCCGAAGCGGTGCACGCTCTGAGGCGTCATGCCGATATGCCCCATGACCGGGATGCCGATTTCGCTGCAGCGTTCCACGAGGGGAGCCACGTGTCTGCCTCCTTCGATCTTGACGCATTCCGCGCCGGTTTCCTTCATGACCCGGCCGATATTGGCCAGGGCATCCGTCTCGCTGATCTGGTAGCTGAGAAAGGGCATGTCTGCCACCAGCAGCGCCCGTTTTACGGCTCTCCGAACCGCCTTTGTATGATAAATAATTTCATCAAGCGTTACAGGAAGGGTTGTTTCATGGCCGGCGACGACCATGCCCACGCTGTCCCCCACGAGAATGATGTCCAGTCCCGCCTCGTCGAGATAGGCGGCAAAAATGGCATCATAGGCCGTCAGGGCCGTAATTTTTTCGCCCTTTTCCTTGAGCTGCTGCAGGGTGTTTACTGTGACTTTAGACATCTTTCCACATCCTCCGGGTTGTCCAGCGCCGTTTCGATAATCCCGCCACCCAATACTCTGTCGCCATCGTAAAACACTGCGGATTGTCCGGGCGTGACGGATTCGGCGGCATCCTCGAAATTTACGACAATTTTTCCTGAATTTAAAGGAATGAGTTGAGCTGCGTGGCCTCTGTGCCGGTAACGTATTTTAACCAGCGCCCCGGTTGCTCCGTCGGGAGCATCCATGGAGATCCAGTTAACAGAGCTCAGCAGGCAGCCGGCATTTCCCAGATCCCCGGCCGGCACGACCATGACCTCGTTGCGTTCGGGATCAATGCGCTTCACATAGACAGGATGTCCCAGCGCCAGCCTGAGGCCGCGTCGCTGTCCCACCGTATATCTGTAATATCCTTCATGGCGCCCGACCACGTTGCCGCCGGCATCCACAAAGTTTCCCGGCCCGATACTGCGAGAGCGGTCTCCGTCATAGGCTTCGAGAAAAGTCCGGTAATTATTGTCAGGTACGAAGCAGATATCCTGTGAATCGGGCTTTTCGGCGTTGGCCAGCCGTAGATCGGCAGCCAGTGCCCGGACTTCCGTCTTCGTCAGATCACCGAGGGGAAAGCAGGTGCGCGCCAGCTGTTCCTGACTGAGCGCCCAGAGTACATAACTCTGGTCCTTTTCCGGATCGCGGGCCTTCAGAAGTTCGATGCGTCCCGTCTGATCATTTCGCTGCAGCCGGGCGTAGTGTCCGGTAGCCAGAATCTCCAGGCCCTGTTCATCCATCCACGACAGCAGATCCGTCCATTTCATTTCCCGGTTGCAGAGAATGCAGGGATTGGGGGTGCGTCCGGCGAAATATTCCCGGGCGAAATCCTTTACAATCCGTTCGTTGAAGCCGGCGGAAAAATTCAGAACATGATGGGGAATCGCGAAACGATCGCAATTTTCACGGGCTTTGCGGATGTCGTCCACACTGCAGCAGCTGCTGTCCTCGATGAATCCGTCCCGGGTCAGTATATCACAGGTAAGCTTAAGGGTTACGCCGGTGACGTCGTATCCGGATTGCAGCATCAGATGAGCGGCCACGGAAGAGTCCACACCACCGCTCATGCCTACGACTGCCCGCCGCTTCGAAGATTCAGATGTATTTTTCAAGGACAATTTTATTTGCAATCCTGATTTAATAGCTGTCAGCTTCCGGCTGTCAGAAAGCCTCCGGAGATTCGGTCAGAATTTCGGCTTGTAATTCGGCGGATATTCGCTGACCCGCCGCATTTTCCGGGCCCGCTTTTTCTGGTCAGCCAGGGCATGACGCCCCTTCTGGTGTACAAATCTATTAACGGTAAGCACAATGAATATGATACTGAGCAGGATGAATGTGAGAGCGAATACTTCCATGTCCAAGTTTATAAAAAAACAGGGAAATTTCCAATGCTGAAGACGGGGAAAAAACGGGTGCAGCGGATAATATCCCGTGGCATGGCCCGGTGTTTATCCCGATCTGCATGTCCTGCCGGTCACATTGGGGGCCTTGTGCAAAAAGAGCCGTGTGATGTGGGGCACATTGCGGAGATGGCGGTGGGTCCGGCCTGTCGGTGAATTCGAAAATAAACCGGTTCCCTGTCAACAGCCGTTGACGTGTCAACCGTGGTTGACGGGATGGCCTGCGGATGTATCTGTAATAATAACATGAAATTGAGTGCGAATCGTGTAATTTTCGTCAACTTGTGTCTCCCGCTAAAGCCGCTGCATATCCAATGTAAATATTTCGCAACATATTGATAATTATTGCTTTGTAATTTTGTTTATCGCATTGGCATTGATCTTGCCGTAAGAGAAGGTGTGACAAAACTGCGATGGGACGCGATGCGTGATGCAGTCAAAATAACTGGGTGTAATGCCAGGGAACGGCAGCGAAGGAGAATGATGAATGATTGAAATGCAGGAAATCTTGCAGTCAAACCGGGCCGGAAAGTACCTTAGCTTTCGGCTGGGTGTGGACGAGTATGGCATTGATATTCTGAAAGTGAAGACGATTATCGGAATCATTGATATTAATAAAATTCCGGGAACGCCGGCCTACGTGAGAGGCGTCATCAATCTGCGCAACCAGGTCCTCCCGGTTATAGATATGAGAGTGAAATTCGGGCTGGCTCAGGCGGACAGCAGCAAGGATACGTCCATTATTGTCCTGGAAATTCGTCATGGTGAGCTGATTCAGGAGATCGGTATTGTTGTGGACAGCGTTTCGGAAGTGATGGATATTGACCGGTCGGAAGTCGAGGAAATCCCCGTATTCGGAGATTCGTTTGATAATCCCTTTATCATGGGAGTCGCGAAGTCCAAAGGCCGGGTCCTGTCCCTGTTAAGCATTGAAGAACTTCTGTCGGAGGATGATCTGGAGATAATGGCGAATCTGAAGAAAAAATCAGGGAAGTAGAATGATCCTGTCGAATATCAGCATGCGGCTCAAACTGGTTTCCAGCATCATCGGAAGTATCGTGGCGGCGGTCGTGATTGTCGCCTATATCTCCCTGAATAATTCGAAAAAAGCTCTGTATGAACAGACTTTCAATCAGCTGCGAACGGTCAGGGAGATCAAGGGCCGGCAGATCGTGGATTTTTTCAGCGAACGGATGGGAGACGTGGAGGTCCTGGCCGGTGACCCCTATGTGACCATGGCTCTATATGATTTTGAGAAGGCGGCCGCGTCGGCGAAACGCCGCAAAATCCAGGGACGGAAATTGATGAATGATATGGAATACCGTATCATGCATGATGTGTATTCGCCCTATTTTACGACCTACTGCCAGGCTTTCGGCTACAGGGATCTGTTTATTATATCGGAAAATGGGGATGTCCTGTACAGTGTGGGTAAAAAAAGTGATTTCGGAGCAAGGCTCAACCGGGAACGTTCAAGTCTGTCTGTGTTGTTCAAAGACGTTCTGAGGTCGGGGAAGGCTGAATTGACGGATCTGGAACCTTATGCGCCGGATGGCAACGCACCGGCCCAGTTTGTGGCGGTTCCCGTTCTGAAGGACGGAGAAAAAATCGGTGTGGTGGCGGTGAAAATATCACTTCGGAGCGTGGATGCGATTATGCAGGAACGGAGCGGAATGGGAGAATCCGGTGAATCCTACCTTCTGGGAATGGACAAGCGGATGCGGTCCGATTCCTATATAGATTCCACAGCCCATTCGGTGGACGCGTCCTTTTCCGGATCCGTACACCGGAACGGTGTGGATACGGATGCTGCCCGGGCTGCCCTCAACGGCGAGAAGGGTGAATCCGTTATTTCAAGTTATCACGGTAATACGGTGCTGACATCCTATAAGCGGATTGATCTTCCGTCCGGCCTTCGCTGGGCAGTGCTGGTTGAAAAGGCCAGGGACGAAGTGGATGTCCCGGTTCTGGCATTGCAGAGATCCATCATTATCGCCGTCGTGGTTATCAATCTGGTTTTTGCCCTGCTCGGTATTCTGCTGGCCGTCAATATACAGATGGAGATTTCGGGTATTATCAGACAGCTCAAGCGGCTGGCGGAAAATATTATCAATGGGGATCTGAGCGCCCGGGGAGATCCGTCCCGGGTCGTCATAGACTACCGCGAAGTGGTGCGGAGTACGAATGAGCTGGTCGAAACCTTCATTGAACCCATAGAGATGACGGCAGATTATGTGGATAAAATTTCATCCGGTGAGATTCCGCCGAAAATCACGAAGGACTATTTCGGTGACTTCAACAAGATCAAGGTGAACCTGAATGCTCTCATTGACAGCCTGACCGAATTGATTACCGAAATCAACCGGATGAGCGAACAGCATGATCTGGGTGATATTGACGTGAAGATTGATACGCAGAGATTTCAGGGCGAATACCGCAGAATGGCCGAAGGGATCAATCTCATGGTTTTCGGACATATTTCCGTGAAGAAAAAAGCCATGGCAGCCGTGGAAGCCTTCGGGCGCGGGGATTTTGATGCAGAACTGGAAACCTTCCCGGGGAAGAAAGTCTTCATCAATGAGACGGTCGAGAAGATCCGGGAGAATCTCAAGGGAATTTCCCGTGAAATCGGGGATCTGATTTCCGCATCGAAGGACGGCCAGCTGGAACGCAGAGCCAACGCGGGGAATTTTGAAGGCAGCTGGGAAGGCATTGCCCGGGGAATCAATGAAATGCTGGCCGCCATCGTAGAACCCATAATGGAAGCGATTACGGTCATGTCGAAGGTGGCCGGTAAGGATATGACGGCCCGGGTGAACGGCAGCTATCAGGGAAAATTTGAGGAATTTAAAAACTATATCAATCAGGCTGTGGACAATCTGGATCAGGCGCTTGCCCATGTGGACGAAGGGGTCCGGCAGGTGAACTCAGCATCGGATCAGATCAGCCGCGGAAGCCAGAGCCTGGCGGAGGGCGCCAATGAACAGGCCGCCGCGCTGGAGGAAGTTTCCTCCGCTCTGGAGCAGATGGCGTCCATGACAAATCAGAGCGCCGATAACGCCCACCATGCCAACCTGCTGAGCGAAGAGGCGAATGATCTGGCCCGGCAGGGAAATGTGGGCATGAAGAAAATGACTTCGGCCATGAGCCGGATCAAGACAAGTTCGGATGAAACCGCCACAATTATTCAGGCAATTGATGATATTGCTTTTCAGACCAACCTGCTGGCCCTGAACGCAGCGGTGGAAGCCGCACGGGCAGGCGAAGCGGGCAAGGGATTTGCCGTGGTTGCCGAGGAGGTCCGCAATCTGGCGCAGCGAAGCGCAGACGCTGCGAAAACTACCACGGAGATGATCGAGGAATCCATCAGCAATGCCCATTCCGGGACCGAGATAGTCGGAGAGATCACCGGCCTTCTGGAAAAAATTGACGGCAGTTCACAGAAAGTCCGGGACCTGGTGGGTGAGATCGCCGTGGCCAGCCGGGAACAGGCAACGGGAATTGACCAGATGAATCTGGCCATTGCGCAGATGAATCAGGTAACGCAGGAAAATGCGGCGAACAGTGAGCAGAGCGCGTCGGCTTCGGAAGAATTGAATGCGCAGGCTTCGGATCTGGCTGCCATGGTGGATCAGTTTCATCTGAGCGGTCTGTTCCCAGCCCTGAATACGTCTGCCGGCAGATCTGACAGGGTGGCGCATGCCGCTCTGAAACAGGGCCATCCGGAATTAGTAATTTCACTTGAGGGTGATGAATTCAATGATTTCTGATCTGTAATACAGGTTCCTTAAACAGGCGGGAGAAAAGCCGGCCTGTTTTTTTATAAAAGGCGGGAAGTTTTTACTGATTATTCAGGGCTTCCCGTATTATTTTATGCTTGGATTCACGGAGAGATGATCCGGAACCGGCAGTTAGGAACAGGACGTGTTTTTTATGCGGAAAAAAAATTGGATATATGGTGTTTCAACGCTTCTGATAATAGCCGTTGCTGCCGCAGTCATTCTGTTCGGAAGCGGTATTTTCCCGTTTGAAGGAAATATCAAGGAAGAGGGCTTCCGGCGTTTGAAACGGATCAAAGTTGAACGTCTGGCCTTTCTGAAAAAATATTATTCGGATCAGGAAAAATCCGCTATGAATCTGGAAAATGATAAACTGCTGATTGCTGAATTCCTGAAAATGAAAGAGGGGGATGTGCAGTTGTCACGGCAGGATGAAGAGCGGATCGATGATCATTTCGTATTGAATTATGCGACGTTTTACAACCTGCTGTTTATTGACAGCACGGGATTTGTGTTTCACAGCATCCGTCAGGAATCGGATTATCTTCAGAATATTTTCACCGGTGAACTGAAGGAAACGAGCCTGGCGCGCCACCTGCGGGATCGCCGTACACCGGATTTCTCCGGTTATGAATATTATCCGCCCTCCGGCGAGGCCGCCGCCTTCTTCAGTGTTCCGGTCTATGATGGGATGCAGTTTGAAGGGTGGTTTGTCCTGCAGAATGATATCAACCATATTAATGTTGTTCTGAATAACCCGCGGGATCTGGGCAGCACGGGCGAAGTGTATCTCGTGAATGAAAATCGGCTTATGCTCAGCAATTCGCGGTTCATCGGAGAAGGGACCACTCTCCGCAAACATGTGGATACAAAAGCCGTAAGAAATGCATTGGAACAATCCTCCGGCGAGTGTATCATCAATGATTACCGGGGTGTCATGGTTTACAGCAGTTATGAAAAGCTGACCATGCACGGCCAGTCCTGGGTACTGCTGGTGGAAATGGATGAAAGCGAGATTCTTCGGGATTATTATCTGTCGCACAGTGGTGATCTCCTTCCGAAAATGCTTTCATTGCTGGCGCAGAATACAGAGCCTTTCCATCCGGATCCGGATACGAGCTTTGCATCAGAAAAGGCGCGGCGGGTGGATATGAATGAATACGGGAATGTGTCCGGCCGTGAAAATCTCCGCACCTGGGGCGTGGCTTCCTGCACCGCCATGGTGATTTCAAAAGATTCAGTTTTTGCCTACATGGCTCACCTTACTCCGACCGATGTGGTGTACCGGCGTTTCTGGAATTTTCGCGGCAGCTTCGAAGAGAGCAATTTTACCGAAACGCTGATCCGCCATATTCGCCGATATCGGGTTTATCGTTATGAATGGCCGCTTCTGAACGTGACTCTCATTGCTCCGCATCGGCACAGTATCGGCAGCCTGGTGGATCTTCTGCTGGATTACCAGATTGATCCATCCCGCATCCGTTTTATGTATAATCCCGAGGCACGGGGTGCGAATGTCTGCTATGACGGGGCCGGAAATGTAACCGTGGCCGAATGGTATACGGATTCGGGCTACAGTTACCAGAAATCTGCAGATACGCGCTCTCTGGCGTCACTGATCAAAACTGTCCTGAACTATGATAAGTTGCAGGTTCGGAGAGAATGATATGATGAGCAGTAAAAACCTTCTAGATACAGTGAGAAGCGAACGCAGCGCTTACCGAACCGTACTTCTGACGATCGGATTCGTCATTGTGTTCACCGTGTCCATTCTGATGATCAGTTACCAGATATCTCTGAAAAACGGTGTGGATCTGTACACGAAGCTCTACCGCGTAAAAAGCCTGATGCTGCTTGAGGATCTGACGGATTCAACGGGAAATGCAACGGATTCCCAGGTTGTTGCGACCATTGAAAAGAGATGGCGACGGATTCCGAACAAGCCGGATGATGAATATATCTGTATTGTGGACAGTAATGTAAATCTGGTGCTGCATACCATGAATCCGGAATCCGTGGGAAATTTTGCCGGGGCAAATGAAGTTCCGGAATTTGAGGGGAATCTGGAGGAGCTCTACAACCGGGATACGGTCTACTCAGGATCTTATATTTCGGCAGCCGGCCAGAAACAGATCGCAGTGTTCAGACGTGTTCCGGGAAGTGCGCTCATGTTGGGTGTACACCGGTCTTCCGACAGCTTTCATCAGGAAATTAAGAACAACCTTCGTCCCCTGCTTATTGCCATTATCGCCATTCTGATTATCATTCTGCCTATTTCCCTGCGTATTCTTCTGTCTGTCTTTGATACGATTATCCGGAAGCGCTTATCGGTGGAACAGCAGCTCGAAAAGCGGGAAATGATGCTCAGTTCCGTATTTACAAATATGACCAATGCCTTTGCCTACCATCGTATCGTGACCGATGAAAAAGGAGAACCGGTGGATTTCGTCATTCTGGATGTGAATCCCGCATTTGAAATGATAACTGGCCAGAAGAAGGAAAAAATACTTAATCGACGTATATCGGAAACACTTCCCGATTCCGGCCTGGTGATGAACGAATGGATTCCGCGCTATGGAAAAATAGCGCTGGAAGGGGGCTCTGAACAGTTTGAAGATTATATGGAGTTTGCCGGAAAATGGTTTTCCATCATCGCCTACAGCACGGAAAAGGGATATTTTGCGACAATGCTCGAAGATATTACCGAGAAACGCCGCGCGCTCATGCTGCTGAAGGAAAATGAAGAACGCTACAATCTGGCCATTTACGGCAGCAATGAGGGAATCTGGGACTGGAATCTGGTGGATAACAGCCTGTGGCTTTCCTATGCATGGAAATCCATCCTGGGATATCGTGATGAGGAAATTGTCAATGAATTCGCATCCTGGGAAAAACTGACTCATCCGGATGATGTGAAGGAAACCTGGGATATTATCAATAAGTATGTCAGCGGCGAACTTCCGGTTTTTGAGACGGAATTCCGCATGATGCACAAGAGCGGTCACTGGGTGGATATTCTGTCCAAGGGAATCAAGCTGATGGACGACCAGGGCAAGGCGGTGAGAATGGTGGGGACACATCAGGATATTACCGAACGAAAGGCCGCGGAACGGTCTCTGAAGGAAAATGAAGAACTGCTCATATCCATTACAGAGAATATTCCCAATTCCTATCTGATCATTATCAACCCGGATTATTCCATTGCCTACAGCAGCGGCCAGGAATTTTTTCGTAAAGGGATGAATCCTTCTGATTATAACGGGAAAAGCGTCGATGAATTGGTCGGTGAAGAGGCCCAATTTTTAAGAGAACAGTACAGAAAGACCTTTTCCGGTGAGGAACAGAGTTTCGAACTTTCCCTGTCCGGCCAGTACCATTTGTATAAGACCGTCCCCCTGCCTGACTGGACGGGAAAGATTTCTCGGATTCTGGTTATCGTTGAAAATATCACGGAACAGAAAAAAGCGGAAGATGAACGAAGGGCGCTGCAGGAACAGCTTCTGCATTCGCAGAAACTGGAAGGAATCGGACAGCTGGCCGGGGGTATTGCCCATGATTTTAATAATATTCTGACTGCAACCATCGGTTTTACAGATTTAGCAAAAATGTATATCAATAAGGGGAACCCTCGGGCCGCAGATACCCTTCAGCAGATTGAGAGCTGCAATAACCGGGCTGTGAATCTGGTCCGGCAGCTGCTCGCCTTCAGCAGGAAGCAGACTTTTTCTCCCAAGACGGTGGATATCAACGAGCTGATCGATCAGCTGAACATCATGCTCAAACGGATGATCGGCGAAAATATTCACATTATTTCCCCGGAGAACAGGATGCCTCGCCTTGTTGACGCCGACCCGGTACAGATCGAACAGATCGTGACGAATCTGGTGATCAATGCCCGGGATGCCATTAACGCCAAATCGGATGAATCCACGGGACAGATCGAAATCAGCACCGAATCGCTGGAATTGACTCAGGACAGAAATCTGGATAATATGAAGATCCCCGCCGGACAGTATATCGTGATCAAGGTTGCGGACAACGGGTCAGGTATGCCGGATCTGGTCAGTGAAAAAATCTTTACACCCTTTTTCACGACCAAACCTGTCGGAGAGGGAACCGGGCTTGGGCTGTCGACAGTTTATGGAATAGTGAAACAGAATGGTGGCTTCATTCATCTGGAATCCGAATTGAATGTGGGGACGACATTTTATATCTATTGGCCCGCGTCCCGACAGGCGGAGGGACCTGTCAAATCCGAGTCTCAGTTCCTGGAGGAAGGCGGTCATGAAACAATCCTCTATGTAGAAGACGACGAAATGATCCGCGAACTTACGCATGACTATCTCACATCTCAGGGCTACACCGTGCTTCTCGCTGAAAACGGACGCAGAGCTCTGGAATTCATGGAGCAGAGTCCCCAACATGTCGATTTGCTCGTGACCGATGTCATCATGCCCGAGATGGGGGGGAAGGAGCTGGCGAGGATTATGCGCGAGACCAATCCCGAAACGAAAATCCTCTTCGTTTCCGGCTACAACGACGTTCTGACCAATATGGATGGAAAGCTTGAAGCTGATGAGGAACTGATTTCCAAACCCTATTCCCTGACTGAATTCAGCCGGGTGATACGGCGTGTGCTGAATTCCGGATTAGTATAGCGCTTTATTTAAGGTTCGGCCTCATAGATACAGAACCTCAGGCTGATGTCTGCTGGTTCGGGATATCATTGAAATCTTCTTTAAGCTGAATCCCCCAAAACGGGTATAATTCACGTTCCCTGCTGATCATTTATCCATAAAAATTCCTGTTTTATCCCGGAAACACGTGATGTAAATTTATAACTCGGAGGGAAGGATATAGTGTCCGGGTTCTCCCGGACCGTTTAATTCTTAGTATGGAGTGGTGAAGATGGTTGATTTGAAATCCATGAACATTGTGAAAAAACTCAATTTAAGCTATGTCGCCATTGCCGGGCTGATTGCGCTTATTGTTTTTATCGGCTGGTTCAGCCTGTTTATTTACGCGCAGAAAGTCGATTCTCTCCAGGCGATGGAGGACCTTCGGGGTGTCATGTCGCAGAAGGATATCGAACATCTGCATTGGCGGAACACCATCAGTGATTTTTTGCTGGATGAAGGCGCTCAGTCTCTGGATGTGCTGACGGAGTATGAAAAATGCACTTTGAAGGACTGGCTGTTCAGCGCTGAGCGGGTTAAGGCGGAAGCGCTTATTCCCGAAATCACGCCGCTGCTGACCCAGCTGGAAGGATCACAGCAGGCTCTTCAGGACGCGGCCGCCGAGATTCAGAAGGTTGTCCGTGATAATAAAAACAATCCGGCTGTGATGAAGGAGGAATGCCGAAAGGTTTTTACCGCCCGTACCATCAAAAATATTGAATCGGCCGGTCAGATTCTGAATTCGATTGATAACAGGCTGGTCGAAGAAGTGAACCTGCGGAAGACCGCCGTTCGAAGGTTGGCGGTTATTCTCGGTGTGCTGATGCTGCTGATAACATTTCTGGGTGGTTTCGGCATGTTTAAATTCAGTCGGATCATCGCCCGGGAAATTTCCCTGTCAATCCGGCAGGTTATGGATTTTGCCTCAACGATGGCCACCGGAGATATTTCCCGGTTATTTTCAACAAATCGGAAAGACGAGATGAGTCAGATCGGCCTCAAACTGAATGAAATCAGTACAAGTTTTTCGTCGATTATTGCCGGAATGCTCCGCGAACTCGTATCGCTCAGTTCCTCTTCGAATGAGCTGACGACCATCTCGGGGGTTCTGTCCCAGAATGCCGGTGATGTGGCGGATAAAGCTACGAATCTCTCCGAGAATACAAATGAAATGGCCAGTAATATGAATTCTGTGGCGGCAGCTTCCGAGGAAGCGTCCACGAACCTCTCCGTCATGGCGGGAAATTCGGAAATGCTGGTCGAGAGCATTCATGCCGTCGATGTGAAGGCAAAGGAAGCCAAGAATATTACAAGTAACGCGCTGAATCTGGTGCAGTCCAGCACGAGTAAGGTTGATGCCCTGAATCATGCGGCCGAAGAGATTGACAAGGTGACGCTGGTTATCAATGATATCTCGGATCAGACCAACTTACTGGCCCTGAATGCCACCATCGAAGCGGCACGGGCCGGCGAGGCGGGGAAGGGATTTACCGTGGTGGCCAAGGAAATCAAGGATCTGGCCAACCAGACCATGCATGCAACCGACGAAATCCGTCAGTCCATCGAAAGTATGCAGAATTCCACAAATGAAACCGTTTCGGAAATCAAGGATATCTCACTGGTTATGGAGCGGATCGGACAGATTGTGGATGAAATCGCCCAGGCTGTGGAAGCTCAGAGCACCAGCACCTCAGAAATTTCGGATAATATCCGGCAGGCTGCCCTGGGTATAGAGGAAGTCAATAAGAACGTATCCCGGTCCTCAAGTTTTTCAGAACAGATCGCCCGCGATATTCAGGATGTGAGCCGGCGTGCCATGGAACTGTCCGGATCCAGTCAGGATGTGGATTCCAATTCATCGGATCTGGGACGGCTGGCCGAAACCCTCAAAGTTATGGCAGAGAAATTCAGCATCAGCGAAGCCAGTATCACCACTGCACAGAAGTCGGGAAATGAAACGACGGCGCGGGATCTGATCCGCTGGAGTTCAAGCTATATGCTGGGCATTCAGGAGATAGATGAACAGCACATGAAACTCGTGGAAATCATCAATGACCTGCATAAAGGGATGAAAATGGGCAAGAGCCAGCTGGAGATGGCCCGTATCCTGAACCGGCTGCTGGAATATACCGGTTTTCACTTCGGGACCGAGGAACAGTATTTTGAAAAATTCAAATACCCGGAGACCATAAAACACAAGGGGATTCATGGGAATCTCGTGAAGCAGGTGGTGGATTTCAAAACCCAGTTTGAGAGCGGTAATGCCACCATTTCCATCGAACTGATGTCCTTTCTCAAGGATTGGCTGATTAACCATATTCAGGGAGAGGACAGGAAATATGCACCTCTCTTCAAGTCAATGGGGATGTAAAAATCCTGACGTCGCGAACAGATATGAAGGACGATCGCGCTGATGTCCTTTCTCAATGATATTAATTTTTTTCGCAGTCTCCCGAACGCCGATCTGGCGGAATTTGAGGAAGCGTTCACGATAAAAACCATTCCTGCCGGACAGCATCTGCTCTTCGAGGGTGACCGGGTCACGGCATTCTTTGTGTTGCTGAAGGGCCGGATCCGCGTTTATAAACTTACGGCCGATGGTGATGAAATCACCATGTATCATGTGGAACGGCACGAGAGCTGCACACTCACAGCGTATGCAGCGCTAAGCCGAAGCGCCATTACCGCCAATGCGGTGGCAGAGAGCGATCTGCAGATAGCAGTCATTGCAGCAGAAAAATTCCGGGACTGGACCCGGAATCATGAGATCTGGTCCGAGTGGCTGTTCGATACCATGAACCGGCGTCTGATGGATATTATGGGCCGTATGGAGATGAAGAAGCTGCATCCCATGGCCGAACAGATACGGCAGCTGCTGGATAAATATGCTTCACTGGGGAATCCCATCCGCATCACTCACGCCGAGATTGCAGCGGAACTGAACAGCAACCGGGTCGTGGTAAGCCGTATTCTGGAGGAGATGCAGCGGGCCGGTGACCTGCGACTGGAGCGGGGCAGAATCTGGCTGATCTGAGGGAAAAATAGAGCTGATACTATAAAAAAGAAGGTCTGTGTAACAAGGTTACAGAAAAGGCAGCTGCAAAGATCGTATTTTTTCCTAAACCAAGAGGAGGAACATTCATGAAGTGCAATGTGGGATCAACAGATCGGATCGTCAGAATTATTTTAGGGCTTGTTGTAATCGGAATCGGTTATATGTATCAGAGCTGGTGGGGAGCCATCGGACTCGTTTTTCTCGCCACCGGACTCTTTTCCTTCTGCCCCCTGTATATTCCCTTCAAGCTGAATACCAAGGCTGACAAGGAGTAGCTTCCTTTTCAGACAGGCCCGGTCTGGGTGTTTATTTTGAATTTTTTACCCGGAATCAGTTCATGATTTCGGGTTTTTTTATTGGATGAATACGTTTGGATCCAAGGCCGGGCTGGTATTTCCGGCATCGAGGAGAAATCTCCAGCTGCCATCCGCCTGTCTCTCCCAGATACTGAAAAAAAATCCGAAGGATGCCGTCTGCGAATTGGGTTCGCTTACTGAGCTGAGCATATAGGGGCCGGAATTTACCAGAAAGCGCCCGCTTCGGGATAGCAGAGAATATTCCGCTTCCCACAGGAGCCGGGGAGCGGAGGACGGGGATCCGGCTGCGGTGATTTTGCGGCGGTAATCATCCCGGTCTTCCAGAAGATCGCCCGATCCGGCGGCGCCGCCGCCCGGAGCCATGTGGTCAAAAAAAGCTTTCGCGATACCCTGCCGTGATGCCTGCCGGCAGAATTCTCTCTCAAGTTCGACGGCTTCCTGCCGGGTTTCAGGATTGAAGCGGTAGGCCCTTTCCCCATTTTCGGAAAACAGGCCCCGGCTCATTGCCAGTTTCCACTCATTTTCCTGCCGGATCCAGACCAGGATACACAGACGCTTCTGATTCTCTGCGTCGGGAAGAAGATGCCAGGCGGACCAGACCATGCCGTCCTCCATCCCGCCGCCGGTCATGAGTTTTTTCGGTGACAAACCAATCGGTGAGAAAGGGCAAAATTCTGCACTATGAGGATTGCGGATGGGATAACCTGTGACAGGAAGGTGATAAAAACTGTCAGGAAGAAAGAGCGCTTCTGCCGTTCTCCCTACCCCGACAATCCTGGAAAAAAGCTGCGCTTCATCGGGCAGTTCGGACACGGAGGCCATATCTGCTCTTCAGTGAAGCGCCGTGATCAGATCAGGGGCCATATCGCTGCGAAATTTTTCCGCAATGGCATCCAGTGCCTTCATTCCGGCTTTTTCAAAGCTGAGATCAATGCCCTTGATATGTTTCAGGCTGTTTTTATAGAGTTCATTTCCGTCCATACCCATGACAGACAGGTTCATGTCGGCAAAGGAGGTGAAGAGGCTCGAAACCTGTGATCCCTGATGTGCAGCGGCGTGAAGTTCCATGATGAAATCTGCGGAGGCCATGTCTTCACTGAAACTGAAGCCGGCGTCAGTGAGGCTGCTTTTCAGTAGCGGTTCCACTCTCTTCATGGAAAGCGGGTTGCCGTCCAGTGTTTCCTCGCTGCTGAGATAAATGACGGGGCCGGATATGCGGAGCATGATAACGGCGGAGGGACGGGTAAGTCCGGCCAGAAGAGCGGGGTAAAAGAGGGACTGGGCAGCGTTTTTTCCGCTGAGATCCACGTCCGCTCTGATATTCTGTATTTTTCGGCTGTCATGGATGACGGCGGCCCTCAGCATGGCGCGGCCGCCCATATCCGTGGTCACGGTGGCAGGAAGATCATTGCCGTCGCCGTTTCCCTGAATGCTGAGAAGCAGGTTTTTTACCGGGCTTCCATTCCACTCGGCGCTGAATCCGGTATTTTTCAAGGCTTGTCCGGTTTTTGCCTCAACGACTTTCTGAATGGGCGACAGGCTCAGATTGTCCAGAATCTGCTGAACCGCCTGATAAATGCGATTGGCCAGGAATACCTTCTCCCCATCCAGCTCTGCATTCAGGCCTTCCGGAATATAGGCATCTATACTCTCCAGCGCGCGGATCAGATTGCTGAGAGCGACAGCCGGCTGGCCATCATTGAGCGCTTTCTGTCCGTCATGATAAAATGATATTGACAGCTCTGCCGCTTTCCGTCGTTTTTCAGCCTGAATCCGGGCCCATTTTTCCCTGGATAGGCGATAGTATGCATAAAAGACAGCGTTTTCCGTGTACTGGCCGACCAGTTCGTAGCCTTCCAGCTGCGCCTGAGTGCTGCTTTTGATATTTCTTTTAAAATTTTCCTCAATATCATCGCCGCTCTCTGCAATACTGCTCATGACACTGGCATCAATCTTCACCTGTATCTGAGCAGCAATATTGGCAAGCGCCGCCTGCTGGGCTGCCTGAATATGATCACTGCTCCCATCATGGATCTGGGCGGATCCCACACCTGTGTAATAGGCCGGATCCACCGGCGGATTACTGATCCAGGCCGGTTTTTTCGCTCCCCATGCGCTGGAAATGAACAGGATTATTATGAAGAGGGTCAGTCCGCGTCTTCTGCCGAAATTCGGTAAAATGGCTGCTTTCATTGGAGGGATCCTTATTTTTTGTTTAAGATACGGTATCCTGTTATGGATTTCCACAGCGAAAACTGCTCCGGGTCCGAACGTGTTCAGGCTCACAGAATCCGGATTGGAAGGCATTCGGATTAATTTTTATGGAGATGAAAAAAGCCGGAGCAGGGCCGGCTTTCAGTCATGATTTACAGAATGGATGAAATTCAGGCAACGGGCCCGGCATTCCGGTTCCGGCTGCGTTCGATGCTCTGCAGCGCCAGGTAGCTGTCGCCGTATTTGTCCATATTCTCCAGCTCGGTGTCATAGATGTCGAAATGTCTCTCCTCATCCATCACCAGTTCCTCAAAGAGTTTTTTTGAGACGCTGTCCGCGTTGGCAGCGCATTCATTGGCCCAGCGGTTGTAGTCTTTTGCCGAACCCTCTTCCATGCTGCGGCTTTTCTTCAGCATCTCACCCACGGAATGAATGGGCTCCACGTCCTCCGAAGCTTTCAGGTTCACGTTTCCTTTCAGAAAGAGGATGCGTTCGGCCAGACGCTCGATGTGCATCATCTCCTCGATGGCGATGCGCCGGTACAGGCCGGACAGGAGGTCCAGCCCCTGATCGTCGCAGTGAAAGTGAAAATACATATACTGGTGAACGGCTGACAGCTCGTCACCCACTGCCCGGTTGAGCAGTTCTATACTTTTTTCGTGCATGCCACACTCCTTTTCTTTTCAGAGAAAACTTAGCCGCAGTTCCGGTTAATTTCAAGAGATAAATAGGATATCAGGTTCGTGGTGTCATCCTTGTAATGCTGCCTTTGGAAGGACAGGGATATTTAGTATATTCGCCTTTGGAAAGGAAATTGAATGCCGAAAATATTCAGTCAGCAAATCAGTGTTGAGAAACACCATACAGATATTAACCGACATGTGAACAATGTGCAGTATGTACAGTGGATGCAGGATGTGGCCATCGCTCATTCCACTGCCCAGGGCTGGGATATGGAAGCCTATGTCCGGATTGGCGGCGGCTGGGTGGTGAGGGCACATCACATCGAATATCTGGCCCCTCTGTTCGTGGGGGACACGGTGGAAATCCGCACCTGGGTTGCGTCCATGGGCAGCAGCAGCAGTGAACGGCGCTATACATTTATCCATGCCGAAACAGGAAAAATCGCGGCCCGGGCATCTACGCAGTGGGTCTTCATCGACATGAAAAGCGGGAAGGTGCGGCCGGTGGATGATCAGGTCCGGGAGCATTTTGAAATAGCCGGCCCGGATGGCGATCTGTGATGTGTACGGAGAACTTATAATGGCTTCGGATCAGGACTTTGTGGAATTTGTCGCGGACCAGATACATAGCGCCGGACGGATTACGTATCGGAAAATGTTCGGCGAATATGCGCTGTACTCCAATGGGAAGGTTGTTGCATTAATCTGTGATAATCAGCTCTTTGTGAAGCCCACGCCTGCGGGCAGGGATTTCATCGGCCACGTGGTCGAAGCGCCCGCCTACCCCGGTGCCAGACCGTCCTTTCTCATTGAAGATCAGATCGAGGACCGGGACTGGCTCAGCACGTTGATTGAAGTGACCGAAGCGGCCCTGCCGGATCCGAAACCGAAAAAATCCAGGAAGCAGTGTGTAAAAATCAAATAGATTTCCGTACTTCGTACTCTTTTGCAGCATGCAGCGTCTCGGCCGAAATTCTGCAGTCGCAGTGACTTCCGTTTCTTCCCCATCTGCCCGTCTACGTATCTACGCTTTTACACATCACCGCATTAACCGGCCAACCGGCCAGCTGCAGGTTCTGAAATAATCAACCGGATCTTATCTATGAATTCGGGAAAAGTATTACGCTTCGCTGTCGCTGTTCTTGTCTGATTCCAGCCGGATCTGCAGCGGTTTGACAGTCTCAAGATGCACGTCCCGCTGAGGGAAGGCGATCACGATGCCGCTTTCGTTGAATTTGCGGTAAATGTCTGAGCGCAGCCTGCTTTCGATGAGCAGGGGCGAGTGGGTGGCCGAGAGGGTGATCCAGTAATACATGCAGATATTGAGGGAATTATCGCCGAAATCGCTGAAGATGACCAGCGGTTCGGGGCGCTTCTCCACATCATAATCCCCATTCATTATATCACGGCAGATCTGCATGGCCAGGTCCATGTCGCTTCCGTAGGCAACGCCCACATTGATTTCCCGCCGCAGCAGGTTATCCATGAGGGACCAGTTGATAAAGGTGTTTTCGAGGAGCTTGCTGTTCGGGATGATGACGCGGAGATTGTCGAAGGTCTTGATGCGGGTGGCCCGGGCGCCGATTTCCTCGACGGTGCCCTTATGACTGTCCACATCCACAATGTCCCCGACCTTGACCGGATGTTCGATGAGGAGGATGAGCCCGCTGAGAAAATTATTGACCAGGTTCTGGGAACCGAGTCCGAAGCCGATGGCGAGTGCGCCGCCGATAACGGTAAAGGCGGTGAGGGGAATACCGATGATGGTCATGACGAAGAGAAAGACGAGGATAATGAGGAGATATTGAACAATTTTTTCGATGAGGCTCTTGGCGGCTTCGTCGATTTTGAGACGGGAGAGAATGATGCTGCGGAATTCGGCGGTCAGGTAGCGGCTGAGACGCAGACCGGGATACAGAAAAACGAGGCCGATGATGATATTCCCCAGATCCACATTGCTGCTGCCGATGGAGAAGAGGGTCAGATTCCAGATGATGGCCAGCGCGTTGCGTTTGAGGCCGGCGATGAGCAGGGCGATGACGAGGCTGATGAAAATGAGAAGGAAGGTGCTGAAATTAACCAGCCAGGCCCGGGTGTCCTCATCATGGATGCGCTGCAGGAGAACACGGCGGTTGAGCAGGCCGATGAGCTGACGGGAAACCTTCCAGGCGATGAAGAAGAAGATGACAGCGAAGAGCAGTTTTCCCAGATAAATACTGACCAGATCGTTATCAGCCAGTTCAGTGTTCAGGATGGGCATCAGGCTATTCATCAGTTTTGTAAATAAATCCCTAATACGACAGCTCCGTATTTATGATATGAAAATTAATGGGATTTTGCGCTGAAAGAAAGCAGTAAATCGGCGGAAGGAAGGCCTATTTGTCCGTCTGAACCTTGAGTTCCTTGCGGTAGAGGTCCAGCATGGTGGCCTTGGAAATAAGTCCGAGGAATTTTTTATCCCTGACGACGGGCAGAGACCAGAGGTGGGTCTGGTCGAATTTATCCTGAATATGGATGAGAGTGTCATCAGGGGAGACGGTCGTCAGATCGGGATCCATGATCTCCTCAACAAAAATGGTATTCAGCATGTCGGGTGAAAAGAGAAACTGCTTCAGGTCGTTGAAGTAGAGCATGCCGTGAAGCACCTGGGTCTCCGGATCGATGACCGGGAAATAATTGCGCCGGCTGCGTTTGATGATGGGAACCATGTCACGGAGCAGCATATCCGGGGGAACACTGATCAGATCCTGTTCCAGAAGCTCCTCTATATGAATGTCGGCCAGAATGCGTCCGTCCGTCCGGGGACGGTGCAGGTGTCCGCGCGCAACCAGCTCATGGTGGTAAATACTCTGCTCTTCCATGCGCCGGGCAATGGTGCTGGACAGGAAGGAGATGAGCATGAGCGGCAGGATGCCATCATAGCCGGAGGTGATTTCCACGATGAGAAAGACACCCGAGAGCGGCGCAGCCAGAGTACCGCTCAGCACACCGGCCATACCCATGAGAGCGAAGAGGCCGGGGCCGGAAAGAGGAAGACCCGGAAAAATGAAACTCATGACTTCGTAATACAGAATTCCGGCCGTGCTGCCGATGAAGAGGGCCGGAGCAAAGACACCGCCGGCACCGCCGCCATTGAGCGTGAGCGCGGTGGCAATGATCTTGAAAATCAGCACGAGCGTCAGAATAGCGACCCCACCCTCAAAACGGCCATGAATGAGGGCCTGGACCATCTGATATCCCTCCCCCCGCACCTGGGGCAGAAAAAATACGATAATTCCGATGAAGAGGCCGGCAACGAGTGCCCGAAGCAATGTATTGGGGAGGTATTTGTTCAGAAATTCACTGCTGTTCCTCAGGACGCGGATAAAGGCGACCGAGGTCAGGGCCGTGAGGACAGCGAGTCCCACCGAGAGGAGAATGTCACCGGGCAGAATGTGGAGGCCGTTATGGCTGAAGGGAATCTGATTGCCGTTGAACAGGCGGCTCAGCTCCGTCGCGGTGACGGAAGCAATGACGACGGGCAGCATGTAAACGGCTGTCCATTCGCCGATAATCACTTCCATTGTGAAGATGATACCGGTGATGGGCGCATTGAAGATGGCGGCAATGGCTGCTGCGGCACCGGCGCCGGATACGGCAATCTTGGTCTTGTCATCACTCTGAAAGAAACGGGCAAAATTGGAACCGATGGAGGCGCCGCTGACGACAACCGGCGCTTCTGGCCCGGCGCTGCCTCCGAGGGAAATGGTGACGAGAGCGCCCAGCAGTTTGGAAAAGGAGGAGCGCAGCTTCAGGGCCCCGCCCTTGAGACTGATGCTGTAAATCACTTCGGGGATGCCGTGGCCTTCAAAATCATTGATAAGGTATTTCAGCAGGATAACGGTCAGGATCAGGCCGGCGACGGGAAGGAGGATGCTCCAGATGTGGTGACCGGTCTGTTCGAAGAGCTGATGTCCGAATTTCAGTCCCCAGTTCAGAACCAGTGCGGCAAAGCCGCTGGTGATACCGACGATGATACCGATGAAGCCGAGCTTGAAATGGACATTTGAATTGATGATGGCCCGGATGAGACGGAGGCGGAGGCGGTTCAGGGCTCTCATAGAGATGATTCCGCCTGCCGGATGGCCTCAAGGATGGCTTCGTCACCGGCACTTTCATCATTGATCAGTGCAAAGCAGCTGTCATCCGAGAGAATATGAGAAATGCGGGATAAAATTTTCAGGTGGGTCTGGGTATCGGGCGTAAACATCATGAAGAGGGTATGGACGGGATTATCGTCCATGGCGTTGAAATCGATGCCCTTTTCCAGAAAGATGAGAGGAACATAGCTTCCGCTCAGGCCCAGTTCCATGCGGTTGCGACTGTGGGGCAGCGCGATACCGCGGCCTACTCCGGTCGATGCCATTTCCTCGCGGTTCAGCAGTTGAGTGTGAATCTTCTTCCGGTTGGCGGGATCAATGAAACCGAGCTGTGAAAGAGCGGACTCAAAAGCCGACCAGATATCGTGGCCTTCCACATGACGGTGAATGCCGCCCAGCTCGATGGCGCGGGTCAGCGGCAGATGGTCGCTGTCATGAGACTCGCGGCCGCTCTGAGATTCACGGATCTGCAGGTCATGGGCATCGGCCCAGGCAACCAGTTCGGCTTTTTTGAAGTAATAGGCCTCACCTTTCACCTTGAAGGGAATTTTTCCCTGGTGAATCCACCGCTCTATGGTGACCGGTGAGATTCCCATAAGCTGTGCCGCATCCCGTATGGTCAGGATTTTACTTTTCATGGGGCGAATTTAGGAATTTATCTTGCGAATATCAGCCCTAAATCCGAATAAAAATGGGTATCACCCTGTTTTTTCCGGCTGCCGGCAGAATGGGGCGGGAATTTCAGCTGTATATAAGGCCTTCAGAACACCGGTTCATGGGCCGGTGCCGGAGAATTTACTTTAATTTTTATGGGGTCTTGCTTACATTCTGCCCAAACTATGACGGAGTATTTATGAAAAAAGGCCTGATGATATGTGTTGCCGCCTTTCTGGCACTGACCGCCTGTACGACTTCGAAGGACGTGACGAAGAGCGGATCCGCCGCGGCGCCCTATGATTTTGTGATTCTGCACTATAATGATTTTCATGCCCATAATACGCCCTGGATTCCGACGAATTCAAATCCTGATAAAATAAAGGTCGGTGGCTATGCCTACCTGGATGCCATGATGGATTCGGTGGAAGCCCTGTATCCCACCGCGCTGCGCATCAACGCGGGCGATGATTTTCAGGGAACACCCGTGAGCGCCATTACGAAAGGCCATTCGCAGTTTGACCTCATGAATGCGACCGGACTGGACTTCTTCACCATCGGCAATCATGAATTCGATTACGGCTGGCCCAATATCAGGGAGGCGCTGCCGACTCTGAAGTTTCCCGTCTCGGCTGCGAACCTTCTGGACGCCAAAACCGGAAAGCCGGTTCTGGAAACCAGCAGAATCTTTACAGTACGGGGCAAGAAGATGGGCGTCTTCGGGCTCATCACACCCGGACTGACCCGCCTGACCCTGCAGAAAAATTACGAGGGCCTGACGGTTGAGGACCCGGTTGAGTGCGCGCGGAAAATGGTGCAGCAGTTCAGGGACGAAGGCGTGGAATTCATCGTCGCCGTCACCCACGAAGGTGTACAGGAGGATGAAAAGCTGGCCGCGGATGTGCCCGACCTGGATCTCATCATCGGCAGCCACAGTCATACCTTCATTCCGGTGGCCAGGGTCGTGGGCAAGACCCGCATCGTGCAGACCGGCTCCTACGGCCGTAATCTGGGTATTATCAAGCTGACCCTCCACGCGGGAGACATTGATGCCTTCAATTATCAACTGGAGGAAGTCCGTCCTTCGCGCATTGCCCCGTCCAAGGATGTGGAAGCCATTGTGGATCATTACGAAGCCGAAGTGGGCAAGGAAATGGACGAGGTCATCGGTGTCCTGAAAAAGGACTGGACGCACCGCGGACTGAATTCCAACCTGGGTACCTGGCAGTGTGAGGCCATGAAGGAGGCCGTGAATGCCGATATCGCCTTTCAGAATAACGGCGGCATCCGCAAGGATCTGAATGCCGGCGAAATCCGGGTTCGCGACATCTGGGAAATCGCGCCCTTCGGCAATACGCTGGTCACCTTTACGCTCAGCGGCAGCCGGCTGGACAGCATGTTTCAGTTTCTGGTCAGCAACAACCGCTTCTGGGGCCTGCAGAGCGCCGGCTTCGAAATGGTGGTGGATTCATCCTCGCACAGCATCAAATCGCTGCGGGTCGGCGGCAAAGCCGTGGATCCCCGGGCCTCCTACACGGTCGTCACCAATAACTACTGGGCCGACAATATGGAAAAGAATTTCGGACTGAAGAATGTGGAAAAGACCGACACGGGCCTGATCGACAGAGATATCTTTGTGGAGAAGGTGCGGCGGGATAAATTCATCGACGGAAATACGGAGCAGCGCGTCCGCGTCGAATAAATTCATACGGGAATGAATAGGGTCCGGTGGCCCTCGCAGTCTTCAAAATTGTTGTCTTCCTCAAGAAGGAGGGGCTGGGTTCGACTCCCAGGCATTCCCGCTAAGATCAGATATAGCTAACTGGCTGATAAATAGAGATATTAATGCTAATGGATGTTGATCGTTTCTAATATTTTAAAATGGTTTTGTGACTCTTTTGTTACTCCTGGAATTTGTGACTCCTATAACCCTCTGTAAAAGAAAGGTCATTCCGCTCCTATCCGCCGCAAAATCATCGTGATTCGGACGCAAGTCCTGCTTTATTTTAGCGGGATTTCTGCTTATATTCCCCGAACCTGAGGGGTATCATGAGCTCCGAAATCGGAAAGAGAGTGCGGGTATGATGAAGACGAGGGGACGTTTCAGCGGCCGGACCATTGCCGTTGTCAATGATTTATCGATTGATGAACAGCTGTACCTGTACCGGAAGACCCGGGAACTGAAGGCGGCCATGAAATCCGGCGCAGCGGTGGATGACTTTCGCATCGTCGGCCGGGATGTGGGCGCCTATCTCATGTTTGTGGAGCCCAGCACCCGGACCAAGGAAAGTTTTCTGAACGCAGTAAAATTTCACGACATCAAGACCAACGTCTTCGACGCGGGACAGTCAAGTTTTACAAAAAGTGAAAGTTACGCCGACACGCTGAAGATGCTCAGCGGCTACAGCGGTTACAGCCTCTTCATCCTGCGCACCCGTCTGGAAGGGGTCTGCCGCTGGCTGGAAAGCGCCCTCCGTCCCTATGCCGAATCGGTGGGCATTCCCGTGCCCGGCATCATCAATGGCGGCGACGGCAAGCATGAACATCCCACCCAGGAATTTCTCGATGAATATACGTTTCTGGAAAAGAATGATTTCAATACGGACAGCATCCATATCGCCCTCGTGGGGGATCTGTTTCACGGCCGCACCGTTCACAGCAAGGCGGATGGGCTGAAAATCTTCCGGAATGTGAAGGTGGACCTCATTGCCCCCGATCCCATTGCCCTGCCCGAATATTATCGTGAAAAAATGATCCGCAACGGGTTCGAAGTGCGGACTTTCCCCGACATTGAAGCCTATCTGTCCCAGTCCGACACGGCCCGGATCTGGTATTTCACGCGCCTGCAGCTGGAACGGATGGGCGAGGATGTTCTGGATCAGGCCGAGCGCCTGCGGAATTCGGTCATTTTCCGCCGGGAATACATGGAGCGCCTCCGGCCCGGAACGAAATTCTACCATCCTCTGCCCCGGCACAAGCAGTATCCCACCGTACCCTTCTGTCTCGACAAGACCGGGCTCAACGGCTGGGAGGAGCAGGCCATCAACGGGTACTATACACGCATCGTGGAAGTGGGCATGATCGGCGGCAGGATCGGTGAGGATTTTGAAGGAGATCCGGCGGTCAAACCCGATTATATAGATGACTTCATCGAGGAAGTGACGGCCTTCAGCAGCTCGAAGCCGGAATACAAGATCGGAACCCGGCCTGTGGAAGACGGAACGGTCATCGACCATATCGGCAAGGGCGACAATATTGAAATGATCTGGGATCAGATCTACAAGGTGCGGAAAATTCTCGGGCTTAATATGGTCTCATCCCATGGCGTGTACAAATCGCATAAAGACGGGAAGTACAAGGGCGTGCTGTCCATTCCGGGCCTCATGAGCTTCAATGAAACCTGGATGAAGAAACTCAGCGCCATTGCGCCCGAATGCACGCTCAATATCATTGAAAATCATGTCGTGAAACAAAAATACCGCATCCATATGCCACCGCGGGTCTATGATTTCGGAGAGGTGAATTGCAGCAATCCGGACTGTATCAGCAATCCCGCCCATTTTGAGAATGCCGTGACCGAGTTTTACCGCAGCGGACGCCATTTTATCTGCAAATACTGCGACAAGATCCACAGTTATGACGAAATCTGGACACTCTGAGAGGCCGGATCGGAAAAAACAGGGAGGTGACATGAAAGACCTGACATGCGTGAAATATTCCAGGGAACTGGCTGAAGCGGCCCTGAAAATCCAGGCTATCCGCCTCAGCCCCGACTCGCCCTTCACCTGGGCATCGGGCTACCGCATGCCGGTATATAACGATAATCGTCTGCTGCTGGCCCATCCGGAGTTTCGTGATATCGTGCTTCGGGCCATGACCTTCGTGGTGAAGCAGGCTGAACTGAACTGCGATTTCATCGCCGGAATTCCCACGGCCGGACTGCCCTGGGGTGCCATGCTTGCCGACCGGATGGTTAAACCATTTCTCTATGCCCGCAAGGATGCCAAGGACCACGGCCGGCGCAGGCAGGTGGAAGGCGTGGATGATCCTGCAGAGCTGAAGGGTAAACGCATTCTGGTTGTGGAGGATCTGATCTCCACGGGCCGGTCCAGCATGGAGAGCATCGAGGTGTTCCGATCCTTCGGCGCGGAGCTGCCGGCCTGTATCTCCATTTTTTCCTACGGTTTTCCGGAAGCGGCAGACGCCTTTACCGCGAAACAGATTCTGCCGCTGTCCATCCTCGATTTTCCCGAACTGATGAATATCATGGAGGAAAACAGGACTTTTTCTGCTGAGCAGCTTACCCTGCTCCGAAGCTGGAACAGCGACCCCTTCGCCTGGGGCGAAAAACACGGTTTTCCGAAAGTTGAGAGGTAAATGATGTATTCCGATCTTCTCCGGCAGTCTGCACGGTCAGGCCGTAATATTCTGTGCATGGGCTGTGATCCGGTACCGGATCATTTTCCCGCCGAACTGCAGGCTATGGGGCCGGCAGCCATTCCCGTATTTTTCGAAATTCTCTTCCGCGAAATGGCCCATCGAAAACTTCGTCCGGCCGCCTTCAAGCCCAATCAGGGCTATTACATCATTCATGACCGCCCCATGGACGGACAGTTTGAAGGTTCTCTCGCGATGGTGCGAACTCTGAAGCTCATCCGTTCCTATTTCCCGGATGTTCCGGTGATTCTGGATTTCAAACGGGGCGATATTGCCCGCTCCAGTCACAATTATGCCGTCGAAGGCTATGAACTCTGGGAGGCGGATGCTGTCACAGTTTCGCCCTACATGGGTGAAGACTCGGTGCTCCCCTTTGTCCGTTTTGCCGAAAAAGGGAAAGGGTGTTATATCCTGAACCGGACCAGCAATGCCGGCGCGGCGGATTTTCAGTCCCGGGACATGAAGGAGTCTGAGCCTTTATTTATGCGGGTTGCCCGCCGCATCATCGACTGGAATCGCGACTATCCCGGTACGGGCGCGGTCGTGGGCGCCACATCCACTGCCGAACTGGAGTCGGTTGCCGCTCTCTATGCCGAATATGCCATTCCGCTGCTCATCCCGGGCGTGGGATCCCAGGGCGGCAGCGCCGAGGAGGTCTGCACTGTCCTGAAAGGCCTGTCCTATCCTCTGCATCAGGTTCGAATCAATTCCAGCAGCGGCCTGACCCATCCCTGGGCCGCACAGAAGCAGAGTGCTCCGGAACATTGGGCCGAAATGGCCGTGGACCAGATTGAAAAACTCATCAGCCAGACGGCTGCCTTTCTCTGATATTTGAATGATTCCATTGAAATCTGCCACAGGAGCGTCCCTTGACCGAGTCTGAATCGTTGCGATCCTTTTTACTGTCGCCGGACATAAAACTGTCTACAGTCTCCGGCGTGTGGAGTACGAAACCGGCCATCATCCGCTGGATCGATACGCATATTCCCGAATTCGACATCATTACTACGAAAAGTTTTCAGGTTCAGCCCAATCCGGGAAACCGTGAACCCATTCTGGCGGAAAAAGCGCCGGGGACTTACAGCAATGCAGTCGGACTGCGGAATCCGGGCATGGAAAAGGTCCGTGAGGAGTTGGCAGTGCTGCTGGAGAAGCCTCTGGCCGCCCGGCTCAATATCAGCATTTCCGGCAGCAGGCCGGAGGAATTCATCCGGCTCATCCGCGCCTTCGAAGCCTATGCATCCATGTTCGAACTGAATTTTTCCTGTCCTCACGCCGAACCCGGCTACGGCGCAACCATCGGTTCCTCGCCGGAACTGGTTAAAACGTACATGGAAGCCATTCGGGCCGCCACAGGGCTCTTGATTTTTCCCAAGCTCACCCCCAATGTGCCGAATATTGCCGAAATCGCCGAAATCGCCGTAAAGGCCGGCGCGGACGGCATCGCCGCCATCAATACGCTGGGACCGGAGCAGCTCATCGAGCCACACAGCGGAAGCCCCATTCTCTACAATCCCAACGGACATCGGGGCGGGATCTCGGGCGGGGAGGTCTTTCCCGTGGCCAAACGTCAGATCGCGGAAATCCGGGAAGCGCTGGGGCCGGAAATTCCCATTCTGGGTATGGGCGGCGTGTCCACACCCGGAGATGCATTGGCCCTCCACGATGCGGGCGCCCGGATCATCGGCCTCGGCTCCGTATTCGGACGTATCCGCTTTCAGGACCGTATCCGCTTCATGGCAGAATTCCGGGAAGCCGTCAATAAAAAACGCTCAACCGTGACCGTCCCCTATATCCCGCATCGACAGGCGGAATATTTTCCCTATGTGATTCGCCACATCCGGGACATCAGCCCCACGCTGCGGATCCTACAGCTGGACGGGGATCACAGAATGGATTTCACGCCCTCCCAGTATGCCTTCCTGTGGCTTCCGGATGCAGGAGAAAAACCGTTTTCCATCGTCAGTCCTTCGCCCCTGGAATTCATTGTCCGGAAACGGGAGCGGGATGTTTTAGCGAAAAAGGGTATTTTTACAGAAGCGCTGTTTGCCCTGAACGAAGGGGATACGCTCTATGCCCGGGGACCTTACGGACAGGCACCGGAGATTCCGGACCGAAAGGATGTTTTGCTCGTCAGCGGTGGAACCGGTATCGCCGCCCTTCCGTCACTGGCCGCCATGCTGACGGCAGCCGGAAAGGATGTGACGGTGTTTCACGGACTTGCCCGGCCGGATGAACACATTTATGAGGAAAAATTCACCTCATCTGTTCCCTTTCATCAGGTCGCGGATGAGGGGCAGCCGGGACGGGTGCTGGACCACGTCGCCGAATGGATCCGGTATCGCGATGGCCGGGATCTGGCTTTTTATATCATCGGCCCGGAAGTCTTCATGGAAAAGGGGCTTGCCCTCGCGCATGGCCTGGGACTGGATCCGGACGTCTGCTTTGCCTCCCTGGAGACCAACAATATGTGCGGACTGGGAATCTGTGGCGAATGCGAATGCGGCGGGGAGCTGTCCTGCCATCGCGGAACTTTTTATGATTATGCCCATCTCAGGCGGCACCATTTTGCGAAGCTGCCCTGATGAGAGCCGGAAAGGGACAATATTGATGAATCCCGTGCTTCAATCGCTGTTTGACCGGAAATCGGTCCGGGCTTATACGGACGAGGATATTCCCCGTGAAGTCCGGGATCTGGTACTGGATGCGGCCATTCAGGCTCCCAGCGCCGGAAATCAGATGCAGTACACGATTCTGGAAATAGAGGATCAATCCCTGAAGGAGCAACTGGCCGTACTCTGTGACAATCAGCCCTTCATTGCCCGCGCGCCCTGGGTTCTGGTCTTTCTGGCCGATCCGAAACGCTGGACGGATGCCTATCGTGCGGCCGGGGTTCCCCATCGGGCTCCCGGTCCCGGAGATCTGTTCCTGGCGTCACAGGATACACTCATTGCCGCGCAGAATGCGGTGACGGCGGCCGAATCCCTCGGGATCGGTTCCTGCTATATCGGGGACATTCTGGAAAACCGGGAGGAGGTCGGCCAGCTTCTGAATCTGCATGACCGGGTGGTCCCTGTCACCATGCTTGTCTTCGGCTACCCGACGGAAGGACAGAAAAACCGGGAAAAACCTGCCCGCTTTCACCGTCGCTTCATGGTTCGTAAAAATCGCTATTCACCCCTCTCCGATGACGAATTGAGGGACATGTACGCAGACCGGAATCCGGATCCTGATTTTGATTTTTCATCCTATGTGAAAGCGTTCTGCAAACATAAGTACATGTCTGATTTTGCTCTGGAAATGAATCAGTCGGTCGGCGCGTATTTTGATGTTTTTATTGAAAATGGAGACGATTCCGGCTTGGAATAAATAATGGATAAACATGGCACCGGACCCGGCGATCCGGGATTCAACACTGTGGAGGAACGAAAATGAAGTACATTGCTCTGATGTTCGGACTGGCTCTGGCCCTGCAGGCCGGAAATCTGTGCGAAAGGGATTACTGGACAATTGATAAGGACCTTTCGGATAGCCTTCAGAAATTTGTAGCCGAAGCCGGCCTGGATGGAAATTTTGATGTGGGCGAGGACGGAATCGAGCAGATTTCCCTGGCTGTCGTGGATCTGAATGGCCCGAAGGCGCGCTTCGGCGGTGTAAATCCGGAAAATTTCATCTATCCGGCTTCGGTGTATAAGATGTACGTGGCGGCGGAAATATTTAATCAGATCAGCGAAGGGAAATTCGCATTGAATTCACCCTATGTGGTAAAATCTCCGAACGATGTGGACGGTGCCCGGGAAGTGACCTTTGATCCCCGGCCGCTTATCAGTGACGGCGATACGGTGACGGTGAATTACCTGCTGGATCTGATGATCACGCGCAGTGACAATTCGGCCGCAAACTGTCTCATCGATATTGCAGACAGAAAGAATATAAATAAACTATTAGACGGTTATGGTTGGGAAGGCAGTGAGATTACGCGGAAATTCCTGAGCCGGAAATTTGAGGATCCGGAATACAAGACCGTACGCGGGACCGAAACCAGCGCCCTGCACGCGGCAGATTTCATGACGCGTATCTACGACGGAACTCTGGTCAACCCCTGGGTGAGTATGCAGATGAAAAGCCTCCTCGGGCGTAATCTGGATATCACGAAGTATACGCAGGGGCTGCCCGCGAATACCATGTTCTATCATAAAACCGGCTGGTATGCCTACTGGACCAATGATGTGGGCATTGTGGATGACGGAAAAGTGAAATACGTCATTTCTCTGTTTATCCCGCTCACCGAGGAGCTGGCTTATCCCAAATTCAAGATCCTGTCCGAAAAGATCCATGCCCTGATGCTGTCCCGCTATGAAGCCGGCCAGGGGAAAAAGTAATGAAACTTTCCCTCTATCAGGTGGATGCCTTCACGGATCGGGTGTTTTCCGGAAACCCGGCGGCAGTCGTTCCACTGGATACGTGGCCGGATGATTCCCTGCTTCAGGCGATCGCGGAGGAGAATAATCTGTCTGAGACCGCATTCTTTACGTCCGAAAAGGACGGGGACTACAAACTGCGCTGGTTTACGCCGGCTGCAGAAGTGGATCTCTGCGGACATGCGACTCTGGCAACGGCACATGTTCTCTTTCATCATCTGCACGCATCGGGCCCCGAGCTGCGTTTCCGGACCCGCAGCGGACTGCTGACGGTGAGGATGAATGACGGAGGCCTGACCATGGACTTCCCCGCCTCGACAGCCACCGAATCGGCTGCGCCCGAAGCTCTGATTGCCGGGTTGGGTGCGGTACCGACCGTCCATCTCTCTGCCTTCGATCATATCGCTGTCTTCGATTCGGAGGAGCAGATCCGCAGGCTTGAACCAGATTTTGCCCGACTGGCGGACCTGGATCTGCGGGGTGTCATCGCGACGGCACCGGGACAGGATGCGGATTTTGTCAGCCGTGCCTTTTTTCCGAAACTGCGGGTCAATGAAGATCCGGTGACCGGATCCTCCCATACTGAATTACTGCCCTACTGGGCTCAGAGGCTGGGTCGCACCCGCCTGACGGCAGGCCAGCTCTCGAAACGGGGCGGTTCGCTGATCTGTGAACTGCAGGGCGACCGGGTTCGGATCACCGGTCAGGCCGCGGATTATATGAAAGCGGAAATTCATGTTTGAAAGGCCATTTTGGGTGTGATGAATACAGACAGGGTGAAGACTACTGAGACCGTGGCTGAACTTCCCTCGGCCTACGGGAAGCTGGGACGTGGGCATGCTTCGTTCTTTACTTTCGTGAGCGAAGGTGTCCGGATCTTCATCGATTGCGGATACCCGGCTTCTGAAGAGGACATCCGGGCGACGCTGATGCGCGGAGGAATTGCTGATCCGGCTGGCGCCCTGCTCATCATCACGCACTTTCATCCTGATCACGCCGGCAGTGTGGAAAGTTTCAAGGCTCTGGGCCTCCGGCATTTGCTCCTGGATTTTCAGCTGCCTTTGATCGAAAGCATGGAAAAGATGATCGCCCGGGATCCCAAATGGTCGCGCAGCTACAGGCCCTTGAAGCAGGATAGTTCGGAGCTTTTCAGCATGTCCGGGCTTAATGAATATTTCAGGCGAAATGATCTGAGACTGACCGTATACGCCACGCCGGGACACAGTGATGACAGCCTGTCGGTTCTGCGGGCAGACGGAAGCTGCTTTACCGGTGATCTCCCGCCGGAGGACTGGCTGACGGAAAAGGATGCAAAAGCTCGTGAAAGCTGGGAAGTTCTGAGGAAGGCCGGTGCAAAACGAATCATTCCCAGTCATCGGCCGGAATATCATATAGAAAACCCGGCTGTGTAAAATGGATTTTATAATGACAATAATACATATAATTGAAAGAAAGCGATGCAGAAAATGATGAAGACACGACGTGAAATCAATGACGAATACAAGAAGATGAAATTCCGCATAGGTGTTTTCCAGATCCGAAATCTGGCAAACGGGAAAATCCTGGTGGACAGCAGCAAGGATCTGGACGCGATCTGGAACAGATACCGTTTTCAGCTGGATGCGGGCATGTACCGGAACCGGGCGCTGCAGGAAGACTGGAAAAAGTACGGTGAGGAGCAGTTTGTGTATGAGGTGCTGGCGGAGCTCAAACAGGATGAGGAGCATCCGGAAGATCCGACACTGGAACTGAAGGAGCTGCTGGAGGCTTTTGTCGAAGATCTGCAGCCCTTTGGTGAAAAAGGTTACAATCGCTGAGGATAAATAGCTTAACGATATATCTATTATTAATGATTAAAGAGTAAATAGTGACGCCGGTTAAAATGCAGAAAGTGGAGGATGCCCTCCGGACGGCCCTGGCGTTCTGGTCAGCGATAAAGGAGCGGAACTCGGAAAAGATGATGAGTCAGCTGTCCGAAACGCTGCAGTTCGATGATTGCGGCCCGGATTTTCCAGAGGGCGTTTTCAGCCGGAATGAGTTTCTGGAAAAATGGGACAGGACGGTTTTGAATATCTGTGCTGATATGAATACGGAAATCGAGGAGGCGGCCGGATTCGGGGATCGCTGTATCCTGCGCTGGAAAGCGGCTTCCGGTCTGCGTGCTGTTCTGATTTTCCGGGTGAGAGATTCGCGTATATGGCAGATTCTCTGTTATCAGAAACATGCCTGTGAGGCGAAATAAGGTTATGGTTCCTGTTGTGACATTTGTGACTTTTCGCTTCAGGCGCAGTCTGGTATTCATGTTCGTCATACCGGCCCTGCTGCTGGCATCGTCCCTGTGCGGGGCGGATTCCCTGGCGTACCGCATATCCCGTTTCACCGACAGCCTCAGACCTGTTGAAACCTGTCAGACAAGTGTGAAGCTTGATCTCAGCTTCCCGCGATTTCAATTTGACTCCGCAAAGGGAGACTGGAACGATGCCGTATCCGGTTTCATCCTTCGCAGTCTCTTCCGCGGCGATACGCTGGACAGCGCCGCCCAGGTTCTGGAGGAGATGGATGTTGAATGCCGGGGTGTACTAAGTGCCTTTCCCGATCATTCAGCTTCGTGGATTCTGCAGCGGCAGGTGACGATACTAAGAAACGATTCGGATATTCTGTCCCTGAGAATGAACGAATTTCGTTTTACCGGAGGAGCTCACCCGTCCACGACGGATCACCTGTTGTCCTTTAACCGGGTTAATGGAAAAGTTTTGAGTTTTGAAGATCTATTTAGTGACAGTCTGTCTGAAGCACTGCGGAGCAAGGGTGAGCTGCTGTTTCGGCAGCTTCGCTCCATTCCCGATACCCTGTCCCTCGAAGAGGCCGGATTTGATTTCGGAAGCGGGCGCTTTGAACTGAGCCGGAATTTTGCCCTGCTGGACAGTGGATTCCTTTTCCATTATAACGCCTATGACATCGCACCCTATTATCTGGGCGCCACGGATCTGATTATTCCATGGGATGTCGATTCCTGTCTGAAATTGACGGGAAAACATTAAGCCTGCGATGCTGAAATTGGGAAGCGGATTAAAAGCAACAATATATTAACTATAATACTAATATTTTTTAAAAACTGACGAGGTTGACATGGATGCGGAAACAGACGCTCCGTCCATCTGTAGTGTTGAGTTCCTTTTTATCCGGATGGGGAAATAACATTTAGTATTTTTTGCATATTCCTGCTAACTTCCGATGGATAAAAGAGGTAGGCAGTCGGAGGTTTTATGAGAATGATACTGTTGGGTGCGCCAGGCTCCGGAAAAGGGACACAGGCGGATCTCCTTAAGACAGAACTCGGTATTGTGAAATTAAGCACCGGAGACCTTCTGCGAAAGGAGATCGGGCTGAAAACGGATCTGGGCGACAAGGCGGCTCAATTCATGAATAAGGGTGAGCTGGTTCCGGATGATGTTATGCTGCGCATCATCGATCATAAATTATCTGAATTCAGTCAGCAGAACAGCGGCTTCATTCTGGACGGATTTCCCCGGACCATTATGCAGGCCGAAGGTCTGAAGACGGTTCTGGCGCAGCATGAAATGTCTCTGGATGTGGCTCTGCATATCGATGTACCGGAAAGTGAACTGGTGCATCGTCTCTGTTCCCGCTGGACCTGCCGGGACTGCCATGCCATCTATTCCTATCCGGATGGACTTCCGGAAATGCCGGCCTGCAGCAGCTGCGGCGGAGAGCTGTATCAGCGGGATGATGACAGGAAGGATACCATTGTCCGGCGTATGAATATCTATATGGAAAAGACTATGCCCCTGCTGAATTTTTATCGGCAGGAGGGGATTTATGTTTCGGTGAATGGGCAGGGCGAGGTTCAGGATATTTATAATAGAATAATAGATAAACTAAATATTTAAATATGGTAAAGGTAGGGGTAACGGGCGGCCTGGGATCCGGCAAGAGTGCCTGGCTGGAATTGCTGCATCGTCGCGGTATTCCGGTTGCGGATGCGGATCAGATTGCCAAACGCTGCCTTGAGGACAACGCCGGGCTGATGCATGAAATCAAACGGCGATTCGGTGAGGATCTGTACGCACAGGGAAAGCTGAACCGCGCGGCACTTGCCGGGCGCGCCTTTACTGACAGAGCGGCCCAGGAAGAACTCAATCACCTCGTTCATCCCGTGGTTGCGCAGGAAATCAGCCTTTTCTTTCAGAAATGTGAAAAGGCCGGACACAAACTGGCGGCGGTGGAAGCGTCCATGCTGCTGGAGGCAGGCCATGCTTCCGTGTACGATCGAATCGTTCTGGTCACTGCCCCCGAGAAATTGAGAGTTCATAGGGCGCTTGAGCGGGGCAGTCTGTCCCGGGAGCAGATTCTGTCCCGGATGGCCCTGCAGATGCCGGAAGAAAAAAAGCGCGGATACGCTCACCTTATCATTGAGAATACAGGAACTCTTCTGGAAATGGAGGCGGACCTCGATGAGCAGCTGGAAATACTGCTTGCCACGAATTGATTCCGATGAATGCACAGTCAGGCCGATTATGACCTTTTTTACCCATTGCGTTCGCTGGTCCATCCTTATTTTTATGGACATGACGGGGTATAATTTGTTATTTTTCCCATGAAACAAGGGGAGATCCTTCTCTTAGCAATGATTGCAAATCCTCCGGAAAACAGGAAAATCAGAACCGAAACACTGCAGATGTTCTTTGTGGCTTTTCTGATTCTCACGGCCATTACGACTCTGATTTTCAGAAGTTTTTATTCCTATCAGGTCAATGATTACCGGCGAAATCTCATGCTTCAGGAAAAGCAGAGCATTCTGCTACAGGATCAGCTTCTGCGCAAGGAATTTCAGATGCTCCGCAGCGATATAGAATTCATCAGCGCTCCGGCGATTCTCCGTCCGGCACTTCGAACCCTGGCCCGGGGTGGCAGCGGCGCAGATCTCCTGAGCAACCTACAAACTTTCCTGAGTGTCAAAGGCTTCTATGATCAGGTCCGCTTATTTGATTCATCCGGCAGAGACCTGTTCTGTGAGGAGGTCGACAGCAGCGGACGGCTTATCCGTTGCCGGGAACATGACAGGCGGTCATCCGAACTGGACATGCTTGTTTCCCGGGCACTGCAATCCGAGGATGATCATTTTTTCATCAGTGGAATGGTTCTTGAAAAGAAGAATCAGATCCTCCTTACTCCCTTTCGTCCGGTTATGTACATCTGTCGTCCCGTATTCGATGAGTCCGGCCGGATTATGGGCGTCATAGAAATCCGCTATAAGGCGGATAAACTGACGCAGTATTTCGCAGTAACTGAAAAACTTGGGGATGCGCACCATTTTCTACTTGATGAGGATGGCTATTTCCTCTACAGCCGGCTCGAATCTGCCCGCTGGGGCTTTGCTGTACCCGGCCGGGAAAAAGAGAGCTTCATGCGGGACAACCCGGAGGAATGGGGTTATGTCCAGGCCGTTCCCTTGTACCAGACGGCGAATTTGAATGGAATATTTACCTCCTACCGTGTTAATGTCAGCCTGAATCCGACGGATCCGGACATAGCGGACAGCCAAGCTGATGTCGGCGGCCTTCGCTGGTATATAGTCAATCACGTTCCCCAGGAAAGGATTTATCTGCTGAATGCGAACCTGGCCCGGCGTCTGCTGACCATTGCGATCATTTTTATTCTGATCATGGTATTTCCGGCCTGGATGGTTGCCCGGAGCCTCGCATCAAAAAAGCACGACCGGGATCAATTGTTTCATCATGCGAATTTTGATACGCTCACGAACCTGCCCAATCGCAGTCTGTTTTATGATCGGCTGGATCTGGTCATGAAAAATGCCCGGCGCTACAAACATACGCTGGCGCTCATGTATCTGGATCTGGACGGCTTCAAGGATGTGAATGACAGCCTGGGCCACGACGCGGGCGATTATGTTCTGCAGCAGACGGCCTTCCGCCTTCTCGGCGCGGTGAGAGAGAGTGATACGGTCGCGAGAATGGGCGGGGATGAATTCACTATCATTCTCAGCCAGATCCGGGCGGCGGACGATGCGAAAGCGGTGGCTGCAAATATTCTGGAAAAATTCCAGGAAAAATTCACATTCAATGGCCGGGATGTCCATGTGGGCATCAGCATGGGAATTGCCACGTCCAGTGGAGAAAAGGAACGGGATGTTCTGCTGAATGATGCCGATTCGGCCATGTATCAGGCAAAGAATTCCGGCAAAAACACCTTCGTGCTTGCTGAATGATTCAGGAATCGCTTTATAAATAATTCTGTGGAAAAGCCATTTCCTCGTCTGCACATCTTTTTTCACGATACGTCTGTATGATTCTTCAATTCTTCCGGGACACTGCACTCCATTCTGCCGGGATATTTTAAGAAGGGTCAGGGGGTTCGGGAGGTTTTATTTCTCTCAAGGTCCGAACTTTTCACCATCTGAAAAAAAAGCCCTGATGCTCGATGAGTCACAGGGCTTTGTAAGCGTATAACCGGATGAGCTGGCGTATATTAGTCCGCAGCGTCCAGGACTCTGCGGAGGGCGCCGTCCACGCGGGCCAGTTTCGATTTGGCTTCATCATAATCCAGATTTTTCAGGATCATGACGAGAGCGGTCTTGACTTCGCCATTGGCGGATTTCAGAAGGGCCAGGGCCTTGTCGTAGTCCCAGTCAGTGAGATGGGTGAGAATACGGGTTCCCCGGTCCCAGAGCTTGCTGTTCAGCGCCATCATATCGACCATCAGGTTGCCGTAGGTTTTATTCATGCGGATCATGGCAGTCGTTGTGATCATGTTCAGAATGAGCTTGGTGGCGGTTCCTGCTTTCAGGCGGGTGGATCCGGTGACGATTTCGGGCCCGACGACCGCGGAGATGACAACATCCGTATTGTCATAGTCCTTTGCTTCGTTGCAGATGAGCAGGCCCGTGAAGGCACCCTTTTCCTTGGCCCGCTTCAGGGCGCCATGAACATAGGGCGCATACCCGCTGGTCGTGATGCCCAGCAGACAGTCATTCGGCCCTACCATATATTCGTCCACCACATCCACGCCGTCGTCATAATGATCTTCGGCACCTTCGACCGCTGATGTGAGAGCCTTGTAGCCACCGGCGATGATACCCTGAACCAGGTCGGTGGGAGCGGAAAAGGTGGGCGGGATCTCGCTGGCGTCCAGGACGCCCAGCCGGCCGCTTGTTCCGGCCCCCACATAAAATAATTTACCGTCGTTTTTCATGGATTCCACAACTGCATCCACAAAACGTTCGATCTCGGGAAGCGCCTTCTCAACCGCAAAGGGAACGCCCTTGTCATCTTCGTTCATGATTTTGAGAATTTCCCGGCTGCTGAGCGTATCGATCTGCATGGACCGTTCATTCTGCTGTTCTGTTGATTTATCGCTGATCTTCTTTCCGACCACAGATCCCCCTGTTGTTGTTTTCATTGGAGTTTAGCAAAAATGTCCGACAATGTAAACAGGAGATAGTAAGGTGACCGAATTTATTTGAGTGACAGAGGATCCTGGAATAGGTGTTGGCGGCCAAGAGCTGATTCCATATATTTATTCATACGAAGGGGGCGGCTATGGAGCGGATCGGAGTATGGAAGCGACTGAGTCTCTCTCTCTATTTTTTCTGGAAAATTCCCATGATTGCCTATGTCTGTCCGAGGATTGAGGAATTGGGGCCTGAACGCTGTATTATTCGGATTCGATTGCGTCGCCGGACCCGGAATCATGTGGGATCCATGTATCTGGGAGCGATCGCCGTGGGGGCTGATCTGGCTGCCGGATTGCTTGCTCTGGCCGGAACGCAGGAAAAGGGGAAAACGGTTGTGCCTATATTTAAGACCTTTCAGGCGGATTTTCTGCGTCGGGTTGAAACGGATGCCCTTTTTATCTGTGAGGCCGGAGAAAAGGTGAAGAAACTGGTGGACAAAGCACTTGAAACAGGGGAGCGGGCCACCGGTGATATTGAAGTTCTGCTGCGGGCGGCTGATCATCCGGACGAAGCGCCTCTGGCAAGAATGATACTGGGATTGTCCGTAAAACCCCGCCGTTGAGATAATTCGGCCAAAAAGCATTTTGGTATTTTCGTATTTCGCAGAGACCACGGCAACTTGTGATTTGAAAAGAGAGTTAAAACTGATAAATTAGAGCTGTTCCGAGCGAAAGTCTCTGTGTACGCAGGTATATGGGACTGAGCCGACGGGGTGGATTGGAAACGATGCACCCTCCCGACGTTCGAAAGAACTGACTTGGAAAGGAGCAGAACCTGAACGGGAACACAGTATATTTAACAGATCATTTTGGGCGCCGGCACACGTATCTGCGGGTTTCTCTGACCGATCGCTGCAATTTCCGCTGCAGTTACTGCATTGGCCAGGACGGGCCTCTGTCTTTTCTGCCGGCGGACACGAGTCTGGATCTGCCGCGCCTGCTGCACATCATAAAAAATCTGGTTGCACAGGGCGTCGATAAAATCCGGCTCACCGGAGGTGAACCGCTGCTGGTTCGGGACCTCTTTTCCCTGGCGGATCAGGTGAAAGCCCTGGGGGGTGTGAGGGATGTGGGTGTTACATCGAACGGTTCCCGTATTCTGAGTTTTCAGGAAGAAATTCGTCAGCGGCCCTGGCTGCGCTGGAATATTTCGCTGGATGCGCCCGATCCGGATCTGTTCCGGATCATCAGCGGCCGGGATCATTTCAGCAAGGTGATGGATGGCATTGAATTTCTCCTGTCGACATCCCGGCAGATACTGAAAGTGAATATGGTGGTGATCGGGGGGGTGAATGATGATAAAATACAGGATATGGTAAAACTATTATACGCTTATCCCCTGCAATTACGCTTCATCGAATATATGCCCTTTGATTCGGAAAAAGCCTGGACGAACCGTCGTTTTGTATCGGCGAAGGTGATGATGGCCCGGCTTCAGGATGAATTTTCGCTGAAGCCCGTAGAAAAGGGAGACAGTCCTCATCCACTCTTCGGATTTCAGGACTCTCCGCTGCAGATCGGAGTAATTGCCGCCTACAGCCGGCATTTCTGCAGCAGCTGTAATCGCCTGCGTCTGGGACCCGACGGAACACTTGCTCACTGCCTTTACAGCAGGAGCCGCCTGGATCTGAGTAAAATTTCAGAAGACCCGGGCAGCGCTTCCTTCCGGGAGGGACTTCATCAATTTATATGTGAGAAATCCAGAACAGGCATTTTGGCAGAAAAGTTGAATGAAGACCTTGATACTAAACCCATGAACCGTATCGGAGGCTAAATGACAGACGGATTTTCTCATCTCAGCCCGCAGGGAGAAGTGAAGATGGTGGATGTATCGAATAAATTGAAAAGCCTGAGAACAGCGGAGGCCGAAGGGCGGATAACCCTCAGTGCCGGCACGCTGAAGCGGATTGCCGGACATGATGTGGCCAAAGGGAATGTGCTGGCGACAGCCAAAATCGCCGGGATTCAGGCTGCAAAACGCTGTTCCGATCTGATTCCTTTGTGTCATCCTCTGCATCTGCAGTGGATTGATGTAAAGCTGGATCCGGCGGAGGATCATATTTCCGTTCGGGCGCTGGTGCGGGCGGATGACGCCACCGGCGTGGAAATGGAAGCCCTCACTGCCGTATCCGTCGCCTGTCTGACCATTTATGATATGGTGAAGGCTGTGGAAAAGAATGCCGTGATCGGGGATATCCGCCTGGTGGCAAAGCGGGGCGGCCGCTCAGACCAAAAACAGCAGTCATGGCCTCGGACAGCGGTGATTGTTCTGTCGGACAGTATTGCGGCCGGGACAGCGGAAGACCGAAGCGGCGCAGTCCTGACAGAGGGATTGAAATCAATGGGCTGCGAACATCTCAGTCTGAGTATTATTCCGGATGAAGCGGATCAGCTGCGACAGCTTGTGGAAAAATCCATTGTTGATGGAGCCAGGCTGATTATCACGAGTGGCGGCACCGGCGTGAGCTCCCGGGATCAGACCGTCGAAACCCTCCAGCCGCTGTTTGAGAAAAGGCTGGATGGCGTGTCCCAGCTGTTCCATCAATTCGGGATTCGAAATACACGGAATGCCATGCTGTCCAGAATGACGGCCGGTATCATGAAAAACGCGCTGGTTCTGTGTCTGCCCGGTTCGCCGGCCGCAGCGCAGGATGCACTGGATTCGCTGTTTCCCCATATCCTCCATGCCTTTCCCATGATGGAAGGGAAGCGACACGGAGGAGAAAAATCATGATTTCATGGCAGGAAGCCCTGAATATCGTTCTGTCCTCGCCCGCTTCCTGGGGCGAGGAGGAAAAGGCCCTGGAACAGTGTCTGAATGCTGTAAGCGCAGATGCGCTGCCCGTTCGCGAGGATCAGCCTCCTTTTGATAACAGCGCCATGGATGGCTATGCCCTGAATATTCATGATATAGATAGAAAAAACCTGTCTTTCCCGCTGCGTTTTCCGGTGACCGGTGAGATTCAGGCGGGAGGGCCGGTGTCCGCACCGGTCGTATCCGGGACAGCCGTGAAAATCATGACCGGCGCGCGAATGCCCGAGGGCGCGGATACAGTGGTTCCCGTGGAGGATGGCCATGAGGAAAATGGCTTTCTGATTCTGGACCGTTTTCCTGAAACGGGACGGCATATCCGGAGACAGGGCGAAAGCTTCCGGAAGGGAGATCGCCTGCTGGAAGCCGGACAGCTTCTGAATCCGGCGGCCCTGGCACTCTGCAGCAGTCAGGGTCTGGAAAAAATCCGGGTTTGCAGGCGTCCCCGCATCCGGGTGCTGATTACCGGGAATGAAGTGAATGGCGGTACAGCCGAAGGTGGAATCCGCGACAGCAACGGCCCCTTTCTGAAAGCCTTCCTGGCCCGGCTGGGATTTTCTGCGGATATTCAGCATGTGGGGGACAGCTATGAGGACGTGAAGCAGAGCTTTATCCGTGCTTTTGAAGAGGCGGACCTGATTATCAGCAGCGGCGGCGTCTCCATGGGCGATTATGATTTCGTGCGGCCGGTGCTGACGGATATAGGCGCGGATCTTCGCTTCACCCGGGTTGCGCAGAAGCCGGGAAAGCCCATGACCTTTGCGGAAAAGGACGGCAAACAGGTCTTTGCTCTGCCCGGAAATCCCGGCGCTGTCATGATGACCTCTGAATTGTATATCAAGGCCTTCCTGATGAAAAATTATTATAAGTTAGATAAAGGCTTAACTATAAAACGACTAATATTAAATCATGAACTGAAGAATCGCAGTAATCGGGTATATTTCCGCTGGGGTATGACGGATGAAAAGGGAAGGCTGACCATACCGGAAGGACAGGAAAGCTACCAGATTCATCATGCCGCCCGTGCGGATGTGCTGGTCATTGTGGACAGATCGGAATCAGGCTACGGGACCGGGGCGGAGCTGCCCTGCCTGCCCTTGTCATGGAGGTTGTGAATGGGACGGATACTGGCTGTAAATATTTCAGGAAAAAAAGGAACTCAGAAGCAAACGGTGGTGTCGGCGGAATTTCGCATGAACTACGGGATCCTCGGCGACGCTCATGCCGGAACCTGGCACCGGCAGGTATCCTTGCTTCCGGTCGAATCCGTTCGGACGCTCGAAGGCCACGGACTGGATCTCAGCCCGGGCGTTTTTGCCGAAAATATTCTCACGGAAGGACTGGCGCTGACCGAGCTTCCCATCGGAACCCGTCTCGCCCTGGGGGAATCTGTTCTGCTGGAAGTCACACAGATCGGAAAGGAATGCCACCATGGCTGTATTATCCGCCAGGTAAGCGGGACCTGTGTCATGCCCACCGACGGCGTGTTTGCCAGAGTACTGCGCGGGGGCACTGTGACCTGCGGAGATGAGATTGCTGTCGTGAACCAGAACTCAACGATCGCCATTTCTCTATTTTCATAATAACCAGACAATCCACGGATGACATGAATTCACACGGATTGAAAATACATCCACGAATTCCACGAAAGTACACGAAAAAGAAAATTTAGAATGGTCCCATTTAAATAAAATACTTCAGCTCACGCGCTAACCCGCTAACCAAACAATCCACGAAGAACACGAATTAACACGAAAAATATCTGAAACAATCTGAACGAAAATATAATTCCTCCGGAGCCTTGTTTCTTCCCTTTAACGCATACACGCATTAACGCATTGACCCGCCAACCAGCAAACCAGACAATCCACGGATGACATGAATTCACACGGATTGAAGATACATCCACGGACTCCACGAAAGTACACGAAAAGAAAATTTAAAATGATCTTATTTTATTATAGTCGCCCCTTAATAATCACATAACATATTGATAATAATAGATATATCTTAATAATTAACTTGGTATTTTATCCGAGAAAGTGTTAAATTCATTAAAAACATGGCAATACGAAAGGATAAAATGAAAGGTCATCAATCCTCCCAATCTCAAGGAACCCTGTTTGAAATCACGTTGGATAAAATGATTGATCCCAAAGATACTTTAGTGAAATTGGCTCATAAAATTGATTGGATCTGGTATGAATCCCAGCTAAATCCTTATTACATCAATTTTGGAAGACCGGCGAAACCCATTCGTC
>JBJKQR010000052.1:0-24412 GCA_046735395.1 Fidelibacterota bacterium | reverse complement strand
TAATGTTAAATGTCGAATGCTTAATGATTCTGAATGATTCGTGTCAATCCGTGTACTCCGTGGAAAATTCCTATGTTGGCGGGTTCGCTGGTTGGCGTGTTTGCGGGTTTGCGTGTTCGGGGGTAAGTTGGTTCGGCGAATATCTGAAAAAGTGTTAATATGTCCATGCAGCGGTGAGTGTCGTAGAAACAGGGCCCGGAGTTCAGAATAGAATTCAGGTTTTCATGCTGATCTTTCCGTGTTAATCCGTGTACTCCGTGGAAAATGCCTATGTTTGCGTGTTCGCTGGTTGGTGTGTTTGCGGGTTTGCGTGTTCGGGGGTAAGCTGGTCAGGCGAATATCTGAAAAAGTGTTAATATGCCCCTGCAGCGGTGAGTGTCGTAGAAACAGGGACCGGAGTTCAGAATAGAATTCAGGTTTTCATGTTGATCTTTCCGTGTCAATCCGTGTACTCCGTGGAAAAATGATTCATTCGTGTTAATCCGTGGACGAGTCTCTATTTCGTGTAAATCTGTGACATTCGCCGGTATTTTGGAGGCTGGGTAAGGTGCGGACCTGCGAAAAAATCCAATTGCATGTTTACGGAAAGGTGATTACACTCCTGTTAAGTATAAAAAAACACAAGAAAGTGTCTTTTATGCTGACCAGACGGTATTTTTTCTGAACGATTTTACACCCTGCAGGGAAAACCCTGGAGGTGACTGAAGGAATTATTGATGTACGGAAAATATTTGGAATTATGGAAAGAATTTTTTGATAATCTGACGGATCTGGCCTACATCACCGACGACGCCGGAAAAATAGTCTGGGTAAACCGGATCGCGGAAAAAATAACGGGTACGGCTCTGGACAGCCTTATCGGCCATGATTTCAGGCCGCTGTTCATTGACAGTGATATACAGTCCTTATTCGAAATATATTCACGAACGCTGCAGGGAGAATCCCTGCATAATATTCTGACTTTAAAGACAGGCATAACCTGTCAGTTCTCCAGTATTCCATGGAGGGATGAACAGGGCCGGATCAAGGGCACGTTCGGAATCGGACGGGACATCAGCGAAAAACTTGCCATGGAAGCCGAGCTGAAGGAAAGCCATACGATTTTTGAACAGCTGTATCTGCAGTCTGAAAAAAGTACGCAGATTCTGGACAGGGACGGATGGTGTATCCGGATCAATCCCAAACTTTCAGAGTACTTCGGAGTGCAACCGAAGGATATCGAAGGCAGAAAATATAATATTCTGGAAGATGGGGAGATTATCCGCACCGGGGTTATCGAAAAATTAAAAAGAGTGTTTGAACATAAGGAAACGGTTTCCTGGGAAGTGAATTTCGACATTGGATATGCCTCCGAAACAACCGGTGTCAAGGTTTCAAAACCCCTGAAACGCTGGTTCTACAACGTGGCTTACCCGATTCTAGATGAAAATGGAGATGTGCTGTATGTGGTTGTTCAGCATGAAGATGTGACGGAACACAAGGAGCTGCAGCGCATCAATTCAGAACGAAATGCCTATGTGAACGCGATTCTGGAAACGACCCGGGACGGATTATGGGTGACGGATACGGAAGGATACCTGATCGATGTGAATCAGGCCTACAGTGAATTATCCGGCTATACCAAGGATGAACTGATCGGAATGCATATCAATAATCTGGACGCGATCGAGGAACGCAATGTGACCCGGGCACGGATCGAGAAAATCATGGCCAGGGGTTATGATCTGTTTGAAACCGTGCACAGAAAGAAGAACGGGGACCTGTTTGATACAGAGATGTCCGTTTCATTTGTTCCCGGGGATCACCCCATATTCATTGCCTTCTGCCGCGACATTTCGGAGCGGAAAAAATCTGAGAAGGAATTGCTGAGTAAACAGTATTATCTGGAAAAGGCACAGGAAATCGGTGAGATCGGAACCTGGGAAATGGACCTGTTGTCAGGCGGAATTACCTGGACAAAGGAAAATTACAGGATTTTCGGAGTTGCCTATCAGGAAAAAGTGGATTATCAGCGTTTTTTGAATTTCGTGCACCCGGAGGACCGAAATTATGTGGATGAGGCTTGGGTGCAGGGACTGAAAGAAAGACGTTACGATATTGAACACCGTATTCTGGTAAATAATCAGGAAAAATGGGTCAGAGAGAAGGCGGATTTTATTTACAATGATCAGAATGAGCCGGTCCGGGTGATCGGTGTTACGCAGGATATAACCCACAGAGTTCAAACCGAACATAAGCTGTCCGAGAGCGAACATCATTATAAAATGATGTTTATGAATATGCCCAACGGATTTGCCTTTCATAAAATTATTACGGATCAGGATGGGCATGCCGTTGATTTTCAGTTTCTGGATGTCAATGAGCAGTACGAACACATTACCGGCCTGCAGCGATCGCAGATAATCGGGAAAACCATTAAAGAAATCATGCCGGAAATTGTGAATGACAGTTTCGGATGGATCGAGTGCTACGGTGATGTGGCGCTGAATGAAAAAGCGGCCGCCTTCGAGGCGTATTCCGAAGCGATGGGGAAATGGTTCCAGGTTAATGCCTATTGCCCTCGGCGGGGGTACTTTGCGGCCATCATCAATGATGTAACCGAAAAGAAGGAATCGGAAACAGTTCAGAAGCAATTGGAAATCCAGTTGCAGCAGACGCAGAAGCTGGAAAGTATCGGTCAGCTTGCCAGCGGAATTGCCCACGATTTCAATAATATCCTGGCCAGCCTGTATGGATTCACGGACGTCGCGTTGTTTGAGACAGAGAAAGGTACAAAGGCACACACTGCGCTCGTGGAGATCCAGAAGGGAAGTCAGAGAGCGGCATCCCTGGTTCGGCAGATCCTGGCCTTCAGCCGCAAACAGAGTTTTGTCCCGAGAAAAATCAATTTTACGGAGACGGTGAGTGATCTCTATAAAATGCTTCGACGGCTGATCGGTGAAGATGTGGAGTTCAACATGGATCTGTCCCGGGAGGATCTGATCATCCTGGCAGACCCGTCACAGATTGAACAGATCATCATCAATCTGGTAGTTAACGCACGGGACGCAATTCGGGCCAATGAAGACGGAACATCCAAATATATTGAACTGAGGACAAGAGTCGAGGCTGTATCTGAAAACTCAATAATGGAGATGTCGCCGGATCAGGAGGGAAATTATGTTCTGCTGACGATACGTGATACCGGTATTGGAATGACACAGGACACGCTTGACCATATGTTCGAACCCTTTTATACCACGAAGGAGGAAGGGAAGGGAACCGGGCTGGGCCTGGCGATGGTCTATGGAATCGTCAGACAGAACAAGGGGTTTATCACGGCGGAAAGCGCTCCCGGATCCGGAACGGAATTCAGGATATACTGGCCGCTGCTGAATGAACAGCGAATCATGCCGGATGAAAAGAAAATACAGCCGGAAGCCGTTACGGGGAATGAAGTCATTCTCTATGCGGAGGATGATGAAATGGTCCGGCAGGTCACAACCTACCTTATTGAAGAGCAGGGTTATCATGTCATACCCTGCTCGGATGGGAAAGAAGCACTGGCAAAGGCGGCGGACCTGAATTATCAGTTTGACCTGTTATTATCCGATATTACCATGCCTCGAATCGGCGGACTGGAACTGGTGACGTCGTTGAAGGAAAAGGTACCCGATTTAAAATTTATCCTGTGCACCGGCTATTTTGAAAATGTGAAGGAAATACCGCAGGTCCAGAATGAGGAGTTGCAGATTTTGCACAAACCGTTTTCACCCGCAACCCTGACAAAGGCGATACGGCGCGTATTAAATAAATGAAATAAAGAAATATTTATGCGAAAACTGAAATTGAATTCGGGCAGAATTTATATGCTTCTGTCAGCGCTCGTGATCCTGGCTTCCATGTGCAACCAATCCTGCGGGCCGGCTCAGCCGGCAGAAATCACTGAAATACGGCCGTTGCAGATTCCGAAGTCGGAACATGTGTCCGCGGGGATGCCTGATTTTCAGAGAATGCTGGCCAGTTTTCAGGATGTGGACGGGATTCGCTGCATGAATTATTACGGTGATTTCGATGCCTTCCTCACGCTGGCCGGACAGCAGATTCTGCGGGAACTGAGGAAGCGGGATTCGCTGAGATCTGCCGTCGGCTGCAGTATCTTTCAATGGTCGGATTCAACCACAACTCTGGTGGGTCGCAACTTTGATAATGTGGATACGGGCCTGTTGGTCGGTTTTTATTATCCGGACAGCGGCTACCGCAATATCGGATTTTCCATGCTGAATGGCTTTGGTTTTACACACTCCGCTTCATTCGATGACGCCGATTCAAATCACATCAAACGGCTTCTTTATGCGCCGGTTCTGACTGTGGAGGGGATGAATGAACACGGCGTTTTTATTGCTCCGGCCTCTTACGGGAAGAATATGTACACGGAGGATTCAACTAAAACATCCCTGTTTCTGCTTCACCTCATCCGTAAAATACTGGATCATGCCGCATCGGTGGAGGAGGCAGTGGACATTGCCGCGTCCCATTCGATATTTGACAATGCCCTGAACCTGATTTCACATCATCTGCTCATTGCAGCACCCGGTGAAAAATCAGTGATTCTGGAATGGAACGAGGGTCGGATGCAGATTATTCCAGCCGACAGCACTCTGCAGATCTGTACGAATTCACGGATTTATCTGCAATCAGAACTGGAAAAACGGAAACAATGCTGGCGTTACAACGGGATGGTGATGGCCTTTGAAAAATTGGATACCTGTCTTACCTGGCCCCGGGCGATGGGTATTCTGAAAAAAGTCCGGCAGAGCGGACGCCGCGAATATATGAATGGACGATATCAACGTATTGATACCCGCTGGTCTTCCGTCTTCGATCTGAATGAAGGAACGATTCATTTCTGTCTGAACCGGGATTACAGAAAAGTATTTAGCATCAGAATGGCTGCAGATCCCGTTTTCTGACATGAAGAGAAGGTTAAGGTTAAGGATGAAACAAAGTTCCGGGCATTGAAAAGAATTACGCGTTGCCTTTTCGCATCGTACTATATTTATCTGTAATATTCACGGAATTTTTATCGAAGCGGGTTAATACTTTATTTAATGATAAGCAGTTTATGTGAGGCGGTATCGTTTCCGCTCCGGAGCCGGCAGATGTAGACGCCGCTGCCCGCATCCCGGCCGGAAGCATCCGTCCCATCCCATAGTAAGGTAGTCGAACGGTCGCTTTCCGGAAAAACCCAATGCCGGATAATTTTTCCCTGAATCGTGAGCAGGGTCAGTGACAGCTCCTTTTGTTCCGGATTAGTAAACCGGAGAGTTGTGACGCCGTTGAAAGGATTGGGATAATTGCTGATCAGAAGCGGTGATTGCGCCATTGAAATTTCTTCTACTGCATCAGCCGGCTCCGCGTTGACATTCAGGGTCAAGTTATGTTCTGTTTCTCCGCAGTACATATCCCGTGCGTGAAATGACAGGAGAATGTTGCTGCCCACATCATTCGGTCCCGGCGTGCCGTGGAGGCGTCCGTCCGGTTCAAAGCTGATCCAGCCGGGCAGGGAGACGGCCTCCATTATAAAGGAATCGCCATCCGGGTCTTCCGCCGATATGGTCGTTTCCCAGAGGACATTTTCGTCTGCGTCGGGCAGAGACTGGGTTCGAAACTGCGGTGCGCGGTTGTCACTGACCACGATATGCAGGTTGTCGAAGATCGTGCGGTTTCCCGTCCAGGGCAGCAGCGAATCCTGAGCTGTTCGGTGGCCGTTCAGCAGGAAGATGAGTGTATCGCCCGTCTCGGCGCCTTCGTCCGTAACCGTGTTCGGATCGTCACCATAAACATGAATATATCCGAAAAGCCCGTCGCTGTCCACCATGCAGCTTCCACAGAGAACCGAATCGGAATCAAGGACATTGATAACCGATCCCGCCGTGGCCGGAATATCCTCGCAAAACGCCGCAGTCCCGGCATAATCGGCCCATTCCGGTGTAGGGACCACCTGACTTTTCAGTATACTGATCAGTATTATCCACAGGCTGATGATTTGGTTTATTCTTTTCACGGCGGGCCTATTTGATGAGCAGCATCTTGTGGGTTTTGCTGTAGTCTGGAGAGCTCAGGCGGAAAAGATAAACACCCGAAGCCACGGCTCGTCCGTTCTCATCCCGTCCATCCCATATGACCTCGTAATATCCGGCGGGCCTGAGTCCGTCTGCCAGGGTGCGGACTGCCCGGCCATGAATCGTGTAGACGGTCAGGGTGATGACAGCTGCTTCCGGAAGCTGATAGTCGATCCGGGTGTCGGGATTGAATGGGTTGGGATAGTTCTGTGCCAGCTCCCAGGTCCGCGGCAGATCTGAGGCGGCATCAAGGGCTGTCGCGCTCATGCTCAGATCCAGATTCCGGCGTAAGGGCAGACTGCTTTTCTGCCAGACCAGGGGCATGTGGTCCGCAGTGAATACGGGTTGGTCATCCAGCAGAAGTGTCAGTTCATCCCCATTCCGTGCACCTTCGTCAATGTCCTCCGTGGCAGGATCATCGCCGTAAATATGGAGAAACCCGTATTGGCCTTCACGGCTGACAATGCATGAGCCGCAGAGCACCTGATCCGGATCTGCCACGCTTATTTCCGTACCCGGTGGGAGGGGCGTTCCGTTCAATGTAATCGTTCCGTACAGGTCGCACCAGTCCGGTGTTGCCTGCAGGGAGGAAATCGTGGCGGGCAATTGAGGCAGAGCAGATTTTCCCCTCTGACTGACACCGTACTGCAGAATAGCTGGCTGAATCATTATTATCCAGTAGCCGAACCCGTTTACCATCTGTTTCAGATCGCTGAATTGACTGCCCGGAACATAGGTGTGGGCACCGGCTGCATCAAAACCGTTGAGCGTGGTATAGAGGCCTGAGACGGACCCGAGAACCGCCTCGGGTTCAAGGCTCCGTTCCGGCAGGTAACTGATGAGATTCCAGCCCTGGTCCAGCAGTATGGGTGTGGCCTCGGGAATATTGTCTCCGTCAATGGTCAGCGTGGCGGCTTCATTCATGAATATCCAGTAGCCATGAAGGGCATCCATGCTGTGAAGGTCATTGAAGCCCTGTCCGGCCAGGCTGTCCACATAGGTTCCGGCGCCACCCCATTCCATATCAAAACCCTTCACCATGGAATATCGTCCGTCAATGGAGGCGAGGATATCCCGGATACTGCTGTCACGGGGTACCGAAGAAAAGGAGATGAGATTATAGCCTGGACGCAGAGAGATGATATCCCGGGCAAAGGCGTTCAGATTCAGTTCATGCAGACCTTCCGTCCACAGCGTGGACACCTCGGATATTGCCGGAAAATTGTTTATGAAAAAGCTGAGCGAATCATCGGCTGCGGCACCCTCGTCCACGTCCGGGGTGGCAGGGTCGTCCCCATAGACATGCATGAGTCCGTAGCTTCCGGGCGTCGTGACGTAATATATGCCGCAGAGTGTTCCGTCCGCATCTCTCGCCGTGACCACATCTCCGGGACGAACAAAGCGTCCGTTGTAAAATGTGGCCGAACTGTAATAGTCAGCCCAGTGATCCGTCGCGGTTACCGGGGAAATCTCGCCCATGTTTATTTTCAGAGTCTGTGTCTGCGGCAGGCGGACATTCGGAACAAACCGGGTATAATATCCTCTGCACCAGGCACGTAAATCATAGAAGCCGGGTTCCAGCCCGTAAATGGAGAAATACCCGTTGCTGCGGGTGGTCACTGTCTGCAGCAGAGAATCTCCCTGATAAATTTCTACACAGGCCATCTGTTCGAAGCGGGAGTGCTCGCTTCCCTGCACATAGCCTTTCAGCGCCTCCGCATCATCGGCCAGTGTGTTCAGAGTGACTCCTATCCGGTGAACCGGTTCGTCCGGATCATTGCCGCGGATTTCCAGAGTACCGAGGTAAGTACTGTCCGAATCAAGAGCGGTCGGGTCCAGGGTGAGCGTCACCGGGAACTCCGTCGCCGGCGGAAGAGTATTCTGCGGCCTGTTGACCGCCAGCCAGGGATAATCCGTGAGCTGTCCTGAGGAGTCACATTCCACAATGGTGTAGCGCAGTGATCCGGGACCGTGGTTGACCAGGCGGAAATCAATGTTCTCGATCTGGTTTACCGGAAGCACTTTCATGATACTGCCCGTTCGGCATTCCATGTCCGGACTTTCTGTAACCAGCAGATCACCGGCATGATCGGGCGTAAATATGTTGAATCCCCCCGATCCCATGTCATTTCCGTCTATATCGGCGTAGATCCAGGGATTGTCCGATCCGATGCGGAATCGGAAGGCGAAATCATAGTTTCCCAGACTGTCACCGACGGATAAACTGGCATAATATCGATCATAATTTCCATCGTCCTCCAGATAGGAAGCGGGGAAATCCCATATCCAGGTGGAGTCCGGCGGTACGCCATCGGGCCCGTAGCCCAGCTGTCCCTGAATTCCCGCTCCCTGGCCTTCCGCATCCGTTATTCCGGGTTCGTAAACCCTTGCGTAAATTCGTTCCGTTGCTTCAAATAGATTTGTGGCAATAAAGGCCGGGCCTTCCAGTACAGCTTCGTTCACAATATTCCAGGATGAAAAATTATTATGAATGGCGATGTCATCGATCCACCAGCCGTTGGAAGTTTTTGACTCATCGCCCCAATTGTTGTTGCCGTCCCGGTTGTCATCCATTATAAAGCGGAAGCGCAGATTCGGTATCCGGTATCCGGACAGGTCGATGACTGCATGCGACCAGGTGCTGGTTTGGGTGCCGTTGAAGATGAACATCTGTACCCAGGTTCCGGGCTGGCCATAGTTTGTGGACAGATACACGCGTCCGTAATCTCTCTGGGAATCATAGCCCGACACGCCATCCTCAATATCATATTTATAATTGAAAGTCAGTACCGGATTGTCCGACGCGCTCAGGTCAATGACGCCGGATGTGGTGAGCGCCGTGAAGGAATTGGGATTGTCACCGCCCAGACCGCCTTCCGAAGACAGATAATTGCCTGTGGGTGAATCGTGGATGCAGTAGGGCCCGCTGCTGCCTCCGTTCACGAAGTCCCATTGAGCGAAGTGCCAGTTCTTCAGGCTGCCGCTGTCATCAAAGTTATCAAAGAATGGGTAGGGCAGGGTGGTTACAGGTGTCTCGTCGATGGCAATATCATCAATATACCAGCCATCGCTCACAGTCGAGCTCCCCGAAGTGAAGCGCCAGCGGATACGTACGTCGTTATTGCCCTGCCAGGGTGTGAGGTCAATCGTAATTTCCTTCCAGGTTGAACGGGATCCGGACCAGTAGCCCAAGACGACCCAGCTGCTTCCATTCGGGCTGATTTCAACCCGGGCATAGTCCTGATTGATTTCGGTAGCATAGAGAGTCCAGAAGCGAAGCATGGGCATGAGAGCAGTGGAAAGGTCAATATGTAAAGTGAGCGAAGTATTGGCATTGTTGCTGTAGGAGCCGGCCGGGCTGTCTGTCCAGCAGCTTGAATCCGAATGGGCATTCACCCGGGTCAGGCTCCAGGGCGAATCCATGTACCAGTTGCCGATGCCGTTTTCCATATCATCATAAAATGGATAGCCCACGATACGGCTTTCATCCTCCATGCTGATATCATCAATAGACCAGCCGTCCAGCTGATTTTCCCCGTTCGATACCAGACGGAAGCGCAGGCCGATGCGCTGGCCCACATAGGAAGTCAGATCAATGCGTTCCTCATTCCAGTTCGGTTCAATTCCCGTCACTTTGTGAATCGTTGTCCAGTTCAGGCCGTCATTGGTGGAAATTTCCACATATCCCCAGTCAATTCCCGATTCCAGAGCGTAATTATGCCAGAAGCGGAGCACGGGGGTCAGTGAGCCGGCCAGGTTTATGAATGTGGTCAGAGCTGTATTTGAATTCGGAGCGTAATTCGAGCCCGGGCTGTCCGACCAGCTGTGGGTTCCGCTGTGGGCGGCATCCGTGCTCAGTCCCCAGGGCGAACTGTAAGCCCATTTTTCCGTTGATGCAGCGGTTACACTGTCCGAAAAGGGAAATTCCAGTTCGGGAATGCTGTAATCCGCCATGACGGTATTACTGCCTTTGGACAGGGTGCCGAAATCGTCTGTCACATACATGCGGTAATAATAATGAACGGGCTGAAGCAGCTGAAAATCATCCCGGTAGCTGGTGGTATTCTGATCCGTGATGGTTGCCAGCAGCGGACTGCTCCGGTCAACTGAGGAGCTTGTGCTGCGGAATATTTCATAGCGGTTGAAATCCGTATCATTATTTTTATTCCAGGTCAGGGTCGCACCGTGCAGAGACGAATCGGACGGTGTCTGCAGGGTGACAAAAGCAGGCCTGTTCTCGAGATGGATGTCATCCATCCACCAGCCGTTTCCGTTTGTGGATTCATCGCCCCAGTTGTTATTTCCGTCCCGGTTGTCATCCAGGGCAAAGCGCAGGCGGACATTGGGAACTTCATAGCCGCTCAGATCAAGTTCCACGCGCTGCCAGCTGCCCGTATTGCTGCCATTGACGGTGTAGATCTGTATCCAGGTGCCGGGAAGCCCGTAGCTGGTTGAGATATAGACACGTCCGTAATCCCGTTCACTGTCATAACCGCTCACACCGCCGCAGATATCGTATTTCTGAAAGAAAGTGAGGACCGGATCCACCGCATAGGTCAGGTCCAGAACGCCGGAAGTGGTCAGATTTGAGAAGCTGTTGGGATTGTCGCCGCCCAGGCCGCCTTCGCTCTGCAGATAGTTCCCGGTGGGCGAATCATGAATGAGGCTGGATTCACCCCGGCCTCCCGGCATGATCAGCCATTGTCCGCCGAACCAGTTGTCATGGCTGAGCGAATCATCAAAATTTTCGAAAAAGGGGTAGGGAAGGCCAGTTGAGCTGCTTTCCTCTACCCGGATATTGTCGATATACCAGCCGTCGCTCACGGTCGAGCTGCCGGAGGTGAAGCGCCAGCGGATCCGTACATCCTCAGACAGGGCCCAGGGTGTGAGGTCAATGGTCATTTTTTTCCACGTGGACTGGGATCCCGACCAGTAACCTGCGATCTGCCAGGTCGTCCCGTTCAGGCTGATCTCCACACGCCCGTAATCCTGGTTCACCTGGGTGCTGTAGCGCGTCCAGAAGCTGAGCACGGGCATGAGGGCCGATGACAGATCAATATGGAGGGTCAGAGAGGCGTCTTCCAGATTCGCGTAGCTTCCCTCCGGGCTTTCTGTCCAGCACTGCAATCCTTCCTCCGGATTGGATTCGGACAGTCCCCAGGGAGAGTCCGCAAACCATTTCAGTTCGGGCCGGTCTTCGGCACCGTCTGCGAATGGATAGGCATTTGCAGCGGTGGAGGCGTTCACTTCATTGCTTCCGCTGCTTACCGTTCCATCGCTGTTTACGACATATATTTTGTAATAGTAGTACGTGGAAACATGTAATTCGGTATCATTAAAAGAGAGGGTGTTCCGGTCAGTAATGACAGACAGCAGGTCCGAGCTCGTATCGACCGGCGATGCTGTGTTCCTGAACAGCCTGTACTCTCCGAAATCAATGTCCTCACTCGCCTCCCATGAAACTGTCATTGTGTGAGATGTCACCTCTTCCGGTTCAGCGAGAATGACATCTGCCGGATTCTGGCCGTACGCTGTCATGAACATGAAAATACTTAGACATGTCGTGACCGTGACCTTAAACAGGTTTGAGCATTTTCCCATCATTGGCTCTCCTTCTTCAGCTTTGGAAACGAGGAGTCAACTGTCTAGCTTCGTTATGAGATCAGGAAAAGGAATTCTTGAATCGAAATTTCCCCGATGTGTTCAATATAAAACAATATAAACGGGACGCCATTCCGATTCAAGATGATAATCACCCTTTAAAAGGTTCAGATTAGATACATTCGGCCGGTCTGTTGACACTTCTGCGGTTTGTCACCGTGAAACCGATGAAAAATTTACACTTTCGCGATTATTTCACGGGGGATTCTCTTTGCTTGATAATTCCTGCTAACCTATGTAATTTTCCGGTGTCTAAGAATATGATTCAGACAGGAGTGTACATGAAGATTCGATATGGAAAATTGAAGGCACGGTATGGAATAATCCGGATGCTGTTTCTGTTTTTAATGATTCTGCTTTCAGGACAGGCGCTGAATGCGCAGCCGCGGATTATAATGGGTCCGAGGCTGGTGACAGGCCAGGTTTATAATCAGAAGAATGAGGCCTTGTCCGGCGCTGCCGTGCTGGTGCTGAATTCTCTGGATTCCACATTGGTCGAGGGCGGCTTCAGTGATGATGACGGTTATTTTTCCTTCATGCGCATTTTCCCCGGTGAATATATTCTGAAAGTAACCTACGTGGGCTATAAGCCCCTGATCCGAGGATTTCATCTCGACCGCAATCAGGTGAATTTCGGGAAACTGCTTCTGGAGCCGACGGCCATTGCCATGGACCAGGTGAATGTGGTGGATTCCCGCATCATTGCCACGGTGAAGGGGGACACGGCGGTATACAATACGGATAATTTCCACACCGCCCCGGATGCGACAGCCGAGGACCTGATGAAAAAGGTTCCCGGCGCCACGATTGAAGGGTCAAAAGTGTCGGTGCAGGGCGAAGAGGTGAAAAAGGTATTGGTGGATAACCGGCCTTTTTTCGGTAATGATCCCAGCGCGGCGCTGAAAAATATTCCTGCCGAAATAATTCAGCAGGTTTCGATTTACGACGAGCAGAGCGAGCAGGCAAAATTTACCGGTTTTGATGACGGCAACACGTCCAAGGCGGTGAACCTGACCACCAAGGCAAAATTCAAGCATGGCGCCTTCGGGGACTTTTCGGCGGGAGCCGGTGATCAGAATCGTTATGCGGCCAATGGGAAGCTGAACCTCTTTCGGAAAGAGGACCGGTTGAGCCTGACGGCCCAGAGCAATAATACCGGCAGCAGCAATTTTTCCTCCATGGACATCGCCGGACAGATGGGGGGCGTTCATCGCGTACGTGGAGGCGATAATCTGGTCACCCGGTTGGTTTCGGGTGAAGGCGGCCTGTCCACCGTCAATGCGGCCGGCTTGAATTATACACGACAGCTGAATAAGAACAGCAATCTGACAGCCTCGTATTTTTTCAATTCTAAGGATAATAATTCAGTGAGCGATATCCTTCAGCAGAGCCTGGTGGAATCGGATTCGGCCATGGGATGGAACTATGATCAGAACGAGGACAATGCAAATTTCAATCATCGTTTCAATATGCGCCTGGATGCAGATCTGAATGAAAACAACAGTATTTCCGTCATTCCTTCGGGCGTTTATCAGCAGAATACGACAGACCGGACTATTCACGGTGTGCAGCTTCAGCCCGACGGGATTGAGATCTCTCCCTACTCCTACACAACAGAATATCACGCGGACATAGCGGCAACTCAGGCCAGCAATTATGCCATCTGGAAACATAAATTTTCCCGGGTGGGACGGACTCTGTCCGTATCCAGCCAGATCAACCAGAGCCTGAAGGACGGAAATGACAGCCAGATCAATCACGAATTCCGCGATGCCCCGGTACTGGACAGCCTGGACCAGCAGTCCAGGATCAATAATAACGAACTGCAGCTTGATCATGAAATCAATTATACGGAACCGCTGAGTGAATACGTCAGTCTGCAGCTGAGCTATGAACCTCAGTATTCTATCTCAAAAAACGACAAACATGCCTATTCCAGAGATGCTTCCGGGGCTTATTCCCGCCTTGATACACTGTATTCAAGCGTATTCGAGAGCCGCCAGATGGCTCATGAAGGCGGTGTGGGACTGCGTTTTCAGAAAGACGCCTTTTCTATCAACGGAAATCTCTCACTCAATTCGATTCACCGTGAATACAGTGAAACCTTTCCCACAACCCAGGCGATTCCCTATGACCAGCTGAATGTGTTCGGATCAAGTTTTATCCGTTACAAATTCGACAGTGGCAGCAACCTGAGAATGATGGTCCGCATGAGTTCCCTGTCGCCTTCGCTGAATCAGCTGCAGGAAACACCGGATCTCACCGATCCCCTGAACATCAAAAACGGGAATTCGGCGCTTGGCAATCAGGTCCAGACCGTCATACACGGCGGATTTCACAAAGTGGACCGCGGCCGGGGCAAATATACATTTTTCATGATGAATGCACGCTTTGTACAGGATTATATCGGAAACAGCACCATCCTGGCTGACCGGGACACCACGCTGGCCAACGGGATTTCCCTCATGCGCGGCGGCAAGTATTCCGAACCGGTCAATATGAAAGGCTATTATTCCGTGGGCGCCTTTACCGCCTTTTCGATTCCTCTCGGATTCATGCGTTCAAACCTGAATATGAATGTGTCCGCCAATTATTCACAGACTCCGTCCCTCGTCAATGGTGAGAAGAATCTGGCCAAATCACCGTCCATTGGCCTGCAGGCCTCTCTCAGTTCAAATGTGAACGAACGGATCGATTTCACTCTCAGTTCCAACTCCAGCTACCGGCAGACCACCTATACTCTGCCCTACAGCGGCGAAAGCCGCACCTTCCAGCAGAAGACAGGCCTGGATCTGTACTGGAATTTCTGGAGCAATGTCGTGTACCGCAACGAACTCTCACAGCAGTTCTACCGTGGCATGACCTCCGATTACAACCAGTCCAGCCTCGTGGACAACATGAGCCTCGGTGTGAAATTCCTGAAAAACCGCGCCGGTGAGCTGACCTTTGCTGTCTATGATCTGTTCAATCAGAGCGATAATATCGACCGGACCGTGACGGATACAGAAATTCTGGATGTAAGTACGAATGTGGTCGGCCGCTATGCACTGCTCAGCTTTTCCTATAATTTCCGCAGAGGCAACGCATCCAATGGCGACCAGTTTGAGGGACGGCGTCACTGGGACGGTGAAGGACACCGCCACTGACATGTCCGGCAAAAACCGGACCTGATCCGCAATCTGCTTTACGGGTTGCGTGAAGCCGATAAAATCAAGACATGAGTGATAGTTTACGGCCCTTTAAAACGGGTACAGACCTTGTATGCAACGTCTCTGCCGAAATTCTATAGACGAGGTAAATTCCGTTTCTTCCCCGTCTACCCGTCAACCCGTCTTCGCTTCGCTTCGACAGTATTGAGTAACGAGTTGCGAGTAGCCCGTCTTCGTTTCACTACGACGCGGCAGGCGAGATGAGAGGGCGTCGGGGTGAAAGGTGAAACTTTGGCAGGAACGAAACCGACGGTGGCTGAGTGGTATCACTCGGTGGCTGAGCGGAGCCGAAGCCTTCTGTCATTGCGGACCTGATCCGCAATCTGCTTTACGAGTTGCGAGTGAAGCCGATAAAATCAAGACATGAGTGATAGTTTACGGCCCTTTAAGACGGGTACAGACCTTGTATGCAACGTCTCTGCCGAAATTCTATAGACGAGGTAAATTCTGTTTCTTCCCCGTCTACTCGTCTACCCGTCAACTCGTCAACTCATTTACTCATCTACAGCTGGACTAACGATGTATACAAGATTCCGGGGTACAACAGAATTTAGGAGATTCCGGATCACGCCCGTCTTCGTTTCACTCGGACGTGGCTGTCCGGAATGACAGTTTCATAATATTGTAGGATTGGGTTTTCTACGATAAACCCGCTAACCCACACACTTGCCAACGGTTCCGTTTCTTCCCCATCTACCCGTCAACCCGTCTACTCGTCAACTCGTCAACTCATCTACACATTAGCAGTAACGAGTATCGAGTAGCCCCTGTCGGACCCGTATCTTGCTTCTTACTCAACCTTGATCAAAATATTCCTTGGCGACCTTTGCGGTCGGCGTTAACCCCGCTGTTTTAAGCGGGGCAAGAAACGTTCTTCCGCTTCCACGCATCACCCCGCCAGCCCGCAAACCATCTAACCCGCCTACAGTGCCAGCGCCCGGAAAATCTTTTCCTTCATTTCATCCATGGTGAAGGGTTTTTTCAGGACATCCGTAAATCCGAATTTATGATATTCTGTTATGACTTGATTATTGGAATAGCCGCTGCTGATGATCGCTTTCAGCGGCGCATCGCTCTGGTAAATTTTTCGAATCTGGTTCAGGGCTTCCAGGCCTCCCATCCCTCCCGGAATCGTCAGATCAAAGATCAGCAGGCCGTAGCGGTTTCCGGTGCGAAGATTCGCCTCGAAGTAGCGGACGGCTTCTGACCCGTCTGCCACAGCATCGACGCTGAATCCCAGATCTTCCAGAAACAGTGAATTGATCGTGCGAATGGCCGGATCGTCATCGAGGAACAGAATTCGTGTTTTATCTTCCTGCATCGTGTCCGGCAGCAGCTCCGCTGCCTCCTCTTCCGCGATGGCAGTATTTCGTGCGGTATCGGTCCGGGCCGGTAAAATCACGGTAAATACAGCGCCATCCTCTTCCGATGCAGCAAAAATCTGTCCGTGATGCTTATGAATGATGCTCTGACAAATGGCCAGTCCCAGGCCGTGGCCAAATTGTTTCGTCGTAAAGTAGGGATCAAAGATGTAGGGCATGACATCCTCATCAATCCCGGGACCATTATCTCTGATGTTGATTCGGACACAGGGGCCGGACTGGCCCGGAAGATAGCTGCTGATATCCTCTTCATTGCTTCCGCTGATAAAGAGCTCGCCTCCGTTCGGCATGGCCTGTGAAGCATTGAGAATCAGATTGGACATAACCTGCTCGATCTGGGATGTATCTGCGCTGATGGAATGGAGCTGTTCATCAAAATCCATAGTGACACGGACATTGCTTCCTGTCAGATTTAACCGGACGGTTTCCTGTATGAGGGCAGTGAGGTCCACCGTTTCGATCTGCATCTGCCCCCCTTTGCTGAAGGTAAGCAGGCGGCCTGTCAGCCGTTTGGCCGTAGACATGGAATTCAGCAGAATCTGCAGAAATTTTCCGGCCTTTTCCGGATTGTGTATGTTTGCCCGAATCAGCTCAATATTACCGTAAATTCCTGAGAAGAGATTATTGAAATCATGGGCTATGCCGCCGGCAATGCTGCCCAAGCCTTCCAGTTTCTGCATCCGGGCGATTTCCTGTTCGGCTTTTTTTATTTTCGTGACATCCACGTTCGTACCCACGATTCGGATGGCTTTCCCTTTTTTATCAAAATAGGCAGAGGCCCGGGACAGGACCTCGATCCAGTGTCCGTCCCGATGCTGCAGGCGGATATTCACCTGAAAAACATCCTTTTCCCTGCGGAGAATTTGGGTAAGTTCATCCATGAACACCTGACGGTCTTCTTCATGGATCAGATCCTCCCAGGGGCTGATCTGCCTTTCCATCACTTCATCCGGCCGGTAGCCCAGCATTTTTTTCCAACCCGGAGACCGGTACATCTCATTGGTGATCAGATTCCAGTCAAAGAGGCCGTCCTCGCTGGAGTCCATGGCCTTGATGAACTGGTCCGTGGCGTTGGCCAGGGCTTTTCTGCTCATGAACAGCGCCAATGACACAATGAGCAGCCAGACAAAGAGAATGAGGAAGAGGCTTATCCATTGCTTGTACAATGTCCATATTTCACCCAAGGAGAGGCGGGGGACATGATCGAAAGGCGGGATCTTCATCTCCATCATGATTTCTTCAACGGACTGATAATCCTGGGCAAGCGAAAAACCGGTGAGGATACTCAGGTCCCTGCCCGGATTATAGCGATGATATTCCAGCAGGGTCAGAACAAAGAGTTTTGTGACCTCCTGACTGACCGAGGGCATGGCACAGACCGGCCATTCGGGAATCAGGTGAGTGCTGACTGCAAACGGGTAGGATGGCAGCCGTTGTCTGTTGATGATTTTAAAATCCTCAATATTGAGTTTTTTATTTCTGCTCAGCGTTTCCAGATAGCCTGAACGGATAAAACCTGCATCCGCCTGTCCGTTCTGTACTGCCATTATGACCTTGTCATCGGGTGTTCCGGTATCCAGAAAATCCAAATCATTCGCGGATCCTCCGACGGAAGTTTTCATTTCATATAGCGGGAGTTAAAAGGGAATGAAGGAGCCGAACCTGGGTGTTGCGATTTTGACGTTCCGGAGATCTTCAATTTTATTGATTCCGGAATTGGATGCCAGGGTGAAAATGGTTCCGCCGATGGCATCAATGCTCAGGCTGTCATTTCCTCTCTGAAGGCTGAGCAGGGGTTTGGACAGGCCATAGGTCCGGTTCAGAAAAATGGTTTCCTGGGAACTGGTGCAGACGAAATCTATCTTATGCGATTTGACGCTGTCGATAATATCGGCAAAAGATACCAGTTTCAGCGAGAATTGCGTCGTGGCGCTGGCCGAATTCAGCAGTGCGACAACGGGCGCCCATTCCTCAAGCGTAGAATGAACGCTTCCGAAATTTGTCACGCCGATGGTATAATGGTCTGCAAACAGGCTTGCCCTCAACAGGAGCAGAATGAATATGAACCGATGTCTGATGTGCTGTGCTGACATAGTCCCGGCTATTTATTATTGGGAATGAAGTCCTTTACAAAGAGGTTAGCTGTCGTTCCCGTATCAATTTGTATATCATCTTTACGTAATAAATCCGCAATGGTGAGGGTGCTCTGGCGAAGCGTGCTGCTGCCCGGGCCGAAAAGATAATTGCTCTGCGACTCATCCGGAAAAACCAGTTTGCTGAGAATGAGGCGTGTATCGGCAGGTTCCAGCCCGATCAGGGGAGCGAGGCGGTAAATGGTATCCGGATTTCCGGTCCGCAGATTATAGACCATCCGGAAATGGGCCCGGACTATAGTCCGTATCTGAGATCTGTATTTTGACAGCCTGTCACTGCGGATTGCCAGAACATCAATGATCGTCCAGGGAATTTCCTCACTGCTGAACAGAATATTCAGGCTGTCCATGAATGCTTTTGGCTGCGGAACATAGGTGATCAGGGCATCGAGCCGATCCCGCCGGAAAAAGGCCGGGTGATTCTGAACGATGTCATATTTAAGATTAACATCCCTGCGCGTCAGATTTCCCTTTTTCAGAACCTGATCCAGCAGGAGGCGGCTTAATATATTATCTTCCATGCCGATGGTCCGGCCGCGAAGATCCGCACAGCTGCTGATTTCCGGTTTCGCAACAACCAGGTCCGCGCCGGCGGACGCGTCGAAAATAAGGACAACGGACAGATCCACACCCTGACTGGCCAATGCCAGGACCTCATCCAGTGTCAGCGCCGCGCCATCCACCTTTCCGGCCCGCAGGAGTTCGGAGGATTCACTGAGAGAGGAACTGCGGATAAGGTGAATGTCGCTGCTGTCGATCAGGGATTCATCCTGAGCCAGAATCAGAGTCTGATACCCGATCCAGGGATGCACGGCAATGCGCAGCGGAGCCCGGCTGTGAAAACAGCCGAAAATAAGCAGGGCAAACGCCGGTACCATAACCCGAAAAAAAAATTGTCTGTATATAAGCATCAAAACAAAGATACTTAATAGCACAGGGAAAATAAACAGGAAATATTTCAGCACTGGAAAAAACACTGTCATTGTGATATCGGACACGGATGGAGTGTGGGTTCGTATATCAATAAACTGTTCAGATACAGACGCTTACAGTGAAATATCTTGAGTCATATTGATCCGCTGAATGATTTTTTTTGGGGACGGATAAGCCCGGCAGTGAAAATATTATTTCATGAAAATCATCTTCCGGGTCTGAACGAAATTTCCGGCTTCCATGCGGCAGATGAAGAGCCCGCTTGAGACCTGTTCCCGGAGCTTATTGTGTCCGTTCCAGATCAGTTCATGCCATCCCGCTTTCTGTCCGGACTCCGTCCAGGTCATGATTTCACGTCCCCGGATGTCATAAATAATGATTTTTACGTCCGAGGCTTCAGGAAGGCCATACTGAATGTGGGTGACGGGGTTGAAGGGATTGGGAAAATTCTGCTTCAGCCTGTAGGTGGCCGGTACGGAATTCCGTGTGTCCAGTGCCACAACCTTTGCCAGCAGCCTGGCTTCCGAAAGATTCGTCTTAATTTCTCCTTCATTGATGCGGAGCCTGTCAATGGATATCTGTGCAGCGGATGTCAGAGCTGAATCCGTTTCAAATTTCAGAACCGCAAAAATTCCCGATTCCCCGGCCTCTGCCGTTCCGGCGCCGGCGATATTCAGCGCGCCATCGATGGCCCGGATCTCCGTGGTGAAGGACGAAAAATTGTCGGGATATTCGATTTCCCTGAATTTCAGTACATCACTGTCGAAATGTATCCGGGTTTCAAAGGACAGCACATTCGAGCCTTCACTCAGATAAACGGGGACAGAGACAATCTCACCGGGTGTGAATTCTCCGTCCGTCACGTTCAGCCGTGCTTCTCCGATCAGTTCGTAGCTTGTGGTATCCCAGGGAAGCCAGCCGATCAGCCCCACACCGTATTTCAGGATCAGGGACGCGTCCAGAGCCGAAACGGAATTATCCAGCGTCACGTCCGCATTCAGCCACTGATGGTGCGTGAGCGTAATGCTCTGAACTAAGTGTTTCAGGATCAGAGAGGCGTCATAGGGTGTGATGTCGCCATTCCGGCTCACATCGCCGTAGGTCGGCCTGTAAATCGAAACCGGATTCATATTAATGATGGTGGGGTGAAAGCTCTCATCAAACTCACAGGAAATGACATTCAGGGGCACCGGCCCGCTTTCCGCATAGTCCGGAGTATAAAAAACAAGGTTGATCAGGCTGCCTTCTCCGCAGATCTCTGCCGCGCCGGCTGTCCAGATGAGAATCAGCGTATCCTGATAATTATAATCAACCATCCAGTTCGCTTCGCCGATCAGCGTGTTTTCAGTGGAGACACCGACGAATTCCACCTGTCCCTGAATCCCGGATACTTTTATGGATGCGGAACTGTAGGATGAATCGGGATGAAAATCCACGTAGATGGGGACCATGCAGGTGTCTCCCACAAAAAGTTCCGTTTCGGGCACCGTCACCACCGTATTATGCAGATAATAGGCCCCGATATCCGAGAATGTCCCGTCCGGATCCAGGATCATCGGATCTCCTGCGTTGATCAGGGGCGACCAGGTGGAGAGATGATAAGGATTGTTTCCGATAGTTGTGAACATGGGCGGAACCTGTATGATGCCGGGCCCCATGACGATGTTGTAGCCATTTACCGGATAGTGCTGAATGTCTGAATAGCTGAAATAAATTCCGCTTCCCATGATCATTCCGCCTATATACGAATTGCTGACCTGGAGAACACGCCCCGTGTCAGCCTGTTCATAATCAAAATCCAGAGAGAAATTATCAGTAAAAACACAGTTCCGGATGCTGCCTTCCGAACCGAACATCATACTGCCGGTCTCGTTGCCGGACAGGATGGTATTTTCCATGAGGAAATGGATATTGCCGATCATAAACAGGCCGCAGAAATTCTCTTTCAGAATACAGTTTCTGATAAATAAATTTGAAAATGCTTCATCCGGGCTTCCAACGAAAAAGATTCCCATCATGACTGAATTAATTGTAAAACCGTTAATTTCTTCATCACTGCCGGGGGCCATGCCGTCGCTTCCCAGTACTATACAGGTATCACTTCGGGTCCCGGTGATAAAGGTCGAATCCGGCCCGGCCTTGCTGAGCAGTATCAGCGGTTTATTCTGAAAATTCAGAGCTTCATTATAGGTACCTGCCGCGACCAGAATGGTGTCCCCGGAAGCCCCTGCGTCAATTCCCGCCTGAATGGTCGCATAATCTCCCGGCACGGTCAGCGTTGCCGAAATTAGAACGGAACTGATCAGCAATATCAGTCCCAATACACGTTTTGTCTTCATCGCATTACCTCGTACATTTTAAATAATTAAACATCCATTATTGATTCATAGACTGCTCTGATCGACTGATTCATCCGTTTTGCCCGGGTGAACCCTTTCAATGAACTTGCGAGGAAGCGGGTGTGCCTGATTCGTTGATAATTAATAATGCAGTTTTCGCTAACTCAAAATATGCGTTTAGAGCGATTCGATGCAAGAGATTTTCCCGAAAAAACGGGAATCAGAAAAAGATTCCGGAAAATCGTCAATTATGGGTGTGCGGTTTCAGGATAGGGAGTGTAAATTTCAGGACAGCATACTGAGCGAAGATTAACGAAATCAGGAGAGAATGATGACACAGGAAACAAAAAAGGGGCGTCTGGGGCTGATCGCGGGCACGCTTCTGCTTATTTCGGGGATTACCCATGTTTCACAGCTTTTCGTCTACCCGCACGAAGGGCATGTACTGGCCGCGGCCGCCTTCGGCCTGGCCTATTTTCTGATCGGGCTGGGTATTCTGCTCCGCCGGGATAAACGCATGGCCTGGTTTGGGACCGTTTTGCCCTCCATCGGCGGAATTCTCGGGATCTACCGCTTTCTTTACCTCCAGGCAAATCCCTTCAGCGTCTTTCATGTGCTCATCGATATCATCGTCGTGCCCATGTGCTGGTACGGAACCCGCCACTGCCCGGGGAAAGTCCGGAATATCCCGAAAAAGAGCAATCCTTCCGATTAATATATTTTTTGAATCATTGATGACAGGGTCTGCTGTTATTAATCTAAAAATGGCATCAAGTCACAACTCAAGGCGCATGATGTTTTCCGTGGCTGCGGTTGTTAAAAATCTAAAAATGGCATCAAGTCACAACCGCCACGTCCTTGGGGTCGATGCCGTCACTGTTGTTAAAAATCTAAAAATGGCATCAAGTCACAACCGCTTCACAGACGAAAGCGGAAGTACGGAAGTTGTTAAAAATCTAAAAATGGCATCAAGTCACAACAGATCTATTAGCGGAAAGGAGTTTATCCCTGTTGTTAAAAATCTAAAAATGGCATCAAGTCACAACCAGCGCCCTGAAGCACGTCCCGGGCATCACGTTGTTAAAAATCTAAAAATGGCATCAAGTCACAACGATGTCCTGCGCGAAGATGTCAGAGGTTGCGTTGTTAAAAATCTAAAAATGGCATCAAGTCACAACCTCGCGACCAGTCGTGAGCATGGCTTCAAGTTGTTAAAAATCTAAAAATGGCATCAAGTCACAACCTCGCGACCAGTCGTGAGCATGGCTTCAAGTTGTTAAAAATCTAAAAATGGCATCAAGTCACAACGTGAGATCGTCAATGCCCTTGAACTCCTTGGTTGTTAAAAATCTAAAAATGGCATCAAGTCACAACCCGCAAGCTGTCTTGGTAGAACTCAATGTGTTGTTAAAAATCTAAAAATGGCATCAAGTCACAACACTTAGAGCAATATGTTAAAGTAGATGATAGTTGTTAAAAATCTAAAAATGGCATCAAGTCACAACCAGCGATTCCGTTTTCCATGGCATCATAAGTTGTTAAAAATCTAAAAATGGCATCAAGTCACAACCCAGGGAGCTGGAATATATGGGAGTCACTGGTTGTTAAAAATCTAAAAATGGCATCAAGTCACAACGCAGCCGCCCAGTATAAATGCATCATCACGTTGTTAAAAATCTAAAAATGGCATCAAGTCACAACTGAGTCAATTCATAATTCCACGCCAGCAGCGTTGTTAAAAATCTAAAAATGGCATCAAGTCACAACAGCGAACACCAAAGCGTCTATTATTTCCGCGTTGTTAAAAATCTAAAAATGGCATCAAGTCACAACCACGCGGATCCCGGGTGAGGCGGTACTTGTTGTTAAAAATCTAAAAATGGCATCAAGTCACAACAGGTGGTTGGCCGTGATGAATTGAATGATGTTGTTAAAAATCTAAAAATGGCATCAAGTCACAACAAGCGGGGTATTTCAGCTTTTTTGTTTCAGTTGTTAAAAATCTAAAAATGGCATCAAGTCACAACGTGGACAATGAAGAAGTCTCTGCAGTGACGTTGTTAAAAATCTAAAAATGGCATCAAGTCACAACATCCGGATATTGTTTTGTTTGCAGCGAGAGGTTGTTAAAAATCTAAAAATGGCATCAAGTCACAACCAGCCGCGCGGAATTCTGTTCTGGACAGAGTTGTTAAAAATCTAAAAATGGCATCAAGTCACAACGCTGATGGTGGTCTGTGATACGCCGACGCCGTTGTTAAAAATCTAAAAATGGCATCAAGTCACAACTCCCAGGACAATGCCCTCCCCGAAGTTTTGTTGTTAAAAATCTAAAAATGGCATCAAGTCACAACCACCAGGTGTCTCAGGATCTTTGTCCCCGGTTGTTAAAAATCTAAAAATGGCATCAAGTCACAACGGATCTGGAAAAATCCAGCATGTGTTCCTGTTGTTAAAAATCTAAAAATGGCATCAAGTCACAACCAGCAGAGGAACAGGCACATGAACAGATTGGTTGTTAAAAATCTAAAAATGGCATCAAGTCACAACCGGATCCAGGTATGGCTAATGCCAGTCCTCGTTGTTAAAAATCTAAAAATGGCATCAAGTCACAACACCAAGGATCTCTTT
>JBJKQR010000051.1:0-43926 GCA_046735395.1 Fidelibacterota bacterium | reverse complement strand
GGGTAGGCAATAAAGGTCGAAGCAAAGGTGCCACCGACTACAATCATGACGGATGGGGCATTCCAGAAAAGTCCCAGGCCGCTGTTCATCATGATGGAACCCACGACGAGTCCGATACCTGACAATATTCCAAAGATCGTGGCAATATCCATAGCTTATCCTTTTACGTAGAAATGATCTTCCAGCGGATCGATTTTATTGTATTTCGAGATTCGTTCTATCGCTTCCTTGTCCAGTACCGTGTTTCGATGTACGAGTTTGATGCCGCTCTTTGTATAGACGTCCTGAATCAGTTCCATGCCGGGTTCCAGCTCGTAAATACTCAACTGAAGGGTGGGTGAGGCGATTTCCGGTTTATATTCCTCCACATAATGACGGAGATAATTGATGACCGCCGGATCATAGACCGTACCGGCATACTTATCCAGAATGGGGAAGGGATCGTCGATATCCGAGCGGTATACGATATTTTCATAGAAATTTGCCACACAGATGATTCGGGAGCCAACCGGGATGGCCTTGCCTGCCAGGCCGTCCGGTTCACCACTGCCGTCATACTGCTCATGAAAATGACGAATGATCAGTGCCACGCCCTCAAAACCCGAATAATCAGCCAGAAGTTCGGCTCCGCGGACCGGATGCTGAGACAGAACATCCTTTTCCTGAGAGGTATATTCATTCGGTTTCTTCATGGCCAGCGAATCCGGGATTCCGAATTTCCCGATCTCATGGAGAAGAGCCGCATTTTCGACATCCTTCACAAGTGCGGCATCGAGTTTCATATTCTTTGCAATATAGGAGGAGATTTCCGCCACCGTCTTGGCATGCCCGCGGTGTCCCTGCCTGCGTCCTTCGATCAGGGTACTCAGCATGTTGATCGTGGAGCGGAGATTGTGCTGCTGCTGATGGTAGGACCCTTCCAGTTCCTGATTGCTTTCCTCAAGGCGTTTGGCCATAATGGAAATCTGTTTGTAACTGCTGTTGATGACTTCTTTTTCCTGAAGCAGTTCCTTGTTCTTTATCTCCAGCTCCTGCTGCTGAGTCTGCAGCTGATCAAGAGTGCGGGCCAGCTTTTCATTGGAACCCGAGAGCTTGTCCTGAAGGCTCTTGATACGCAGGAAGGCTTTGATCTTTGCCAGGAAACCGCTTTTATCGAAGGGTTTGACGATATAATCGTCAGCGCCGCCCTCCAGGCCGGTAACCGCATCCTCCGCATTGGTCTTCAATGCCGAAACCAGCAGGAAAATAGCCGTTGAAAATTCCGGCATTTTTCTGATCTTCTGGCAGAAATCCAAGCCGGACATTCCGGGCATGACCATATCGGAAATGATGATGTCTGCCTTGAAACCGGAAAGCGTCTCCAAGCCTTCCTCGGCCGAACTGCCTGTTTTGACCTCATACCCGCTTTCGCTCAGATATTTCTTGTACAAAAGCAGAAATGTGGGATCATCATCAACACATAATATCTTGGGGGCTTTACTACTCATTTTCTCCTGTCCCTGGTATTCCTGTTTTCGTCAAATTTAGCGTATTAGATATCAAAAAAAAAACCCCAATCTGGATCATCAGGAAAAATTTTGCTTTCATATTTGAATTTTCAGGAAAGTCTTCTATATTCACAGCGATCTTTGACATGTCTGAATTCAGGGAAGTTCGTGTAAATCGGACACAGCCCCGCTACTGTAAGCCGGACAATGTCTGCAGAGGCCACTCGAAAGGGGAAGGCGCAGACGGCGGATGATGGCAAGTCAGGATATCTGTTTTCAGGCTTAAATCCTTCGAGGGAGGGGCCTTTCATGTCAGTCATAAGACGACTTTTTTCCAACAAACTGATCATTTCAACACATTTTCTCGTTCAGCCGGTCTGATGAGGGCTGTAAGCACCGGACGGAATATCATTACCGTGATTATTCTGTTGTTTGCTGCGGGCTGTCTGTTTTCCGCCGGGCCTGTGGTTGTTCATGGGCGGATTGTCGATTCAGAAAATGTTCCCTTGCAGGACGTGAATATAAGCGTCGGGGGAGAGGATCGGGGAACGGTGAGTGATCGGCGGGGACGTTTTGTCATGACGAATCTGTCGCCGGATGATTCCCTGCATTTCAGTCATATCGGGTTTCGTGATACGACGCTGATGATACCAGGACAGGATATGGGAACTGTTACGCTTACTCCTTCAGTTCTGAATTATGCGGCCCTTGTGGTGACAGGAGAAGGGAACTTCAGCCACAAACTGGATCTCAGCGCTGTGTACCGCAGCCGGTTGAGCGACGGTCTCACATCCTCTGCCGCGGTCTGTCGGGCTTTACCCGGGATATATTTTCGTGGCTACGGCGGGATGTCCGGACTCATTATGCTTTCCAGTGATGGGGGCCAATCGTCGGATACAAAAGTGATTCTCGGGGGCCTGGATATCACGGATCCTCAGAACGGGCGAACGGATATGAGCATGGTTCCTGCCGCCTACCTTCAGACTGTCACGCTGCAGAATAGCGATCTTGCTTCGGCCGGCAGCGGTGCAGTGGATGCCAGTATTCATATTCAGCCCTGGAGTGATCAGAATATGGCCTTCATCATGCTCGGAGAATATGGTTTGCGTTCTACCGGTTTTTCGCTGAGTTTCGTCCGGCCTGATTCCGTCATATGGGATATGAACGGTGGCGTCAGTGTAAACAGGGGTGATTTTCCCTATACCTGGAAAGGAAAGAGCTTCCGGCGGATTAATAATGATTTTGATCAGCGTTACGGCAGTTTCCGGCGGAAGGAACACGTAGGAACCTACACAGACCTGATTCTGACCGGGATGGCCATTGAGGCGGAGAGAGGAGTCCCAGGACTTCGCTGGGCACCGGATGATACCCTGGGCCGGCGGCACGACCGCTGGCTGCTGTCTGATCTGTCCATTGTGAATAGAACGCCCGGCAGTCAGGGGACGTATCACCTCAGTGTCAGGGACAGCCGGGAAAGCTTCCGGAATCCTCATATCCTTGTGGATTCCGCGCACCACACCTCCTCGCTGCGGATCAGGGCCTACCACGAATTACAGCTTGCTCAGGACATATCTCTGAAAAACCAGGATTATCTCAGCTGGGAAAAAACAGAAAGCAGTGATCTGGCAGCGGCTTCCCGGTTCAGTTCGGGTGCATCCCTTTCTCTAGCCTGGCAGAGGCCGGTGCTTCTGCTGAGGCCCGGTCTGACTCTGCAATATTCCCCGGATCTGTACCGAAAACTGCTGCCTGAAATCCTGGCACGCTGGGATATTCCGGATCTGCCGCAGCTGGCCTTTATCAGTGGCTGGTCCAAGACGTTCAGATATCCAGGTTTCAATGATCTTTACTGGAAACCGGGGGGGAATCCCGATCTGCTCCCGGAAGAAACGCAGGCCTTATTTGCCCGGATTCTGCTCTGGCCACAGGGGCGATTTTCGATGCAGTGTGAAGCATTCAGCAAAAAGTCTGTGAATCTGATCCAATGGATGCCGCAGCAGAATTACTGGCATCCGGTGAATGTGAACCAGGCGAGCCGGCAGGGGTTGAAGATTTCCGGTGAAATTCAGACCGGGCATTTTCGTGGTGCTCTGAATCTGAGCCGCTTTCTGTCAAATAACCGGGGGAGCGGAGTCTATTCAGGGAAATCGCTTCGTTTCGTTCCCGATTATTTAGTGAATTTCAATGCAGATCTGCAGGCCGGCGGCTGGATGTCAGGAATTGATTTCAACTGGACAGGACCCTATATCACCATGTATTCCTATCCGGAGGATCTGAAAATCAATCAGATCGTGAATGGTGATCTGTCGCTTGGCCGGGAATGGCAGTTTCACAGTCTGATTTATGAGCTGAACCTGCGGGTGAACAATGTGGCGGATATTGATTATGAGAGCATTAACGGATATCCCGAGATGGGCCGAAGCTGGATGATATCCATGAATATCAAGCAAAATAAAATTAAATAAAAAATCGTGAGGAAGATGATGAACAAAGTTATGAGCATGTTTTTGTCTGTTGTAACGCTGAGCGTCCTGTCCTGTGATCTGAACGTGGATGGCGGAAAGAACCCTGATTTTCCGCAGGGAAGTTACATTCTCTGCGCCGGAAATTTTACGATGGGTAATGCTTCACTGTGGGCTCTGAGTGATGACCTGAATCAGGTGGAGGGCCCGCTGAACTGGACTGTGGGCAGCGGCAGTAAAAATCCTCTCGGGGATGTGGGCCAGTCCCTGACCATTCACAATGATAAGCTGTATATTGTGATGAATAATTCCAGCACGGTGGAGATCATGAATATTTCCGGTGACCGGGCCGTGTATGAAAACAGCCTGGCTATTCCGGGAAGCTCTCCCCGTGAAATACAGATACTCGGATCGAAGGCCTACATTTCATCCTGGGGCCTGGAAGGGATTCTCATTGTGGATATGGATACGATGGTTGTGGTCGATACCCTGAAATTGGGTGAATCCAGACAGCCGGAAGCGCTGCTGATTCAGGACAGTACCCTCTATTGCAGTGTCGCCCAGAAGAGCGATTATTCCACTGATAATGAACTGATTCGTCTTACAATTCAAAAGGATGGCGGGTTGGCTGTGGATTCGGTATTTCAGGTCTGTCCGGGCCCGGTCAGTATGCTGATCTCCGGCACAAGCCTGTATATCTCCGGAAAATTTTATGATCAGTATTATACCACCTACGCAGCCATGTCCCAAATGAATCTGGAAACAGATGAGATTGTAACGAAGAATTTTGGCGCCGTGTCCTATGAGGTATCGAATCTGTTCATCTATCAGGGCGATGTGTACCGCGGACTGGGATCTCATTACGCCAAGGTTACGGATGACCTGCTGCTGACCTATCCGGTCGATGTTCCGGAGCTCCCGGGATTATATACCATTCATTCAGTGGGAGACTATATCGTGGCAGGCTGCACGGATTATCAGGCCTATAATGAAATCGTCATTATTGATAATCAGAATACGGTCGTGAACCGATTTCAGGTCGGTGCGATTCCCACAGATATTGTCGAAAAATAAAAAACTGCCCTGAAAGCAGGGCAGTTTCATAGATTTATTCCGATAATCAGATACGCATATCAGTCCTGGCCGCTGGTCATTTCTCCGTACTTCCGGATCTCTGACAGAACCTTGGGAAGGAGCTTGATGACCGTGGTCAGGCCCACATTGGGGATGGTGAGCAGGACGGCATCAACGATCTCATCGGGAGTTGCGCCGATCTTCAGGAGTTTGGGAATGAGGATCTTGACGGCTTCCGGTTCATGAGTCGTGATCTGCAGAGACAGCACGATCAGTTCCCGGGTTTTGTCGTCGAGGGTCACGGTCAGGTTGGAGAGAAGATTCTGATAGGATTTCACCACATCCTTCCGTTCAGACAGGAGATAGGTCAGCCCATCCAGATCATAATCGTTGAACTTATAATCCGGCACGGTTATTTCGCCTCCTGGGCATCCACCACCGCATAGGCCGTCATATTGACCACATCCTTGGCCGTGGAGGATCCGACCTGCAGGAGGTGCACCGGTTTTTTCATTCCCATGAGAATGGGGCCGATAAGTTCCGCCTCACCGATGCGTCCGAGGAGCTTGTAGGCTATATTTCCGGAAGCCAGGTCGGGGAAGATGAGGATATTGGCTTCAGATGTGAGGCCGGCAAAGGGGTAGGTTTCCTTTCTCAGAATCCCGTCAATGGCCACATCGGCGTTCATTTCACCTTCGATGTCCAGCTCCGGATGCCGCTCCCTGACGATTTTCACCGCATCCCGCACTTTGATGGCGGCAGGATGGCTGGAGGTTCCGAAATTGGAGAAGGACAGCATCGCTATATGAGGAACGATGCCGAATTTCTTGGCTTCGGCTGCAGCGAGAATGGCGATATCGGCCAGGGTCTCCGCGCTTGTATCAATATTCACCGTCGTATCGGCCAGGAATTTAATTGAATCCTTCAGGAGCAGGATATGCATTCCGGCGACAACCGAGGTGCTTTTATTCTTTCCGATGATCTGCAGGGCAGGGCGGATGGTATCCGGATACTGCTGGGCAACACCGCCCACCATACCGTCCGCATCCCCGATGTGAACCATCATGGCTGCGAAGGCAGTATTCCGCATCATTTCCTTCTCACTGTCGAACATCGTTGCGCCCTTGCGCTGTCTCAGACGATAATATTCCTCGATATAGGTTTTCCGCTTGTCGCTTTTCAGAGGATCAATGATTTCGCAGCCTTCCAGAGAAACGTGAAGTTCGTTGGCTTTCTGGTTGATTTCTTCCACGTCCCCGAGCAGAATAGGTTTGGCGATGCCTTCATTGCGGATTTCCACCGTGGCTCTGAGAATTTTCTCATGGGAACCGCCGGGATAGACGATGCGGCGCGGGCTTTTCTTGCTACGTTCATAGAGCTCGCGCATCAGACTGCGGCCGCGTCCCAGACGGGCTTCCAGTTCACGCTTATATTCATCGATATCGATGGTTTTGCGGGCGACACCGGTTTTCATGGCCGCTTCAGCGACTGCGGCTGATTCCCAGATAAGCACCCGGGGATCAAAGGGTTTGGGAATGATATACTCCCGGCCGAAGGTCATTTTCTGGCCGCCGTAGGCCATGCTTACTTCTTCGGGAACATCTTCCTTGGCCAGAGCGGCCAGGGCGTGGGTGGCAGCCGCTTTCATCTCGTCATTGATGGTGGTGGCATTCACATCCAGGGCTCCGCGGAAAATGAAGGGAAAACCGAGGACATTATTGACCTGATTTGGATAATCGGAGCGTCCGGTTCCCATGATGAGATCATCGCGGACACCGACTGCCGCTTCGTAGGAAATTTCAGGCGTCGGATTGGCCATGGCGAAGACAATGGGTTTGGGAGCCATCGTTTTCAGCATGTCAGGTGACACCACATTTCCGACGGAAAGTCCGAGGAAGACATCCGCGCCAACCAGAGCATCGGACAGGGTCCGGGCTTTTGTATCGACGGCGAAGTATTCCTTGTATTCATTCATGCCTTCAGTACGGCCTTTGTAGATGACGCCCTTCGAATCGCACATCATGATATTCGCGTGGGTGGCACCCAGCCGTTCGTAATGCCGGGCACAGCTGTAGGCCGAGGCGCCGGCGCCATTGATGACGATGCGGACCTCAGACAGTTTCTTTCCCTGAAGTTCACAGGCATTGATCAGTCCTGCGCCGGATATGATGGCTGTTCCGTGCTGATCATCATGAAATACGGGAATATTCATCCGCTTCTTCAGTTCTTCCTCGATATAGAAACATTCGGGAGCCTTGATATCTTCCAGGTTGATACCGCCGAAGGTCGGTTCCAGCTTTTCGACGATATTGATGATTTCATCCGGATCATGGCTTTCCACTTCGATGTCAAATACATCCACATCTGCAAACCGTTTGAAGAGGACACCCTTGCCTTCCATGACCGGTTTTCCGGCAGCCGCGCCGATATTTCCCAGGCCCAGGACTGCGGTTCCGTTGGAAATGACTGCAACAAGATTGCCCTTGCTGGTATAGCGGTAAACATCTTCGGGATTTTCCTGAATGGCAAGGCAGGGATCGGCAACCCCCGGCGTATAGGCCAGGCTCAGATCGTACTGAGTTACACAGGGTTTGGTGGCGTTGACCTCAATTTTCCCCGGACGCGGTTCCGAATGATACTTGAATGCATCTTCCTTTAAACTCATTTTCCTCTCCGTCGTTTGTGTATTATTTTTATTGATTTCAACATTTAACATGCGCAGCGTATTTCAAATAATATGCCATAGCCGCAGGTTTGCCATATTATTTCAGGAGACTCCGCTCCGGCATTTCCGGAATGGTGAATAACTCCTGTGGCACTTTCATTTCGCCATGTCGGCAATAAGCTAAAAATCATGGTGGAAGTTAAGGCTTTTTGTCCATTGGAATAAGCATAAAATTACTGTAAATTCTTAATAATGGGAAAACATAACAGCGGTAATGAAAACATTCCTAATAATTGGAATCGCCTTTTATACAACCGGACCCTGATCCATCTTCTTGTCATAGTTGCCTTTACGCTCATCCTCTGGGAAATATTCGGCCTGCAGATCTACGATACGAATACGGGATTGAAACTGCGTTATCTGTATATCAGCCGGGGTATTTTCGGCGGTATTGTGGTTGCCGCCTATGCGCTGTGGAATATTTTCATCTATAAAAATGCCTACGAGGAAAAACTGGCCAGAACGGAGGAGTATTACAAGACCATTATCGATAACAGCGGTTTTGCGATTATTTCCCTCGATGCCGACTGGGATATCACCTTCTGGAATATCGGTGCCGCCAGCATATTCGGATGGTCCGAAGATGAAATCAGGGGCAAGCATATTTCCGTTCTTCTGCCCGGAAATGATTCGGATGTTGAACCGGTGCTTCCGGATTTTCTGAAAAACTGTCGGGACAATCATTATTACGATGCCATTTATCGGACGCGGTCGCATAAACAGATTAAGGTCGGATTCAGTCAGTACACATTTACAAATGAAAAAGGCGGCATCATCAGCCGCAGCCAGATTATCCGCGACGTGACCGAGCATGAGATCCGGGAATCCCAGCTTCGGCAGAATGAAAAACTGGCAACGATCGGGCATCTGGCCGCCGGCCTGGCCCATGAGATCGGGAACCCGCTTACTTCCATTTCCTCGCTGGCCCAGCTGACCAAGCGAAAAACCTCCGATCCGGCTGTCCTCGAAAATCTGGACAAGGTGATCGTTCATATCAAGCGTATCTCAAAAATTGTCCGCGAGATGGTTGACTTTTCACGGCCATCCAAGGCCAAGGCGCATGTAACGGACATTAACGAGGTGATCCGGTCCGCCGTGGGTATTTTCCAGTTTGATACGCGGGCAAAGAACATACAGTTTCATATGGATCTTCAGAAGGATCTGCCGGACATCTACGCAGATCCGGACCAGCTGCATCAGGTCTTTCTGAATATTCTGATCAATGCCGCCGACGCCAACGGGGACAGCGGTGAAAATGTCTATATACAGTCTCTGACGGATGATGAGGATAATATTATCATCCGGTTCCGGGATGAGGGGCCCGGTGTTCCGGATGAGATCAAGGATGCCATATTCGAACCTTTTTTCACGACGAAGGATGTAGGACGGGGAACCGGCCTGGGCCTTTCCGTGAGCCACGGGATTATCCGAAATCTGAACGGCTACATATCCGTTGAGGACGTGGATCCGCAGGGCGCCCTCTTCACTGTGTTAATACCAAAAATGGGGAAATCATGAGTGCCACTATTCTGATCGTTGATGATGAACCGGAGATCCGGTCCAGTCTCAGCGAAATTCTGAGCGAGGAGAAATACAGCTGCCGGACGGCCGCCAATGGCGATGAGGCGATCAATCTCATCAATGAAAACGATTTTGATGTCGTCATCACGGATATCAAGATGCCCATTCGGGACGGAATGGAAATCCTCAAGCACTGCCGCAACGTATCTCCGCAGACTTCGGTCATTATCATCACGGCCTATGCCACGGTGGAGACGGCGATTGATGCGCTTCGGAAGGGTGCCGTGGATTATATTCTCAAACCCATTGATTTTGATGAACTTCTGCTTCGGGTCAAGAATGTGGTGAAGGCCCGGAAAACCATAGTTGAAAATGCCTGGCTGCGGGCTGAAGTACAGAAGAATTTCGAATATTCCAATATTATCGGAGAGAGCGCCAGCATCAAGGAAGTCTTTCATCTGGTTTCGCGGGTCGCTCCGTCCACTTCGAATGTCCTGATTACGGGAAAGAGCGGAACCGGTAAGGAACTCATCGCCCGGGCCATTCACCAGAACAGCCCGAGAGACCGGGAACCCTTTGTGGCCATCAACTGCGGTGCCATTCCCGAAAATCTGTTCGAGAGTGAATTATTCGGTTACAAGAAGGGCGCCTTCACGGGCGCGTCGCAGGATAAGGACGGTGTGTTCAAGGCCGCAAACGGAGGCACCCTGTTTCTCGATGAAGTGGGGGAAATTCCCATCCACATCCAGGTGAAACTGCTGCGGGCCATTGAATCCAAGGAAATCAAACCCCTCGGTTCATCGACCGTCATCAAGGTGAATGTGCGGATCGTCTCAGCCACCAACCGCGACCTCATGAAGGAGGTGGAAGAGGGCAATTTCAGGGAGGATCTCTATTATCGCCTGAATATCGTCGAAATTCATCTTCCCAGCCTGGCTGAACGCCGGGAGGATATTCCGCTTCTCGTCAATCACTTCATCGAAAAATACAACCGTGAACTGAAGCGAAAGGTGAGGGGAGTGGATAACCAGACCATGAAGTCCTTCATGAATTATAACTGGAAGGGGGAAGTCCGCGAATTGGAAAATATCATTGAACGCGCGGTGCTGCTGACCGACAGCGAATATCTGAACATCAGCGACATTCCCCAAAACAATGAAATAAAATCTACCATGCAGTTTCCGGATAATCTGAAGCTTGCCTCCCGGTCCTTCGAAAAGCAGCATATCACCACTATTCTCAACCGTTTCGGAAATGATAAGGGGAAGGCCGCGGAAGTAATGGAAATCGGCCTCTCATCGCTGTACCGCAAGATTGACGACCTGGGAATCGAATAGCTTTCAGTATTCTCAATAATTGGAAATCATTTTTCGGATTTCAACGTGTTTGAAAAAGCAATAATTTCAATCATCTGTCGGATGGTCTCCATCATCATTTTTTAATTAGATATAAATAATTAATAAATAATTAGATATGTGATATTATTAAAATATGATATACCGACACGGGAAACATGGCATCAGGATTGCTGAATCGGCATTTATGAAGAATCTTCTAATCTGTTCATTCAATCAGAATCTTCATGATTCCCTATCTTCATTTTTAGATAAAAAATTTAATATTTTCTGTTGTATGCCGTCCCAGAATCCGGAGGAGACCCTTCGGAAATTCGATCCGGATATCTGTTTTTTCGATCGGGAGGTTGTGAAAAATTCGGATATTGAGGTTCTCCGTGAAGTGCAGCAGTTCAAGAAGAGCACCTATATCATTCTGGCGTATTTTTATTACGATGCGAACCTTATTCCGGAAGATGACATCACATCAATGGTGAATGATGTGATTCTCAAACCCTATCAGTTTGATAAATTGATCGACAAGATCAATAATCTGGCCTGCTGATCGTCAGACAAAACCCCTTCGCCAAAATTACAGATAAAAAAAAGGGAGTGAAAACTCCCTTTTATAAATTTCACATGAAAAAGATTTTAAACATCAAATTTATCACTCAGGCCTGAAAGTTCGTCACCGACATTGTGAACGTTACCGGTGCTGTCCTTCATATCCGTCATGGAATTCTTCACAATGTTCACGGCGCTGTTGACCGAATTGATATTATCGGTGATATTCCGGGCATTATCGGCGATGTTCAGTACATTCGCCACCACGTTGGATACTGAATCTACAGCGGAGTTGATATTGCCTGTGACTTCCTGGGTCGCCTTGTTCTGTTCATTGATGGATTCGGATATGTCCGTAATGATATTTGTCACATTGGTCATAACCTCGGAGATATCGCGAATCTGCTGAATGGTGCTGTCTGTGGAACTCTGAATCGCTGCTGTTTTCTTACTGATGTCCTCGATGGCGTTATTGGTCTGCAGTGCCAGATCCTTCACTTCATTGGCGACGACGGCAAAACCTTTCCCGGCCTCACCGGCGCGGGCCGCTTCGATAGTGGCGTTCAGGGCCAGCAGTTTCGTCTGGTCGGCGATCTCCACGATCGTGGACGTGACCTGGGAGATTTCTCGGGCGGCGACGGCCAGCTCCTCCACATTGCGGCTGGCTTCGTTCACGTTTTTCTGCGCTTCCAGCGTGATATTCCGGGCATTGGCCGTATTATCCGTGATATTGTTGATGGTGATGGACATTTCCTCGGTGGCGGTGGCAATGGAATTCATATTGGATTTGCTGTCTTCCGCTGCAGTGGAAATGGTATCGAGTGTGATGGCCATCTGGTTGGATGCACTGGCAACATGTTCTGACTCGTCGGAGAGTTTGAGTACCTGCTGTTCAACAGTGCCGCTGAGGCTGTCCAGCTTGTCGCTGATCGTCATCAGATATTTGACGGAATTCCGCACACCCAGCTGGATGTGCTTCTGCGTGTCTTTTTCCTGCTCAAGCTTGGCGATGAAGGTATTGAAGGCTCTGGCCAGACGGCCCACTTCATCCCTGCTGTCAATATTGATCCGCTTGCTCAGATCAGCTTCACCATCTGCCAGCGTCTTCATGAAGTGGCCGATATTCGAAACCGGAGCCAGTGAGCGGCTGATAGTGTAAGAACCCAGGCCGATACTGACGGCAATAATCAGGATCGCTATGATGATGATGGAAAACCGGTTTGCCTGACTGTGCGCGTACAATTTATCTTCCCGCAATCCGATATACAGATTTCCGATATGACTGTTTCCGGACAGAACCGGACTTCCCACGACGCACATTCCCTTTTCATCCCAGACAACGGACGTGGTATCGAGATCCGGAAGTTTCAGATCCGCAAATGCTTCGGGGTTATTCTGATCGTACACTTTGCCGTTTATATCATAGACGACCAGAAATGCCAGATCCTTTTTTTCCCGGATACCGTTCAGAGCGGACTGAACACTGTAGGGATCCTCAAATTCCAGGCCGGCCGTGATGGAATAGGCCAGAAGGTTGCCGATATCCGTACCGCGGTCGAACAGCGCGCTTTGCTCACTGTTGAACATTTTTGACGGGAAATACAGGGTCATAAACAGGACAAATATGACGATGATTGAAGTAAAAACCGTTATTAACTTTGCTTTAATCGATAGATTCTTCAAAATATCCGACATATGAAAACTCCTGGTTAACTGGCTAAAGACGAAAACCGGTAATGATTAGCCGGGTTTGATGATCTGAGAAATTTTCATCAGATCCGCAGAGAAATCCGCACCCTCACTCTTGCTCTGGGTGGGATTGAGAAAAACTTTTGTCATAGGCCCTGCCTTGGCAATGGCGATACTCACATATTCGGTGAGGTAGGGAATCATTCCGCAGATGGTAACCGTTTTAATTTCAGTCGCCAGGGTGGTAACCGGCCTGATATTTGATTTATCAGCAGGGAGCAGATATACAACTTCAATGGAATTGGCCTTGGCAAAGGCACTCAGATCCGCCTGGTTCGTCCAGTTCAGGCGATGAGTCTGAACCGTGCGCCCATTAATGCTTTTTCCGGCCAGGACATCGAGAGCATCCATCATTGTGGTTGCGTCCGCATCACTGATCGTCGCATCTCCGGGGAAATTAAGAAATAAAATGTCAATCGTGTCGCCGGCCCTGTCATTCAGAGCCCGGTCATATTTAAGAACTCTCTCAATCATGGTTGCCTGTTCGGAAACGTCCACAGACATTATCTGGGCCCAGACCGGCATTGCTGTCAGAAGCAGGGCAAAAATCATAAAAAAATATTTTCTCACGTCGATTTACATCCTCTTTTTTTCTGTGCCGAATATCCAAAATAAAATGTTTTAATTCAAGTAAAATATCCAGTACAGATGATTTCAAAAAAAATAATACTAAACCGAATAACTCATTTAAAAATATGAAAATGCGGCGTAAAGTAACACCGGAAGAGAGCTGCTTTAGCCCTGAATTCACTTGTGAAAGATCGCGATTATGAATATTTTCGCCTCAAAGAAGTGAGGAGAATCACATTGAATCCAGATAAAAAGCTGTTAATTGCGTCCGAAACAGCCCTTCGGCAATGCCTCGGGCAGAAAGAAAATGAACGAGTCCTGATTGTGGTGAACCCCCCTCAGCAATCCATTGGCAGCGCCCTGTTCGACAAAGCACAGGAGCTGAGTGAAGATGTCCGTCTGATCTGTTATCCGGTTGGAAATATCAATGGGGAAGAGCCACCGAAATGGGTAGGTGACAGCATGATGGAGGCAGATATAGTGATTGCAGCCACGGTGAAAAGCATATCGCATACGGATGCACGGCGCCGGGCCAGCCGGGAGAAGGGAGCAAGGATCGCGTCGATGCCGGGTATCACCGAGGATATTTTCATCCGGGGAATGAATGCGGATTACGAGGAAATCGGAAATCTGTCACGCAGTCTTCAGATCTGGTTTGACAAGAGCAAATCCGCCCGTATTACTTCTCCGTCAGGTACGGATCTCAGGATAACCCTGGGAAACCGATCCTCTGTGAGCACGGGCCGTATGCTGGAAAAGGGCGAATTCAGCAATCTGCCCGACGGGGAAACGGAGTGCGCTCCGGTGTCTGCGGAGGGACGGCTGGTGGTGGACCGCTGCGGCGATATCATTACCGAGGCAACGGAAATGATGTTTGAAAAGGGGCATATAGTCCGGATACAGGATTCGGACAGCGGACGACGGTTCAGGAGCCTGCTGGAGGATGCCAGGAAAACGGATGGCAATGAGAATGCATCGTTCATTGCAGAATTTGCCATCGGTACGAATCGCGGAGCAAAGGTGAGCGGAGTGATTCTTGAGGATGAAAAAGTGTACGGAACCTGTCATATTGCGGTGGGAGACAACACCTCCTATGATGGGGGTGAAAATCCCAGTGTTCTGCATATCGATATGATTGTATTTAAACCCAGCATATGGTTTGATGACACCTGTGTCATGAAGGATGGTGAGCTGTGCGTCTGAAAACGGCCCTTCTGTCCGGGTTCCTCACTGCCCTGGTCTTTTCTGGAGGCTGCGGATCTCCGGTGAACAGGCTGGGTTATGCCATTAAAAAGGAAAGTGCGAAGATCATTCAGGCGAAACAGGATCTGATTGCTCTGGATGGTATTCTGCTGTTTACCGTTGCCCCCGATTCCGCATCATTATCCATTGATTATGATCGTTTGAAATGCTCACAGTCTCTCATTGAGGAAAAATTGCAGAAAGCCGGCCTGCAGTATCGGCTGCAGATCAAGGAAAGGTTGAAAAACGGTGGTGATGAAGCCCTTTGATCCGTATCCCTACAGGGGGCTTTTTCCAGTCTGCAGGGAGAGCATTTACCTGAACCATGCCGCCGTGTCTCCCTATAGCCGGCCGGTTTCAGAGAATATCCGGAGCTATACGGAGGCGTTCGAAAAAGGAGACCGTGACGAATGGCTGCATATGCAGGAGCAGATCCGGGCAGCCAAGGCGGGACTGGCTGCTATGACCGGGCAGACTCCGGCGGATATCGGCCTGGTGCCGAATACCAGCTGGGGACTGATTCTGGCCGCATCGGGCATTGACTGGAAAGCAGGTGATGAAATTCTGATTCCGCGCCGGGAATTTCCCGCAAATGTCTATCCTTTTCTGAAGATGCGGGAGAAGGGTGTGCGTATCACGTTTATGGAGGAGGAAGACGGCCGTATCACCACAGATACACTTGAACGGGCTATTACGCCTTCCACGAAGCTGTTTACCTTGTCATGGGTGCAGTTTCTGAATGGATACCGTGCGGATCTGAGAGAAATCGGCGCCCTCTGCCGTGATAGGGATATTTATTTCGTGGTGGATGCCACACAGGGGCTGGGGGCCTTTGATCTGGATATGGCCTCCTGCGGTATTGACCTGCTGGCCTGCGGAGCTCAGAAATGGCTCATGGGAATGCAGGGACTGGGCTTTTTCAGCCTGTCCGAACGGTTTGAACAGATCCTGAATCCGCCGGTGCAGGGCTGGCTCGCGGCCGAAAAACCCTTTGATTTTTTTAATATCGATCAGCCTGTCCGGCAAGGCCCGGAACGGTTTTCCACAGGTACGCTGTCCACGGTGGCTGTCTTTGCTCTCGCTGCATCCACCCGGCTGCTGAATCAGGTACTGGCGCTGGGATCAAGCCGGCATATTCTGGATCTGGGTGATTTACTCATTGAAGCACTTTCCGCTCTGGGATTCATCATGAACAGTCCCCGGGGACAGGGCGAGGGCAGCGGCATCATCAGCGTACAGATGGATAATGCCCACCGGACTGAAGCGATATTCAGCTTTCTGCAGGATCGGAATGTTCACTGCAGTTACCGCTCAGGCACTCTGCGTTTTGCCATTCATTTCTATAATACTGCTGAAGAAATCATGAAAGTGGCTGAACTCTGCGAGGAAGGAATCAGGACCTATCTATGATTTATCTGCTTGACGCCTATAATATCATGTATGATCTGGGAATGGTAAAGGATTTTCCCGAAACGGAACAGCGTCATAATGCCTTTATCGGCAGTATTGCCGGTCTGCCCGGGAAAAAAAAGGATCGTTTCATTATCGTTTTTGACGGACAGGAACGGAGCCGGACGCGAATACGGGGTATTGATATCTATTATTCTGATACAAGCAATGCGAAGGCCGACGGGATTCTCAAGGAATTATCCGAGCGCTATGAAGGCAGCGAAGTAACCGTTGTGACGAAGGACAGAGCGGTGGCAGATTATGTGAGGCGGGGCCGGCATCAGGTGATGAGCCCGCAGGAATTTATTAAACAGAAATCCGCTGCGCTCCGTGAATCAGGTGAACAGGAACGGATCCGGAGCCTTCAGGATGCATATCCGGACGAATATTGGTCTGAAATGTTTAAATAGGATGGATAAACGATGAAAGACAGCATCACACGACTTGAAGCAGAAACTGTGCTGCACCGCTATCTGAAAACCGAATACCTTATCCGGCACAGTCTTGAATCAGCGGTTATTATGAAAGCCCTGGCGGCGCATTTCGGAGAGGATGAGGCATTCTGGGAAATCTGCGGGCTGCTCCATGACCTGGATATGGATATGATCGGAGAAGATTATGTGGGCCATGGGAAAAAGACGATTGAGCTGCTGAAAGCGGAGGGGTACGAGATTCCTGTAATGTTCAAAGCTATTCTGGCGCATACGGAAGGGCTGGAAAACAGTGCCGGAAAACGGGAATCCAAACTGGATTACTGTCTCGCTGCCGCGGAGAACCTGACCGGAATCATCAGCGCCTATGTCATACTGCGGCCGGAGAAGAAACTGGCCGGCACACAGGTGAAATCCATTGTGAAAAAGCTGAAAGACCGGAGTTTCGCGGCTGCAGTGAGCCGGGAATTCATTGCAGATATTACTGATAAATGCGCATTGGAACGGAATGAATTCATTGCGTTGGCTATCGAAGCCATGGAATCCATTGCAGATCAGATCGGGATGTAGAGCAGACTGAACCGGGAGAGGCGGAATCATGAAAGCAATCGATGAAGTAGTATGGGGCATTATCGGCTGCGGGAAGGTGACGGAAGTAAAAAGCGGGCCGGCCTTCAATAAAGTTCCGAATTCGAAGCTGGCCGCGGTCATGCGGCGTGATGAAGCGGCTGCCCGGGATTATGCGAAACGGCATAAGGTAGGGACATGGACCACATCAGCAGAGGAACTTCTGGCGAATGATGAGATCAATGCCGTCTATATCGCCACTCCGCCGGATACACACGCCCTCTACGCGGAAGCGGCCGCCCGGGCCGGCAAGGTGGTCTATGTGGAAAAACCCATGGCACGGTCCTATGAAGAAAGTCTGCACATGATCGATGTCTGCAGACGCTATAAGGTCCCGCTTTTTGTTGCCTATTACCGTAGGGCGCTGCCCCGTTTTGAAACCATCCGCGAAAACATTGGCGGCGGTTGGATCGGGACTGTCCGTTTTGTAAATACGGTGTTTCAGAGACAGCTTTCGGATCGCGACAGTCTTCCGGAAAACTGGAGAGTGAAGCCGGAAATTGCCGGCTGTGGGTATTTCTGTGATCTGACCTCCCATCATCTCGATCTTCTCCAGCATCTTCTCGGACAGGTCCGGAAGGCGAGAGGCCTTGCAGACAGACAAGCCGGTGCCTATGATGCCGAGGATGCGGTTTCCTATCATCTGCTCATGGAAAACAAAGTTCAGGTGACCGGCGTGTGGAATTTCGCTTCCTATACGAATCGGGATGAAACCGTCATCGTCGGTGACAGGGGCGAAGTCCGCTTTTCCACCTTTGCTGACAATCCCGTCATCGTTGATACCATTGACGGACATGAAGAATTGAATATACCTCACCCGAAACATATTCAGCAGCCGCTGATCGAGAAAATCGTCAACTCGGTGCTGAGCGGACAGAAACTATGTCCCTCCACAGGAACCACTGCCGCGGAAACCAGCAGGCTCATGGATGCGATACTGGATCGGCGGGTCTGGTGATAGTATTAATTCATTAAACTATTTTTATAAAAAAATCAGCAATCAGACATTTTCTTCCGGATCTGTCATGATGGTCGGAAATATTTCCGGATACAGTTTATTGGCGCATTCCGGACAGAGCGCGTGGGTAAAATCCGCATCCGAATGTTCACGGATATAGGATTCGATACGGTTCCAGTAACCCTTGTCATCCCTGACCTGCTTGCAGTTTGAACAGATGGGAATCAGCCCCTGAAGCGTCTTACGGTCGGATTCCACCTTGTTCCGTTCGACGATTTCCTCTTTCAGCTCACGGTTGATCACATGCAGATTCTCATTGTTTTTCCGCAGCATATCGAGAATCGATGCCGAGACAAAGGCGGCCACAATACCGAGAAAAATAAAGCTGGACAGGTTGATGACCCAGAGCAGGGTGGAGTGGATATAGGAATTAAAATCTATTTTATAGACATGATACCCGGACAGGACGCTGTAGCAGATCAGAACAAGTACGACAAGAACGAGAGCCGTGTAGCGCAGGCTGAAGCGCCGGTCCAGCAGAAGTGTGGAGAACATGATACTGAGAGTGAAAAATTCAATTCCCAGCCCCATGAAGCCGGCTGTGATCATGGCACCGGTACCGAGAGAAAAGAATACCAGGACAAGAGAGATCACCTTTGTCCGGTAGCTGATCCGGGTTCTCGCCAGGGCCATAATGACAATGCCGATACCGACAACAATCTGAATAATCATTCCGGGCTGCAGTCCGATGGCCGGCAAGCGCCACAGGGAAAGGCCTACCAACATCACACCGACTACGCTGCCGTACACCAGCAGCTTGTTTATCAGTTCATCAAGTTGTGTTTTAATCATTCTGCTTCAAAAATTGTCCTGTTCCGAGTCCAGCCGTTTCACGAGGCGAAATTTACATTCAATCCTTCTGATATCATAGCAGGAAATCTGACTACTCAGGTCTTTAATCTTCTTAAATAATTCAGGTAAACGACAGAAATAATCTGAGTCCCATTTCAGGATGAATGGGTTTCCGCCTGGTCACGGCAAATTTGTGAAATATGAGAGCCGGCGGCATTTCATCTGAAGGATTCATAGTGCGGATTTATTATATTACACTAAAAGGGAAAGGCATTTTCGGATGAAATTCTCAGCATACAGCAGACGTGACCGGCTTGCGAAGCTGGACGGTGCTCACTATGATCTGGTGATTATCGGCGGCGGCATAACCGGTGCGGGGACGGCCCTCGCTGCCGCCCGTACAGGCCTGAAAACACTGCTGGTTGAAAAAGGGGATTTCGCCGGCGGAACGTCTTCCCGGTCATCGAAGATGATTCATGGCGGCCTGCGTTACCTGCAGCAGATGAATTTCGGGCTGGTCAAGGAAAGCCTTTCTGAACGGGAAATTCTTCTGAACCTTCTGCCCAATCAGGTTTACGTTCAGGAATACGTCTATCCCGTCTATGAATTCAGTAAAAACAGCCGTTTTGAGGTGAAGCTCGGTATGATCGGTTACGATCTGCTGGCCGGATCCCGCAGAATCGGCCACCACCATCAGTGGACGCTGAGGAATTTTGAGGAGGAGGAAGCGCAGATCAACCGGCAGAAGCTGACAGGCGGTTTTGTTTACCATGATTGTCTCGTGGATGATGCCCGCCTCACGCTGGCTGCGATTCAGAGCGCCGAAGCCGCGGGGATTCATACGCTGTCCTACCTGAGCCTGGTCAGTCTGGATCATGCTGAAAAGGAAAAGATTCTCCATCTTCGGGATGTCCTGACTCATGAATTTTATACGGTTTCTGCTGCAACTGTTGTGAATTGCGGAGGACCCTGGACCGACACCATCCGGAAACTGGCCGGATACAGAAATGAAATTCTCCGGCCGACGAAGGGGATCCACCTGGTTTTCAGCAGGGAACGGCTTCCTCTGCATAGATCAGTTGTGATTTTTGGTGAGGACGGCAGAATGATTTTTACCGTTCCGAAAGGGAAATATACCTATGTGGGAACGACGGATACGGATTATCACGAGACTCCGGATGAGGTCTTTGCAGATGATGAGGATGTGGACTATCTGCTGAAAGCCGCGAACACAAGTTTTGACAAGGCCAGGCTGACGCGGCAGGATATCATTTCGGCCTGGGCTGGCCTGAGGCCGCTGATCGGCGCCGAGGGTGATCCTTCCGATGTGAGCAGGGATTTCGAGATTCTGGCGGACGATGATCGGTTTCTCAGTATTGCCGGAGGAAAGCTGACGACCTTTCGGCTCATGGGAATCCGGATTATTCGCGAATTGCTGAAACGGAATCCGGAATTCGGTCATTCTCTTCCGGATGACAGGACCGGAGCCGACTCTCCGCTCTGGGGCGGGAATATCCGTAATATTGATCAGTATATCCGCGAAAACAGTGAATACTATGCCCGGGAATGGACAATCCGGGAAAGCACGGTGCAGCGCCTCATCACTCTGTACGGAACCCATTTCACGCTGATTGCCCGTTTTGGCGAAAGTGCTTTCCGATATATAGGCGAGTCGGATATTCTCCAGGGCGAAATTCTCTATCAGATTCATCACGAAATGGCGCTGACGCTTGAGGATATCATGTGGCGACGCCTGTCACTCCTGCTTTTTGATGATGGTAATGGAGTTGCAATTGCAGAAAAAATCGTTGATATTATGGCCAGAGAATTGAATTGGGACCGCAAAACAAAAAAATCCGAACTGCAGAATTATGCTGAAACAGTTGCAAAAAGCTACGGGAGGCCGAATCTTTGAATATTCTTGAAACCCCCTGCCTGAAAAAACTGATGGAGTCTCTGGTTGAACATGAAAAAAGTGATACGATAGATATCAGCATGAAACAGTTCTACGCGCTTCAGACCTGTGTGGAAGATCCGGAAATGATCGCTCAGGCCCTCGGACGTCTGTCCGAAAAGGACACGACGAAGGTCGTGGAAATACTCATGAAAATCCACGGTCTGGGAATCCGTCAATTCAGTCCTGAAGCACAGAATGCCATCCTATCTTCCGAAAGGAAAACGGACCGGCGTCTGGCGAACCTGTCCCTGTGGGCACCTGTCCTGGATCAGGACGTTGTTTTTGAGAGACTTGCACCGCATATCGAGCACTTTCCCGACCAGAGCCGGGAAATTCTGGAAAAAATGATGGAAAAGGATCTGGCCGCAACCCTGAAATTCGTGGGTGATCTGGCTGTCGTGTCCTATCCCTTTGCCGAAGAATTATATCAGTATCTGCATGATCGATATCTTGAAATATTTCAGACGGATCACGAGATCTTTGCCCAGACCTGGGCGGACGTGGAAATGACACTGGAGAACCGGATCCTGCTCTTTCCGGAAGTGAAAGACTGATCATGCCTCTGCATGAATTCACGACGACGGTCAAGGTCCGCAGTTATGAACTGGACAGTTTCGGCCATGTGAACAATGCCAATTTCCTCAATTATCTGGAAGCGGCCCGGGGCGATTTTCTCGAAGTCAACGGCCTGTCCTTCCGGCATTTCGATGAATGGAAAAGCTGGCCGGTCATCGCATCGGTCTCCATTGATTATCATTTCCCCGCTTTTTTCGGTGATCTGCTCACCATCCGGGTAATTCTGGAAAAAATGGGAAAAAGTTCGCTGGTCTTTGCCTATGAGGTGCTGAATCAGGATCAAAAAAGGGTAGCGACAGCACATACGACGCTGGTCTATGTGAATGAACGGGGGAAACCGATGTCCATTCCCCGGCCTTACCGGACATTATTTGAAGCAGGCGAGTAAATCTCTTTCAATATCTGAGTAATGAATACAGCTTTTTTCCGGAATGAATTCCGTCTGTACCGCGGTGGAACAGATCAGGGAATAACGCAGGTCATCATAAATCCGGAAAATCCAGGGGCTTTGGCTGTCCGTATCAAGGATTACCGAATTATCGGTGGATGACAGCCGGAAGCCGATGGATTTCAGCTGACGTCGGATTCCGCTGCCTTCGGCCTTGAGATAGGCTTCCTTCAGGGTCCAGATTCGGAAAAAATAGCTGCGCCGGCGCTCAGGAGGCAGATTGAAATAGGTGCCGGCTTCCTGTTCATGAAAATATCGACGTACCAGTTTTTCTTCGGCCAGTACTCTCTCACTGCTTTCTATATCCACTCCGCAGGGTTTGTCGGACAGCAGCAGCGCGATCTTGTCAGTTGTATGGGACAGGTTGAAACTGTGCTGCTCCAGTCCGGGAACGAAGGGTTTGCCCAGCACATCTGTCTGAATTTCACTCCGGGCCGGATCCAATTCCCATTCTATATACAGCTCATAGCGTAGAAACAGATCCGCGATGAGACGGAGAGATGATGAGGGATTTGGAAGCGTATCCAGCAGCGGTTTCTTGTAATCCGAGAAAAATTGCCTGTATCTCCCCAGGATATCATCTTCGGGAAATTGATCAATGTTCAGGATGAGTAATTTATTCATGAAAAAAAAAGATGATCCGTCCGGACCATCTTTTCCAAGTTTCGGTTCAACTGATTATTTGGCTGAAATCACGAATCCCAGCGGTTCGCATTCGCTGTTGGCAGATCCGCCGTCCTTTGAATAGGTGACCACGGACCAGTAATAGGTGCCGGCAGCCAGTGCGGGCTGTGTGGACGGATAGGAGTAGCTCACGTTTCCGGATGTATTCTGATCCACATCAGAGTTCCAGATTTCACCCGAATATTTGCTGGTCTTGATGGAAATACTGTATTTGACCGCTTCATCAACCCGTTCCCATTCAAAGACAGGACGTCCGGTCGCGACAAGCGCTGCACTGGCGGGAGAGACGAGGACCGGCTGGGGCAGGGCGATATCATTGGCCTGAGAGGATACATTGCTGCGCAGACCGCCTTTGTCCACGGCCACGACGCGGTAGTAATACCTGACATTCACCTCAATATCCCGATCGGTATAGTTTGTGACGCCGGAGGGTGCCAGCAGAGTGGAGGAGTCAGCGAGAAAAATCATATCCGTGCTGCGGTACAGGTCATAATGATCGAAATCCGCTTCATGATTGGCCGTCCAGAGCAGCAGGATGGATTTGAGTGCACCGTCATTGCTGCCGCTGATCGTCAGAAATGCGGGTTGGGCGGGTGTGTTGATATTGGCCGGCCTGGCATGTACGGATGAGGTCGCATCACTTTCGTTGCCGCTTTTATCGATGGCCGTCATCTTGTAAAAATAGTCTGTTGTATAATCCAGTCCCCGGTCCGAATATCCGGTGACTCCCGAGACAGTCTTCAATACAGAATAGGCGCTTTCCGAGCCGACTGAGCGATAGAGGATATATCCGTCTATGTCGGATTCCGTATTCCGGTCCCAGACCAGCTTCAGCTGTCCGTCGCTGGAGGAGTCGGGATCAAACTGAAACCCGGTCGGCGTAGCGGGAGCCGTCGTGTCCGGGGCCGTGCTGTTTGAACAGCCGGTCATAAGGGCGGCCAGCAGGCTGAAGGTAAGAAGGATATTTAACGGTTTTTTCATGATGTTCTCCTTTGGACCCGTTTGTTTCTATAATTGGAAAATAAAAAGTTCACACCAATTCCCAAAGGGAAAAAATCCTCGCCGGTAAGTTTGTGAGCGGGGTCAACGGGCACTTCCTGTCTGCACTGGGTTCGGTCACACTGTGAACCGCTCATATCGTGAATAGGTAAATTTTCAATTATTGAAATTATGTGGAATTGGGAGTAAATTCACTGACATGACTAACAACCCGCCATGTCCGCAGGAGGAAAAGTGAAAGAGAAAGAAAGCGTTGTTTATCTGAAGATTACCCTGACGATGTTCATCTGGGGCGGTACATTTGTGGCTGCTAAAAGCATTTCCCATGATGTGCATCCTGTGACGGCCACCTTTCTGCGATTCGCCATCGCTTCACTGGTCATGCTCATCCTGATATTGGCCCGGGAAAAACGGCTGCCGCGGCTTACCCGCAGAGATTTTCCGGTCATGCTGCTTCTGGGAATGACAGGCGTCGCCGCCTATAATATTTTCTTTTTTCTTGGCCTGCAGACCGTGGATGCGGGACGAGCTTCTCTGATTGTGGCCACAAACCCTGTTTTTCTGTCGCTGTTTTCTGCACTGATCTTCCGGGAATATCTGGCCCGCGTCAATGTATTCGGAATTATCCTGTCGGTGAGCGGCGCCCTGCTGCTCATTTCCCGGGGTGATTTCTCACAGCTGTTTCACGGAGCGATGGGGCATGGAGAACTTTTTATTTTCGGATGTGTCGTGACCTGGGTAACCTACAGCCTGGTGGGAAAATATGCCATGAATTCCCTGTCACCGCTGCATTCTGTCTTTTATTCCGCCGTTTTCGGAGCAGGGCTGCTGCTCATCCCGGCACTGCATTTCGGCCTGGCCGTTGCGATGGTGAAGCTCTCGCTGTTTCAGTGGTCCATGCTGTCCTATCTGGGAATCTTTGCCACCGTGATGGGCTTCATCTGGTATTATGACGGGATTCGTAAACTGGGTGTGAGCCGGGCAGGAATTTTCATCAATCTGGTTCCGGTCAGCGCCTATATCCTTTCCATTTCCATCTATCACGAAAAAGTGTATTTCATTACCGGGATTTCGGCTCTGGCTGTCATCGGCGGTGTATTTCTCACCAATTACCGCAAAGTAAAAAACTGATTTAATACAGGTATAAAAAAACCGGCGTTATGGGCGCCGGTTTCAAATAGTTCAAATCAGCCGCTGCAGCAGCTGAAGATTGTTTATATTCCCACTCTCAATAGAATACCAGATGAACGATGATCACGGAGGATATCATGCCTGCGAGGTCGGCGAGAAGTGCGGCCGGCAGGGCATGACGTGTCTGGGAGATGGAGATGGAACCGAAATAGACGGCCAGAATATAGAAGGTCGTCTCCGTGGATCCCATCATGACCGATGCCATCCGTCCGATCAGTGAATCCGGCCCGTAGGTCCCCACAAGCTCGGACACGATGCCCAGTGCACCGCTGCCGGACAGGGGCCTCATGAAAGCCAGAGGCAGGACTTCACCGGGCATTCCGATGAATTTGGTAATGGGGGAGAGGATCTTGGTGAGAATATCCATGGCGCCGCTGGAGCGGAAAATGGATATGGCCAGAAAAATGGCAACGAGAAAGGGGATGATGCGAAGCGCCACATCAAAGCCTTCCTTGGCGCCTTCGGCAAAGACTTCATAAATTTTTACACCCTTTCTGTATGCATAGAGAGGAATCAGCACCAGAATGAGGGGAATGGCGAGAACGGATATACCGTCAACAATGACTCTGAACATTATTCTTCTCCCTTTGCTTCGAGTTCGAGGGTTTCACCGGGTTCGAGAAAGCGGGCAACCTGGAAGCGCGGAAGTTTCTGCAGGAGTTTGCTGGCAATCAGGGCGACAGATGTGGATACGCCTGTGGCGAGAACAACCGGCCCGATAATTTCGGAGGGATTTGACGAATTCGCCGCGGCCCGGATACCGATGATCGTTGCCGGGATGATGGTCACACTGGAGGTGGACATGGCCATATAGGTACACATGGCATCCGTGGCGACTTTTTTATATTTGTTGAGCTTCTGCATTTCCGCCATGGCCTTCAGTCCCAGAGGCGTGGCGGCATTTCCCAGTCCGAACATCGAGGCTGCAATGGCCATGATGATGGCACCCATGGCCGGATGTTCAACGGGAATCTCCGGAAACAACCAGACCATCACGGGTTTCAGAGCACGGCCGAGAGCCTTTACCAGGCCGCTTTCCTCGGCAATTTTCATAATTCCCAGCCACAGTGCCATGATACCCACCAGGCCGATGGCCAGGGTAACGGCAAATTCGGCTCCGTCCCAGACGGCCTTCGTCAGCTCCCGCAAGGGCTCAAAACTGGGATCGAAAAGGAGTCCGACGCCTGCTTCCCAGCCGAGTCCCAGACTCCGGAAAGACGCTACACCAACTCCAATAATAATCATATACAGCCAGATTGCATTAATCAAGACAACCTCCTTACTTTGTATGTTCGCAAAGCTAACGAATATTGATAAAAGAGTAAAGCCGGAATATGTATGAATTTTGTACAAATGTGCTTACCTGCGTTCACGGGGGCATTCTGATTGATTTCATCAGCCGGCTTCCGTAATTTTCCCATGGAGAAACGAATATGAAACTTGAAGGCAAGGCGGATATCCGCTACCCAACCCAATGGAAATTCAAGCTTATCTGCCGCAGCGAAACAGTGATTGAACCCATTGTCAAAAAAATTCTTGATCTGCAGCCCCATGAGCTGCAATTCAGCAATGAAAGCAAAAAGTCAAATTTCGTCAGTTATACACTTGTGATGACCGTAGTGGATGAACAGCATCGAAACAGTCTGTACGAGACGCTGGGCACTCATCCGGAGATTCTGCGCGTCCTGTGATCTGCACGGAGTATTAATTAAAGATTATAATAGAATGCGGTAAAAATACTTGTCCGTTTAATATCTTTGTATCGGTTTTCCTGATCGGCCGGCAGGGGAATGGCCGGATTGAAATCTGCATTATCCCAGTTCAGAATATCAATTCCGATGCTCATTTTCAGATTTTTCCTCAGCGCCCGGGTTATCCGGGTTTCAAAAAGATGTTTATGTTCCGTAATACCGCTGAACTGCTCATAGGGAATGGTCACATACTGATCCGCCAGCATCTGGGCTGTCAGAGCGCCTCTCCGGGCATCGGACCATTTCATTTCGAGTAGCGTATTTCCGATATGTGTGCGGTATTCCGTAAAGAATTCCAGAGCGTGAGGGCCTGCCCAGAATCCCACCGGATAGCCATGATTATAGAAATCATTGATAGACCAGCGGTGCCGGTAAATGCGATAATCCGTGTAACTTACTTCCAGACGCAGGAAATCATGAGTCATTAACACGTTATCTGCCCGTACTCCTCCCTGATATCCGAACCAGTTCCTGTTGGCTTTTTTAAAAGTCAGGCTCGGAGTCCATTCATCCATGAGAAAAGTAGCGTAAAATTCGGGTGAAAACGCTGTACCTGCATTTTTTTCTAAGCTCTTAGTCTGAGACTGATCGTGGAATTCCGCCTTTCCGAAAGGGGCCCAGGCAAGCTCAGCAAACAGAATGACATCATCCAGATCGCCGACAAAATGCTCCATTGACCACAGAGAGACAAAGGGAATAAGATAGTTGAGATCTATCGGGCGATCTGCATAAACCAGCGCTTCTCCGCCGGTAAGACTGAGCTGGCGCAGCGGCTGCCAGGTCAGATGGTGAGCAACGAAATAGCGGTCAACATCCGGAACACGGGATCCGACCTGATCATACATCGAGGCTCTGAGGCTGTCGCCGACCAGGGACCGCAGTTTTCCGTGCATGTACTCATAGCGGAGATGAGCCGGCATTTTCCATACAAACCCGAATTGCATGAATGCGGGGGAATTATCGGATAAAACAAGAGATGAGGAACTTTCGCCCCAGTTCCGGTCAAATTTTCCGGCGTAGAAGAAGAGATCATCACGGCCGTAACGGATTTTCAGATGGGACAGATCATAGGTGAAGGTCTTACCGCTTCCCAGGCCGGCCCATTTACCGGGAATGCCTTGGGAACGGGAAAAAACGGATGGTTTTGCAGAAATTCCAAAGAATTCGTTATTACTGAAATCTGCATTTAATGTGAGCTTCTGCCTGGCATAAGCGAGAGAAATGCCCCAGCCCGCACGAATCACCGGATCTTCCTCGAGCGACAGATCCCCGCCTTTGCTGTAATATTCGGCGTAACCCAGCGGCCGGATTCGGAGGGATTCTGCCTGAAGCAGGGAAAATGCCAGAAGCAGATATATGAATATTTTCTTCAACTGTGATCCCGTATAAATATTCGTTATTTGAGTCCCTTGGCCCAATCAGTAGGCATTGGGGATATTGAAAGTCAGCATCTGCCAGGTAGTGGTTGTAATGATTCGCATATCCAGCATCAGGGACCAGTTTTCCAGATAATAGATATCGTACTCGGTGCGTTTGGTCATTTTTCCCAGGTCTTCGGTGCCGCCACGGAAGCCGTGTATCTGAGCCCAGCCTGTTATGCCGGGTTTTACAAAACGCCGTACCGGATATTTTTTCACCATTTCGGCCAGACGCTCATCTTCTGCATTCATATGAGGACGGGGTCCTACAATACTCATATCGCCCCACAGAACATTGAGAAACTGGGGCAGTTCATCCAGATTTGTAGAACGGAGAAATTTTCCCAGCCGGGTAATCCGCGGGTCATCCTTGCTGGTAATGGCATCCTTACCTTTGTAGGAGGGACGGGCATTCTGCGGCGTCCAGACCATGGTCCGGTATTTGAAAATCGTGAATACCTTGCCGTCTCTGCCGATACGGTACTGTAGAAAGAAAACCGGTCCGGGTCCGCTGAAGCGCTGTATAATCCAGATGAGCACGGTGAGCCAGGACAGAATGAATCCGACGACAAGCAGGGAAATGACCAGATCAACCAGCCGTTTTACAAAACGATTGGCCAGGTAGAGTAGGGGTTCATTTCTCACTTCCATGAGCGGATATCCGTCGATATAATCCAGCCCCATCCGTTTACCGATTTTTGCCAGATAGCCGGGCATGAGCCGGACACGTATCCCCAGATTATCGCAGATATCCACCAGTTCATCTACATCAATGGGAAGTTTGCTGGGATCCACGATGAATGCCATCTCGAAATTTTCATCCCGTATCTTTTGGTAGACTTCCGATGCTGTCATGCCATCCGTGATGCCGAAAACACTGTTTACGGAATACCCGAGCCGAATAAAATCATTCCTGTGATCCTCAAGCCTGAAACTGCTTCGGTTCTCCGGAACAAACAGGATGCTCGAAAGCGTATTTCCGCCCTGCGATCGATAATAAAAAATATACAGATAACGGAATATGACAATAGCATTTATGGCCAGATAGAAAAGGATGAGAAAAGCCATGGAAATAAGACGGCTCTGTCCATGAAGCTTCATGAGGACGATAAATCCGAAATACACGGCAACGAAAAAGCCGTATGCTGAGGATAGACGCAGGAGTGCACCGCGCATGGCGATTCTGCGTTCAACCTTGAAGATTTCAAATTCTATACTCAGATAGGCCCAGGCGATGAGAGCCACGTAGAGGGTGATGTGATAGCGCTGCGTAAAAAATTTAGTGAATTCATGGTAGTAGGTATAGTACACAGAAAAATAGATGATGGATAACATACAGAGATCCATGAGAAAAAAGAGAGGAAGAACGATTTTATTATATCGGTTCAGATGCATGTCTTCACTCCAAACTGTTTCCATGAAATGTTAGAGGGGCAGACATCTGACTTCGCAATGTTCTTGTTTAAGCTAAAATCCATTGCGCTGAATTTACTTGATTTTCCATTTTCTGAAAAGGAAAAAAAGCCTTTGTCTCCTGTCAGGAATGTCAGCTGTTCAGGTAAATCCATTTCTTCTGTGAGGTTTTCCGGAGTAATGCAGCCTGTTCCGGTAAAGTGTTTCGTTCCTTTTTACAGCAATAAATTTCGTAATAAGTCTTTGTGACGCCACGCACTTTTATAAATTATATAGTGCTTTAATAAGAAAAAAATATTTCCTATGTTTAAACAATTCCATTTGGAATTGGGTGGCAAAGGGGGCAGAGATAGAGGAACACATCCGCCATAAAGTACTGGACAGGGAAGAGCTGGAAGCACAGCTGGAGGTGTGCCGCAAGGAGATTGAGGCGCTTCGAAAAGCTAAAAATGAGCTGTTTCACAAGGAAAAACTCATTTCCATCGGACAGCTGTCGGCCGGTATCGCGCACGAAATCAATAATCCGCTTGCCTTTGTCTCCGGTAATTTTTCAGCCCTCCTTCGCTATGTGGATGACATGAAATCATATATCAGCCTGCTGGAGAATGGCCTCTTCAAATCCGGTATAAACTCACTGGACGATATGGAAAACTGCCGCCGCGAACTGAATCAATACAAGGCCGATTCCAGTATGGAATTCATATACAGCGATATTGAGGACATCCGTAGCGAAAGTGCGGAAGGATTCAGCCGCATTCAGACCATTATTTCCAGCCTCAGTGAATTTTCCAGATTTGAACCCCAGAGTACGGTTCAGTCGATGAATGTGAACGACAGTCTGGACAGTACCCTGAATGTGGTCTGGAACAAGATAAAATATGTGGCTGATGTGGAACGGGACTATGACGGCAACCTTCCGGAAATAGAATGTATAAAAAATGAAATCAGCCAGGTGCTGCTGAACATCATTATAAATGCCAGTCAGGCCATTGCTGATCTGAAAAACGAAGGCAAGGGTCTGATTACCCTTATTACCCGAAATCTGGGGGACACGATTCAGATTGTTATCAGTGATACGGGGCCGGGAATATCAAAGAACCTCATCACGCAAATATTCGATCCCTTCTTTACCACCAAGGAAACCGGAAAAGGTACGGGATTGGGGTTGTCCATCAGCTACGATATTGTGGTCAACCGCCATAATGGCAGAATCTGGGTGGAAAGTCAGGTCGGGGAGGGCACCAGTTTTTTTATCGAGCTTCCCGTCACCTATCATGAAGAAAACAGAAAGGTCTGAAAATACGTGGGTGAATCAAAGATTATAGGACATGTACTCGTCGTTGATGATGAGGAAAGTATTCTCCACCTCTTTCGCCGGGATTTTTTCCGTACGAATATCGAAATCCATACCGCAAAGAATTATGATGAAGCAGTGAAGGTTGTTGAGGATCATCCGATTGATATTGTGATGTCCGACCTGAAGATGCAGCGGATTGACGGGATAGAAACCCTGAAAAAGTTCCGCATATCCCATCCGGACATTCATCGTATTCTCATCAGCGGAATCGTGGAAAAACCGGAAGTGATCAAGGCCATCACAAATGGAACAGCCAGTGCTTTTATTTCCAAACCCTGGAACCGGGAAGTTCTGCTGAATCGCATCGAACATATCATGCAGAACCGGAAACTGCTTCGACGCAAGGAATTGGTGGAAGTGATACAGAATATCGGATCCCTGCCGGCTCTTCCCAATATCTACATGGAATTCATGGAAGCCTACAATAATGACGCGTCCATCAAGGAAATTTCAGCTCTGCTGCACCGTGATGCATCCCTGACTACGGAAGTGCTGCGCATTGCCAATTCCGCCTATTACGGAAGTATTGAGATCAGCAATCTGAAACAGGGAATCCTTCATCTCGGGCTGAAATATGTAAAGGATATCGTCTTTACCGTATCCGTTATCAATCAGATGAAATGGACCGCCGTCCAGCTGACCGAACTGCAGGACCTGTTTCAGCACAGCATCCGGGTGAACCGCTACCTCAGCCGCTTTTATCAGCTGAAGTATAATGAGCAGATCAATAATAATTACAGCTCTGCCGGTGTGCTGCATGATATCGGTAAAATCGTTCTGCTGCAGTATTTCCCCGACAGGTATTTCCAGATCAAGAAATATCTGGAACGTCAGGGAAAGACAGACTGGTATGCGGCAGAACATGAAATGGGTTTCGACGGCTGTACTCACGCGGATATCGGCGGCTTCTTTCTGGATCATTGGAATTTCCCGGAGATCAACGTCGAAATGGCGCTGAATCATCACACACCGGATAAATCAGCCGCATATATGAATCAGTTCATGTATGCCCTTCGCTTCGTCAATGAATTTATTACATCCTTTGACAGCGGCCGCCTGAAGAATTTGGAGGATATCTTCAATTTCATGTATGATGATCTGCCTCCCCATGAATTGGAACAATTGTATTTTTGTCTGCTGGATGCGGAAAAGTGACGGATTACAGTCATTACAGCGTTCTGTTTATCGATGATGAACCGAATATCCTGAAAAGTCTTGAACGGGATCTTCGCAAGGAGCCCTTCGACTGCTATTATGTCAATACGGCCAGCCAGGCTTTTGAAGTTCTTGAGAAAAAGGACATCGCGGTCCTGATCAGTGATCTGAAGATGCCGGATGTGAGCGGGATGGAACTTATTGCGCGCGTCAAGGAAAGCTATCCCGGCGTTGTCCGAATCATTCTGACCGCCCTCACCGACACGGATACCATTCTGTCGGCTATCACCGAAGGCAATATTTACCGCTATCTCATCAAACCCTGGAACAGTCGCGGCGAACTGGTTCCCGCTCTGTATCAGGCAATCGATCATTTTATCTTTCAGCGGGAACGGGAATTGCGCACTCAGGAACTGATTCTGCAGAACAAAGCCCTGGTTCAGCTCAACAAGAAGCTGAAGGACGCCCAGAATGCCATTGTGGAGCTGGAGCGGAAAAATACGGCGCTGGCCATGGGTATTACCACAAACCATGAAATGAATCAGCCTCTCATGGTTATTTCGGCCAATCTGGAAATGCTTCAGGAGAGTGTGGCTCTCCATGGCCTGACCGAAAAGGAAAACCAGATTTTCGGAAATATTAAAGCCGCATTCAGTCAGATCACGAATATTCTGAAAAAATACCGTGAAGCCGTGGATGTGAGTTACGAAGAATATCTCGATAACGAATTCATGCTTGTATTCAAAAACGGGGAGACCCATCAGGACGACACGAAGTCCTGAGAAGGCTCAATTCATGGGAATCCATTCGTAGACCCAGGCATTGTCCGGGTTTATACGGGTGCCGGAAACGGATCCGTCCGCATTGTAGCGCGTCCATTCTCCCAGCAGCCGTTCCCCGACCGCAAACCCGCTGATCATCAGATTTCCGTTCGGATAGTACCAGCGCTGCATGCCCAGCGCTTCGCCCTGATTGAAGTAACCCTCGTAGCGCTTGCGGCCGTTGCTGTACCATTCGGTGGAAACATTTTCCAGCAGGTAGCTTTCCCGGGATTTATGAAAGATCTGATAATATTTACGGGTTCCGTCCGGATACCACATGATATGGGTGCGGTAATCACTGCTGAGGTCATATCGGATGAGGAGCTTTGCCTGGCCGTTTTCATAAAATTCATACCAGTCGCCGTCCCGTTCGCCGAACACGTAATTCTGCAGTTTTTCCATTTTCCCCTGCGGACTGTACCAGGCCCAGCGTCCGTGACGCAGTCCCCGGCGATAGGATCCGCTGACCAGCAGATGTCCTGCGTTGTCATGCCAGGTCCAGGCTCCTGTTCTCAGGCCCTTCCGGTAATAGCCCAGTGCTTTTTCACTGCCGTTCTCCCAACTTTCTGTCCAGCTGCCCGTATAGGGCTGTGAATTTACGATTTTCAGTTCGTCCGAATCATGGATGATATCACCGGCCTGCAACACCGTGCACGTCAGCAGTAAACCTGTCAGAAAGCCCCATTTCATATGCAAAATCTACGAAACTCTTCCTTTACGGGAAATGGGATTTTAGTGTACAGGTTCAGGCCGGGAAGGGAGTGAAGCTGAATTTTCCCGATATAATAAATGGTATCAGACCGTGAGAAGTAATTATTAATGAATGACGGCGATATTATCGGCCAGCATGAGGAAGGGGTTCCTGTAAATGGAGCTTTCCTTTATTTCCAGGTGAAGATGGGAGTAACCGTACTGTGGATCGCCTCTGGGAATATTTCCGCTGGTACCCACCGAACCGATGCGGCTCTGCAGCCCGACCCAGAATGCACCCTCGTCGGTATACTGTTTCAGCAGGGCTTCAAAAGTTTTATCATCATCCAGATGACTGTAGGAACTGGTCAGGGTATTGTCATGCCAGACAACCACATAATTTCCGTGGCCGTCTGCATCCTTTTCCACATTGACCACATATCCTTCGCGAACCGGAAAGACGGGCGTGCCCCGATCTGCCATGAGATCGATTCCCTTATGTTCGTACAGGGTGCCGCCGTCGGTTTTGCGCCGAACACCGAATAATCCCACATCCTTGACTTTCAGGCCGATACGGATGGGATTCTCGATGGAATAATCGAAATAATCCAGGTTGATGTCCGAGTAGAGGCGGCGTGTGTCACTGTAGGCATCACTGTAGGTTTTGTACTGATCGCGCAAGCCATCGTAGAGTGCTTTACGGCCCTCCAGAGGCTGGTTTTTCTTCAGCATGTCTCCGCCGGCCATATCTGCCATCATCCAGCCGTAGACCTGGTAATTTCCCCGGAAACCGAATTCGGATGCCATGGCCAGTTTCATGAGTCCCAGCCGGATATCTATCTCATTCTTGATTCGTGCGATTTCATCCTTCAGGTAATAAATATGTTCGAGAATGCCCGGATCCTCATGAATGAATTTCAGAACGCCGAGGATGACTTGCTGTGAATTATCCGGTGTAATATCTTCCCGCACGCTGAGTCGTCGCAGTGTATGAATCTGATGTTCATCAAAAGGCTGGGACAGCTCCTGTTTCAATTGTTTTGAATACAGGTCCCGCGCTTCGCAGAGTTCAGCGATTCTCGGATTGAAATATTCGGCATTCCTGTCGTGTGACAGCGCCCGGCCCAGGAGCCATTGACGCAGAGTCTGGCTGTCATCACCCTGAAACGGACGATCCAGGCCGCAGAGATCATTCCGGTTGAAATTGCCGAGACGCATCATGGCATAGAGCCGTTTTTCCGAAACTTCCGACAGTTTCAGCGTTTTTCCGTAATAATCCGTATTACAGCGATGAATGAGGTAGGCATAGAGGGCGGGAAGTCCCGCTGCACTGTCGTCAGCGAAAGAGTAACTGGCGTAAATATTATCGAGCGGATGATTGTTGAGTGCGGACGCCTTGATTTCATAGCCGAAGAGGCCCAGGGTTTTTTCGATCTGCGATGAACGGTAATAATCAAAGCGCGAAACGGCGAGGCGGTACAGTCTGGGAGCAAAGACCGTAAAGAGAGCAATCAGAGTCAGAAACAGGACAGAATAAGCCAGAATGCGGGTTCGCTTCGTCCGCTGATCTTTTCTGAAATCCAGAAATTTATCAAATTCATTGCGGATGATGAGATCCGCCGGGGCATGGGAGTAGGCTGTCGCCTCCAGTTCAATGTGCGGTGTGAATTTCCTGCTCATTTGTAAAAAATCTCATAATTTTATTAATAGGGCTTTCTTTTTTTGTAAAACGCGCACCGGCTTCATTCATCAGGTAGAAGGAGGCCATTTTCTGAAATGACCGACCGGAGCCGCTATAGGGATATTTGACGGAGACCGGGGTGTGCAGCTGGGCGTAGGATTTGCCGAATAGCCGGTATTCGGCTTCCACCGAACCCAGGAAGCGGGGCTGTATCTCAATGCCGAACTTATCACGGGTCACGTCCGTCGCTTTCTTGATCGCATGAAAAATAGCATGAGCCAGATCGCCGTCGGCTTTATTGAAGACGAAAAGGGGAGAGAACTCTGTCTTCATGCGGTAGTCTTCGTTCTTTTCCTGCAGGCGCTTTTCCAGTTCATACATTCTTTCAGCGGCGGCCTTTGCGCAGCCATATCCGGTCTGCACATCTTCGGGTGTGGTGACGATGGTTGTGTAATCCGCAGTCAGTGCAAAATCCAATGTCGTCCGTTCAATGCCTGCTCCCAGGTCCAGAATGGTATAATCGTAATATTCAGACACCTGTTTGAAGGCTTTAATGAATTTCAGTTTCTGAAAATAATTGATATTGGCGAATTTGAAACTTCCGCCGGCGCCCGGAATCAGATCGAAATTGTATTTCTTTACAATCAGTTGTTCCAGCGAATCGATATTCTTCTCGAAGAAGTCCAGGAGGGTTCCGTTTGGCCTCAGGCCCAGTTTTATGGAAATATCACCGGTGTTCAGATCGGTGTCAATCAGCAGGACTTTCTTGCCGTGCCGGCTCAGCTGATTGGCAATTTCAATGGAATATACCGTTTTTCCCACACCACCCTTGTTGCTGATCGTACTGATGATCTTGCCGAGCCGCCTGGGCTGTTCCGGTTCTGTTCTGAATTCCTGTACTGTCATATCAAGATTTCCCTTTTGGATCCCGTTCATTTTTTCTTCCGTACGGCAGATGCTCAAATGCTGTGCCAATCCTCCTTCTCACATTTAACAGCAACTCCGAGTTCTATTTGAATAATTGTATCGTAAGATCATGATAATTAATGATATGTCGCGCTGAAACAAATCATGATTCTATGCAGTATAAACTTCCCGAAGGAGCCGAAGATCCGTGGATGAAGGGTAAAATTCGAAGCCCAACCGGAAATATTTTCCCATTAGAAACCCATTCATTGCAGCTGCAATACCGGAAAACAGGGGAGACGGATACGACGCCGAATTCCGGTAGAGGGAAAACGGGCTGTCCGAACACCAACCCAAGAACATTCCTGAATACAGGTTTTCGCTACCCGATTCACCGTGCATAACCCTTTGTTTTATGAGCCAATATTTTTAAATTCAACTAATTAAACGTCAGGGTGACACAGATGTCGAGAGAAAAGCCGCTGATTTTATTAGTCGATGATGTTCCTAAAAACCTGAGTCTTCTGGCAAATATTTTACGGAATGAAAATTATGATATTGCCGTGGCCACGAGTGGGCATCAGGCGCTGGAGGTTGCCAAAGCCACCCAGCCTGATCTGGTGCTGCTGGATATCATGATGCCGGAAATGGACGGCTACGAAGTCTGCCGCCAGATGAAAAAGAACCCACGGACTCAGGAAGCCCGCATCATTTTTCTCACGGCCCGCAACGAAGCGGATGACCTGGTGAAGGGTTTTGAGATCGGCGCTGTGGATTATATCACCAAACCCTTCAGCGGGACGGAACTGACGGTGAGGGTCCGGACCCATCTCGAACTGAAACAGAGCCGGGATGAACTGGAACGGGTCAATGGGGAACTTCAGCAGAAAAATGATAAATTGGAACGTGCCTACGAGAAGCTGAAGGAAATTTCCCAGACCGATATGCTGACCCGCCTGTCCAACCGCCGGGATATGATCGAGAAACTCCAGCTGGAAGTCAGCCGTTTCAACCGTAATAAAAAGGGATTCACGGTCATAATCTCGGATATTGATAATTTCAAGCATATTAATGACAATTACGGGCACGAATGCGGTGATGCAGTACTGGTCAACGTTTCGACCATCCTGAAAAGCAATCTGCGGCAGATTGACGCCGTCGCCCGCTGGGGCGGTGAGGAATTCCTCATGATGCTGCCGGGCACCACACTGGAAGGCGGCTTGACGGTCGCGGAGAAACTCCGGGCAACCATTGAGGCTTCGTTTGTAGACTGCCAGGGAGAAAATCTGAAGGTGACCATGACCTTTGGTGTTTCCGAGTTCAATGATGAAGATTACGATATCAATCATTACATCAGACTTGCGGATGAAGCGCTGTACAAGGGAAAACAGGACGGTAAAAATCAGGTTATTCCCGCTGAACAACGTTAAAGGAGATTAAACCGGAGATGGCAGATTATTTGATGGACGAGCTGCCTGTTCCCGTCCTGATTCTGGATGAAGAGTTCAAAATCAGCGATGTGAACCAGGCTGCCGCCGAAAGCGGATTCCTGAAGCGTGCAGGACTGCGCGGACGGAGTTTCCCTCTTCTCCTGGAAGCCTCCTCCCGTCAAACTCTGAAAAAAATGCTGCGCAAATCCGTTGCGGGTCAGTCTTCCGAATTGCTGGTCAAAGCAGGAAATGGCCTGGCGCCACATCCGGTTATGGTCAGTATTCAGCAGCGTCAGGTGTCCGGGTATGTCGTTGTCCTGATTGATATACAGAAGCAGAAGGAAACAGAGACGGCATTGGTTGAAGCCCGCATGGAAGCGGAAATCGCTCTTCAGACGAAATCAAAATTTTTAGCGAATCTGAGTCATGAAATCCGCACACCCATGAATGCCATTATCGGATTTACGGAAGTATTGTCGAAAAAGATCTCCGATCCGAACAGCCTGAATTTTCTGAACAGTATCCGGACCAGCGGCCAGACCTTGGTTAAGCTGATCAACAACATTCTGGATCTGGCAAAGCTGGAGTCAGGCAAAATCGAGATCAAAGTTGAAGAGGAGGATCTTCAGGTAATCTTCAACGAAATCCGTCATATTTTCTATCGAAAAATTACGGACAAGGGGCTGGATTTCATCATTCAGGCCGATACGGGTTTACCGGCCACCGTATTTATTGACAAGGTGAGAGTACAGCAGATTCTCATCAATCTCATTTCCAATGCGGAGAAGTTCACGCATATCGGGTATATTCGGCTGCACGCTGCGTTTGAGGAGAAGGGCCGCAGCGGACGAGGCCGTCTGGTCATGACTGTGGAAGATACGGGCATCGGGATCGAATCCGGGCAGAAGGATCGGATTTTCGAACCCTTTACCCAGAATGATCAGCAGGATTCCACCATATTCGGGGGAACGGGGCTGGGGCTCGCAATCAGCAAACATCTCTGTGAACTGATGGGCGGGCAGATAGAAGTTAATTCCGCTCCCAGCCGCGGCAGCAAATTTACGGTGCGTCTGGACAATGTTCTCATCGGAAAAGCGCAGGATCCTGACCAGGTTTCTGAAGATCTGTACGGGCCGGATGGCTTCAGCAGGAATATGGATGAGACCGGAACGCTGGTACATCATCGCGTCGAGAAGAGCGAAATTATTTCCCTGCTGATCGGAGACGCTGCAGCGGATGATGAAGTGCTTGATAAAATATCAGATAAAATTATAAATAATGATAATAATAAGCAAAATAATATAAAATTGCTTAATATGCTGGAAGAAGATGTCATGCCCATCTGGGAAAATGTCAGCCGGAATCGTATTCTGACTGAGATTGAGGAATTTGCAGATATGGTCCGGGATCTGGGAGAGGCACAGGAAGACGAAACTCTGATTGCCTGGGCGGAAACATTGAAAAAACAAACATCCGAATTCGATATGGAAAAATTTCCGGAAACACTGGCCAGCTTTCCCAGGATCCTGGAGAAGCTTATCGAGAAAATCGAACAGAATTAGGAGACAGGGAGATATGAGAGGAATCGCAGCCATTGTAGGCCGGCCAAATGTGGGAAAATCCACATTGTTTAATCGTCTGATTTCAAAACGGAAAGCCATCGTGGATTCTCAGGACGGGGTGACACGGGACCGGCTATACGGAACATCCGAATGGGCAGGACGAGGCTTTACTGTCATTGATACAGGCGGAATCATGATTCACCCGAAGGATCATATTGAGGAAAATATCCGCAAGCAGGCGCTCATTGCCGTCGATGAGGCTGATGTCATCATCTTTATGGCCGATGTGCTTACCGGCCCTACGGAATTTGACATGGAGGTGGCATCCATCCTGAAAAAAGCAGGAAAACCGGTGATCCTGACCGTGAACAAGGTTGACAATGCTGAACGGGAGCTGGATATCCACGTCTTTTATAATCTGGGTCTCGGTGAACCGAATTTCATTTCGGCCCTCGGAGGGCGCGCTATCGGCGATCTGCTGGACCTGGTTCTGTCTTATATGCCCGCCGAGGATGAAGCTCTGGATAACGAGCCGGATCTGCGGCTGGCTCTGCTGGGCATGCCCAATGCCGGAAAATCGACCATGGCGAATACCTTTCTGGATCAGGACCGGCATATCGTCACAGATATCCCCGGGACCACACGGGACAGCATCAGCAGTTCCTTTCGCTACCACCAGAAAACGGTTATACTGGTGGATACCGCCGGTATCCGCAAAAAGAATTATTTTGAGGATCAGATTGAATTTTACAGCTCTGTCCGGAGTATGAAAGCCATTGATGAGGCGGATGTCTGCATTCTCCTGATTGATGGGGACAAGGGATTCAGCAAAGGGGATATCCGCATTGCCAATGAAGTGATTGAACGGGGTAAAGGACTCATCGTTGCCGTCAATAAATGGGACTTAGTGGAAAAGGATACCGGAACCGCGCGTGAACTGGAACTCCGGATGATCGATGCCTATCCGCCGCTTCGCCATTATCCGCTCTTTTTCGTGTCCGCTCAGGAAAAGATCCGTCTTTTCAAAATGCTGGATATGGCCTTTGAGATCCGGGAAAAGCTGGAAAAACGTATTTCGACTTCGGAAATCAATGACTTTTTTGCCCGGGTAATCGAACGTCACCCGCTGCCCTCAAAGAACGGGCGTTTCATTAAAATCAAATATGTTTCCCAGGTTGCCGTCAAGCCGCCGCTTGTGGGATTTTATGCCAATGATCCCAAGGCCATTGACGACAGTTACCGGCGTTTTCTGGAAAATGAATTCCGCAAAGCCTACGATTTTACCGGCGTCCCTGTCAAATTCAGTTTCAGAAATAAATAATGACCGACGAATGAAGCGCATCTTCTTCCTACTTTCCCTATTGCTGGCCCTTGCTTCACTTCAGGCCGGACAGCGTCCCTGGACGGATATCCGTCAGCCCGGGGGAAAGGATGGAAGGCCGTCAGGACTGCCACAGACCTATCTGAGTACAGCAGGGCATTTCCTGCTTCATTATACCAATACCGGATTGGATTCGGTACCGCAGATACGGACTCTGGATGGAACTGTTCCGGATTTTATCCTTCATGCCGGAACATATCTGGAACATGCCTATTCCCTGCTCGTGGATACACTGGGCTATTCTGCGCCGCCGGTGGATAATGCATCCTCACCGGAAACGGATGTATATTTCCGGAATCTGGGAGACGGCGGCTACGGAGGAACCACTCCGGAAGCAGGTGTGGCCTCGACCAGCAGGACTGTGGATTACACCAGTTATATTGAAATTGATAATGATTTTGTGGGAGCTCTATTTTACAGGCACGGCGATGATGCATTGCGGGTGACCTGTGCACATGAATTTTTCCATGTGGTTCAGCTCGGATACGGGCTCTGGTCCTGGAGTAACGATGAAGTCTGGTTCCTGGAAGCTTCCTCGGTCTGGTTCGAGGATAAGGCCTTTCCGGAAGTGAATGATTATTTTCAGTATTTCGAGCGCTATTCGACCACCTGGGGTGATCCGGTACCGAGCTATTCCTACGATAACGCCTGGTTCACGATCTATCTGGAAGCCCTGCATCCCAACAGCCTGCTGGATATCTGGACTGCCATCATGAAGCAGAATGTCTATAAATCCGTGACCAATTATCTCGTGCATAATTTCGGTTCTGACGGCTGGAGTCCGGCACTGGCGGATATGGCTGCGTCACTGTCGGTCTGCGGGCAGGATGATGCCGCAGTGCTCAGCCCCATTCCGGATGCAGCACAATTGCCGGCGCTGCAGATTCCCAAAGCCTACACCCTGAAAGTCCAGATGACGGATTCCCTGTCCTTTTCACTGCAGAGCAAGGCACTGGCCACGAATTTTTTCAATCTATCCTTTCCATCGGGACAGCAGAGAATGGAAGTGGGACTGGATGGGACTGATAACCTCAATGCCGAAATCGTTTATCATGGCCCGAAGGGGCCCGAATGTCTGGATATCAGCAGCGGCATGACCTATCTGCCGTCAGGACTTCTCAACGGAGGCGCCGTTCTCTGTATCGGCGGAGGAGTAGGAAACGGGCAGGATCTGCTGACCGCCCGCCTGGTCTTTCATCAGAGCTCCATCCGCTTTGCCGCGCTTTTTCCGAATCCGGTCATGTCCGGCGCTGTGCTGACTCTGAGTATCAGTTTTCCGGGCCTAAAAAGCCGGTACTTGTACCGAATCTACAACATTCTGGGGCAGCGCCTCTACGACTCGGGATATCATGTCAGCAGCATCGATAATATAAGCGTGCCTCTGGCCACAACTCTGGGCCCGGTGGCCTCCGGTGTCTATTTTATGGAACTTTCGGTGGAGGATGAGACCTTCGTGAAAAAGTTCACCATCCTTAAATGAAATATTTCAGTATTACAGAGAATTCCGAAGCAAAGATCGTCGTCAGGGGCAGCAAATTCATCGCCCGCTGTTTTCCTGTCGGGGATGAAGAGGAAGTACAGCGTGAATTGCAGGCTCTGCGGAAGCGCTATTATGACGCGACGCATCACTGTTTCGCCTGGAAGCTGCCGGAGGAGAACGGACAGGACCACTTTCGCTACAGCGACGACGGCGAGCCGTCCGGGACTGCCGGAAAACCCATTTTCGATATGCTGGAAAAATATGAGCTGAATTCCATCCTCTGTGTGGTTACGCGCTATTTCGGGGGAACGAAGCTGGGAACAGGCGGCCTGGTGAGGGCTTATTCGGAAGCTGCCGAAACTGCGATCACTGCCGCCGAGATACAATCCGTCGAAATCGGTATCCGGCTTTCATTTCGTTATCCATATGAATATCAGACACTTATAGAACGTGACCTGAAGGGTTTTGAACTGCTGGATCGGAACACAGCCTACGGGGAAGAGATTGATCTGGAGCTGGAATGCAGGGAAGAGGACGAGGAAAGATTGCTCGTTTCCATCCGCAATGCGACCCAGGGCAAAATCATTGGAATCCGACTGAAAAATAAATAAATTTACAGCCAAACTTAGAACAGGAGTTGTGATTATGGCATTGGTACTGTTACGATCCACTTTTGAAAAATTGCTGGACCGCATTGATAAAATAAAACTCGACATTGCACAGAACAGCAAGGATATCGGTGAAGCCGCCTCTAAAGGTGATCTGAGCGAAAATGCCGAGTATGATGCTGCGAAGGAACGGCAGGTTATGCTGTTTCAGAGCCTGAGACACTGGGAGGAATATCTGGGCGCCCGCATCATCGAGGAAAAGAACATTAAGGGTGATCAGGTTGTCTACGGTACGGAAGTCACCGCGAAAAATCTCCGGACGAATGCCGAAGAGATCTTTCAGCTGGTGGGGCCTGTCGAATATGAACTGGAACTTTTTCCCAATATTATGACCTACACTTCGCCGCTGGGCCAGGCAATGATGAACAAGAAGGTGGGGGAGACCGCCGAATTTGAAAGCCGGCGCGGCAAACTGCAGTATGAAATTCTGAAGATCCGAGCTCTGTCATTCGAATAAGAAGCTGAAATTGCGTTTGGAATTGGTCCGGATTTAACCTATATTATAGGGCTTTTTGAAAGAGACATCGCGGAGTGGAGCAGTTGGTAGCTCGTTGGGCTCATAACCCAAAGGTCGCAGGTTCGAGTCCTGCCTCCGCTACGAAAGAGACAGGGAAGTGCAAGCTTCCCTGTTTTGCTATGTGGAGATAAATATGTACACAGTATACTGTTTGTACTCCGAGAAATATGATAAGATCTACATTGGTTATACATCAGATTTAATAAGCAGATTTCATTCCCACAATGAACTGGCAACGAAAGGCTGGACAATCAAATACCGTCCCTGTCATATATACAGAACTATTTGGGAGTAGATCCGAGGCGATGAAGCGTGAAAAGGAATTGAAATCATTCCGGGGACGGGAATTTATCAGATATAAAATCAATACTATGTAGCTCGTTGGGCTCATCCGTCAGTAGACGGACTAAAGTATCCTCCGGCTGGCGGACGCAGGTCCTCTGACAGCCGATCCTGACGAAGTACCAAATAGGGCCGGAGTTTATCCCGCTGCTTCAGCGGGACAACGAAAGAGACAGGGAAGTGCAAGCTTCCCCATCTCTTTTCTGGTATGATAGGATGTGTCAGATATAATCTTCAAAAAATGAAATTCAATCCCAGGCCCGCATTTGTCTGGGTCATTGAAATGGAATATTCCGTTTCACTTGAAGCAGAATAATCAATAATTACATGTCCAGATGTCCCCGCTGTAACGGTGAATTGCCATTGATTTGGAGGCTATTCCCATCACCCTTATCCAGGAGAACCATCTTGCGGGAAATACTTTTTGACGCTGTTCTGAGAGTATATAGATAAACAC
>JBJKQR010000050.1:0-8444 GCA_046735395.1 Fidelibacterota bacterium | reverse complement strand
CTCATCGCCCACAGATCAAAACCCTGCAATCGCAGGGTTTTTTAGTATTAAGGAACAAGTTACAAGGGACAAGGCCGGTTTTGTGCTTCAATTTGGGATGAGAACCCCCGAAGGGGCGTTCGACACGCAGCCCCGCACTTCGACAAGCTCAGTGACCGGGGCTTTTTTCGTATTCAGGAATAAGGATTCAGGAGACAGGCCGACTTGGTAGCACGATACGGGATGAGAACCGCCAGCCGGCGGGTCGAAGTCAATTACCTCTGTATAAAGCATTTTATACCTTGCTGCTATAGATATTCCCTGATGCTCAGGGGATAATGTCATAGACAGCCGGGGTTTAAATACCCACATCTCCCTTGCCATCCTGAATAATTCCTGATAAATTGATCACCGGATACCTATTGGGTTCATTGTTATAATTGAGAGGTGACGTGTGAAACGCTTTTTACCGGTATTTGTCCTAATGCTAATGGTTCATCGTGGAATGGCTTTTACCCTTAGTGGTAACTATGTTGATAAAATGGGCCGGCCGATTCCGGATGCCACGATTGAAGTTTCACGTGCGGATGCAGTACTTAATACGATGATCACTGACAGCAATGGCGCATTTACATTTGATTCGGAAGATCTGAGTGGCTTAAAGGATGACATGCCGGTCTCCTTTGAATTAAATCAGAACTACCCGAATCCCTTCAATCCGAGTACACAGATCAAATTCCGCTCGCTGGAACCGGGGAATCTCGTTATTTATGATATTTTAGGCCGCAGAATTGCCTCCCAGTCTTTTGATAAGGACAAATACACCGCCGTCTGGGGCGGTGTGAACGACCGGGGAAAACTTGTTTCAGCCGGTGTCTATTTTTATTCAATGAGGACAGCTTCAAAAACCATCACCCGTAAGATGGTGCTGCTTGATAAAGGCGACGGAAGCAGACTTCAAATTTCCGGTGGTGGCAATAGCCGAAGCGGAAGTCTGGCTAAAACCGCAGGAATGGATTCCTTGCAGCTGAGTTTTACTAAAGAATATGTAAGTAATCTGATATTGCGTGTTGGAATTTCTGATAATGAGGACAAGGATTTCGGGAATATCGAAGGGAATCTGATCCCGAGATTTAATACAATCCGGATAGATACATGTATAATGGTGGGAACGTCTGTTAAAATTAATCTCGATAGTTTAACCATTAATGATGAGGCTTCACAGTATCAAATAATTGGTGCAGGTCAGGTTTTGGCTGACAGTTTATTTACGTTTGATATGGACTCGGATTCGGTGCTTGATCAATATTTAGCCGTCACAGAGGTAAATTCAGTGTTCACTGATACACTCCAAATCGTCATTACCAGTGCATTGACGGACATTGACGGAAACCTATATAAAACTGTGAAAATCGGTACACAGGTATGGATGGCAGAAAACCTGAAGGTGACGCATTACAGAGATGGTATAGCGATACCAAATGTGACAGACAACAGCATCTGGATCAGCATAACCAGTGGTGCCATGTGCTATTACAATAATGATTCGGGCAATGCAGAGACCTATGGAGCTCTGTATAATTGGTATGCGGTCGATGACAGCCGGAATATCGCTCCCGCAGGGTGGCATATACCGACGGATGCAGAATGGACAAAACTGACGGATTACCTTGGAGGAGAATATGTAGCAGCGAATAAACTAAAGAGCACAACAGGCTGGAACAGTAACGGTAACGGGACTGATGAAGTCGCCTTTTGTGCGTTGCCGGCGGGTTACCGCGTCAGCTTCTATAGTTCCTTCTACGATGTGGGCAGCTACGCGGACTTCTGGTCGGCTACGGAGACCAATACGAGCAGCGCATGGTACCGCAGTCTCGACTACAGTTACGATGCCATCGGCCGGAGCTACGGCAGTAAGCAGAACGGGTTTTCGCTGCGTTGTATCATAGGAGAACGACCGAACAGTGCCCCCACAGCATCATTTGAAGTAACACCAGGTTCAGGGTCTGTTGGTACGGTATTTACATTTGATGCTTCAAGCAGCAACGATTTCGAGGATGAATTGAGTCAGCTTAAATTTAGATGGGATTTTGAGAGTGATGGCATCTGGGATGTTGATTGGAGTAGCGACTCTATTGTTACACACCAATATGATACTACGGGTGTTTTCACAGTGCGATTGGAAGTAAAAGATACAAAAGGTGATATATCAGTAGATTCAGCTGTTGTAATGATATTAGAATCTGGTACGGTAACAGATTTCGATGGGAATGTTTACAAGACTGTCAAAATAGGCAATCAGTGGTGGATGGCAGAGAATCTGAGAGTTACTCATTATAGAGACGGGACTACAATTCCAAATATAACAGATAATACAGCATGGACTGAATTGACAAGCGGAGCTTATTGTTATTATGAGAATGACAGTATCAGTTATGCGGATACCTATGGAGCTTTATATAATTGGTTTTCCGTAAATGGTGATACAGATGGAGATGGAATAAAAGATGCTGAAATAGCCCCTTCCGGTTGGCATGTTCCCTCAGAAGCGGAATGGAAAGAGCTGGAGATGTATCTGGGCATGAATCAAAGCGAAGCAAATAATTATACATATCGGGGCACAGATGAAGGCAAGAAACTCAAATCAACCAGCGGCTGGGAGAATAGCGGCAATGGGACTGATGAAGTCGCCTTTTGCGCGTTGCCGGCAGGGATCCGCAGCTACGCTGATGGTAGCTTCCTCGGTATGGGCGGCGTCGCGCACTTCTGGTCGGCTACGGAGGACAATGCAGACCTCGCATGGTACCGCTTACTCATCTACTACAACGATGCCATCTACCGGTTCAGTGACCAACCAAAGCTTAGCGGGTTATCGGTTCGGCTATTGAGGGATTAGGTGTGCCCAGCGAACGTGCACAGAATGTTCGGCACAAAGCACTTTATAGCGTGTACGGAACTATAGATAAGATGGTGGACTGTAATAAAGGAAGTGAAGAGTTGTAAACTTTAATTACAGATTAGCCCACCGACAGAGACTATCAACCACCGTTCCCCTTTTTCGTTCCCTTCCTGAATCACATCCTTGTATCTCGCTACATATCAGCATATTAACTTATACCGACGCCTGCATTCATAGCTGTACCCCCGCCGGGGACCGGTGACGGAACAGGTCCTTTCATCAGTTAATTTTTTGACCCATTCTTGAAAGCATTTCACACAGGGCCGTTAATACCGCAGCATCGTTTGAAAATTCACATCGTTTTCCCTACTTTATTTCATCCGGGAGGGAATCGCCATGTTTAATTCAAAAAGATTGACGGTCATACTGTTCTGTATAATTGCCGGATCCGGTATATGCCGATCCGAAGTACGGGTTGACAGCCTGTTCTCACGAAGTCTGGGCCGAATAATGCCCCTGTCGGTCATCATTCCGCCATGCTATGATCCGGACGAACCGATTCCGGTTCTGTACCTGCTGCACGGCCACAGCATCAACCATGATTATTTTACCACACGCACCCATATTGAAAAATACGCAAACAGCGATTCTGTCCTCTGCGTCATGCCTCAGGCGGATAATTCCTGGTGGATTAATTCCTGTGTGAACCCGCAGGATCGTTTTGAGGATTATCTGATGAATGATGTGCGCGAATATATTGAGAACAAATATTCGATTGACACGAATAATCAGTTTATTGCCGGTTTTTCCATGGGCGGGTACGGCGCTCTCAGTGTGGGATTGCGGCATCCCGGCCGCTTCAAATTTGTCGCGAGCATCGCGGGGGCAATTTCCTATCCGCGGGATCAGGCGATTCTCGGGAAATTTCCCATTAATGAATTCGCGCTGCCCTCTCTGAACGCGGCCTTCGGACGTCTTCACAGTTCATACAGAAATGAACACGATCCCTTCTCAATTTTTTCAGATATCCCGCTGGAAAAACTGCCCTACATTTTCCTGTTCTCGGGTATTCAGGACTACTTCCCGGCCATCCCGGCCGCTCAGAGGGAATTGGCGGATTCCCTGAAATCCATAGGTGCCCTGTATGAATATTACGAGTTGCAGGGCGGACATAACAGCATCACCGTCGACCCTTCTCTGCGGATATTTCTGGAACGGGTTCAATCCCTCCGGCACCGCAAATACAAGTCCCTGTCACCGGTACTGAAGCAGATCATATTAAAACGCGGTATTGAAACGGCTGTTGACAAATATTACGCATTGAAATCACAGGAAGCCGCCGCGTTTGACTTTAATGAAAATGCCTTGAATGCCCTGGGATATGAGCTGCTCAGCATAGACCGCTTTGATGAGGCCATCGCGATTTTCCAGCTGAATAATAAAAATTTTCCTGAATCATCCAACACCTATGACAGCCTGGGTGAAGCATTTGAAATGGCCGGGCGCCTGGACAAGGCTCTGGAAAATTACCGGAAAGCCCTTGATATGGCCACAGACCAATCGCCGGAATCCGTCAGCATTTATAAAGAACATATTGATCGGGTGCTCGACAGGAAATCGAATGAATGATCTTGTAAATTGAACAATCACAACAGGTTGAGAATTCAGCTGAAAACACCTTATTCGGTTTTGATACATAATTCAGAACGTATCATAAACAGCAGGTATTGAGACGCCACCATCCACCGATCCTCCGCAAAGCAGGGAAATGAAAATAGCGGCGCTCATTTTTCAGATTCGGTGAAACGACACGCCGCCTTGACATTCAGACAGAGGGAGACGTAAATTCAACGCAGAGTAAAGCAGGCATTGACAACTATGAATAAAGAGAAGGAACAGAATGACGCCAGCGAATAAACCCGGGCCGATGCGCAGTCAATTAATAATTAGGAGCATCCTGACTTTTTCAATCGTTGTGCTCCTCCATCCCCACGCGGCATTTTCACAGAAATCCGTACAATGGGGCGGAGATGTTCATTCATATATTAATGACCATGCGGTGGATTATCTTCCGGACGGGATGTCGCTTTTCCGGGACCACCGAAGTTTCCTGGCCCAGCATGCCAGCGATCCGGACCGGGATTCCAACCCGGGGCCCTATCATTATATCGATATTGATTATTACCCGGAATTTCTGAACGGAACCTTTCCGAAGGACAGGGACAGCCTGATTGCAATGTACGGTGCGGGCATCGTGGAGGGCAACGGTACCCTTCCCTGGGTTATCGAAGAGTGGACGGACAGCCTGAGCGCTCTCATGGCCGGGGACAGATGGGATGAGGCATGGCAGGTTGCCGCAGAACTGGGGCATTATGTGGCGGACAGCCACCAACCTCTGCATCTGGCCATGAACTACGACGGTCAGCTCAGCGGAAACCGGGGCATCCACAGCCGCTATGAATCGAAAATGACAGGGCAGTTTCTTTCCCTGATCCCGCTTCCCGAAGGCTCTGCGTCCTATTGGCCGTCCCTCATCGACTCGGTCTTTCACTATATTGACACCTTGTATACCTTTAATGACAGCATTCTCGCTGCCGACAATCTGGCAAAGGCGGCAGACGCCAGTTACCAGTCCGTATATTACTCGATTCTGTGGGAAAATCTGGAACGGGTGACAACGGTTTCTGTTCAGAGCGCCATCCTTGATCTGGCGTCCATCTATATGACCGCCTGGGAAAATTCGGGCGCCGGCTCATCCTCTGCAGTTTCCCCGGATACGGAAATTCCGCAAAATCCGATTCTCGCAGATGCCTGGCCCAATCCCTTCAATCCCGTCACTCGCATCCGCTTCGGCCTTCCGGATCCATCCGACGTGCATATTACGATTTTTAACATCGCCGGACACCGGATCCGGGACTGGACTCTCGCCCATCAGAGCCGCGGCTGGCATGAACTGACCTGGGACAGTTCAGACAATCAGGGACAGCGCGTCGCAAGCGGGGTCTACATCTACCGGATGCAGGCCGGCGATCCGTCGGCAGCCTCCGCGCAACAATTCGTCGAAACGAAGAAAATGGTCCTCGTGAAATAGCGCAGAAATAGCATGATTATAACATCGGCAGAAAAGATTCATCACATATCTGTCTTGAATGATTTTCCTTCAATATAGGTCATAAACTTCTTACCATCCCGTGACATCTCAAATTTCACATTCACTTTCTTTTCACCCAGCCTGATATAAGTGAGCCTGAAAACAGGTGTTTTCAAATCCTGGCCTGACGTGAAGGAAATCAGCGAATCCGAAAGATCCGTCACCGTATAATGGATCACATGCCCTTCATTATCAAAATAAATTGCCTTTTCGGGCAACGCCGTTTCCAAATAGATTAATAACAGATCATCATGGACCGTTCGGACAGAACTTCCTTGGGATGTATATTCGGAATGACTTCTGCGAATCAGAATATTCTGATCCAGATCATATGAAAAATCGAAGGTCCCGCCACCAGTCCCGGGTTGTCCCTCTCCGCCTCCTGTCCAATGCCCGATCAGATAATCAAACGGTCTCCAGATCTGTGAATTGTCATCCGCTGACAGGTGCGGTAATGCTGCAAAAAACAGGATAATTAAAATAATCTTTTTTTCCATTTTACTCACTTTCTTAATCATTGAATTAATATTTTGCCGTACACCACGCGCTGCATTTGCCATGTTGATATCCGCGATAGATTCCTGATGATAAAATTACGTCCTCAGTATCTTTTCAATTGATTTCCCTCTGGCGAGTTCATCAATGAGTTTATCCATAAATCGGATTTTCTGCAGAAGCGGATCACGGACATCTTCGACCCGCACACCGCAGACAAGCCCTTTTATGAGATAGCAGTTGAGATGCATGGCTGGCGCCTGTGCAAAAAATGTTTCCAAATCCTCTCCCTGTTGAATCTGATATTCCAGCCCGGATTTATCATATCCTGTCAGCCAGCCGATTATCCGGTCAACATCTTCCTGGCTACGGTTATGTTTTTCCGCTTTCTGTATATACAATGAGTATATCTTCGCAAAAGCCATTTTAAAAATTTTCGTATCAGCCATCGTCCCCTCTGTTTACGGAGTATGGAATTATTCCAATTATGATTAATTTAGTGTTTAATAGATTCGCTATTCAACACTATTAGCAGTACTTCATTCAATCGTATCAAATATTCAAGTACCGGGATACCCGTTCCCTGCACGGGATTTTATTCCGGGAGGATTTACAATGAATAATCAAATCCTGGCTAAACCCATAAAAACTGCATGGAGAGTGATTATCAGAATTAGAAAGAGCTGACGCGACCGCGCCGGTGCCAGGTTGCCGAAATGATACTCCAGTGCGGATGCGTGGCACGATGCGATACAATCGCCGCACAGAGAGCAGGTATATCCAGCCGAACGCTTTTTGATATTTTCCAAATTCAGGGCATCATAGCGGCAGATACGACTGCAGGCATTGCAATCAGTACAACTGTCATTGATACGAATACGGAATGGATTGATATGTCCCAAAATGACTGCGAAGAGACCGATGGGACAATACGCGGTACAATGAGCCATCGTTCCCTTCTTCCTGCTGACGAACAGCATCAAGGCTATTCCAATAAATCCAAACACCCCCCCGGAAACGGCGGCAAGTATGGGTGGAACACCCAGAGACCGAAAAAGGAGTGAGACAGAAATGATTGCAAACAGAATGACAAGCCGTCCGGGCTCGGCCCACTGACGCAGCGTCTCAGGACGTTTGATCTTCGTGGCCGCCACATTATCCCAGGCCCCGAAATAACAAAGATGACTGCACCAGGCCGGCCCGACCAGAATAAGGGTTGAAAGGAAAAGAATGGGCATAAAAAATCCTTCTCCGCGGTACAGAGGCCCAGCCAGGATCAGTGCGGGAACCGGAATATGCAAAGTCCCTGTCATTAAAAACACAGATGAAACCGTTAATCCCAGAAGAAACTGCGCAAAGAAAACGACGGAAAAGGCTTTCCAGATTTTCAGCCGCATTTTCTGTACACTCCCGGGATTCATCATTCTTTCAGCAATGAATGCACCATAGCCTGCGAGTGCAAATATCTGTATGAATCCCGCTCCAGGCTGTAGACGGTCAAACAACAGAATTGTGAATGTATGTACTTTCCATCGAATGAATGTCAGCAAGACAAAAGTCAGAATAAAGACGGCAGAGGCGGTTACGTCCTTCTCATTCATCCGGGGTCCGGCTCTTTGCCTTTTAAGATGAATGAGCAAGGCTGTCAGCAGAGTGAACAGACTCACGCTGCCTATGATTATCAGCATCCGTGTGGTGGGTACATTCATAACCTGGCGGGTCCGGTAAATCTCACGGGCAGTGGATAGCCAGATCAGGGAGGAAATGCCATAAAACACACTATTTACGGTATAGGTCCAGGGTCGTCTCAACATAAACAAAAGAGGAAAAAGAAAAGAAAGAATCACAAGGCCGAAACTTCCTTCCCGCAGAAAGTGGGCTCCAAGGAGCAGACTGGACAGACTGCTTAAAATGATGCAC
>JBJKQR010000049.1:0-25629 GCA_046735395.1 Fidelibacterota bacterium | reverse complement strand
CCAGGATCGAAAGAGATGATGAAACAAGATCATGGAGCGGAGACCACCAGATGCCGAATAGGAGCACCGGCACCAGGAGAATCAGCAGCAAGACTGCAAAGCCCCGAGGAATTTCCAGACTGTCGATTCTGGTCTCTTCCCCGTCGGGCATGTACATCTGGCGGATAACACCCGCGTAATAATACAGAGATACGACGCTGTTTATGATACCGATAACCGCCAGCCACAGCCATTGTGACTGAGATTTGAACAGCGCGGGGAAGAGATAGAACTTGCCGATGAATCCGGCTGTAGGCGGCAGGCCCGTCAGGGAAAAGAGAAAAATACTCATTACGACGGCGACGAAAGGCGCCTTATAACCGAAACTGCGGAAATCCTCCAGATCTTCCCGGCCATAAACATTATGAATATAAATGGCGACGAAGAAAGCGCCCAGATTCATAAATAGATAAACGGCCAGGTAGAAAAGAATCGCGTAGATACCTTCCAGATCCAGAACCACCAGTCCCATGAGCATATACCCGGCGTGGGCAATACTCGAATAGGCCAGCATACGTTTCACATTCTTCTGCTGAATCGCGACGAAATTACCGAGTGTCATGGTTACAGCAGATACGATGGCGATCAGAGTCGGCCAGTCCAAATAATCCAGCGCCTGCCAGGAATCACCCTGCATGGCGCCTGAACCGGAAAACATGAAGCTGAAAAAACGGATCAGCACTGCAAAACCGGCAGCTTTCGGCGCGACGGACAAAAATCCTGTAAAGGGTGTGGGCGCGCCTTCATATACATCCGGACTCCAGAAATGGAAGGGAACGGCGGCGATTTTGTAGCCGAGTCCCGTGAAAATCATGAGCATGCTCAGATAGACTGTCAATGTAGACCCGGTATATCCATTCAGAAAGATATGAATGGCATCCATCCGGAGGCTTCCGGTCAATCCGTAAAGCCAGGTCATTCCAAAGAGCATGACACCGCTTGAAAACGCACCATAGATGATGTATTTCAGCGAAGCTTCATTGGATTTCCTGTCCTTGAGCAGATAGCCTGTCAGCACGTAGGAAAGCAGACTCAGCAGCTCAAAACTGAGGTAAATGAGCAGCAGATCTACGGAGGACGCAAGGATGAAGATGCCTAATACTATCATAAGCAGCAGGCTGTTGAATTCACCAGGGTTATACGCTTTCAAAGCAGTGCTGTAACGGCTCGCCCAGAGCGTGAAGATGAGGGCGAGCACCGCAATGATTTTGAAATAGCCTGCAAAGCTGTCCCGAACCACTGTTCCGAAAAACAGACTGTGTTCGCCATGGCCGGAATACAGCAGCATGATCAGAACCACGATGGATCCGGCTAAGGCGATGCTGTTTCCCTTCATGCGATTTTCCTTTTTCAGGAGAAGGTCAGCCAGCACCACGATCACCACCAGTGCGGTCATAACAAGCTCAGGCATAAAATATTTCAGACTGAGAATTGCATTCATAGAAAATTCCTTTTAGTGCACAACCAGGTTAGAACCCACATAGACCCATTCGATCAGCTGATCGACGGAAGCGGAGATAAGATGCAGGAAGGGAGCCGGATATACACCGAAAAAGAGAATGATGACCATCAGCGGAACGAGTGTGAATATCTCCCGGCCGTTGATTTCTGCCAGTTTTTCATATTTCGGGTTAAGCGGTCCCAGGTACACTCTCTGGTAGGACCAGAGGAAATATCCGGCATTCAGAAGGATACCGAGGGCAGAAATGATGGTAACGGTTCTGAACACGGGGAAGGCACCGAGGAAACAGAGAGCTTCGGAAACGAACCCGGAGAGAGCCGGCAGGCCCAGGCCTGCGAAGAAGGCAAAGGCGGTGATTCCGGCATACAGCGGCGTGACCGACGCGAGGCCACCGAAACCATTGATGTCTCTGTGATGGGCCCGGTCATACACAACTCCCACAAGAAGGAAGAGCATGGCTGTAATGGTACCATGGTTGAACATCTGGAAATAGGCTCCGCTGAGGCCTGTCTGCGCTGCGGCCAGATTCGTGGCCGCACCGGCGATGGCAGCCATACCGAGAAGTACATATCCCATATGGTTGATGGAACTGTAGGCAACCATCTTTTTCAGATCGGTTTGAGCCAGGGCGCACATGGCCCCCCAGATGATATTAATCAATCCCAGAACGGCCAGAGCACCGGCAAACCACAGGGTGGCATCGGGCAGAAGCGGAAAAGAGATACGCAGCAGACCGTAGGTTCCCATCTTCAGAAGCACACCGGCCAGAATGACGGAAATGGCCGTCGGAGCCTCGACGTGCGCCAGAGGAAGCCAGGTGTGAAAAGGAAATACGGGCACCTTGATGGCAAAGCCGATGAAGAGGGCGATGAAGATCACCTTGCTGGCCTGGAATCCCCAGATATACAGGGAATTGAGCTGTGAGGCATTCTCGATGAGGGTCAGCATGTTGAAGGTATGCGGATCATTGGAGAAATAGAGCGCCAGCATGGCCAGCAGCATGAGAACCGATCCGAACAGCGTATAGAGAAAGAACTTGATAGCGGCATATTCCTTTTTGGGCCCGCCCCAGAGTCCGATGAGAAAGTACATCGGCAGCAGCATCACTTCCCAGAAGATGTAGAAAAGGAAGAAATCGAGTGAAACGAAGACGCCCATCATACCCATGTCAAGCAGCAGCAGCAGCGAGAAATAGCCGCGGCTGGCCTTGGTGATATTCCAGGAAGCGAAGACTCCGATGAAACTCAGCAGGGCTGTCAGGAAGACCAGAGGAACGGACAGGCCGTCGACTCCGATGAAATATTCAATGTTGAAGGACGGAATCCAGCTCGTGTGTTCCACGAACTGCATCGCCTTTACGCCGCTTTCGAAACCGAGAAGCAGCTGAACGGCCAGCATAAGCTGAATACCGGTGGTAACGGCAGCGACCGTTTTAATGACATCCAGATTTTTCCGGGGGGTGATGAGAATTCCGATAACACCCAGAACCGGTAAAAATGTGAGATAACTTAACAAGTGTGTTTCCATTAAAAAATAACCTCCCTGATAAGCTCTATACGGCTTTAATGATTGTTCCGATTATGTAAAGCAGGATGAATCCTGTCAATGCATAGCTCAAATAGTTCTGTAACTTGCCCGTCTGAAGTTTTCTGAGAATCCTTCCAGTATAACGGGTGATATTTCCTGCTCCGTCCACAAGTGTCTGATCCAGCAGTTTGTAATCAAGCTGGACACCGGCGTAATCGGAGAATTTGCGGGTAACCTTCGCAGCTCCGTCGATGACGTATTTGTCATACACTTCCATATCAATGAATCCGACCGTGCGGCAGAGTTTGAGAAAAGGACGCACAACGAGGCTCATATAGATTTCATCGATATAGAATTTATTGAGAGACAACAGGTACAGAGGCCTGATTCCGGCAGCCATCTTTTCAGGATCGGCTTTTTTCCAGAAGTAGATGATGGTGGCCACCAGAATACCTGTGAGTGCCACGATGATGGAAATGGTCATGGCCGTGTAATGAGCATGGTGAATTCCTTCTTCCACGATCTCATTGAACTGTCCCATGCCGATCACCACCTTTTCAGGTGCCTTGATGAGATTTGTAAACCACCCGTTGGTGGAAAATGGATTCAGCTTCGGCAGCGTGAATGCCACGAAGGTGCTGAGCGCAGCCAGAACCACCAGCGGAAAAGTCATGGTCGCCGGAGACTCGTGAATATTCTCATGAATCTTTTCATCAGCCGGTTTTCCGTGAAAGGTCATATAGATGAGCCTGAACATGTAAAAAGCGGTAATGAACGCGGCTCCGAATCCGAAGATGGCCAGCAGAAGGCCGAAGAAATTATGATTGTAATGATAATATGCCAGTGTTCCGGCAAGAATGGAATCCTTGGAGAGGAAGCCGGACGTGAAGGGAACACCACTGAGCGCGAGCGTGGACAGCACGAAGGACCAGTAGGTTACAGGCATCTTCACTTTGAGTCCGCCCATATTCCGCATGTCCTGCGCATCCCGTTCATGATCGTGCAGCTTGTGCAGGGAATGGTGCATAGCGTGAATGACCGATCCGGAACCGAGAAAGAGCCCGGCTTTGAACATGGCATGGGTAACCAGATGAAAAAAGCCGGCCACATAGGCACCGGTACCGACAGCTAGGATCATGTAACCCAGCTGACTGACCGTGGAATAGGCCAGAACTTTCTTGATATCATTCTGGGTAATGGCGATGATGGCTGCCAGAAAGGCTGTCAAGCCACCGATAAAGGCGATGACATTCATGGCGTCAATGGTCAGCATGGGGAAAATTCTCAGTGAGAGATAAACTCCGGCGGCGACCATAGTGGCAGCATGGATAAGAGCTGATACCGGCGTCGGGCCTTCCATGGCGTCCGGAAGCCAAATATGCAGAGGGAACTGGGCGCTCTTTCCGATGGCTCCCATGAAGATGAGAATTCCCGCAGCGGTCAGAAGTCCGCCCTGCAGTCCGCCATTGTGAATGGAATGAAAAACATCCGTATAAGTCCAGCTGCCGATAACGGAGAAGAGGATCATGAGACCGATCCACATTCCCACGTCTCCGACGCGGTTGACAATGAAGGCTTTCTTCCCGGCGTCGGATGCGGATTTCTTTTCAAACCAGAATCCGATGAGAAGGTAGGAGCTCAGCCCCACTAATTCCCAGAAGATATAGGTCATGATAAAGGTGCCTGACAGAACGATCCCGTTCATGGAGAAGGTGAAAATCCCCAGAAATCCGAAATAGCGGCTGTAGCGCAGATCCCCGGCCATATACCCGATGGAGTAAATATGAACCAGAGTGGATATGGTCGCAACCACCAGCAGCATGACCACCGTCATATTGTCGATATAGAAGCTCATATCCGCTGTGAAGGACCCGATCGTGAACCAGGTAAAGCTGGGCGAATAGGGAAAATGGGGATCATTCTGGACAAAAAAGACCATGATAAACATGGAAAATGCCAGCATCCAGGTAATACCGACCAGTGTCGTGGCAATAATGTCCCCCTTCCTCGGCAGATATTTGCCGAAGAAGATCTGCAGGGCAAAGGACACCAGCGGCAGAAATAAAATGAGCAATGAGTACTGTGTATATCCCGTCATAATTCACTATCCCTGTAAGTTATTGATATTATCAACATTGATTGAACTTGTCCGGTAATAGATATTCAGAATGACAGCCAGAGCAACAGCGGCTTCTGCGGCAGCCAGAACAATAACAACGATTGCAAAGACCTGGCCTGACAGCGTTCCGCCACCGAAGTGATTAAAGGCTACCAGATTGATATTGGCTGAATTCAGGATAAGTTCCACACCCATCAGCACAGCGACGGCATTCCTGCGCGAAAGAACAGCGATGAGACCGAGCACAAAAAGGATGGCAGAAATGTAAAGATAGGTATTCAGCGTAATCATTTCGCATCTCCTCTCGCGATAGTCGCTGCACCAAGAAGCGCTCCCAGTAATAACACCGAGACGACTTCAAAGCCCAGCAGATATTTGGTCATCAGCAGATTCCCGATTTCGTTGATACCGGTTTCCGCCACAGCCGGACTGTGACCGAGGTACCAGGATGTTCCTGAGATAACCCAGGCAAGTAATCCGAAAATGAAAATCCCCAGAATGATGGCACCGAGCCGGTTAACCGATCCGTGAATAATGACCACGGAATTGATCTTCTGTGTAAGCATGACACCGAAGATCAGCAGGACCAGAATACCGCCCACATACACCATAACCTGTGCAATGGCGAGAAAATCAGCCATCAGGAATACGTAGAGGGCGGCGACCCCGAAGAAGGTGGCCATCAGTGAGAAAACGGAATGCACCAGATTCTTGCTCAGGGCAGTAACTGCGGCAGACCCGAGTGTCATGGCCGCAAAGATGATAAAAATAATATCTCTCATGCTTATTCCTTTGCTGTTTCTGCGCTGGGTTTGGCTTTTGCTGCCTCGGCGGCCTGCAGCCTCTGTTCCTGCTCCTCCGGTTTCATGGGAGAAAAATCAGTAACGAGCAGGCTTCTGTCATATTTCCCGAATTCATAATTGGGAGTCATGACGATGCAGTTCTCAGGGCAGGGAAAGACGCAAAGCTGGCAATACATGCATTCGCTGAAATCAATGACAAAGGAGGTTGTCAGAAGTTTCCGGGCTGTCCCGTTTGAAGTGGGTGCCAGATTATCTTCAGGTGTGGCCTTCGTCGTTGTAATGGAAATGCACTGAACCGGGCAGGCCCGTTCGCATTGTTTACAGCCGATGCAGTCATCGTAATACACTTCCAGCTTCATTCTCGATCCGGAAGGAAGTGTATCCTTTTCATAGGGGTATTTCAATGTCAGAGGTTTCTTGAAAAGATGCCCCAGTGTGATTTTCAGGCCAACCAGCAATGTATATACGGCTGAAAATATATTTGACCAATACTTTTTCATTGTCACCTCGTCAGACTAAATTTAAGAGTTTCATCCAGAAACCGTTGAGAATGATAATGGCCATGGAAAATGGGATGAGTACTTTCCAGCACGTATACATCAGCTGATCGACGCGGAGGCGCGGAAAAGTCCAGCGGAACCACATCTGAATCAGAATTACACCGCCGGCCTTGACCAGTATCCAGAAAATGGAATTTCCGAACAGCTGATGCAGAAAGGGGATGTCTGCCAGTGACTGTACATAGACGGGAGGTGTATATCCGCCCAGGAACAGAATGGCGATCAGCATTCCCATGACGAACATATTCACATACTCTGCCAGAAAAAAGAAAGAGAAGCGCATACCGGTATATTCCGTATGGAAACCGGCTATGAGTTCGGATTCGCTCTCCGGAAGATCAAAAGGGTTTCTGTTGTTTTCCGCCGTACCGGCGATGAGAAAGATAAAGCTGCCGATGAAGAGAAAGGGATTTCTGAAGATGAACCATCCCAGCATCCCGCGTCCCGTATCCTGCGCAGCCACAATATCCGTAATGGAAAAAGATCCGGAATACATGACAATGGCGATCACCAGAAGAGCAATGGGTATCTCGTAGGACACGATCTGTGCCACAGAGCGCATGGCCCCGTAAAGTGACCATTTATTGTTGCTGCCCCACCCTGCCATCACGATGCCGATGACACCGAGAGAGGACACGGCAATCAGGTAGAACGCGCCCAGAGACATGTCCGAGGCCACACCATTGGGGCCGAAGGGAAGCACAGCGGTTACCATGAATGAAGCAATGAATACGATAAAGGGCGCGAGAATGAAAAGAAGCCTGTCAACCCGGGCGGGAATGATGTCTTCCTTCATCAGCAGCTTGATCGTATCAGCTATGGTTTGAAGTTCACCCTGCATGGTAAGACCGGCTCTCATCGGTCCCCAGCGGTCCTGAATGACAGCCGACACCTTGCGTTCCAGCCAGACGGCAATAATGACGAAGACGGCCAGAAAGGTGAATATGACAACTGCAAAGAGTACGGTGCCCACGATGAATGCCAGCCCGGGCGCCATATTCCAGGAATTTTGAAAGTATGAAATGAGTCCCTGCATAATTTCGGTTCCTATCGATCTATTTCGCCGAGTACGATATCCAGACTTCCGAGTATCATGACGACATCGGAAATCATCCAGCCTTCAGCCATTGCCGAGAGGGCGCTGAGGTTGCTGAATGCAGGAGACCGCATTTTCAGACGAGCGGGTTTTAGACTTCCATCGGACTTGATAAAAAATCCCAGTTCACCACGGGGATTTTCAGCGCGAAAATACACTTCCTTGCCGGCGTCCGGCTTGACGCGTTTCGGAACAGCGCTCTGTACATCGACTTTCTCGATGCCGGCCAGCTGATCCAGCGCCTGTTTGACAATCTTGGCACTTTCGATCATCTCACCCATGCGCATGAGATAACGTTCCATATTGTCACCGATCGTGCCGATTTCACCCTTGCCCACGACCACATTCCAGTCGAAACGGTCATAGATTGAATAGGGTTCATCCCGACGCACATCCCAATCCACACCGGAGGCGCGGAGTGACGGGCCTGTCACACCCAGATTAATGGCATCGGCAGGAGTCAATACTCCCACATCGGCATTTCGTTCGATAAAGATTTTATTACCGGTCAGAAGTTTGTCAAACTCAACAACCGCTTCCTTTCCGTCACGCCGGAAGTAGAAATTATTGAGAAAGTCGTAAGTCTTTTCAATGAAGCCCTGAGGAATATCATGGCTGACGCCGCCGATCCACATATAATTGTAGAGCAGACGGGCTCCGCAGGTCATTTCAAAGAGATCCAGAATCTTTTCCCGTTCCCGGAAGGCGAAGAGCAGAGGCGTGAACGCGCCCGTATCCAGTCCGAAGGTTCCGAAGAAGAGCAGGTGACTGGCGATACGGTTCAGTTCCCCGTAAATGATTCGCAGATACTGAATATATTCCGGAACTTCCAGGCCCAGAAGTTTTTCCACGGTCATCACATAGGCCCAGTTGTTGTTCATGGACGCGATGTAATCAGCACGGTCCGTAAAGGGAATGATCTGAGGATAGGTCAGATTTTCCGCGTGTTTCTCAAAGGTCCGGTGCAGATAGCCGATTTCCGGTTCGATCTTGGTAACAATCTCACCATCCGTATGCAGCTTCAGCTGCAGAACCCCATGCGTGGAGGGATGGTGCGGCCCCATGTTGATGAACATTTGTTCGCTGTGAATTTTGGCCATAGTATTTCTCTATTTCATTTTTTGAGTTAATTCTTTGGCAATCGGCATTCCATGCCAGTAATCCGCAGCCACGTAGTCCTTTCTCAGGGGATGGCCTTCCCAGTCTTCCGCCAGAAACATGCGTTTCAGGTCCGGATGGCCATCAAAGCGGATTCCGTACATATCGTAGGTCTCACGTTCATGCCAGTTCGCAGTGCTGTAAACGGAGGTGACCGAGGTTACGGCCGGATTTTCCCGGGGACAGAGGGCTTCCACGGCCAGGGTCACATTATCCTTCATGGAGTGCAGATGCAGGATGACACCCAGATCACTGTCCGCACCTGTATCAAATCCGGACAGGCACATGAGCGAATCGAAAGGGACACTGCTTTCCGATGCCAGCCATGCACAGACATCCTTCAGAGCTGCGGGTGCAACACTGATCTTTTCCGGATTGCTGTTCTCCGCATCATAGGCAAGAACCTTATCGCCGAACTTGCCCTTGAGTTCATCGTAAATGTGTTGTTTATCCATATTTAACTGCTCTTTTTCTTCAGAAATTTCTGACTGAGAATTTTTTCCTTCTTGACCTTCTCCTGCAGAAGCAGAAGACCTTCAAGCAGCGCTTCAGGCCGGGGCGGACATCCGGGAACATACACGTCCACAGGAATGACAAGATCCACACCCTTCAGCACATGATAACCATGACGGCTGTAGGGGCCTCCGCTGATGGCGCAGGATCCCATGGCGATGCAGTATTTGGGTTCCGGCATCTGTTCCCACAGCACTTTGATCTTCTCTGCCATTTTCAGAGTAACCGTCCCGGAAATAAAAATGAGATCAGCCTGTCTCGGAGTGGTCCGGGGCATAGCTCCGAAACGATCGAGATCGTGACGGGCCGCCGCCGTGGCCATCATCTCAATGGCACAGCAGGCCAGACCGAACTGGAGATACCACTGTGAGTGGGATCGGGCCAGCGACAGGATTTTATCGAGTTTGGCAAGAATAATGTTATCCGAACTATCCCTGCTCACATTGACGATATCGGTGTTGGTCATAACTCAGACTCCGTTAATATATTGTCATATCGTTTTCCGGCGTTCCTGACCTGCACCTTCACCCATTCCAGATCTCCCTTCACCCACGCGTAGGCCAGGCCCACTGCCAGGATCAGAAGAAAAATGAGCATTTCAAAAAAGGCCACCATTCCGATCTTCATGAAAACCACTGCCCATGGAAAGAGCAGCAAAGCTTCCACATCGAAAATGATGAAGATCAGCGCCGTGACATAGAAGCGGCTGTTGAACTGAATCCAGGAATCTCCCAGAATCTCAATACCGCATTCGTACGTCATATACTTGATCTTCCGCCCTTCATCGTCTTCGGGGCGGGTTTCACGAGGCCGCATAACCCTTGCCAGCTGCAGTGCAACATTCAGCAGTATCACGGCCGCGAACAGATAGATAAAAGTCACTGTAAAACTTTGAATCATTCCCGTTACTCCTTAGCTCGTATCACGCCGTGAATTTAGCCAAACATGCAATCATAGTCAATAAACTATCTCAGCTAAAATACAGCTCTGTGACCATTTCCGACCTTTTTTATTTGACTTGATGCGGCGTGCGTTAAAAGGGACAATTTCAGGTGGATTTTCAGATAATGAAAATGAAGCACTTACACGCTCATCAGAGATATTTTGCAGTTGAATGAAAAGATGTCCTGCTTCCTTCAAATTAGCTAGAGAAGCGTCTGCCTTCCAAGTCTATTATAGGGAATTCGCAGCAATAAGTAAAATGCTCCGTTCCATTTCTCCGTCTTTCTGTGTAAGTTCTATTCATGATTATGAAATTATTTCCCTTTCGCCGTATCCCCGGCAGCCTGCTGCTTCCTGTCCTGTTCCTGTCCTGCAGCGTCGTTCCTCCCTCCTACACTCCGGCCAGCCGCAGCTACGTGGACAGCCAGAGCCTGAGAACCTATGGCATACTGGACACCAAGATCAAGGATCTGAAAAAACTGGAAAGTCAGCTGGACAGCCTCATTGACCGGACCGAACAGAACAACCGTTTCATTGCCCAGCTTCGGGTGCAGAACAGCAGCCTGTCCGAAGAATTCAGCCGGCAGATCGTCAGCAAGGATACGGAGATCCAGAAACTGAATCTGCAGATCAGTTCCCTGCAGAATGTGGTCGGGTATTATGAAGGAATCATGGATTCGCTCCTGACCCTGAACAGCCGCCAGTCGAATATCTATAATCAGCTTCTGTCGGTTGAAGACTCTGACGGGAGCAAACCCGAGTCTATCCAGAAGCGGCAGCTGCTGGTCGTACAGAAAAATCTGGACAGTCTGCAGCTGAGTTACAGCAATCTGGCAAAGACCACCAAAAATCTGTACGAAGATCTGTCCATCGTTGAAAGCAGCATCATGGATATCATCCAGTACAGTTTCGAAAAATCGTCTCAGCAGATTCGTGACAAGCAGGTTTTCCTATCAGACCGCTATAATGAGATCAATACGCAATTCACCGGATTCCAGACGGAAATTGCCCGCCATGACAGCCTGCTGTCCGTGGTGAGCAATTCGCTTGAACGGAATAATCAGGCGCTGACCCGGACGGTTTCACGCCTGGATTCACTTCAGGCCGCACAGAACAGCATGATGGAACAAATGAAGCTGCTGCAGCGTTCAGGACAGTATGAAAACAAAGCAGACAGCACTCGAAAGGATTTGAAATGAACAGAGCAACCCTTGCCATACAGGATATGGAACTTGAAAATCAGCGATTCATAACCCGTGTCTACGGATGGATGAGCCTTGCTCTTCTGCTCACCGGATTCGTGGCAATGCGCGTCGCATCCTCACAGGAAATCATCGCTTTCCTCATGAATCATTCCATGCTTTTCCTCCTCCTCTTCATCGGTGAACTGGCGCTGGTGGGCTACCTGACCGCGGCCGTACGATCCATGAGCGCCAATACCGCCCTGCTCGTATTTCTCGGATATTCCGCTCTCAATGGCGTCACCCTTTCCTTTATATTCCTAATCTATACGGCTCAGAGCCTGTCCTCCACATTTCTGCTTACGGCGCTGACCTTCGCCATAATGAGTTTCTACGGCTATGTCACAAAAAGCGACCTCACCCGCGTGGGCAATCTCGCGTTCATGGGACTCATCGGCATCATCCTCGCCTCCGTATTCAATATCTTCTTTAAAAGCCCCATGCTGTACTGGATGACAACCTACATCGGCATTCTCATCTTCGTGGCTCTCACAGCCTATGATACCCAGAAAATCAAGGCGATGAACGTGATCGGCAACGAGGGCAGCGAGGAGGACCGGAAGGAATCCATCATGGGCGCACTGATTCTCTACCTCGATTTCATCAATCTCTTTCTCCTGCTCCTCCGTCTCTTTGGACGGAGACGCTGACAATCGATTAGCGACTTACCCGTCTTTTTTTCGCTTCGCCAGTATCGAGTATCGAGTTACCTGTCTCCGCTGAAGCTTCGATGCGGCAAGCAAGTAGCGAGATGAGAGGGCGTCTGGGTGAAAGGTGAAACTTTGACTGGAACGAAACCGACGGTGGCTGAGTGGTATCATTCGGTGACTGAGTGGTATCATTCGGTGGCTGAGTGGTATCATTCGGTGACTGAGTGGTATCACCCGGTGGCTGAGCGGAGCCGAAGCCTACGTCATTGCGGACCTGATCCGCAATCTGGTTTTACGAATTGCGAAGATGCCGATATTATCAAGACATAAGGGACAGTTTACCGCCGGTTAAAATTTTTTAACTTTTCAACTTTCAACTTTTTAACTTTCAACTATTTAACTATTTAACTTTCAACTATTTAACGAGCCAACCCGCTAACCATCCAACCCTCCAACCAACAAAAAGGCTGTTTCATTCAACAGTGAGCATAAATAATTCAGAACCACCGTTTCCGTTTGAAATAGCGCAGCATTCCCAGCGACATCAGCAGGGACGCTCCCCAGAAGTAGGCATAGCCGAAATGCCATTTCAGTTCGGGAAAATATTCAAAATTCATTCCGTAGACTCCGGTGAGAAAACTGAGCGGAATAAAAATGGTGGCGATGATGGTGAGCACCTTCATGACTTCGTTCATGCGGTTGCTGGCCTGATTCAGGTAAATATCCATCAGTCCCGTGAGCCGTTCCCGCAGCGTATCGACGGATTCGGAGGCATGCAGCAGGTGATCGGCCACATCACGGAAATACAGGTCACTGTGCTCCTGCAGCAGCGGATGATCATCATGGGTCAGGGTGCTGATAATCTCCCGCACCGGCCACATGGTCTTGCGGAATCCGATCGTCTCATTCTTTAAAAAGTGAATCTGCTGCAGAAGTTCGCCCGCGTCATTCCGCAGTACCGCTTCCTCCAGGTCCTCAATGACATCGTGCAGGTTTTCCAGCACATAGGCATAATGATCAATCACAATATCGAGAATCGCGTAGAGCAGGTAATCCGGTCCATTTTTCCGGATGCGTCCGCTGGCATTCCGGATACGTTGCCGGAGAGGGTCCAGAATGGTTTCAGGCACTTCCTGAAAAGTGAAGAGGCAATTCTTTGCGAGAATGATACTGAGCTGATCCTTGCGGACATGGCCGGACCCGGCATCGTAATTGAACAGTTTCATGGCAATAAAGATGTAGTCATCGAAGATTTCGATCTTTGCCCTCTGCTCCGTATTGATAATGTCCTCCATGACCAGTGGATGAAGATCCAGCAGTTTTCCGATGGATTCCACTCTTTCCACTTCGTGCAGGCCCGCCACATTCACCCAGGTGACGCTGTCCCTGTCTATAAACGGCTGAATACCTTTCGCCGTCTCGACAAACAGCTGCTGAAACTCATCACCCCGAAAATCGATGACTTCGATTTTTGAGGCTTCAACTTTTTTATCCCCGATATAAACCATGGAGCCCGGTGGCATCCCGATTTTCTGAACAAATGATTTACTGCGATGGTGCCCGTTCACAGCCGCTCCTCCTGTTCTGTCTGATTCATTCAATTCCTTTTTCAATACATGTAATTTTTTAGGGATTTCACCACGTCCTCCCGCTCTTCGCTCCAGGCAGTCTGTACGAGAAACTGCAGAATTTCCTCCGCTGATCCGGAATCTGAGAGCGAGAACAGGCACGCATCCTTCACGGCCTGGTCATAATGTCCCAGACGCGCCAGCGCGGCGATCCGCAGCCGCATGATTTCAGCAGAATCACGGCCGAACCCCATCATGGACGAAAGGCCATCGCTGATTTTTACAACCTCTTCCATATCCCCGTTTAAATAAAAGGCCAGTCGCATCAGCCGCAGGCCCGCTGCATCCCGATACATAGAGTGGGGAAAGCGATAAAGGATAAACTGAAGTGTCCCGCGCATTTCGCCGATATCCGGAGCAAGATCAGGAACGAGATCCAGCAATTCTGCCGACAGATATACATCCGCAGATGAATTGGAAAGCATTTTAAGCTTTTCCAGGGTTTCCTCCGGCCTGAACCGGGCTTCGGCGCGGAGCTCCAGTTCCAGGTGCCGTGCCGTCTGTGCGGGGTCATGAACAGGGTGATTTTTTATCCATATCCGAAAGGCATGAACATAGCCTTCCCGAAGCATGATTTCAGCAATACGGTTTATCAGAATACCCTGCTCCTCCGTGTTCCCCTTCAGGGACAGGGCCCGGTTGTAGGAATAGATCACTTCGCTCGGATCGCCGAACAGCTGGGGAAATTCCAGAACCTCGCGAATGCTTCTCAGGGAATCCGGGTAACATTGACGCTGCCGCGCTTCCAGAAAGGAAAAGGCTTCCATCCCTTTATAGATATTGCCGCTCTGTGCATAGCTGCGGAAATTGCGCAGATCCTGATACGATGCGGACACAAGCTGTTTATAAATTTCCGTCACAGACTCAGGATTTTCACCGTCGTACAGCATACTTTCCAGCAAAAACCGGGCTTCCTGAAAGCGGCCAGGCCAGGTATTATCATCTCTGCGCAGAAGTTTCAGCGCCGCATCATAATCGTGATTTCGAATGTAGTATTCGCTGAATTCTGCTTCAAATCCGCTCTCAAATTCATTCCGATACTGATGAATGAGCCTCAGCGCTTCATCGGTCCGCCCGGTTGTGATCAGCAGCCCGGCCAGACGGGCGAGTGCGCCCTGTCGATGATCACCCTGAATATTCTGATCCGGAAACAGACGGAAGGACTCAATGCTTCCGTTGTAATCCTCCTCGAGATGAGCGATCCAGAACTGCGCATCATCGGCAAGATCCGATTGCGGATAGTGCAGGATAAGCTGCCGGTAAAGATCAACAGCCGCCGGAATATTCAGAAGATTTCTAAAGGCGCGAGCCGAGCTGTAAAGGCTTTTCACATGCATATCGGGACATTCACTGCTTACTTTGCGGAACTGTCGGATAGCCTCTCCGTACCGATCCGCTGAAAATAGGGCTGCTCCCGCTTCATAGTTCAGCGTATCCTCCGCTCCCCCCTTTACATCCTTCCTCAGTCCATTGATGAGACGAAGCCGGTCCTCAGATGTCAGCATATCCCGAAACTGTAGCAACCCTTTCAACACCTCCCGGCTTTCCATCCGGGACGCATTCTTCACAAAGTGTTCTGTGGCCTGCCTCAGTCGGGCTTCAGCTATTTTGCCGGCATCCTGAGCCGGGGCCGCTATTCCCCACAGAAAAAGCAGCGGAAACACCCTTGTCAGGAAAGGTCTTAAAACCCATTTTGAGTACCATGCATCCATACAGCGTTCAATGTATGAAGAGCCATATTGTTATACAAATAAAAAACGAGGAAGAGTGAGCGGTATTCCCTATCTCAGCGCCGGCGGAAGATCCCCAGCAATCCGTAGATTTTGCAGCCAACACAGAAATCAAAAGCCCATTCGAGCGTCATGAGACTGATGAAAAGTGCCGAGCCCCAAAATATGACAGGCCGGGCGACACAGCCACAGGTCAGGCCCAGCAGGACTGCAGAGAAAATAAGTCCCAGGCGCATGGCAAACTGCTTCGGTGCGAAACTGACCGGTTTTTCCGGCCTGCGAATCAATGACCGGAACAGTTTCGCCAGCTGCGTAAGCGGGCTGTATTTCGGATCAATGTTCTTCAGCAGAAAATCCAGAGTGAGCAGGATCAGGAATCCGAGTTTTCCGCAGCACATGAATGCTCCCAGAACCAGAAAACTGAAAAATGCGGCCATACGAATCAGGATACTGTCTGCTCGTCTTTCATCTATCGGGCAATACTTTGTCATTTTTTCAAAATCCTTTTTGTTGTTGGAGTCCAATTTAAAAATTCACAGGTATAAAGACAATATTGATCTCCTTTATATTTTGCCGAGGAGGGTAGGATCTGTGTCGAAGTTGTTGCCGGGTTTGCCCCGTTGCGGCCCCAAGGCCGGGAGAATTCCACTTTTCCCTGCCGATTAATTTGCTAAATTACTGAATAACCTCAGGAGATGATATGAAACTGGAAATTTCGACAGCGAATAATTCACTGGATTACCGCCTTCTCATGCAGTTCCGAATTCATGAGATCCTCATCGTCTCCTCTGTCTATGACGCCTTCAAGCTTCAGGAGGATGGTCATCTTCATGAAATGCTCATGAGTGAATTTGCCGCCTATAATCTGTCCACCACTCCGCGCATGACCCGCGTTTCCACGGCACAGCATGCTTTCCGGAAAATGCAGACCTACCGTTATGACATGATCATCACCATGGCTCATATCGTGGACATGAATGCCTTCAGTTTCGCCCGTGAAATCAAGAATAAGTACGGTGATATTCCGGTGGTGATGCTGACTGCAAACAAGACCGAACATACCTGGCTGCTGAAAACCTCCGAGCACCTGGATGCCATTGACAAGATATTCTACTGGTACGGCGATTCATCCATCTTTCCGGCCATCATTAAATACATTGAGGATAAACGCAACGCGGAACGCGATATTCTGAAGGGCATGAGCCGGGCCATCATCGTAGTGGAGGATTCACCGGAATTTTATTCCATTTTTCTGCCCCTCTTCTATAAAGTTGTGATCAAGAGTGTGGATGACCTCATCCGGGTGGAATATACCGACGAAATGAAACTCTTCCGCATGTACAGCCGCCCCAAGATCCTGCTCTGCTCCACTTACGAGGAAGCGCTGGGATATTTCGAGAAATATTACCAGCAGGTCCTGACGGTCATTTCCGATGTGCGCTATCCCATGGACGGTAAAATGAACGCCACGGCCGGCGTAAAACTGCTGCAGAAAATTCTGGGGAAATATCCGTCTCTGCCCGTCCTTCTTTTTTCCAAGGAACCGGAAAATGCGGCCATCGCGGAGGAAATCGGCGCGTATTTTCTGGACAAGAATTCCAACAACCTCGTAAAGGATCTGAAACGGCATATCATCAATCATTGCGGTTTCGGTGACCTGATCTTCACCACACCGGATAAAAAGGAAATTGACCGGGCTGAAAGCCTGGAAAGCCTGCAGCGTGCTCTGCAGAACGTCCCCCTGGAAAGTATTGAATACCACGCCCGACGTAACCACTTCAGCAACTGGCTGGCGAACCGCGGCTATTTTCAGCTGGCTGATCAGCTCAAGCCACTTGTCTATTCGGATTTTGTCAGTGATGATGCGGGCAGTGACCTTCGTCAGGTCCTCATTGAAGGGATTGCCGCGCAGCGCAAGGCCCTGGTCGAGGATAAGGTGGTGTTGTTCAATCGGGAAAGTTACGATCCGCAGATCAAATATATCCGTATGGGAGACGGATCCATCGGCGGGAAGGCACGTGGCCTGGTTTTTCTGGTCAACTACCTGAAGCGATTCAATTTCAAGAATAAATTTCCGGATATCACCATCGACATTCCGAATTTTGTCGTCCTGTCCACTGACATTTATGACAGTTTCATGGAAAGCAACAACCTGATGGAGGAAATCGGATCCTGCCGGAGTGATGAGGACATCAATGCCCTCTTTCTGGCCGGCACCTTTTCCCGGCAGGTCCGCGAGGATTTTCGCTATTATCTGAAAAAGAATACGCAGCCACTGGCCGTCCGGTCATCCAGTCTGCTGGAAGACAATTATTTCGAACCCTTTGCCGGGATTTACACCACACTCATGGTTCCCAATTGCAGCACGAACCTGAGCACGCGCCTCAAACAGCTGGAAGATGCGGTCAAACTGGTCTACGCCTCCACCTTTCACCAGAATGCCCGGGCCTACATGACCGCCACCGGCCACCGCAGTGAAGACGAAAAGATGGCCGTGGTCATTCAGCAGCTCATCGGTAAAACACACGGATCACGGTTCTACCCCACTTTTTCAGGAGTCATGCAGAGTTATAATTATTATCCCCAGCAGAAACTGAAACGGGAGGACGGACTCGCCAATATTGCTCTCGGACTGGGACGTACCGTGGTGGAAGGCGAAAAGTCCCTGAAGTTTTCCCCCCGCTATCCCAAGATCATTCCCCAGTTTTTCTCCACCCAGTCCATCTTCAAATCCTCTCAGAACCGATTCTGGAGCCTCCATCTCGCCGGATGTGAGGATCGGAAAAAAATCAACAATGAAGACAGCAATCTGGAACTTCTGGACCTGGATCTCGCCGAAAAAGATGGTGAGCTTCAGACGGTGGGTTCGGTGTATCACGCAAATTCGGATACCTTCCGTGAAAATTTCTACGAAACGGGAACCCGTGCAGTGACCTTCGCGAATATTCTGAAATGGAAGATGTTTCCGCTTTCCGAATCTCTCGTTGAGGTGCAGAAGATCATGAAGAGCGGCATGGGTTCGGAGATCGAGATGGAATTCGCCGCAAATATTTATAATGATGGCAGCCGCAAGGGTGAATTCTTCATCCTGCAGATCCGCCCCCAGATTACGTATGCCAACCTGAATTTTATTCAGTACGACGCACTGGATGCCGAGGATTTTCTGGCCCGGAGCGAAATCTGTCTCGGTAACGGGGTCACGGATGATATCCACGATGTCCTTTATATTTCCCGGAAGGATTTCAATATCCTGGAGACCCAGAAGATCGTGGAGGAACTGCGCGGATTCAATGATAAATTCGACCGGAAGCGCAAATACATACTGCTGGGGCCCGGACGCTGGGGTACAGCCGATCCCATGCTGGGCATTCCTGTGGCCTGGATGGAGATCTCCAATGCCCGCTGCATCGTGGAAATCGGCCTGGATGATCTCTACCTCGAACCCTCCTTCGGCTCTCATTTTTTTCAGAATATCACCTCGCTGAATATCAGCTATTTCACCCTGCCTCCGTCCAAAACCACAAGCGATCTTCAATGGGACTGGCTGGATACCATTGAACCTGTGGATCGCTCAAAGCATATCCGGCACCTGCACTTCGATAAGCCTCTCATTGTTCAGGTGGAAGGAATGACCGGCAAGGGCCTCATTCTCAAACCCGGGTATCAGCGCAGCGATGACCGGACTGATGAAGAAATGAATAATCTGTAACTGTATAATGGAGAAACCGTGATTACACGAATCCTGATTGCCTGCCTTGCTCTCGCTCCTCTGACAAAAGCTTTCGACGGAAAGGTTGCGGATGCAAAAAGCTGCCAGGGAATCGAAAATGTCAATATTTATAGTCCGGCACGGCAGGCCGGAACCGTTTCTGACAGCCTGGGACATTTCCACCTCAGCGGATTTTCCGACAGTGATTCCATTACGTTTTCGCATATCGGTTACGAAAAGGTTACCGTCAGCAGACGCACCCTCTACGAAAATCCTGTCATCTATCTCAAGGCTGTTCCACTTTCGCTGGGACAGATCGTGAAGACAGAAAAACGTAAAAGCTGGACGGATGAGGAAGTCCTGTCTCGCCAGAGCAGTTTCAATGCTCTGGAATTTGCCAAATACGGCGCTGAATCACCGGCAGCCATGCTGGCCGTTGACCCGGCCATTATCGTCAGCGAAACGCCCGAAGGGTCGCAGACCCTGTCCATCCGCGGCAGCGATCCGGAAGAAGTGCTTATCGTCTATGACGGCATGGTGCTGAATAATGACAATACAGGATCCTTCGATCTATCCATGCTGAATATTTATGATATCAGTCAGCTTCAGGTTATCAAGGGCGCCGGCTCCGCCCTCTTCGGCACGGGCGCGTTCGGAGGTGTGGTGAGTATCGATCCCAAACTGCCGGATAATGAGTGGGTGGAAGCGTCTCATCGTATTGACAGCCGGGGCAGCCGCAGTTCAGCTGCAAATCTTTTTCTTCCCACCGCCCGGAACCACTTAAAACTGGGGTTGACCCGACAGGACATAGTGTCCATTGTTTTTTCAGACACCAGTCACAGGAATGTGGATTTTTATTCCCTGCTTGACCGCTTTGACATCAATCCTGAGGCATCACTGATTCTCGATGCCTGGTATTACGGAATGAATACGCAGAACAGCCGGGACTTTCGGCCGCATTCCAACGAAAACATGCTGGGCCAACTCCGTTTCGAAGGAAAACTGCTCGGTGTGAATGACGTTCAGCTGGAAGGGAATATCAGGAATTATAGAGAGGATGACAGCTATTATACTAAATTCGGTATGTCCGATATCCATCAGGATAATGCGGGAAACAGCCTGACCGCCGGTAAGAAATTCACGTATCTGAATAACAGTTTCCAGGTCCGGGCTGACCGGATTCTGGCGGATTTTAAAAGCAGTCTGGATGCCGTCACGCCTCTCGGCCTCATGAATTACCGGGACACGATGCACAAGAATCATCATGCGGTAACCGGTATCTGGAAATACAGTTCGGAAACCGGCAGCACCGCCGCCCGCTGGCTGGAAATCAACAGCAGTCTGCGCTATGATAATATCAGTTACCGGACCAATAAAGTATTCATTCAGGATGACTGGCCCGTAGAGAGCGACTCACTGAAACAGTTTGCCAGTCTCACACACAAGCTCGGAATCTCTCTGAGCTCGCAGGTTCACACGCTGTCCTATAAGGTTTACGCCCTGAGCGGCAATAATGTGCGCTATCCGACCTTCGATGAAATGTACCGCCGCAATTATTCCGTGATCTATACTCTGGATAAGAACCTGAAGCCGGAAAAACTGAATTCCTCCGAAATCGGCCTGGAGGCATCGTTGTACCCGGATAACCCGGACCTGCCTTTCAGCAGTCTCAGTCTCAATCTCAGTTACTATAAATATTTCTACAGTCAGAAAATATATGAGGTTTCTGTACCGGGATATGACCCGACTCCGATCAATGCGCCCTCCTGCGAAAACAGCGGTTGGGAGGCCAGCCTGCAGAGCCTGAATCATGCCAGGACACTGCGGCTCACCGCAGGGGCACTCTTCCTCTCCATCAGTGATATCCGCGTGCTGCAGAACAAGCCGGAAAACAAATTTTTCTTCCAGGCTGAATATATGCGGTCCGATTTCAATGTTCGAATTTATTATTTCAGTGAAGGGCAGCAGAGCTACGCCAGCAAACTGCCGAGCGGACGCTGGGTCATGGGCATCCTGGACGGCCATTCCAATGCAAATCTGTTCGTCTCCTCCACTCTGGCCTGGAAAAAACTGAAAGTGGATGTGGGCGCCTCCTGCATGAACCTGCTGTCCGAATCCGGAGATACAAATTACCTGACCCAGAAAAAGTGGAACCTGCAAATCGGTTTCCATATCTGATTCGGAATTATCAGGCTACAATCTGGCCAGCCCCTGCAAATTGAATGATATCGTAAGAAATTACTCTATTTTCAGATCTGAATTTTAATAAAGCCGTTTATCAGCTCCGTGTGCTGCGTGCTCCCGACGGAAACCGTGACACGATGCTCCAGATAATGAAACTGCTGAGAATAGCCACAGCGATGTACCAGGTCCAGTGTACAGCCTTCGTGCTGATCACCGCGATCATGACCACGATGGATCCGATGAATGAATAGAGGTAGGCCCGGGCCGGTGCCGGCGGGAAAAAGCGCAGCAGCAGAAAGAGCGCCAGCATGGATCCATAGGTAAAGGAGGCGATGGACAGACCGATTTCAACCAGGGGATTTGTCATGCCCGTAAACAGGCCTGCGCCTCCCACCATGAGGATTCCCCAGGAAAAGGTGATCCAGCGGGAAAAAACCAGTTCCTTCTTACCTTTGAGACGATCGGTCAGGGATGAGGGAAGAATATCAACCATAGTCGAACTGGACAGGGCATTCAGGGAGGAACTGAGCGTGGACATGGCGGCAGCAAAGATACCGGCCACCGTCAGGCCCTTGATCCCGGTGGGAATATTTTCAATGATATATTTGGTAAATAATTCATCACCACGGGTAATTCCGAGCTGACTGTAGCTCTGGCCATGCCAGAAGAGGTACATAAGCGAACCGATAAGCAGAAACAGTGCAAACTGCAGGAAGACGATATAACCGGACCAGACAAGAGAGCGGGACGAATCGGACTTGTCACGGCAGCTGAGCACGCGCTGAACAATGAGCTGATCGGTTCCGTGCGAGGCCATGGACAGCAGAGCGCCGCCGATCAGGCCCGAAAAAATGTTGTAATCACCGAAGGTCATGGAAAAATTCAGAAAATCCAGTTTCCCGCTTTTGAAGAGCGTGGAAAAAATCGCGGTGCCGTCCTGATGCAGTGTATGTGTGAGAATCACAACTGTAAAAAGTGCCGCAGCAATGTAGATGAACCACTGCACCACATCCATCCAGACGACAGCCTTGATACCGCCTAATAATGTATACACCATTGTCACAATCCCGATCACCCAGATACTGAACACGAAGGACCATCCTGTGATCATGCTCAGAGGAATCGCTACGGCGAAGAGGCGGACTCCGTCGGCGAGAAGACGGGTAAAGAGGAAAGTCCCGGAAACGAGACGCTGCATGGGCCGCCCGGCGAATTTTCCCACCGCCTGGTAAGGCGAGATGTAGCCTCCGTCTGCGTAGAGCGGCAGCAGATATTTGACGACAAGGATACGGCCGAGTATATATCCGAGGCAGAGCTGCAGAAAAAAGAAATTGCCGGCATAAGCCAGAGCCGGAATGGAAAGAAAGGTGAGGACGGATGTTTCGGTGGCCACGATGGACAGGGATATGGCCCACCAGGGCATGCTGCGGTCTCCGCTGAAATACTGGTTCATGTTCTCGATCTTTTTCCCGGAGCGCGTTCCGTAAAAAAAGATAGCTACCAAAAAGAGAAAGATAATTCCGAAATCGAGGGTTTGCATGAGGGCGATTCCTTATTTTTCGCGGAAGTTACACTTTTGGCCCGATAGATCACAGGGAAAAAAAGTTGCAATCAGGAAGTACAATTTAAAATCAACGATTCTAATCCTCACGATTTACCCCTCCTGCGATTCTATCGCTTTCCTCTCTGCAGCTTACTGCAACTTTGCCAAATTACAACCCAACCCTCGTTTTTCATCATTTCCGATGTCGTAATAAACTTCCACTCGGAGTGTGAATTTCCGTATATTTCTGAGGATGAATGATCTCCGGAAAAAATACGCCAGAATATTTAATGAAATGACCCTGGGTGACCTGAATCGGGGCATAGATTTCAGTTTCAGCGAGGAAGATATCATGGCGCCCGACGGAGGCGGCATTCGTCACGAAAGCCAGCTTCTGCTCGGGTATTATCAGCCTCGTATCATTGATGAATTTTTCCGGCGCTATCGCATCCCCAAACTCCTGAGTACTCTGGGTATATCGGACGAGATTAAAACACGGCTGGATCTGGAAGATCCCTTTCTCCACAAATTCACGCTTTACACCGGAGAATTCACGGATGACAGCAAGCTCGTGGAAATCTTTTTCCGCAAACGGGCTTTGCCGATTCCTTCCTTCCGCACAAAAGACAAACGCGCCGACTGTCTCTACATTGACTGGCTGATGATGCAGAATCCCTATCGGAAATTCATGCCCAAAAAACCGGCGCTTCCCGGACAGAAATACCCGGGACTGCGAATCGGCGGCCATGTTCTGGAAATTCTGTTCAATATCGCCCGGCGCATACGGTCGGATGGTCTGGCCAACAGTCCCAATTATCTGCATACGGCCGTTCTGTTTTCCAAGGAGTTCATGTTTATTGATCCCGAAATTCAGGCCATCTCCGAAGCAACGAAAAACTATCTTCTGAAGCGATACAGTCTCTGGACTGTTGCCTGGGCATCCGTTTATGGTGCCATAATCCATCTGGAGGACGATCGTCCCTTTGCCTGGAATTCATCCCCCATGCTCCTGCCCATTTCTTCCATGATGAAGGAGTATTTCAATTCGCGCTGGTATCGCAGCCGCCTCCGTGACTCAAAGGATCGCTTCCGTGTACGAATTGATTTCGATATCCTGAACGAGAAAATCGCGCGCGTCAGCCATGAATAAATCTGATTTTCTTTTAATCGGAAACGGGGCCTTCCCATCGCGTGACCACATCCTGAAACTGCAGTCATTCGCTTCCGTAACGTACTGTCTGGACGGCGCATACGATCATTGTCTCAAGTATGGTATTTCTGTGGATAACGTGTTCGGAGACATGGACAGCCTCGCCGTCAGCCCACCCGAACCACTGCGTCATCCCCTTGCAGACCAATCTGCATCGGACCTGGACAAGGCACTTCAGCTCTGCCGGGATAAGGACCTGCACAGCGGGATATTATGCGGATTCGACGGAGGTCGGAAGGATCATGAACTGATGAATTATCTCATCGCCGCCGCTCATTCCCACGACCTTGCTCTCTGTCACGCCGAACCCGGTCATTTTTCCCAATGGTTGAAACCGGGGCCTCATCAGATTCCGATGAACCCGGGTGAAATGTTCTCCCTACTCAGCTTTGAGAAGGTGGAAAACCTGTCACTCAGCGGCGCGAAATACAATTTGAACAGTTCATGCTTTTCGACGGTATCACAAGGACTTAGCAACATCTGCCTCAAGTCGGAATTAACCCTGAATTTCAGCAGCGGCCTTCTGCTGCTGGTTCGCCCGGACACTCTCTATGCACCTTGATTTTTCTGCGATTGACGCGGCTATTTTCATTATTTACCTGGCCGCACTTCTTTTTATCGGCCTCTTTCGTAAGACAGCAAATGAAACGGAACGGGATTACCTGCTGGGAGCACGGCGGCTGACCGTTCCTATGTTTGTCTTCACTCTGGTTGCCACCTGGTATGGCGGCATTCTGGGCGTAGGCGAATTCACCTGGCGGTACGGCATTTCAAACTGGGTGGTCTTCGGGCTTCCCTATTATGTTTTCGCACTGATTTTCGCTTTATATTTCGCCGGGAAAGTAACGAAAGGTCAGCTGGTTAGCCTCCCTGATCTCATCCGCAATCATTATGGGAAAAAATCATCAATCCTGGCGGCCGGATTCATTTTTCTTCTGGTTTCACCGGCACCTTATCTTCTGATAATGGCGGTGCTTCTGTCCCTGGTGCTGCCCGGTTCCACCTTTCTGTGGGCTCTGCTCCTCGCCGTCTTTTCCATCCTTTATCTCAGACGAAAGGGATTTCATGCCGTCGTGACGACGGACGTACTTCAGTTTTTCATAATGTTCGCCGCATTTGCTGTTTTAGTAATCCTGCTGCTTATCAAATATCCGATTATTAGCACCTTTAAAAGTGGCCTTCCTCCCCAGCATCTGAACCCTACAGGAGGCCTTCCCCTCGGATATATCATTGCCTGGTTCTTCATCGCCATGTGGACTCTCATTGATCCGGGATTTCACCAGAGATGCTCTGCTGCCGAGTCTCCGGCTGCGGCCCGAAAAGGGATCTTGTGGTCGGTGCTCTTCTGGTTCATTTTTGATCTGCTCACCCTCACAGCAGGCCTTTATGCCCGCGCCCTTCTTCCCCATCTCGAAAACCCGCTTTATGCTTATCCGGCCCTTGCAGCAAAAGTTCTTCCTGCCGGCCTGACCGGACTGTTTTTCACCGGCCTGGCTGCAACCGTCATGTCCACAC
>JBJKQR010000048.1:0-12813 GCA_046735395.1 Fidelibacterota bacterium | reverse complement strand
GGACAGACTGCTTAAAATGATGCACACCATAAAAAACTCACCTCTACCTTGTTCATATGCCTGTCACAAAGATAAATTATCATATGTCATTCATGATCACAAAACTCTTCAGAACGAAATTTGAATCCTTCTTCCGATTGAGAGAATTTTCCTTTTGCCGCTAAAAAATCTATCAATTGTTCGGGAGTAAGATTATCCGCACTGCAGGTAAAGAATCGGGTATCCCGGCCGAATTTTGCGGTAATTTCTGCCACAAGGGTAGCCCGGCTGTAGTATTTTCCCGACGTCTGCATCATTTGAATCACTTCATGTCCATGGATTCTCATTTCCTGTTTTCCTTTCAGTGAATGATCCGGCTGAAATTGGGAATGCTCAGCCGGATCAGACCTTTTGTCATTGGTTTGAGCTTTTTCATTTATCGTGTGAGCTTCTTTGAGAAATAGACTTTTTTCAGGGTATCAATAAAAACAAGGGCCGCTCCGGTAATCATCATAAAATCCGGAAGAGTACGTGCCCACATCCAGCCCTTTAAACCCTCCACTGTTTCCCGGGACCTGGCCGTATAGTATCCGAGATTATGGGATACTTCTGTCTGGTGAAACCCGATGATCAGTGTCGGGATGCTGTAGAGGATCGTACCGATGGTCAAAACCCAGAAAGCGATTTTGCTTAATTTATCATCCCACTCCAGCCCTCTGGCAAGGGAATTGGAACGGGCGGTCATGTAAATGAAGGCAATGGAGATATATCCGAAAGCGCCCAGTAATGCGACATGGCCATGGGGCATGATGAGATAGGTGCCGTGAGCATAATAATCTATCGTCGGCGTATTGATGACCATCCCGAGGAAACCGGCACCGAACCAGTTCAGAATAGCCGAACCCGCCAGCCATAGAAAGGGAACGGAAAAGTCAAAACTCTGTCCCAGCTGTCTGATCTCCTTCCGTTCCTTGTAGGCATCAATCATTAATATTACGAGAGGCAGGGGTTCCAGGGCTGAAAAGATGGCGCCGATGGCAATCCAGTATTCATCCAATCCCTGCCAGAAATAATGATGCCCCACACCGAGCGTGCCCGACAGCGCGATGAGAAAGAGTTCGAACATCATCACCCGTTCAGCAGTCTTCCTTGAAACCAGCCCCAGGGACGCTGTGAAAAATGCAAGCGCTCCGGCTGCAAAAAGTTCAAATGTCATTTCGACCCAGAGGTGGATCACCCACCATCTGAAATAATCATCTACTGTATAATTCGGTGCAATCTTATTGAACGGCATCATTCCGGCGATATACAGCGTGGCAATGGCAAATGCAGACCACATGATGGTCGATACCAGCACATTGCTCTCCTTTGCCTTCCGAATGACACTGTAGACCATGAAAAACCACAGAACCAGGCCGCCCACAAGGGCTGTATCCCAGAATCGGCCGAGATTCAGCAGTTCCCTGCCTTCATTTCCGAACCAGAACCACCATTCACGAAGGTGACCCGTCCCTCCCAGATAAATACCAAGCAAGCCCCCGGCTCCGACAATCAGAAGAGCGACATAGAGTACATCGACCAGCCAGGGAAATTTAAGATCCTCCTTGCTGACAAAGGGTGCAATCAGCAGCCCGCCCACGAGCCAGCCAATGGCAACCCAGATAATGGCGAGATTCGTGTGAAGTGCACGGATAATATTAAAGGGCAGAGCTTCGAAACTCCTTCTTCCGATTATGGAAAGATGAGCAATGACAATGTAGGCTTAAATTCGTGTATATTTCAAGAATTATTTTTGCGGACTGGATGGATGACTCAAATTCAATGGCGTAAGGAATACAAAAATGACGAAAATGACTGAAAATGCCATCGAAGAACTCGCCGTCCAATTATTGGAAGGCCAGGGATATCGCTATGTTTACGGCCCTGACATCGCCCCCGATGGTGGTAACCCCGAGCGTGAATCATACGAACAAGTTTTATTGATTGAACGTCTAAGTAATGCCGTAAAGCGCATCAACAAATCCATCCCCGTTGACGCACAAACCGAAGCAATTAAGGAACTTCAACGAATCGTATCTCCGGAACTATTGGCAAATAATGAAACGTTCCATAAGTATTTAACTGAGGGCATTCCCGTCTCAAAACGGATAGCAGGTGATGACCGGGGCGACCGGGTCTGGTTGATGGATTTTAATAATCCGGATAACAATGACTTTGTGGTTGCCAATCAGTTTACAGTCATAGAAAACAATAATAACAAGCGCCCTGATGTCATCCTATTTGTTAATGGAATTCCTCTTGTTGTCATTGAACTGAAAAATCCCGCCGATGAAAATGCTACGGTCCATTCAGCTTTCAAGCAAATTGAAACATATAAAGCCATTATCCCCAACCTTTTTACTTATAACGGATTTGTTGTTATTTCAGATGGTTTGGAAGCAAAAGCAGGTACGATATCATCAGGATTCAGCCGTTATATGGCATGGAAGTCTGTGGATGGTAAAATCGAAGCATCTAATTTGGTGAGTCAGCTTGAAACACTTATCAAGGGAATGCTAAACAAGAAGACGCTGCTGGACCTCATCAGACATTTCATTGTGTTTGAGAAGATGAAACATGAGGAAGCGGATACGGGTATCATAAGCATATCAACCGTTAAGAAACTGGCCGCTTATCATCAATATTACGCGGTAAATCGAGCCGTCGAATCGACATTGAGAGCTGCCAATTATTCCACTCCGGGGGAGAGGGAAGAACCACCCCGTCTGCCGTCGGCATCCACCCCTCCACAGGAGGGGAATGAACCACCCCGTCTGCCGTCGACATCCACCCCTCCATGGGAGGGGAAGAACCACCCCGCCCTGACGGGCACCCCTCCATGGGAGGGGAATTCATTAAGTATACATCGGTCAAGCGCGCATTACTTCTCGCTTCCCTACAATTCAAAACTTAAAGAGCGTGCACAGAAACTTAGAAAAGCCGGCAATCTTCCGGAGGTTCTTTTCTGGAACCGTGTTAAAAACGGTCAATTCCGCGGTCTGGATTTTGACCGACAGAAAATCATCGGGAATTATATTGTCGATTTTTATTGCAGCCAAGGTCAGTTGGTCATAGAAATTGACGGCAGCAGCCATGATGACAAAGTTGACTATGATAAAAAGAGAGATGCGTATCTGGAATCACTGGGATTAACGGTTTTACATTTTTCCGTTGATGATGTCATGCATCGCTGTGATGATTTATTGGATCGGCTGTGGGAACACCCTGCGGTGAATTTTTTTCACTCTGCAGAAGAACCACCCCGTCTGCCGTCGGCATCCACCCCTCCACAGGAGGGGACTGTTTCGGAAAGGCCCGAGGAGTACGGATTGAGGGGGGTCAGCAGACAGCCTCATGGAGACAGAAAAGGTGGCGTGGTATGGCACACCCAGGGAAGCGGGAAAAGCCTTTCTATGGTCTTCTATACCGGTAAAATCGTACTGGCTTTGGATAATCCGACCATAGTTGTTATTACTGACCGGAATGATTTGGACGACCAGCTCTTTGATACCTTCGCAGCATCCAAACAACTTCTGAGACAGGAACCTGTACAGGCTGAAAACAGGGAGCATCTGAAAGAATTGCTGAAGGTCGCATCCGGTGGTGTGGTATTCACGACGATTCACAAATTCCAGCCGGACGAAGGGAATGTCTATGAAACGTTATCAGACCGTCAGAATATTGTCGTCATTGCAGATGAAGCCCATCGAACCCAATATGGATTTAAAGCTAAAACCATAGATGACAAAAATGAGAATGGCGATGTTATCGGAAAGAAGATTGTGTATGGTTTCGCCAAGTATCTACGTGATGCCTTGCCCAATGCTACATATCTGGGCTTCACAGGAACGCCCATTGAGAGTACGGATGTCAATACTCCGGCAGTTTTTGGAAATTATGTTGATATCTATGACATCGCACAGGCTATTGAGGATGGAGCGACGGTCAGGATTTTTTATGAAAGCCGTTTAGCAAAAGTTATCCTTTCCGATGAAGGCAAGAAATTAGTCCATGATCTTGATGATGAGCTGGATAAGGATTCAATGACGGATTCTCAACTGGCAAAAGCGAAATGGACACAACTTGAGGCACTGGTTGGAAGCGCAACTCGATTAAGCAAAATTGCCGAGGATATCATCCGCCATTTTGAACAGCGACAGTCTGTTTTTGCAGGCAAGGCGATGATCGTGACAATGAGCCGCAGAATAGCCGCTGAACTCTACGATGAAATTATCAGGATAAGACCAGAGTGGCATTCGGATGAATTAGGAAAAGGGTCGATTAAGGTTGTCATGACATCAGCGTCATCAGATGGCCCCCAAATAGCCAAACATTATACAAGCAAAGAGCAACGACGATTTCTGGCGGACCGGATGAAATCACCCGATGATGAATTAAAACTTGTGATTGTACGGGATATGTGGCTCACCGGATTCGATGTGCCTTGTATGCACACACTTTATATCGACAAGCCGATGAAAGGTCATAATCTGATGCAGGCCATTGCTCGGGTAAACAGGGTCTATAAGGATAAACCGGGTGGGCTGGTAGTTGATTACCTTGGGATTGCTTCAGATTTGAAAAAGGCACTTTCATTTTATTCCGATTCCGGAGGCAAGGGAGACCCGACAGTCCTACAGGAACAGGCGGTTCAATTAATGATGGAGAAAATGGAAGTCGTATCAGATATGTATCATGGCTTTGCTTACGCGAACTACTTCGAAGCTGATACATCAATGAAGCTGTCTATGATTTTGGCAGCGGAAGAGCATATTCTGGGACTTGATGATGGCAAAAAACGTTATGTCAATGAAGTGACAGCTTTGTCCAAAGCTTTTGCGATTGCAATTCCCCATGAACAGGCAATGGATATTAAGGATGAAGTTGCGTTCTTTCAGGCAGTGAAAGCGCGGTTAGTCAAATTTGACGTCAGCGGCACTGGCCATACGGATGAAGAAATTGAAATGACGATACGGCAGGTCATTGATAAAGCTTTGGTGGCCGAGCAAGTGATTGATGTCTTTAGTGCAGCGGGAATAAAGAAACCGGACATCTCCATCCTTTCAGATGAATTTCTGATGGAGCTGAAGGGCATGAAACATAAGAATGTTGCGTTGGAAGTTTTGAAGAAACTTCTGAACGAGGAGATTAAAGCCAGGGCGAAACGGAATCTGGTGAAGAGTAAAAGCCTGATGGAAATGCTTGAAGATTCTATCAGACGGTATCACAATAAGATCCTGACCGCAGCGGAAGTGATTGACGAGCTTATTAAGCTGTCCAAAGAAATTGTCGATTTGGATAATGAAGCCATGGATATGGGACTGACCGAATATGAATACGCCTTTTACACTGCCGTAGCAGATAATCAGAGTGCCCGGGAATTGATGCAGCAGGACAAGCTGCGGGAGCTGGCCATCGTGCTGACCGAAACCATTCGAAACAATGCAAGCATCGACTGGCAGATCAAGGAAAGTGTTCGCGCCAGACTAAAGGTTGCTGTTAAACGGCTTCTTCGTAAATATGGTTATCCGCCTGACATGCAGAAGCTGGCAACAGAGACTGTTTTGAAGCAGGCAGAACTGCTGGCAAATGAATTAACAATGCGGCGATAAAAAAAAGCCCCGTCTGATCACGACAGGGCTTTTGAATTTATATTATAAAACGTCTCTCCCCTAATCCTCCAGGCGGGTGGCCATGTCGGCGAGCTGGTTGCCGGTGGACATGATCTTGCCGGTGGTTTCCTTCAGATCTTCGCCGGTCTGGCGGATGAGGGTGATGTCGTCATTGACGGTGATGATGTTCCGGGCCACGTCCCGGGAGGCGCTGGCGGCCTGGGTTACATTCGTCACCACTTCATTCATGCCGTCGGTGGCCTGGGTGATATTGGTGGCGATGCCCCGGGTGGTCACATTCTGCTCCTCAACCGCCGTGGCGATGGTATTGACAATATTATTCACACTCTCGATCACGCTGGTGATGGAAGAGATTTCCTTTACGGTTTCGTCCGTGCCTGCCTGAATGGCCAGGATCTTCTGGCTGATATTGGCGATGGCATCATTCGTCTGCGCGGCCAGTTCCTTCACCTCGTTGGCGACGACGGCAAATCCCTTGCCGGCTTCTCCGGCCCGGGCGGCTTCAATGGTCGCATTCAGGGCCAGCAGTTTTGTCTGTTCGGAAATTTCCACGATGGTGCTGGTCACTTCGCTGATATCTTTTGCGGCATGGCCCAGCTTGTTGACAATTTCGGACGCGGAACCCACGTTCTGAACAGCCTTGCTGGTAATCTGCCGGGCTTCCTCCGTGCTCTGGGCTATCTCACCGACGGTGGCGGTCATTTCCTGCGTAGCCGCAGCAACCGAATTCAGGTTTTCCTGAGAGCTTCGCGACGCTTCCGCGATCGTATCCATGTTGATGCTCATCTCTTCGGCCGCGGCTGCCACCGTATTGCTCTGATCCGAGATACTGGTGGATTTTTCGCCCATCCGGTTTGTCAGCCGCTCCAGAGTCACGCTGATGTCATTCAGGTCATCCGTGCTCTGTTTGATCTTATCCTGAGTTTCGGCCCGTTCCCGGGTTGTCCGCTCCAGCGTCTTCGCCAGGGACCCCAGCGTAACAGCCAGCTCTCCCAGCTCATCTTCACGGTTCAACTCCACTTTCTGCGCATAATCACCCCGGCCGAGGGCCAGAGCGACATGATTCAGCCGGGTTATGGGCCGGGCCAGATATTTTGCAATAAGCAGTGTAACCGAAATACTGATGATCAGCAGGATAAAAAAGACGAGGAGTATTTTTTTCATGATGGACGACACTCGGTCCTGCAGCCAGGTATCATGCATCTGGTAGACGCCCACACCGATGGTCTTGCCCGAATAGTCCTTGATCGGGAAGGCACTGAGGTGAACGCCGGCAATTTTCAGGGATGACACATCTGTCGCGCCCTTTTTCAGAAGGGATTCATTGATGAGATCCGTCCTCAGCTTCCCGGACGTTGCGGAAAAATAGATATAATCGCCCCGGCTCTTTTTCTGAATGTCTTTGTCACTTTCAACCTGCTTCTTGAACTTGGTGGCAATCGAGAGATAATCCCGGATCATGTAAATCCCCAATTCCTCGTAATCATTGGTCTGGGAGACCTTCAGCAGCTTGCCCATGGAAACCAGGGTTTCAACCGACCCGTAATAATGGCCGTCCGCGGCAAAGATGGGCGCGATACCGCGGATGACGAAGCCGCCCCGGCCCACTTCAATTCCGGTAATGGGTTTATGCGTCCTGGAAATTTCCAGAATGGTGTTCCGGAAGGAGGACAGATCATCCCCGCCACTTCCGTCCCAGATCCGCAGCAGGGACTTTGCCGGAGGAGTGTGGAAATGAACCCGCAGATTTCCGCCTGTCGCCTTGTCATATTCTGTCTTGCGCGACTTCATCATTTTGGCCAGATCGGAGATGGCACTTTCGCGCGCCATTCCGTTTTGCAGCCGGGCATAAGCATTCAATGTCAGCGGATCCTTGGCAAAAATCTCCGACATATCCAGTGCACTCTCCCCAATCCGGTTTATGTCATTGGCCACATTCTTTGCTCTTGCCATCGTGCTTCGCATCGACAACTGATCCACAATCCGTGAAAACGATGCATAATACACAATGGAAAAAAGCAGAATCGTCACCACCAGAATAGACGTGAATGGAAGAACTATTTTCCCCGTGATATTCAATTTCGTTAACTTCATTAGAACCACCCCTCAATGTAATTCATCATTTGACTCCAAATTCTTCATCCGATGGATTCGTTGCAGGATCTTCCTGATCCGGCAAACAGTAATTAGGTAATAAAGTTAGTATATGCATCCTTTTGTCACAATTATAAAATTCGCTCTGTGACCCGGGTCATGATATCTCCGTTTATTTTTTAACGTCGAAAATGGGATTATAGTTCCGATATATTAAGATTTATTCGGTCTCTATTCCATTCAAGGCGTACCAGAATTTCTCCCGGAATTTTTTTACCCTCTGATCTCCGCATCATTTGAATTTCCGGCCTCATCTTCCTACTTTATTTTATTCCGGAGGGCAGAATCATGTTTCATCAAAAAATGACGGTGTGGCTACTTTGCTGGATTTTCACAGTAAACGCCCATGGACAGGCGCTACAGACCGACAGAACATTCCGGCACGACAAGGCATCGGATACCTTCCGTATCCTTTCGGGGAACGGCCATGACGGTTTTGATGCGTCTGTCTCCTATGCGCCGAACCGCTTCCTCCCCAAGGCGGAGAATGATTTTTATGTCGTGTACAGCCTGGGATATCTGAATGACGGCTGGGATCTGTCCTATCTGAAAGGAACCGTCATCGTTCCGGTTTACAGGCGGAATCTCATAGATATCAGCCTGACTGCCGGCGCGGCACTGGGAATCTATTCAACAAGATATGAACGGATTGACGGCATTCTGAACCGCGGCGAGGATGTGAAAGACGGCCTGGGCAGCTGTTTCACGGCAGAACTGGAAGTGAAAACATGGCGGCTGGGCCTGAATTATGGCCTGCTGAAACACAGCGGCAGCCCCCGAATCGCCCGCAGCGTCGCCCTGAGCTGCACCACACCCGAATTCTGGCATGCTGCCGTGCTGCCCGGTGCAGTCCTGCTCGGCTTCAGTATCTTCGCCGCCACCTTTACCTTATCGCTGGATTTTTAATAATCCTGGTTGTCATATCCGTAAAAGGACCCGGCACCGGAAGCCGCTTTATTTAACAAAATTCATACTCTGTTTATAAATCAGACGCTCATTTACTTTTCCCTGCGCCCTGCAGCAGTTCGGTCAGGGGGACGAATTCATAGCCCCGTGCCCGCAGGTCACCGATCAGGTTACCCAGATGTTCAAAGAAGTAATCCGTCCTGTCAGGATGCACGCCGATATGGCTGAGCAGAATAAAGCCGTTCAGGCCGTGTTTCGTTTCATAATCGAGAATGCTTTTATAAATGGTTTCCGAATCCCGGTAATTGGGTTCGGTGGAAATCGTATAATCCGTATGGCTCAGGGTGCCGTGGGTAAAATTGATGAGTGTGAAACCCAGTTCCGAGGTCCAGTCGGCGATTTCCTGATTGTACCATTCATAGGCGGGCAGAAAATAGGGGGCGTCCTCCCGGGTCACGCCATAATCAGCCAATGCTTTATAATTATTGAGGAGATCCTCATCAAAGACCTCCTTCGTTACCAGCGTGCTGTCCCGCTTGCTCCAGTCACAATACTGCAGATGCTGATCACCATGCGGGCCCAGATAATGGCCGGACTTTTTCAGAGCCTGTACCAGCGGTTTGAACTTCGGATTCCGGTAAAACTTTCCCGTCAGAAAAAAACCGCCTTTCACACCGAGGCTGTCCAGGGTTTTCAGGATGGTGAACCCGCCATTGGAATATTCGTCGCCGGTAAAGACCAGGGACAGGGTTTTCTTCGCCGTATCTCCGCGAACCACCGCTCCCTGCACGGTTTCAAAGGCAGAGGTCCCTTTTTCACCGGCCTGTTCCGCTTTGTCACGGTTTTTCCGGCTGCAGGACACAGCCAGCAGCGACACCATAAGCATTACAGCCGCTTCCCGAACCAGTTTCCCGAATTTACCTCTGCGTTTTCCGGTCTCTGTCTTCCCCTTCATGTTCCTGTCCATCCTGCCATCTCCTTAATTCATGATTGATTCCGGGGAATTTAGATGATCACGCCCCTATATTCAAGAGGCTTCCTTCGCTTACTTTGCAGGAAACGCTGCGGTGTTCCGGCGAATAGTACTTTTTAATTACGAATGACGAATTACGTGAAGACAACGGGGCCGGGATTCGATCGCAAACTCGTGGGAGAGTTGTAGGTGCGAGGTTCGAGAAGCCCGTCTTCGTTTCGCTTCGCTCAGTAGCGAGTAACGAGTATCGAGTTGCAGACGTCAGGGGACAGTCGGCAGGCCCGTCTTCGTAGCAGGGCAGTTTCTCGTTTCTTCCTTAACCTCTACCTCAACCTCATCCTTAGCCTTAGCCTTAGCCTCCCTGCGCATGCCCTGCTGTCATTGAGGGCTTGACCCGCAATCTGTTTTACGAGTCGCGAGGATGCCGATAAAATCATGACAGGAGGAACCGTTCACCGCCCTTTAAATGGGGGTAGAGACGATGCATGCAAGGTCTCTACGGAAATTCTATAGATTCGGTGAATTTTTTTTCTGCCCCGTCACACGTCAGCTCGCCAACTATCAAACCCGCAACGGCTGTTTCATTCACCATTCAATATTAATCATTGAAAATTCGTATACACGTTGCCATGGACATTCAAAGGGCCCAATTTCTTCCGTTGCGCCCCCATAAAAAAGCGGCTAACTTTCAGCACACGGCACATAACGCCGATTCATCAGCGCCCTGTTACATCTGGAGGGAATGGATATGAGCTCAAGCCCGCTGTCATTCAAGACCCGCATCAGCTACGGATTCGGAGACCTGGGAAATTCGGCCGCCGCCACTGTGATTCCCCTGCTCTTTCTGTTTTATCTGACGGATGTTGCCGGCATTTCTCCGGGCCGTGCCGGTCTTATCCTGCTCATCTGCAAGATCTGGGATGCGGTCATTGATCCCTTTATCGGGACCTGGAGCGACCATCTGAAGCACCGGTTCGGACGGCGACGCCCCTTTTTCATGTGGTCCGCGCTTCCCTTTGGCCTGCTTTTCGGCCTCCTGTGGAGCCTGCCGTCCTGGGCTGATGCCCATCGGGATATCTACGTGATGATTATTTTTCTTCTCTTCAATACAGCCTTCAGCTTTATTCAGATTCCCTACAACAGCCTCAACGCCCAGCTGACCAGCAGCTACAACGAACGAACACTGCTCACCACCTATCGGATGGCCTTCAGCATCGGCGCCGGGATTCTCTTTTCCATTGTCCCTATCCGCATCATCCAGGCCTTTCCCGACCCGGTTATGGGTTACCGCGTCATGGGCTGGTCCGTAGCGGCAGTTCTGGTCCTCTCTCCATTGGTCCTCTTCCTGAATCTCCGCGAGGACGATGCGCCGGATACTGCCCGGGAATTATCCTTCATGCAGGGCTTTCGCGTCGTGTTGAGAAACAAACCATTCTGGTCGGCACTCACCATGTTTCTCTTTTCCTGGATGGCACTGGATATCCTCGCTGCCATGCTCATCTATTACATTAAATACTGGCTGAATCAGGAAGCGCTGTCCGATGTCTTCCTGGGTCTTATTTTCATCACCGCAGCGGTTTTTCTTCCCGTCTGGCTGAGAGTCTCCGAGCACATCGGCAAGAAATCGGCCTATATCTGGGGCGCGTCCGTCATGTGCGTCTCGCTCATGGCCTTTTATACCCTGCCCCGTCATGCCCTATCCGCAGCCTTTTTCTTTTCCGTGACCGCCGGAATCGGAGTATCGGCCATTCATGTACTGCCCTGGTCCATTATTCCCGATGTAGTGGAATACGATGAACTGAAGAGCGGACAGCGCCGGGAGGGCCTGTACAGCGGTTTTGCCAGCCTTCTGCGCCAGCTGAGCACATCCTTCGCCCTCTTCATCGTGGGCATGCTTCTCGACTATTCAGGTTATCAGGCCAATGCCGTGCAGAGTGAACAGGTTCTGTCCACACTGCGGCTGATTATCGGCCCCATACCCACAGCCATGTATCTCATCAGCATCGTCGCTATCGTTGTCTATCCCATCGATTACCCATTTTACATGAGAATGCAGGCACTGCTCATCAAACGGAGGAGTAACCATGACGCTTGAATTGATCAAAGCCGTCCGTCCCGGAGAGCTGAAAGAATTTATTGACTTTCCCTATCGTCTCTACCGAACGGATCCCTACTGGGTGCCGCCGCTCCGATCGGAACAGAAGGACTGGATCCGGAGACGGAATACGGACCTGTTCAGGGACAATCCCGGCGATTTTCTTCTTGTCCGCCGGGGAAATACAACTCTGGCCCGGGCCGGTATCACGGAAGACCGGAAACAGAATGAGGGCCTGAAGCTGAAGGCCGCCTATTTCACGTTTTTTGAATGTGTTCAGGACGAGTCTGTCTTTGCGATTCTCGATGACGCCCTGCACATCTGGGCCCGGGAACGGGGACTGAATCAGCTCATCGGCCCCATCTCACCGACCAAGGGTGATGATTTCCGCGGCATGCTGGTCCAGGGCGGTTTCGATGGCCGGCCGGTTCTCATGAACACCTATAATCCCGCCTATTACCCCGAATTCATGGAAAAGGGCGGATACAGCTCAAATCTCGACCTGGTCGCCTACTATTATGATCTGAAAAAAATGGATTTCCGCCACCAAATACGAACTATTGAATACGCAAAAAAACGCTATGGATTCCGCATTGATCCGCTGGATCTGCGCCACCTGGAAGAGGAAGCCGCGGATATTTCACAGGTCATTCGCGTCTCAGCGCCGGATTGGTTCGGCATCATGCCGCCGTCCCAGGAAAACATTCTGGATGTGGCCTCCCGGCTGCGGCGTTTCGCCGACCCGCACATGGTGCTGATTGCCCGGGATGAGCACAACGAGCCCATCGGCTTCAATCTCGCCCTGCCTGACTACAACGAAGTTCTGCAGCATCTGAACGGACGCCTGGGGCCCATCGGAATCGCGAAATTTTTCTGGTACCGCCGTAAAATCCACGGCGCCCGCTCCTTCGTCATGTTCACCCACCCGGACTGGCGCAGCCGTGGCGTATCCCATTCCCTCTACTTCTCCGCCTATCTGCACGGCATGAAGAAAGGCTATGACTACGGCGAAGGTTCCACGATCGGAGCTGATA
>JBJKQR010000047.1:0-114726 GCA_046735395.1 Fidelibacterota bacterium | reverse complement strand
GGGCTTTTCAGAATATCGGATATGATTAGAATAATCAGAAATCCGTAGCCTTGTCACCGGAGGTGATAATGGTCGCACCAGCCAGAGATTTGGCATTCAGGAAGGCAATGGACTGCTGAAGCAGTTCCACGGTGTAAACAGGATTATGCACACCCATGGATCTGTCTTCAAGGATGTAGATAATGTTGTAACCGGCCTTGCGCAGTTTAACTGCTGTCGGATCGGGGCTTCCGTCGGACAGTGTATCATTGCGTGTAGCATTGAGTCCGGCTGTCACACCACCGGTCGTATCCAGACCGGCTGCGACAAGGTCAGCCGTCAGGATATCCATCAGGCCTTCAACTTCAGTCTGCAGGCCTTCGACCGTACCGTTGCCATCAAAGTCGCCACTGGCTTTAATGTCGGAGAAATCTTCGATTTCACCGTGGCATTTCGCACAGGCACCGGTTGTGGGCATAAAGGTATGGCCCATACCGGTTGTACCTTCCACGTGGCAGGTAGCGCAGGAATTCTCGATTTTGTAATGACCGGTCTTGTATCCGCCGAAATCAAAGGATCCGTCGAATTCGTAACCGGAGATACCGGCGAGCATGTCAGACTGGTTGCTGTGGTGAGGACCCATGCGGCTGGATCCGGCATCAACCTGAGTATCTGCAGAACTCCGTGCATGGTGGCACTGGGCACAGACCTGGCCGGCTCCGGTCACCTGGATTTCATCAGCGGCGCCATTGGCAACCACAGATGTCACAGGCACGTCAAGTCCGCGCAGCTGCATGTAATTGTCAGCACTGTGCGGGTCATGGCAGACGGCACAGGCGATATTCACAGGATCGTTTGAATCATACACGATGCCGCTGGCAGCGTCCATCCGTTCAATGAAACCTGTACCGGTATGGCAGGGTGCGCAGGTGGCGCTGTTGGTATGGCCGCTTGCATCATAGTTATGGCCGGAAGTAGCCCATTCATCGTAGAAGGGATGATGGGATCCGCTGTGGCAGACGCCACAATTTTCAGCATGCAGATCAATATTGATGGCGTCCGGATTCACGGTAGCTCTGTGGGCAGATCCCGCTCCGTGGCAGTTTTCACACTGAACATTGACCATGGCACTTACAGGCGTATCGTCATAACCGCCGTTTCCGGGGGTCTGCTGTGAATCAACAGTATGACAGGGGATACAGGAAGCGCCTGCATGGCTATTGGCCTGCAGGGTAGCCCAGGCGCCGGCATGAGCTGTTCCTGACCACGCTGTAGCTTTGTCACTGTGGCAGGCAGCACATACGGCTTCACCGACATAATAGGTGTCAGCGACGGCGACATAGGCACCGGAACCGAGGTTCATGGTTGAGACAGTAGCTTTTTCATCATTGCTGGCGTGAACGGTGACCGTATAGGTTCCTTCCGTTTCCGGAGCTGTCCATACGACCGTGTCACCGGTTTCAGCGCTCAGTTTCCCGCCGTCCACGTTCCAGAATTTCTGAACGCCGGTCAGGGCTTCACCGCTGCGAACGGTTGCGGTCAGGGTCAGCTGTCCGCCGATCGCCACTGTATTTTCCCCACTATCGGCAACAGCGATATCTACATAGAATGAATCGGCTACCGGGACATACAGTGTGTCGGTTTCTGTGACGGTTTCTGTCTGAGGTTCGCAATTTGTGAAAAGGGACATGAGTGCGAACATCAGCAGAGCCGTCATCAGCAGGTTGAGTTTTTTCATTATTTCTCCCTTCACTTGGTTTGCGCACCCGTTATCAAATTTTATGCCGTTTTTTATCATTATTATTTACAGTTTCTTATAAAATATCACCACACCTCATTCAATCTCATTTTCGGTATTTTTCTCAGGGTTTATTCCCAAAAGTAAGAGAATTGAGTATTTTCCTTTCAAATATTTAATAATCCTTGATAGTGAAGCGGATCGTGTTCAAAGCCCAAAATACGGAAAATTAATAAAAATTTATTGCGGTGGCAGGTGAAGTGAATGTATCTTCAATCAGATAAATGTAAGCAGGCCATTTGAACCTGAACTAACCATAAAAAGAGAGGGAATTATGAAGAAGACATTTATTGCGATGTTTGTATTGCTTGCACTGCAGCTGCCCCTGATGGGACAGATGGAAATGGACTACAGCCTGGGTGTGAACACCAATTATATCTTTCGCGGACATGATTACGGCGTTTCCCCCATGATCGCACCGGCCTTTGAACTGAAACACGAGTCGGGCGTATCTCTGGAACTCCTCGGAATCTTCGGAAGTGATTTCAAGGAGATTGAAGCAACTGTGGCCTATCCTCTGAAAATCAATAAGGATCTGTCGGTGGATGCCGGCCTGATCTACTATTGGGATGATTTCGATTTCGCCAATTCCGACCTGGAAGTGTTCGGACGTTTTGATTATTCAGCTCTGCCCATGCCGCTGAAGGTTCTGACGGCCTATAACCTGAATGAAAGCGGTCTGTACATTGAACCGGCTACCGAGATGGAGCAGAAGGTCGGAGACTTTCCCATCATGCTGACAGCCGCGGCCGGACTGGAATTCAACGAATACGTTAAGACGCTGACACACGTTCGTGTCGATGCGGCAACGGAATTTGAGGCAGGCCCTGTCGTTCTGAAACCTTATATTAATCTTTATCTGATTCTGTCGGACAAGATCAACTCCGAGACCTTCGCCCCCAATATCGGTGTCAATATTTCCCTGCCCTGACGGGGAAAAAATCTTTTCATATCGGGCCGCTCAGACTGCGGCCCTTTTTTTATATACGAATATTTTATCGGAATCCATGACGAAAGGCACTTCCGAATTTCCCTGATTCCGGTTAATTTACCGATATGGATTTTCTGACTGTCCTGCTGATTGCCGTCAGCCTGGCCATGGATGCCTTTGCCGTATCCGTCATCGGCGGTGCCACCATCCCCCGGCTCACCGCGCGCAGTGTTTTCCGCCTGTCCTTTCATTTCGGCCTCTTTCAGTTTCTCATGCCCGTGGCAGGATGGCTATTAAGCCGCTCTCTCATTCATCTGACGGGTGTCTATTCAGGCTGGATTGCCTTTCTCCTTCTCACCGGCGTCGGCCTGAATATGATCAGGGAGGGCATGCAGGAAGAAAATGGAACAGAAACACAGGATATTTCCAGAGGCTGGTCTCTCGTATCCCTCAGTGTGGCCACCAGCCTCGATGCCCTGGCAATCGGGATCACCCTCGGACTGATGACGATACAGGTGCTGTATCCCGCGCTTATCATCGGCATTGTGGCATCGGCCTTCTCGCTGGCAGGGATTTATATTGGAAAGAAGACAGGACATCTGATGGGCGGAAAAATCCATTTTATCGGCGGCCTCATCCTGATCGGAATCGGCGTTTCCATCCTTTTCCGGAATTGAAATTATCACCCTCTCCTTTTCCATATTACTCAGATTTTCAGGAACAGATACCGGAAATATTTTTGCCGGACTGTAACGTGTTCACTATAGATAATGAAATGGAAATTCCGTAAAATGATGCTTCAATCGGGGAGCCACCACGCCGCAGGCAAACGCAGCGATCCGGATCAACTGCACAGCCGCGGCCGCACAGAACATCACAGAACATCATACAGGATCACAGGAAAATGAATCGTATTTTCAAGCCGAAATTGTACAGTCTGCTGAAGGCAGGCATCACACGGAAACAAGTTCAGTCCGACATTCTGGCCGGGCTGGTCGTGGGTATCGTAGCACTTCCTCTGAGTATCGCCTTTGCCATCGCCTCGGGCGTATCACCGGAAAAGGGAATCGTAACCGCCATCATCGCAGGCTTTCTGATTTCACTTCTCGGAGGAAGCCGGGTTCAGATCGGCGGGCCGACCGGAGCCTTCATCATCGTTATCAGCGCCATCGTGGGCAAATACGGCCTGGACGGACTCATGATCAGCACCATCCTGGCCGGAGTCATCCTGGTTCTCTTCGGACTCCTGCGCCTCGGTACGCTTCTCAAATATTTTCCCCAGCCTCTCGTCGTTGGATTCACCAGCGGAATCGCCATCGTCATTTTTTCCACGCAGATCCGTGACGCGCTGGGCCTGAATATCGCAAAAGTCCCATCCGAATTTATCGCCAAGTGGGGCCTGTATTTCCGTAATCTGGACACGCTGAGCGTTCCGGCTGTCATCATTACGGGAATCACCATTGTCATGATCATCCTGGCCCGGCGGCTCAAAATGCGCATTCCCGGATCCTTCCTCGCCATCCTCATCCTCACACCCATTGTTCATCTGGCCCACATTCCCGTTACGACTATCGAAAGCTTTTTCGGCAGCATTTCAGGGACTTTTCACATTTCCTTGCCGCTTGCAGGGCTGTCCCACATCGGAACCTACTTTGCCCCGGCCATGACCATCGCCATGCTGGGCAGCATTGAGTCACTGCTGTCTGCCGTCGTATCAGATGGTATGATCAGCGGCAACCACCGCTCCAATACGGAACTGATCGCCCAGGGCCTTGCGAATATCGCGTCGCCGCTTTTCGGCGGGCTGCCGGCCACCGGCGCCATCGCCCGGACCGCCACCAATGTGAAAAACGGCGGACGGACACCCATTGCAGGTATCGTGCACGCCCTCACCCTGCTCCTGATCATGCTGTTTTTCGGACGCTATGCAAAGCTTATCCCCATGTCTCTCCTTGCCGGCATCCTGATTGTCGTCGCCTATGACATGAGCGAATGGCGGTCTTTTCTATCCATTTTCAAAAGTTCGGCTTTTGATATCATTGTTCTGCTGGTCAGTTTTTTCCTGACCGTACTGGTAGACCTCACTGCCGCCATTGAAGTGGGCGTGGTGCTGTCCGCGCTTCTCTTCATGAAACGGATGGCCGATATCAGCATGAAGGAATTTGACGGCATCGACAGCGATGTGATCGATGATTACTCCACCCTGCCCCCGCGAACCTCCGTTTATGAAATCAGCGGCCCCCTCTTTTTCGCATCAGCCAGACGTTACGCGGAAGTCATCAAGGAAATCGGATTCAGATCTTCCTTCCTCATTATCCGGATGCGCCATGTTCCCTTTATCGACCTGACGGGAATGAATAATTTCAGGGACGTCATCCGCATTCTGGAGGAATCGGATGTTCACGTCCTGCTGTCCGGCGTCAGCGATTCGCTGATGAAAACCTTTGAAAGTCATGATCTGTTCCGAATACTGGATTCATCCCAGATTTTTGACAGTTTTGAAACGGCCCTGGCCCACGCAGCCGAACTGACTGACAAAACGGCACCCGGTGCCTCCGCCTGATTCAAAAGTTCCCGCTCCATATTTCATAAATATTACTGAAAATGAAAAAGCCGCCTGAACGACGGCTTTTTCTAATTCGACCTGTCCCGAAAAAGGGATCAGTTCACAGACTGAGCCTCCACACCCCATGATCCGAGAATGCGAAGTATTTCCGCCGTGACCGGAGCTATGCGTTCCGTCAGCAGATCGGAAAGTCCCAGGCGCACATCCATCTGTAATGGCTGGACGCCGATCATGATCACCTGAGACGGATCGTATTCCAGAAGCCTGGCTGTAGACAGGACATCCGTGATCCCCAGATGGTGCAGACTCATCTTATTCGTGAGTTGTGTCAGAATGTCATCGTTTTCGATGCGTCCGATGAACCCGGGCTCCTCTTCAAACTCCACCGCATCGATCATGAGGATCTTGTCAAAATCCTCGAAGAAGGGCAACAGCTCAAACCCGGCTGTCCCTCCGTCCACGAGTTCGATGGCTGGTGTGAATTGATAGGATGATTCCAGGTGCCGGAGTACATGGATTCCGATGCCTTCATCCTCCATGAGCAGGTTTCCCAGCCCCAGGAGGACTATATCCTTTTTTTGTTTATCAGAGGACATTGACCTTCACGATATTTTTCCGTTTGTTGTTATGCATGTGAATGGCGCAGGCCAGACAGGGATCGAAACTATGGATGGTCCGAAGAACTTCCAGCGGTTTTTCTTCATCAGCGATGGGATTGCCGAGAAGGGCTGCCTCGTAAGGTCCGAGCTCATCATTCTGGTTGCGGGGGCCCGCATTCCAGGTCGACGGCACGACCGCCTGATAGTTCTTGATCTTTCCATCCTTGATCACGACCCAGTGTGAGAGAACGCCGCGCGGCGCTTCGTGGAAACCGAACCCGCTGATCTCGCCCTTGGGGAAGACCGGTGCATTGAAGGTAGCGACATCGCCCTTGGCAATATTGCCGACAAGGGCCGTGTAGTTTTCCTGCAGCACATCGAAGAGGATATTGGTCCGGACGCAGCGTGCCGCATGACGGCCCAGCGTGGAATGGAGGGCATCAATGCCGACCTTCGTCCCGGCCACCTTGGAAATCATGTCCAGAGCGAGGTTCGTGTAGGTCTGGGCGCCTTTGTGTCCGGCCAGATACATGGCGAGAACATTGGCGAGCGGGCCGACCTGGGCCGGCTTGTCCATGAATGACGGCGCCTTCACCCAGCTGTAGCGATCCTTGGTATGAAGCTCATCGTTCTTGTAGTCAACGTATTTCGGAACCGTCTCCTCCTGATAGGGGTGGCGGGTCCAGTCACCGTCATACCAGGAATGCTTGATGCTTTCCTTGACGTTTTTCTCGAAATAGCTGTCCTGGAAGGATGTGATCTGATGGAATTTCCCCAGATCGCCATTGGGAACATAGCCGCCCTGCGTGAGGAAGGTGGTTCCCTTCGTATCCATGGGAAAATCCGGAACGGACAGATAATTCACGACGCCTTTACCATAGGGCAGCCAGTTGGCATACAGCGCACCCACTGCCGTCAGATCGACGAGGTAAACTTTCCGGATAAAATCCTGAAGTTCGCCCATGAGGGTGCTGATATAGGCCAGGCGTTCCATATTCAGAGCGGACTGACTGTCGGGATTGATGGCATTGGCCACGCCGCCGACGGCCAGATTCTGGATATGAGGTGTCTTGGAACCGAGAATCGTCGTGATCTGATTTGCCTTTCTCTGGTATTCAAAGGCTTCCAGATAATGCGAGGCGGCCATCAGGTTCGCAGCCGGAGGAAGTTTCATGGCCGGATGTCCCCAGTACCCGTTGGCAAAGATACCGAGCTGTCCGCTGTCCACGAATTTCTTCAGACGGGCCTTCACGGCCTTGAAATGCTCCACATTGTTATTGGGCCAGTCTGACAGGGAATTGGCCAGCTTTGCCGTCTCGGCCGGATCGGCTGACAGGGCGGACACCACATCCACCCAGTCCAGGGCAGACAGATGATAAAAATGAACGATATGATCATGAATACCGTGAGCAGCGATGATCATATTCCGGATATACTGGGCATTCAGGGGAATATCCAGATCCAGGGCGTTTTCCACGGCACGCACGGATGTGATCGCGTGAACGGTCGTACATACACCGCAGATTCGCTGTGTATAGAGCCAGGCGTCGCGGGGATCGCGGCCGGTCAGGATCGGTTCGATACCTCTCCACATCTGCCCCGATGACCATGCATTGCTGACGTGACCGTCCTTGACATCACAATCTATGCGCAAATGGCCTTCGATCCGGGTGACGGGATCGACAATGATATGTTTTGCCATATTACATTACCTCCAGTTAACTATGATTGATGAGCGGCTGTCAAAACCGGTGCTTTTTTCACCAGGAATAGATAAGCCATGATTTCGAAGGACACGAGTCCCAGTGTGATGGTCAATTCAGACACCGAGGGGAAATAATGCCATCCTTCCCCGGGATTGAATGCAACCAGAAAGGCATTGAAGCGGTAGAGCGAACCGGCCAGAACGACGAAAACCGCTGAATAGAACAGCATTTTGGGGTTTTCACGTTTCGCCTTTGAAAAGAGAAGGATCATGGGAATGAGGAAGAGTAGAATTTCAATGAGGAACATGACGCTCACAAAGCCCTGGCTGAATATGGATCCCAGCAGCCCCTTCATCATCAGGTCGGCAAAGCGCACGACGAAGTAGATGAGCAGAAGCCATGGAATAACCCCCGACAGGCGGGACAGCAGCGGAATTTCCAGCGGGCGCTTCAGATGCACCGAGGAGTAGATGGATTCAAACACCACCATACCGTAGCCCATTGTGATGGCGGAAATCAGGAAAAGGAGGGGCAGAAACAGGGTCTGCCACAGGGGATTCACCTTGTATCCCGCAACCACGAGCAGCGTTCCCAGCGAGCTCTGATGCATGGTGGGCAGCAGGACTCCCAGGCCGATAAAGAGAAACATGACCTTGGAAACCTTTCCGGCCAGTTTATCCTTATTCATTCCTTTCAGCAGAGTGGGTGAGAATTCGATCCACAGCACCAGAATGTACAGAGCGATACAGGTTGCCACCTCAAACATGATGGAATTGAGATTGGCATATTTGGGCAGAAATACATTGTACAGCTGCCAGTATCGGCCCACATCCAGAAAGATGGACGCTCCCGCGAGGGAATATCCGAAGACGGAGGCAAGCAGAGCCGGCTTGATGAGCGGATGATATTTGCCCCGGTTGAAGATGTAGATGAGAATCGCCATGGCATAGCCGCCGCAGGCAATGGCCGTTCCGGTCACCACGTCATAGACGATCCACAGTCCCCAGGGATACCCGTCACTCAGATTTGTGACGGCCCCGAGTCCCATAAGAAAGCGCTTGATAATCAGAATCAGCGCGATGATAAAGATCCCAGTCATGATCATGAAGGGTTTGGTGAGAACTTTTCCACCCAAAGGTCTGGCTTCACTCATTGCTCACCTCCTTCGTCCAGTGATTTATTGCTTCTCCAGGCCGCAGTAACCAGTCCGCCCAGCAGCACAATGGGAGCAATCATTCCCTTGTACAGCATATGCTGGAGCGTTTCCGACCGTTTGGCCGTGGAATGGTCCGGCAGATCCGGCAAACCGAGTTTTGCGAAGGGCACGCCGGCCAGATACAGATTCTGTGTTCCGCCACCTTCCGTATCACCGTAAATCTCCTTCTTATATTCGGCGGCTGTGTGCAGCTGCACTTCGCCGGAAGTCAGGGATTTTACAGGATAGGCATAGCTCTGACCGGGCACGAAGTCCAGACGGCGCTGTGCTTCGGCCAGCAGATCGCTGGTTTTCCCGAAGACGGATGCGCCGGTGGGACAGAATTCGGTACAGGCAGGCAGGCCGCCTTTTTCCGTCTTGTGGTCGCAGAGCTGACATTTGACGATACCCGGTGTGGGTGTATCCCATTCGAATTTGGGAATATCGAAGGGACAGGCGATCTGACAGTAGCGGCAGCCGATGCAGGCCTCCGCATTCCATTTCACGATGCCGTTTCCGGCCGTCTTCGTCAGGGCAGTGGCCGGGCACGCCGAAATACAGGCGGGATCCACACAGTGCATGCAGGCCCGCTTGATGAAGGAGTACCCGTTGATTTCCTGGTCCTTGTTCAGGGCCGTTCCATTCTTATAAACCTTGATTTTATTCAGAGTATGTGAATCGAGATCACCACCGGAGTCCCAGGTTCCATTGACTCCGGCCGCTTTTTCCACAGGCGTATTATGTTCTGTGGGCATGTTATTTTCCCGTTTGCAGGCCGCTTCACAGGCTTTACAGCCGATACAGAGCGTCGCATCGTAGAGAATACCCAGGGCGTCGGACTCGAGGGGCCGGTCAGGACGGGCCTCGGCGGATCCAACGGCAGCAACAGTAAGGGCGCCGGCGGAAAGAACTTTAAAGAAGTCTCTTCTACCTATATCCATTATTCCCTCACCTTTATTCTTTTTCTACTGGGGCATCATCGATCTTTTTGCTCATCATGGCACCGGTCGCCACAGCGGCTCCGGCCAGAGCGCCCACAAGCGCGGCGGCACCTTTTCCCAGCCCGCCTTTCTTCTCCGTATCGACCACATCCGAGAAAGCCTGCGGAGGTGTGACGGACAGAACATCCGCCTGCTGATGCAGAGGTTTGCTGAAGCCTACGCCCTTTTCCGTGCAGCCGAAGCAGGGATGTCCGGTTCCCACCGGCCAGGATTGGGCTCCCACATCTCCGTAGAGCTGAGTGGGGCAGTTGGCGTGGGTTTCCGGGCCCTTGCAGCCCAGCTTATACAGACAGTATCCCTTGCGGTGATTCTCATCGCCGAACTGGTCGGCGAAACGGCCTGCATCGAAATGCGGACGGCGTTCGCAATTATCATGAATGAGCCGGCCATAGGCAAAAACCGGACGGCCCTTGCTGTCCAGTTCCGGCAGCTTATTCAGCGTCAGGAAATACAGAACGGTGGAAAGAATGTTGTAGGGGGACGCAGGACAACCGGGAAGATTGACAACCGGTTTGTCGATGTTCAGGTCATTATGCAGAACTTCGGCCAGTCCCTTGGCTCCGGTGGGGCTTCCGTCATAACCCGGAGCAGAGGATGACTGAACGCCTCCCCATGATGCACAGGAACCGATGGCCACGCAGGCCAGCGCATGCGGTGCAACTTCCGACAGTGTTTCCTGAGCCGTCTTTCCTGCGACCTTACAGTAAATTCCGTTGTCCTTGGTCGGAATCGATCCTTCGACCACGAGGATGAATTTGCCGTCATTCGCCTTCACACTGTCCATCATGGATTTCTCGGCTTGATGGCCTGCTCCCACGAGCAGCGTCTCTGAATAGTCGAGTGAGATCGTATCCAGAACCAGGCTCTCCACAGTAGGATGAGTTGATCTCAAAAGGCTCTCCGTGCACCCAGTGCATTCCTGATAATGCAGCCAGATGACCGGAGTGCGGGTATTGGTGGCTGCAATGACTTTCGAAACCATGCCGAAAGGCAGGCCCATAGTGGCCGTGATGGCAGTGGCGAATTTCAGGAAGCTTCGCCGGCTGATATCAAACAGGTCCAGCCGCTCGGCAAGATCCGGTGATATCAGATCATTCAGATTTTTTTCTTCCATACATTTCTCCCAACTGGTTAAGTGAGCTTTTCTTCTCTACTGGATTTTTCAGTCAGTCTGACTTTGTAATAACAGCTTTCCGACAGATCCCTGAAACTGCAGTCCTCGGAAAAATGCCCGTCGCATTGCATGCAGACCAGATCGAGGCCTTCCTGATATTCGATACATGTACCGATATAGCGTTCAATGAAGGTTTCGAACTGTTGCATTTCCTCGGGCGTGAAATTCTCCTGAACTTTTTCCATTCTCCGGCTGCGGTTTCCATTGTAATTGGTAATCATCCGCTCGCCAAGCCGCGTCAGGCTCAGCATGGCGGAACGGCGGTCCGCCTCCTGCTCCGTTCTCAGCACCAGATGCTGCTTGACCAGCTTGTCCACGGTCCTGCTGATGGCGGGCCGGCTCACGTTGAACAGCGTGGCAATCTCGCTCACCGTCTTCGTCCCTGCTGCCGACAATATCTTCAGTATCTGAAACTGCGCCTTGGTCAGAAACGGCGCAACCGATTTGATATCATCCACATCACAGACGTCCTGAATTATCTGAGAAAGCAGATAGAGCTTATCGAACAATGTCCTTCCGGATCTGTCGTCCAATTAACCATCCTTAATAGTTAACTTAGGTTAAAAGTAAAGGATCGTTAAACGTTTGTCAAATACTTTTTACGAGTTTTAACAGCACCATTTTTATCCTAATTAATTTGCGTAGCAACTCAGAATTCTTCTCTTGATTTTCCCTTTCGGGAACCCGATTTTATACTGTCTGACAATCATTCAAAAGCGGAAGATGGACATGGACTGGCTTGGGGACATTGAAAGCCGTTACTGCCATTTCAGAGATGCTTTACGAAGCGAGCACAACCGGCTGCCCGGATTTTTCGAGGCCCGGGAAATTCAATGCATCTATGATGATGAAGTCATGTTCGAGGCAATTTTACTTTGCAGCTCACGGGAGGAGGCGTTACTGATCAGCCGGGATCTGCGCCGCTGCGGCGGCCATCAGATTCATATGAGAAACGAGCCTCAGAAAGGATTCGTCATCGAAGCCCGCTTTCCGCACCACAGCCTCCGTCCCCGCATTCTGCGAAGCTGGATCACCCGCATATCGGAAATCGCCTTTATCGATGGCGGCATTTTCGAATCCTGGTCCCTGGCCCTGCCCAGCCACCCGGAACGACGCATTCCCTGAAACTGGATTCTTTTTTTTGTACAGGCCGGGTCTGAATCTATTTCCGTAAACAGGATATCCTGACCATAATTAAGTATCCCGGCAAAGACATCTGATTTTTCAAAAGGAAAATAATGCGGAATTTATGAAAACATTTTTTTCAGATTCAGCAGATACGGGGGAGCTGCTCACCGAGGGGCATATCGAGAATCCGTTCGACGCCGAGGGCTGTTTTCAGGGTTACGATGCCGGGATGATCGCGGACAACCTCTCCGATAATAGCCGCATCCCGGCCCAGCGGATGAGCCTGCATCGCTTCGAGAATTCTGTCCGCATCCGATGCCGCGACCGCCGCCACAAGTTTACCTTCATTTGCCACGGTCAGGGGATCAATGCCCAGCACTTCGCAGGCGGCCTTCACATTCTCACGGACGGGAATACTCAGGTGATTTACCTTGATGCCCACAGCCGATTGGGCCGCAAATTCATTCAGGGTAGCCGCCAGGCCTCCGCGTGTGGGATCCCGCAGTGCGGAAATATTCGGGGACACAGCCAGCATGGCCCGTACCAGGTCATTCAGTGCGGCCGAGTCACTCTCAATTTCCGAATTGAAGGACAGGCCCTCCCGCTTCACCATGACCGCCATGCCATGGTCAGCGAGGGTTCCGGATACGATGATTTTATCACCGGCCTTAATACCGGAAACCGAGAGATGCAGGCCCGGATCCAGATATCCGATACCGGCGGTATTGATATAAACTTTGTCGCAGTGGCCCCGGCCCACCACCTTCGTATCCCCGGTGACGATGCTTACACCGGCTTTATCGGCAGCCCGGCGCATACTCAGGGCAATGGCGTGCAGATCCGCGATGGGAAATCCCTCCTCGATGATGAAGGCCGCGCTCAGGTACCGGGGCACAGCGCCGCTCATGGACAGATCATTGACCGTCCCGTTCACAGCCAGATCCCCGATATCCCCGCCGGGAAAACGGATGGGATCCACCACGAAGGAATCGGTGGTAAAGACGATCTGTCGGCCGACCGGATTCTCCAGCAGGGCCTGATCCTCCATGCGCTCCAGAATATCATTGGAAAAGCAGGGTATAAAGATGGAATCGATCAATTCGGACATGAGGCGTCCGCCTGCACCGTGGGCAAGCTGCACCGTATCATAATTCAGGATGGGCAGGGGGCAGCTGAAGCCGCCGGCCACCGAAATCCCCTTTTTCTTCACTTCTACCATTTCAGAACCTTTTGAATAATTAGGATTGAGACCAAAACCGGCCATCAGACCGTCAGCCGTTTGTGCCGGAAATAGGCCGCGCAGGTTCCCTCATCCGAAACCATGGTCGCGCCGAGGGGCGTCCGGGGACTGCATTCCTTCCCGAAGGCGGGACATTCGGCCGGTTTTTTCTTCCCCTGCAGGATGAGGCCGGCAATGCAGAGCGGAGATTCGCGGGTAATGATATTTCCCACGGAAAATTTCAGATTTGCGTCAAAGGCCGAAAATTCCGGCCGCAGCACCAGTCCGCTTTCCGGTATTTCGCCGATGCCGCGCCAGGTCTGATCAGCCGGCATGAACACGTCATCCAGGGCCTTTTTCGCGCCCCCGCTTCCCTCCCGGGTCACGGCGCGCTTGTAGGCATTTTCCACTTCATGGCGCCCGGTCTCCAGCTGCAGAATGACACGGTACAGCCCTTCCAGAATGTCCAGAGGTTCGAAACCGGTCACGACAATGGGTGTTCGGTATTTTGCCGCCACGGCCTCGTATTCGCCCCAGCCCATGACGGCACAGACATGGCCGGCTGCCAGAAAGCCATGAACCCGGTTATCCTCCGCCGACAGGATGGCTTCCATGGCCGGCGGGACCCGCACCTGGGAAATGAGTTCGGAATAATTTGTCAGCCCCTCCCGTTTTGCCTGCAGGATGGCCATGGCATTCCCGGGAGCTGTCGTTTCGAAACCGATGGCCAGAAAGACCACTTCCCTGTCCGGATTCTCACGGGCGATCTTCAGGGATTCGAGGGGAGAATAGACCATTCTCACATCCGCGCCCTGCGACCGCAGCGTCTGCAGATCCACATTCGACCCGGGTACACGCAGCATATCTCCGAAGGACGTGAAGATGACATTGGGCTGGCGCGCGATCTCCAGAGCCTTGTCAATAATTTCCAGCGGCGTCACGCAGACCGGACATCCCGGCCCGTGAATCATTTCCACCGAATCGGGCAGCAGCTGATCGATCCCGTTGCGGATAATGGAATGGGTCTGGCCGCCGCAGATCTCCATGATGCCCCAGTGTTTCGTCGTGATGGCGTGAATCTTTTCCAGCAGGCGTTTCGCCAGCTCCGGATCCCGGAATTCATCCAGATATTTCATTTCGCTGCCTCGTCACGGTTTTCCGGAGCTTTTCCCTGCCATTCGATGCGGTAATTTTCATCCGCCTCGGCCTTTTCGATCATCTCGCCCCAGAGGCTCAGGCTTTCCCGGGCTTCCTCCTCATCCAGAACCGATATGGCAAAGCCGGCATGAACCAGCACGTATTTCCCGACGGTCGCGTCATCCACATACGCCAGACAGGCCGTATTTTCCGTCCCCGCGTAATTGATCTTTCCCATTTTCAAGCCATTCTCTTCAAATATTTCAGTAATTTTTCCCGGGATAGCCAGACACATATCGTTTCCTTTTTACTAATTAATTCTCAAATTCGTTCATCCGTATAGGTCACTTCAGACAGGTTATGGTTCAGGAGCGCTGCAGTCACCGCACACTGGCCGGCCGCAATTCCTCCGTCATTGGGCGGCAGCTGACGATGAGTCCGGACTGTCAGCCCGGCATAATTTAAATCCTCCGTCAGCCGCTTCAACAGAAATTTATTCTGAAAAACGCCGCCGCTGAGCAGCACATCCCGGCAGGATCGTTTTTCCGCGATGCGCAGCGCTTCGTCCTGGAGCAGGGCCGACAGCGTATTGTGAAACCGTGCCGAACAGCGGGCCGGACTCAGGCCCCCGGCCAGATCCTCAACGCAGTGCCGGATAAATAACCGTGCATCCAGGCGGCCCTTTCCTGATGACTCGTAAGGCCAGACAGCTGTTTCCTCCGCATCGGCGAGGTGCATGAATTCAATCGCGGCCTGTCCTTCGTAGCGGATAATATCAGGCCCTCCGCAGAGAACGGACACGGCATCAAACAGACGCCCGCAGCTGCTCGTCCAGGCTGTGTTCAGGTTTTTTTGCAGCATCTGCTTCACCGCGGATGCATCCTCATGTTCGAAGACGCGATGCCCGGAATCGATTCCGCTCTCCAGGCAATAGGCCAGCGCCGCGCGCCAGGGCGCTAATACCGCAGCGTCTCCGCCGGGCAGGGGCATTCTGCGCAGGGAATTTTCGTGAATCAGCGTCGTATAGTCTCCATAAAATATTTCCCCGCCCCAGATGGTCCCGTCGTAACCATAGCCCGTTCCATCCAGAATGATCCCGATGACTTTCCGGTCCAGTTTATTCTCTGCCATGCAGGCAGCCATATGGGCATGGTGATGCTGAACTTTAATCCGCTGAACTCCTTCCGCTGCAGCAGCCCATTGAGTGGACAGATAGGCCGGGTGCATATCATGCGCGATGATTTCGGGCCTGCATCCCAGCAGGGACTGAAAATGATCAATGGTTTCCTGAAATCCCCTGTAGGCCGACAAATTATTCAAATCCCCGATATGGGCAGAGCTAAAGATGAGCCCGTCCTTCTGAAGGGCGATCGTATTTTTCAGTTCGGCGCCCACACCGAGAACTCCCTTCATGCCGGCCTTCACAGACTCGGGAACCAGGATAGGCAATGGGACAAGTCCCCGGCTGCGGCGGAAAAACAGCGGCTCACCGCCCTGCACCTGCAGCACCGAATCATCCGCCCGGAAGAGAATATCCCGGTCATGAAACAGATAGGCATCGGCAATCGCGGACAGGGCTGCCCGCGCCTCCTGATTATCCGTGACGATGGGCTCTTCGGAAATATTCGCCGATGTCATGACCAGCACCGGATCCGGATCCGCTTCTTTCAATGCCCGGAACAGGATGACATGCAGCGGCGTGTAGGCCAGCATGACGCCCAGGGTCCGGTTCCCCGGGGCGATATCCGGTGACGGATGTGAGTCTGAACAGCGATCAGCAACCACGATGGGAGCGGCTTTCGAGCGGAAGAAACTTTTTTCTGTCTCCGTGAGCCGGACGATTTTTTCCGCATCAGCAACCGAATCCACCATGATGGCGAAGGCCTTTTCATCGCGCTTCTTTCTCCGCCTCAGCTCCTGAACGGCTTCCGAATCCCTGGCATTTACGGCGAGGTGAAATCCGCCCAGGCCCTTGATGGCGAGAATTTTCCCATCCTTCAGCAGACGGGCCGCAGTCCCGAACACATTCTCCTGAATCCGGTCTTCCGAATCCGCATATTCCAGCCAGATGGATGGCCCGCAGACGGGACAGGCATTGGGCTGGGCATGATAACGCCGGTCAGCGGGATCCCTGTATTCGCGCTGACAGTCAGGACACATGGTAAATCCGGCCATGGTCGTTCCGGGCCGGTCATAGGGAATATCCCGGATAATGGTATAACGCGGGCCGCAGTTTGTACAATTGATGAAAGGATAGAGAAAGCGCCGGTCACCGGGCTGCAGCAGCTCACGGCGGCAGTCCTCGCAGAGCGCCAGATCGGGAGAGATGAGCGTATCCATCCCGCCCGTGGATTCACTCTGCAGTATGCGGAATTCCCCGTCTCCCTGCACATCGAGAAGGTCCTCGGTCATATCGAGAATCAATGCGGCATCCGGTTTCTTTTCCGGAATGCTGCGGATAAATGCATCCACAGCCCCGGCGTCCCCCTCCGCCTGAATCTCCACGCCGAACGAATTATTCCGCACAAAACCCCGGCAGGACATTTCCTCAGCCAGGCGATGAATGAAGGGCCTGAAACCCACACCCTGGACGATGCCGCTGATATGAATCCGTTTACGAATCAATGGTTTAGTTCAATGCCGTATAAGCAGTTAATTTTGATCTCTGCCGAAAATTAATTAATGAAATTTTCCCCTTTATGAATTCCGATGAGCCCGAATCCATTCGTACCATTGGTTCATGCCCTCACCGCTGCGCACGGACAGTTCGATAAATTCCAGATCCGGATTCACCCGCCGCGCATAGGCCCGGCATTTTTCCGTATCAAAATCCACGTAGGGAAGCAGATCCGTCTTGTTGATGATACAGAGCCGGGCGCTCTCAAACATAGTGGGATATTTGATGGGCTTGTCTTCACCCTCGGTCACGGAAATAATCACGACCCGTGTATCTTCTCCCAGATCGAACAAGGACGGACAGACCAGATTTCCCACATTTTCGATCATGAGCACCGATCCGTCCTCAATATTCAGTTCGTTCCGGGCACGGGATATCATATCGGCGTCGAGATGACAGCCGTTTCCCGTATTGATCTGCACCACCGGAACCCCCACGGCATTGATGCGGTCCGCATCATTCATGGTCTGCTGGTCGCCTTCGATCACGTAAAACGAACAGTCGGAATTCATTTCCTTCAGGGTTCGCTCCAGCAGGGAGGTTTTTCCCGAACCCGGCGAGGATACGAGATTCAGCGCCAGAATATTCTTTGCCTCGAACCAGCCGCGGTTGCGCTGGGCCTGCAGGTTGTTGCGGGTCATGATATCCGTTTCCAGGGAGATGGTGCGCCCGTGAGAATCGTGAGAATGGGAATGCGCGTCATGGTGGTGATGGTCATGATGATCGTCATGCGAATGAGAGTGATCATGATGATGAGGGTGAGAATGGGGTATCGGGGCTTCTCCCGGTTTCAGAATCCTGATGTCGTCGCTGTTGCCGCAGCCGCAGGTGTCACACATGGTGAATCTCCTTATTAATTTTCTGCCGGATCGTTATCATCTTCAACTGAAATGGACCGGACCTTCAGTTCACGGCCCTGAATTATGCTAATATTAAAATCCCTGCATCGGGGACATTCCTCATAAACAACTTCAACCTCAAACTCATCACTGCAATCCATACACCGGGCTTTCCCGGGAATATCATTCAGAACAATCCGGGCAGATTCGAGGATACTGTCCTTCCGGATCAGATCCATGGCAAAATTCAACGAATCATAGACCACGCCCGACAATCTGCCCACGTCCACCACAAGTTCGGACACCCGGGCTGCGCCCTCCTTTTCGGCCGCGTCATTGACAATATCCAGAATGCTACGGGCAATGGAAACTTCGTGCATGAAGAGATTCGTCCTTATAATTTTACAAATTTCACACTTTGGGCGCCGACCTGCACAAAATACACGCCGGAGGCCAGAGTATTCACATTGAGAGTGGAATAATAATCGGTTCCGGTGGACCGGACAATCTGCTGATCCACACGCCGGCCGAGAAGATTGTACAGATTCATGATCTGATAACCGGGCCCGTAGGCGGTCCACCTGAGGCTCAGCTGCGCCGAGACCGGATTTGGCCAGGCCAGAACCGGTGATATGACAGGACTGGAGGATCCGAGAGCAATTTCTGCAAAATCCGGGATTCCCCATCCGTAATCATTATCCTTTCCGTCCCGGCTGGAAAATTGTGCAAAAGCATCCAGCATATCATAGACAGTCCACTCCGGATGCATCTGTTTCAGCAGAATCACGCCCGAGGCAATCAGCGGTGTGGAAAAGGACGTTCCCCGCCCGCTTCCCCAGTCACCATTCGGATAGGCCAGCTGAGTCCCGTCGCCCAGCGCAACCACATCCGGCTTGATGCGGCCATCCGCCGTCGGCCCCCGGCCGCTGAAATCGGAAATCACAGCGTTCAGTCCCACCGAGCCCACGCTGATGACAGACGGTGCGTCAGCCGGGGACCACAGAGAACCGGAACCTTCCCGGCCTTCATTCCCCATAGCCTGAACGATGATCATGCCCCGCGCTGCGGCCCAGTTGCAGATACGCGCGACCGCCGTCGTCCTGCCGTCCAACTGGCTGTAGGTATAGGAACCCACCCCGTCATCAAATTTCATATAATTCAGTGAAATGGAAATGACGTCAATCCCCAGATCAGCCATCCATTCCATTCCGGCCACAAAATTATCCTCTTCAATGGGCAGTTCCCAGCGCATATCCTCGGTTTTTGCCAGGGCAAAGGACGCCTTCCAGGCCCCGCCCATGAGAAAGCCGGGCAGATAAGCCCCGATCACGGACCAGGTCTCCGTCCCATGACTCTGGGCCAGCCCCATCGTTCCCTCGTCCGCCTCATCCGCCGTAATGCTGTCATGGTAGACAAAATCATATTCGCCGATAAAACGCCCTTCATCCAGTATATGGCTGAAAACCGGCAGATCCTTTTTGAATCCCTCGTCCAGCAGTCCGGCCCGGACGCCTTCGCCATGAAAACCGAGTGCATGAAGGCGAGGAATGCCCAGCATGTCCAGCTGTTTGTAGGAAACACCGTACAGGCTGTCTGTACCCATCCGGTGCAGAGTCCGGTCCTGCCGGGGTAACTGAACGGACAGTTTTCCCACCGGGGTTATGGATATTACATCCGTCGTGGCCTGTAAGCGTTTTATGATCCTGCGGCTGTCATCAGCCGGAACATCCACGCTCAGCGCTTGAAGAGCCCGGCTGTAATACCGGATATTCACATCTTCCGGCAGCTGTGAAACCATCTCCTGTCGGCTCAGCGTTTCGGGAAAATACAGCCAGATTGCCGTCTTCTGACCGGAAAACGCAGCGGAAGCCCAGATCAGAAATGCCACTGTAACAGCGGCAGGAAAGCGAGCGGCTTTTATTTTCAGTTCAGAGCTGATCATAGTCTTTCGAGCCTGGCCGTAAAATGACGCAAAACCGACGCTTCACGGGTAATTTTCATCCCGCGCAGTTCTGTTTTCTTTTCTGCGATTTTTCCCAGCACATCCGCCACGTATACCAGATGCCGGGAGGTATAGACGCGCCGGGGAATGGCCAGACGCACCAGTTCATTCCGCGAAGCAATGAATTCACCCTTCGGGCCTCTGCGGCCGAACATGAGAGACCCGATCTCCACGCTGCGGATACCGCCTTCCAGATAGAGTTCGGCAACCAGCACCTGTCCCGGGAACTGAGACGGCGGAATATGAGGCAGCAGGGTTCGGGCGTCCACATAAATCGCATGGCCTCCGGCCGGTTTCATATAGGGAATATTCCGTTGATCCAGCATATCACCAAGAGCGGCAACCTGCCCGGTGCGGTACGCCAGATATTCATCATCCAGAACCTCCCTCAGTCCGATGGCCATCGCTTCCAGATCCCGTCCTGCCAGGCCCCCGTAAGTGGGAAAACCCTCGATCAGGATCAGATCCGTCCGGATCTTTTCCGCCAGGCTGTCATCATTCAGCGCCACGAAGCCACCGATATTCACAAGGGCATCCTTTTTCGCGCTCATGGTACAGCCATCCGCATAGGAAAACATTTCCCGGGCTATTTCGGCAATTGACGCCTTCGCGTAATCTTTGTCCCGGGTTTTGATGAACCAGGCATTTTCAGCAAATCTGCAGGCATCCAGAAAAAAGGGGATCCCGTTTTCATGGAGAATTTCCGAGACCTGCCGGATATTCTCCATACTGACCGGCTGGCCGCCACCGCTGTTATTCGTAATGGTAAGCATTCCCAGGGGAATACGGCCGGATCCGGCTTCGGCAATGAGCGCCCTCAGCTTATCCGGATCAAGGTTTCCCTTGAAGGGATGCAGAACCGTCGTATCCCGGGCGTAGTCAAATACCAGGTCCGCCGCAAGGCCGCCCTTGGCCTCCACATTGGCCCGGGTTGTATCAAAATGTGAATTATTGGGAATAATGTCTCCCGGCTTCACAAACTGCGAAAAGAGCAGGTTTTCGGTAGCCCGCCCCTGATGTGCAGGAATAATATGGCGGAAACCGGTAATATCCCGGACGGTTTCTTCAAAATGATAAAAACTCCGTGACCCGGCATAACTTTCGTCACCCAGCATCAGCCCGCTCCACTGCCGGTCGCTCATTGCGGATGTGCCGCTGTCAGTCAGAAGATCAATGAAAATATCCTCGGCCCGGATCGCGAACACGTTATATCCGGCCTTCTGCAGAATGTTCTCCCGTTCATCCCGACGCGTCCGGCGAACCGGTTCCACCACTTTGATACGAAACGGTTCTATGGGCATATCCATGTCAATTCTCCCGGGAAATTTTGAATCCTTCTTCGTTTGTAGAATACATTATTTTCAACCCTTCTCCAATATTTTTTTCTCCATTTTCACCATTTCAGGCCGCTTCCAGTCATCATTCCCGGATTCATCGGCCCTTCGGATAATTCCCTCATTTTCAGGGTTGCGGGCACTCCGTGATGAACTGGAATTTTTCTCGGGCCGGAAAAACCTTTTTCTCCTATCATTCCCGGTAAAATCGTAAATTCCCATGAAAATACTGCAGAGAAAGGGAGGGCAAACGTTATGAAAATTACGGTGATCGGGACGGGCGGAACCATCGACAAGACCTATAATGAATTTGACGGATCTCTGAAGAATCACGCCTCTGTCATGTCCCATATCGTTGCCTCCCTGCGCACTCCCGACCTTGAGATCGTTCAGCAGAACATTATCTTCAAGGACAGCCTGGACATGAATGATGACGATCGGGACATTATCATGAAGGTCACCCGCCAGGCCATGGCCCAGTCGGATGCCGTCGTGATCCTTCATGGAACGGATACACTGGAAGTCACCGGGGAACTGGTCCACAGGACAATTTCGGATCCGAGCTGTCCCATTATTTTTACCGGCGCCATGCGCCCCTTCATCTTCAAGGATACGGACGCGCTGCAGAACGTGACCGAGGCCTTTCTGGCCGCACGGCTGCTGAAACCGGGCGTCTACTGTGTCATCCACAACCGAATTCTCAGTTTTCCGGGTGTCCGGAAGGACCGGAAGCATCTGACCTTTCAGAACATCAATGACGGTGAATAAGCCCACCAGAACATGTATTCACAGCATATAAAAAAAGGCCGGAGTTCCCGGCCTTTAATTTTTTTGTCATTTCGAATCAGCGATCAGAAGAAATTAGTACGGAAATCCTTGATCTTCGCGTTATCCTTCAGATCGTTCATATACCGGGTGATCACCTCATTCTTTTTCTGAGTAAGGAGCTGATCATGAAGGGCCATTTTCTTCATCGCATACTGATTGTCATCCACTTTTCCCTTGTTCCGCAGCTGCATGATCACATAAGCACGGCCGCTTTTGACTGGGCTGCTGATCTCGTTGGGAGACAGATCCTTGAGAACTTCCTTGATCTCGTCATTTCCTTTCAGTGCGGCAGGCAGCGATTTCAGCAGAAAGGATTCTCCGCCCTTGAAGGCCAGGGCAGCCTTCGCCGATGCCAGTGCCTCCAGAGACGCACCACCCTGGGCCAGTGTGTACAGTGAATCGGCATAGGCTTTGGCGATCTTTTCCTTTTTCTCCCGTTTCAGCTCCCGGACGATAGCCGGTTTCACCACATCCAGGTTCTGAAAACCCGGTTCCCTGATCTCGAGAAGCTGGGCAATCACAAAATTCTGATCTGTTTCCAGCACTTCCGACACCTGGCCGACTTTCGCCGAAAAGGCGTATTTTGTCAGTTCGGGTGTATATCCCACTCCGGGGAAATAATATTCTTCGCGGGCAATGCCGTTCTTTGATGTATCTGCTTTGAGTTTGTAGGTCTCGAGAGCCCGGGAAAATCCCAGATCTTCCGCATCGTAGGAAAAGAGCCGGGCATCACCGGACAGGGCATCGACCGTATTGGGGCCGGTCTCAATCTTTATCAGAATGTGGTAGGCATGTGCCTTCTTGACGCCGTCTTCCGTCTTCCGTTCCGTCACCAGAATCAGGTGATATCCGAACTGTGTCAGAACCGGGCCCACCACCTTATTCAGCGGAGCGCTGTATACGGCTTTTTCAAATGCAGGAACCATCTGTCCCGGTGTGACCCAACCCAGATCACCGCCCCGTTCTGCACTTCCGTCCTGACTGTAAAGCTTGGCCAGATCCTGAAAGGTTTCGCCGTCTTCCATACGGGCCCGGACTTCATCCATATCCTGAAGAACCAGTGTCGTATCTTCCTTACCCGGCGTCTTCTTCCAGAATACGTACTGAACAACCCGTTTCTCCGGCGTGGCGTAATCGTTTTCCTTATTCTCATCGTAATAGGCTTCAACCTCATCATCGCTTACGGTGACGGCATTATCGGAGGTCATGGTAAAGGGAACACTGAGATAATCTGCCTGAAAATTCACATTCTCATCAATATAGGCATCGCGGATTTCCTTGTCACCGACCATAACCGTGGCGGTAATCAGGTTCTGCAGTTTCTGGCTCGGTATGGTGCTGCGAAAATAATTTTCAATCTGCAGCCATTCGTTTCCCTGCGGATTATGAAGAATATTCAGATATTTGTTCATATCGAATTTCCCATCCGTCAGAAAGGCTTCCTGAGTCTTCAGGACCTCAGGAGGATTGTTTTCCAGCTCAAAATATATTTCTTCGTCCGTGGCCTTGAGCCCATACTTTTCAATTTCGCTCTGAACCAGCATTTCATTAATAAGTTCGTCCCAGACCTGGTTGCGGATCCGGACCCTCATGGGTTCGGTCACTTCCTGACCGCTCTGTTCCCGATAACGGCTTATTTCATTATTATAGCGCTGATAGAACTGATCCAGGGTAATATCTTTTCCATTGACGCTGCCGATGATATTATTGGCATTCGAATTCCCCGAATAACCCATCCCCCAGCTGAAAATGATTGTCGCGAGAAATGCCAGGATCAGAATGCCCAGGATGATTTTCATTCTGTCCCGCATTTTTGTCATAATACCCATGTCGCAGGTACTCCTTTCACGTTTAAGCCCGGTAATTTAATTATTTATAGAGGTGTAAGCAAGCAAGGGTTTCGCCACTCTTTTCGCCGGTAGGTGCCGGAACCCTTTTCGTGCAGCGGCCTTTTCCCGGATTTCCGGTTTGATGGATAGAAGAGGCCCTGAAAACGGACGTTTCATCGCGCCGACTTTCATTATCTGGTCAAAGCCGAAATTATAGTACGGGCCAGACGGATTTCCTCGGGGCTGAAGGGAAACCAGGCCTGCAGCAGCCGGTCGGCGTTGTCTCTGCTGTTGTATTTTTCGATATGGTTCCGGGTGCGGATCTGGGCATAATCACCGGCTATATAAATAAATTTATCATCCACAATCCGGGACAGGACCAGCGTATTCATATAATTGAAACTGTGATTCCACGCATATAGAAAGGCTTCGTCACTCAGTTGCCGGGGATCGATATGATATCGGAGTGTGGCCGATCCCGCATGCCGGGAATGGAGCTCGTAGAGACCGCTGTCAGCAGCGAACCTGCATTCGTACTCCATCACCGTATTGGACCATCGTCCGGGCTCAGCAGGATCCAGAGCGATACCTTCGAAAATCATATATCCCGGATCGCAGAAATATTGCCGCCCGCCCAGCTCATAGACCAGGGCGAAGTGGGGAAAGCTTTCCCTCGGAACCGGAGCATTCACCGGGCCTGCGGCGATACCGTTTTTGCGCAGGGCCTGAACGGCAGCCCAGGTCAGGGAGAAGCAGGTTCCGCCCCAGCCATGGCTGTGAAACTGATCGAAAAGCAATTCCGGCCTGCGCGGACGCTCGTCCCGGCTCAGCCCCAGGCGGAATATCTTACTGATATTTTCATAGGGAATATGACGAAATTCAGAGAGGACCCCGGATATGTCTGCGGGAGTCAAACTCATTTGATACGATCCCGATATTTCAGAAGGACGGTTCCATACTGAAATTCCAGCTTGATCTGCAGAGGATAGGACGGCTGCTCATTGAGCATCCAGATACTGAGGGAGGCGTTGTCCCGGCCCACATTCCGCAGTGATTCTTCATTCGGTACATATAGGATAACCTGCCGGGTCCTGCCGTTCACGGTCAGATATTCCCGGTGCTTTTCCTCAATCACAAAGGGCTGTTCCTTTTTTTTAATCAACAGGTTCAGATCAAGGGAACGCGCCCTGAACCAGGCCGGATCCATAAGCATGAGCAGGGCACAGTATTCATCACGGATGGAGGCCGTGTCCCGGCCGGCGGAATCCATTTTCAGCAGGCTGGTCTTGTGATACTTTCCTTCATTGATATGCCTGGAAAGAGATTGCAGAACGTAGGTCTCCGGATCTGCCTCGACGCGAATCGTGTCCCGGATCCGAAAAAAACGGTCAAGAATCATGTTTGTCTGCAGGATAAGTTCAAGTACGGCGGTGGAATCATCCACATTCCGCATCAGGACGGCGCGGCCCCCCGGCATTCCCTGATAATACAGAGAATACAGGTAACTTTCCTCTGCGCGAACCGCCTTCGGAGCCAGAAACAGCAGACTGAGAAGGAAAAGGCCGGACAGGCTGTGAGAACAGAGTTGTTTCAAGGATTCAGTTCTCTTCCGACTGCATCTGCTGCTGGTAAAGATTTTCATAATAGGGACAATTTCCCATCAGATAGGCATGGGATCCGGAACAGATAATTTTTCCCTTATTCAGAACGAGGATACGGTCTGCATTCTGTATGGTACTCAGGCGGTGGGCAATGACCAGGGATGTCTTCCCGGACATGAGCGTATTGAGACTGTCCTGCACCATCCGTTCCGATTCATTGTCCAGGGAAGAGGTCGCTTCATCCAGAATCAGAATGCTCTGATCCTGAAGGACGGCACGGGCGATGGAAATACGCTGTTTCTGTCCGCCTGACAATTTTACACCTCTGTCTCCGACGATCGTTTCCCAGTCGGATTCAAAATTTTCGATGAATTCCCTGGCATTGGCGATTTCAGCAGCACGAAGAACTCTGTCGTCATCGGCCTCACTGTCACCGTACCGGATATTATTACGGACACTGTCGTTGAGCAGGAATACATCCTGACTGACCACACCGATCATTTTCCGCAGGGACCCGGCCCGGATATCCTGTATATCTCTGCCGTCGATCCGAACCTGCCCTTCATCGGGAAGGTAGAAACGAAGCAGAAGGTCGGCCAGCGTCGATTTTCCGGATCCGGACGCACCAACCAAAGCGACTTTCTCTCCCTTGTGAATCTCAAAGGACACATCATCCAGAACCCACTGCGTATCGTCCTTTTCATAGCGGAAGCGGATATTCTCGAAGCTGATCCGGTCACTGAAATCACTCAGATCACCGGCCCGGGGCCGTTCCAGCTGTTCCGGTACGATTTCCAGAAGCCCGAAGATGCGTTCTCCGGCGGCAAAGCCGTTCTGCAGGCTCATATTGATGGAGGTAATGCGCTTGATGGGCTGAAAGGCGGAAAACAGCAGAATGATGTAGCGAAGAAAATCCTCGGCAGTCATGATATGATCGATAATGACCATCTTGCCACCCAGCAGAAAGAGGATGGATCCGGTGATGACACCGATCATTTCACTCACCGACGGCGACATGACGGACAGGCGCTGCTGCCGCAGCTGCAGATCCCGGTAGCGATCGCTCTTCTCGGAAAAATTGCTGATTTCCGTTTCTTCCTTCCCCAGAGCCTTGACCAGACGAATCCCGTCCAGCATCTGATGGAGAAAATCTGTAATGCGGGCCATCTGCTTGAAACTCCGCCGTCCCTTGCGCCGCATACTGGCACCGACAATCCAGAAAATCACAGCCGAAACGGGAAACATGATGAATATGTACAGCGTGAATTTCCAGCTGATGATGAAGAGCAGAACTACGATGGCCAGAACATTCAGGGGTTCAATCAGCATATTCGTGAAGGTGACATTCACTGCCCGGCGGAGAGCTAATACATCATTGACAATGATGCTGATGAATTCGCCCCGCTTGTGATTATCGAGGAACGACATGGTCTGACGCGTGATGTGGGCATACAGCCGGGTTCTCATGTCATGAATCAGCCGCAGTTCCATTGTGGCAAAGGCGATATCCTTGAGATAGGCAAAGATATTCTTCATCAGAAAGAGGGAAATGATGAGAACGGTGAGCCGGCTCAGCTTCTGCAGCGGCGTCGCTGCGGTGACGAAGTGTCCGATCCATAGTTTCAGCTGATCATTCACTGAGGCGGCGGCCGCCGGGACATGGGAGGCCTTATCCGGCTGAAAGACCGTTTCCATCAGCGATGCGACCGTCCAAAGAGCCGCTGAATTTGCCAGAACATACAATAAGGAGAAAAACATCCCGATACCGATGGCAACTTTGTACTTGCCGGCAAGCTTGAGTATTTTCAAAAACAAACGAGTATTCCTTTTACACTTTGGTAGAAAAACAGACCCGGAGATGTTCCGGCCGCATTATTCGGCATCGGCCCCGTTCAGAGATTCCAGAGCACTGTTCACGACCGTCAGCATCTCTTCATGAAAAAAGAAGCTGATATCGTTACGAACTTCAGGCGGAATATCATCCACATCCTTTTCATTTTTCTTCGGCAGGAGAATGGTTCTCAGTCCGGCCCGGTGAGCAGCGATGACTTTTTCCTTGATCCCGCCTACGGGAAGCACGGCTCCGCGCAGCGTGATCTCACCGGTCATGGCCAGATCATTTTTCACTTTGCGGTTGCTGAGAACAGATACCATGGCCGTCAGCAGGGTTACACCGGCGGAGGGGCCGTCCTTGGGAATGGCTCCGGCCGGAATATGGATATGCAGGTCATATTTCTTGTTAAAATCCTCGGATATGCCGAAGGCCTTGGCGTTGGCCCGGATAAAGGACAGGGCCGCCTGGGCCGATTCCTTCATGACGTCGCCCAGTTTTCCCGTCAGGATCATATTTCCCTTACCGGGCATTTTGGTGGCTTCGATGAACAGAATATCACCACCTACGGCCGTCCAGGCCATCCCGACAGCGATTCCCGGGCGGGTCAGGCGTTCAGCCACATCCGAATAAAATGTCTGTTTACCGAGATACTTGGCCACCTGACTCACGCCGATACGGAATTTCACCTTTCGGCTTTCCACCTTTTCACGGGCGACCTTACGGCAGATATTGGCAATTTCCCGTTCCAGGTTTCTCACACCCGCTTCCCGCGTATATTTTTCGATGACTTCAACAATGGCATCCCGGCTAAACTGCACTTCCCGGGGGCTGAGGCCATGTTCACGAATCTGCTTGGGAAGCAGAAAGGCCTGGGCGATCCGGACTTTTTCCGGAAGGGTGTAACCCTGGAATTCCAGGATTTCCATTCTGTCCTTCAGCGGACCGGGGATGCCGTCATACCAGTTGGCCGTGGCAATGAACATGACATTCTTCAGATCAAAGGGCACATCCAGGTAATGATCCGAAAAGGAAAAATTCTGTTCCGGATCCAGCACCTCCAGCAGAGCGGAGGACGGATCCCCCCGAAAATCACTGCCCAGCTTGTCGATTTCGTCGAGCATGAACACGGGGTTATTGGATCCCGATTTTTTCAGGCCCTGAATAATCCGGCCCGGCAGGGCGCCGATATAGGTTCGCCGATGGCCGCGTATTTCCGCTTCATCCCGGACACCGCCGAGTGACATGCGGTGAAATTTTCGGCCCATGGATCGTGCAATCGACCGGCCCATGGAGGTTTTGCCGACTCCGGGAGGGCCGATAAAACAGAGAATGGGGCCCTTCATGATGGAATCAGGATCTGTCTCCATCTTCAGTTTTCTCACGGCGAGATATTCCAGAATCCGTGTTTTTACCTTATCCAGGCCGTAATGGTCCTCATCCAGAATTTTCTTGGCTCCGAGCGTATCCACCGAGTCTTCCGTCGATTCGGACCAGGGCAGATCAGTCAGCCAGTCCAGATAAGTACGGGATACGGTATACTCAGGCGACTGGGGCGAAATTTTTTCCAGGCGGGCCAGTTCCTTCTGCGCAACCTTTACCGCTTCCTCCGACATGTTCGCGGAAATTATCTTTTCCTCGAGTTCCTTCAGATCCATCCCGGTTTCATCATCACCCAGTTCCTTCTTGATGGCCTTCATCTGTTCGCGGAGAAAATATTCCCGCTGATTTTTATTGATGGCATCCTGAACTTCCGTCTGGATCTTTTCGCCGATTTCCATGCGCTGAATTTCCTTATTGAGAATCACGGCGCAGTCGGTCAGGCGCTTCTGAACATCCAGCTGTTCCAGAATTTTCTGTTTTTCGGCTACCTGAATATTGGTCAGGGAAATGATACGGTCGGAGAGACGTGCCGGGTCGCTGATCTTGGAAACGATCTGCACGTGTTCCTCCGAGAGATACTGAGTCTTTTTCACCAGCTGGTTGAACAGCTGCCGCAGCGTGGCCGTGAGCGCCTCCACCTTCATCGTATCTTCGTAATATTCACGTTCCCGCTGAACAATGGCCTTGTAATAGGGTTCCTCCGTCACGATGGAATGGATCCGCACCCGTTCAATCCCCTGCACAATGGCAGATTTGCTCTTGTCGGGCATATCGAATACTTTCAGAATCTGGGCCAGGGTTCCCCATTCGTAGAGTTCGTCGGAATCGGGGATTTCCACGGCGCCATCCTTCTGAGCCACCACAACAATGATGCGGTCTTCATCATCCAGGTCATCCAGAAGATTCAGAGACCGGTCCCGACCGATATACAGCGGTATGACCTGCTGAGGAAAAAGCGTCGTATTTCTCAGCGGCATCAGAGGAACAGAGGTGGGATCCTTGAATCGGTCCGCGATGGCCGGATCCGGAGGGGTGACATAATCATATTCTTTCGAGCTCATTCTTTCTCCTCGATCCCGTCTAAATCCGGCACGTTATAACTGGCAAAGGTGGGTTTTTTCGCAGACACCCGCCCACCGGCTTTTATTCGGTATGTTTTAATTGTTTTTTTATTTCCTGAATACAGGTAATAGAGTTGGAAAACACGAATAGCCCTGAGTGTGACCATTTCGTTTTTATCTTCACCGAGGCGGGGAATTCCGGCCCAGTATCCATTGCCCAGCTGCTGCTGTTCCAGCCAGTCCAGCATCTTCCGGATACGACGGTCATAGCTCTGATACCCCAGGCGCCCCAGTATTTCCAGAACGCGGAGTGTACCGCCGCGAAAGGCCTTCAGCCCTTCGTAACCGTAACTGAGATTATCCCAGGCATTCATGCCCTCCAGGATACCCCCGGAATTTTCATCCAGATAATGATCCAGAATGAATTCGGCGCCCTTGAGCACCTTGGGACGTTTTCGCATGACCGAATGAAAACTGCAGGCAGACAGGACTTTCAGGGTCACCCAGATATCGGATTTTTCCCCGGCTTTTCCCCAGCCGCCATCTTCATTCTGCTGGCGAACCAGCCAGCGAATTCCTTTTTCGACGTACTGATTTCCTTCAAAATCATATTTCAGAAGTGTTTCCAGAAAATAGGCCGTGATATGCAGGGGAAAATCAAAGGATCCGTCCTCCTTCTGCTGTTTCAGCAGAAAAACTATGGCATCCTGCACCGCCTTCATCCGTTTGTGACAGGCCCGGTCCCAGGCTTCGCTCAGATCGGAATTCAGTCCCATTACAACGGCCTGTACAGCCTCATAACCCAATTCACTCTCACGTGCCCGGATTTCCTGCGTATCCTCTTCCAACTTGACCAGCTGGCGCACCCGGTCCCCGTTCTCGTTCAGGCGTTTTTTGGAATTCATAAGAAAGGGATCCTGAGCATCCAGCCTCAGTACGATTTTATACAGGTTATAGCGGACACTCGCGTCCCGTCCATGTTCCAGAAGCACTTTGACGGGATTCACGGAAAATTTATCAAACCATTCCAGATGCGTGGGAAGATCCGGCAGTTTCCGTTCTCTGAATTCCCTGTCTTTTTTCTCCGTATTTTTCATAATCGGATGCACGTCTCCCCGTTATTTATTTTATTTTTCAAAGCCATAATCTGTAATCCGATATCACCGCCTGAAAACACTGCCGATCCGGCAACCAGAATATGAGCCCCTGCCGTATGGATGGCTGGGATGTTTTCGGCGTTTATGCCCCCGTCCACTTCGATGAGCACCTCGTCCCGGCCTGCTGAGGCCAGCATCTCTGCCAGGCGCCGGATCTTGTCCGTCGATTCGGGAATGAAGGACTGCCCTCCGAATCCGGGATTGACGGACATGAGCAGGATGTAGTCCACTTCTGTCAGTATATCTTCCAGACAGGCCAGCGGTGTGGCCGGGTTCAGCACAACCCCGGCGGCGACCTTCTCTGCCCGGATGGCTCGGAGCAGACGATTCATATGTGTAACCGCCTCCCAGTGAACGGATATCATGTCTGCACCGGCACGAATGTAATCCATATACGTCTGTTCGGCATTCTCAATCATCAGATGAACATCAAGAGGCAGGCCGGTACAGGAACGGATCTGCCTGATGAGCGGCGGGCCGAAGGTCAGATTGGGTACAAACCTGCCGTCCATCACATCCAGATGAAGCAGGTCTGCCCCATTCTGTTCTGCCGCTTCAATATCGGCGGCCAGATGCAGAAAATCCGCGGATAGCAGGCTGGGCGCAAGTGCCCCGTTTCTATATGTGTTCAGGTTCATGGTTTCCCTCATTCTACGTGGTTGTCGGCATGATAGGATGATCGGACGAGAGGCGCTGATTCCACATACAGAAATCCCATCTTCAATCCTTCCTGCCGGAACCATTCAAATTCATCCGGATCCACATAGCGCTGAACCGGAAAATGAGCAGGTGTGGGCTGCAGATACTGTCCGATCGTGAAAATGTGGGTTCCCCTGTATCGTGCATCTTCCATAATGCGTATCACATCCGAAGCGTCCTCACCCAGTCCGACCATGATGCCCGTTTTGGTTCTCAATCCCGCCTCAGCGGCCAGCTGAAGAACTCTCAGGCTCTGCTCATAATCAGCCTGCGGGCGGATATGCCGGTACAGGTGTTCCGCCGTTTCCATATTATGACTCAATATGTCGGGACGGCTATCAAATACTGTATTCAAGTTCTGCCGGTCTCCATTGAAATCCGGAATGAGAATCTCGATGGTGGTTCCGACGGAGAGTTCCCGGATCCGGCTGACAGTCTCATGCCAGAGTGCAGCGCCGCCATCGGGCAGATCATCCCGATCCACCGAGGTGAGAACGACATGCTTCAAGCCCATATCCGCGATGGCTTCGGCCACCCGGCGCGGTTCATCCTGATCCGCTATACCGGATCGTCCCGTTTTGACGGCACAGAAACGGCAGCTCCGGGTACAGGTATCACCCAGAATCATGACCGTCGCGGATCGCCGGGCCCAGCATTCCTCCACATTCGGACAACGCGCCTCGGCGCAGACTGTATGCAGCCTGTGCTCAGCGAGAATACTCTTCAGATCCCGGTAATTCTTGCCACCCGGCACCTTGATCTTAAGCCATTCCGGTTTTTGCTGTCTGCTTTTCCCCAAATCTTTCATCTTCACTCTTACCCGTGCAGAAATCTAATAAATAAATCTTTATCAGTCATCAATATTTCGATTTTTCAATATTTTAGCGCCGTTTCTGTTTTCATCACCATCACACAGGGACAGAAGGCTGTCGCAGCGGGCGAACAGCGCGGCCTCCAGCAGGCTGTATCCCATGCTGTCAGGACGACCGGCAGAGGAATAGCAGATCCCCCTGTCGTAGAATTCCCGCCTCAGATCCGCGAGTGTCCAACCCTTCTCTTCCGCAGCCTGCCTCAGCGCCCGGCTGAAATCAGCGCTGGCCCGATCCCGGAAGGCATCGAGATTCAGAGCCAGATTCAACGCATTCCAGGCGGAATCAGCCATTCCGTCTCTTTGATATATCAGGCCGCGGAAATAGGCAGTCATGGCAGATGCCGGTTCCCAGATCCTGAGATAATTCATGATACGGCGGATTTCCAGACTGTCGCGATTTTGCAGGGCCGCCCTGAATTCATTTGCCAGGCTGTCCGGATCCAGATCGGAATCACGGAACAGCGGCTCCCGGGGAGCCTGCGAATCCAGCGGTTCAGGAAGCACCAGCATCAGCACCCGGCTGTTCCTGCCTGCGGCATCATCAGCAATTCCGGCCAGGTTCTGGAGCAGAAAACGCCGTGTTTTCAGATAGGATTCCGACAGATAGGGTATTTCCCTATCCTTTGCCAGACTGAAGGCGTCACTCCCGAGCGACAGTGTATCCAGCTCCTCAAAGGGAAAAAGAGACCGAAGCAGCTGAAATATCCGCACTTTTTCCAGTCTGAAATTCAGTTCATTGAAAAAGAAGGACGAGGACAGGCCCATTTTCGAGGCAGATCCCATCAGGCCATAGAATTCTCCGTCACCCGGAGCAAGCACTAAAAGATCCACCTGCTCTTTCCCAAGATCCCGGACAATTTCCCGCAGGATAAAGGAGGATGAATTCGGCAGAGAGAGATTCACCACTTCAATGGAAATGCCGGGATGATGCGCCTGCAGAGAATCGCGAAGGACAAAGGCCGGATCCGTCCGGTCCGGTGCATAGATCAGGCCCGTGCCGATGAGGGCTATCCTGAAACCATTGGCCGGTTTGCTGTGCAGAAAAGCTCCGTCACGAAGTTTAAAATCCGTTTGTGCTCCATGAAGAAAACGCTGGGGATAGGCCGTATTGACACTATCCACAACCACTCCGTCAGCGCCCCTCGTCTTCACAAGAAGGGGAAAATTCATCCCGAATGAAGACAGACGCAGCAGCGATTCCAGGATCAGCACCGGAATCAGCGACAGAAATAAAAGAAAAACATACCAGATCAGCGGATGCTTTCCGCCCTGATGTCCGGCCATATCAGCATCGCCCCGACTTGTCGGTAAAATCCTGCTTATCCGCCCGTGACGCAACGGTCAACATGGTTTCAATTCCCCCGCGTTACCCTGTAATAATCAGTGTTTCAATACCCCAGACGGGCAATAAAATTCAGCAGATTGCTTTCCGTGAGGACAATGTAGAGACTGAGCAGCCCAAGAATGGCCACCAGCGGTAAAATGATGACCGCTTTTCGGTTGTTGATAAAATGAAGGAGTTCCATACTTCTTCCGGACCGATCCTTTCCATAAAATCGAATCCTGCGACATCCGGCGGGATTCTGAGTTCCGGCTGGACAAGCTCCCCCTCCCCGCCGGGCGGCCTGTTATATTCAGGCGACTCAGGCGAAGTGAACGAGGCCTCCCCGGCCACAGTTTACGTACTTGATATGCTGTTTCCTGCATCATGATCCAAGTTACTCTTTTTCAACCCATTCTGCTGTGACAGCAGGCAAATGGATTTTACTTCAGCCAGAATTTACACAAGTTCCCCATGATCTGCATCAAAATTCTGCACTCTGCAGAATCCGGGCAAAACTAAGATATGGGATGCATCCCGCGGCAGGCGGGATATTGAAATCAGTACAATCTGTAGGTCGCGGACATTTTACGGAATGTATCCAGTCCGGCATCGCAGCGAGCCAGAATCTGAGCGGCGTCCTCGCCCCGGTCAATAGCCTCCATCAGATCAGAGTTTCCCCAGAGCAGGTTTATCCAGCGATGGTCTCTCCAGGCAAAATCGTTTGGAAAGAGGCGTTTTACCGAGGACAGCAGGGACACACCGAAAGCCACCGCTTTGACACTGTCCATGTCTGTAATCGTGACCTGGATACCATGACAGAGTTGATTTTCATATTTGGGTTTGGTCGCCTTTCCTTCGATGGAAACGGGAGTAAAGGAGAGTGTATCCAGCTTCAGCCCCGGATGCGGAGTGCGGTCCAGATCAGCACGAAGAGCCGATGCATCGATATAGGGAGCGCCGAATTCCAGAAAGGGATGCTCCGTACCACGGCCTTCCGACAGATTCGTTCCTTCCAGGAGACAGGTCCCGGGGTAGATCAATGCGGTTTCCAGATCGGGAATATTGGGGCTGGGCGGAGGCCATGACCCGAAAAATTTATTTCCGTCCCAATTTCGAACCGGCACAATGACGAGATTCAGCTTTGCCAGATCCGTATCCGTCCAGTTTTCTCCCTTGATCATCTGGGCCAGTTCGCCGACAGACAGCCCATGCCGCACAGGAATGGGATAACGGCCAACGAAGCTGCTGTATCCTGCAGTATCCAGAATGGCGCCTTCACACCGGTTGCTGATGGGATTGGGCCGGTCCAGCACCATGAAGGCAATGCCGTTTTCGGCTGCGGCCTGCATCCCGTACCCCATGGTGGAGATATAGGTATAAAACCGGGCGCCGATATCCTGAATATCAAAAAGTATCATATCAATACCTGCCAGCATCTCCGGCGTAGGCTTCCGGGTCTTTCCATACATGCTGATGATCGGGATGCCGGTTTTGGGATCATTGCCACTTCCAACCTTATGTCCCGCTTCCGCCGTGCCGCGGAATCCATGTTCCGGTGACAGGATGGCTGCCACCCGGATATCGGGTGCGTCATTCAGAATATCCACTAAATGCCGACCCCGGCTGTCCAGCGCGGTCATATTGGTAATGACTGCAATCGTCTTTCCCTGCAGTGCGGAAAAATTATCCATTTCCAGCACATCCAGTCCCGTCATGACACGCCCGGAGTCATGAGAGCAGGAAAAAAGAAGTAAAAAGGATGAAATCAAAGTAATTCTGCGCATTTTATCTCCCTTCTGATACAGAGTCAGGCAGGCACTCTGTCGTTAAAATATTTAGAAATACGGATCAGAGAAATTCCCCGTCTGCGGATCTCGGGAAGCATTTCCTTCAGGGCCCGGTAGGTTCCAGGCCTGTCATGGCCGATCGCAACTACCATACCGGTTCGTTCTGCGATACGCAGAGCCTGTCGGATCTGCCCCTGGATATACCCCAAATCCGATTCATTATCCAGAAATACATCGCGTTTCAGAGTAAATACACCATAAGACGGTAAAATATCACCGGCCTTGGAACCGCCATAAGTATAGCTGTCCACAAAAATCATTCGTTTCTGGCTCAGCATTCGGGCCAGAGACCTCATCAGATCCGGATCGGAGGTGGCCTTCGATCCCATGTGATTATTCATGGCCCGGGCCATGGGCAGTTCCTCAAAGGCCATCTGCAGTCTGCGGCCGATCTCATAATTGCTCATGGATGTCTTCAGTATGTAATCTTCCTCTCCCCCGGAATAATCAAAAGGTTCCATCGGCATATGAATCATCACTTCCTGCCCGGCGCGGACCGCCATATCAGCGATCTGCCGGCTGAACTGGTGGCCGGGTATTACTGAAATATTCAGGGGAACCTTCATTGCCAGAAAGTCGGCAGTCGTCTCATTGAGATTATATCCGAAATCATCCAGGATGAGAATCATTTCTCCCGTTGACGGTTTTTGACCCCGTATCATATGAAACAGCGCGATCTGCCGTCCATCCTTCCGGATCCGGTACACGATCCGTTGCTGTTCAAAATCATTGGAGAAGTCCCCTTCCATGCCATAGCGCTGAATATGATGGGTCAGCTGGTTCAGCTTGACATCAATATTACTGTCGTAGGGATAGGTGAAGGAAGCATACAGATAATTCTGATTATAAACCAGATTATCCCTCTGGTTAAAACCGAAATATTTCGATTTCAGCAGGGGTACAATTCTCAGTTCAAGCGTCCGCTTAATTTTCAGCTGCCGGCCTTCGCGGCCGATTTCCTTCCGGAGATAATTCAGGCTTACCACCAGCAAGACGGTCAGGACTACCGCCAACAGACTCCAGACTGCATGTTTTTTCCTAAACCATTCCGGCATTCTGTACCCTTTCAGAAGGATTCATCCCGCCAGGCAGTCAATCGCCACTGCCCGTCCCGGCTGTTTTTTCTGAATTCAAAACGCGCGTTTCCCACCAGGTAAATATTCTCACCGATATTCAGCTGGAAACCCTTCTGCATATATGCGTAATTACAGCTGTCAAACCAGCTGTCTTCCATTTTCAGCGTCTCCCCGCCCTCCACATATGAATAGTTGCTGTCAAGTGTGGCATCCCAGGTCAAACTTATATATGAGAAAGCCCGCAGCAGTCCACCGGTGGTTTTCAGTTCGATATCGCGTCCCCATGAGGCATAGTGCCCGCTGCCACCCTCATCCTGAGGTTCATAATACAAAAACACAAAATCAGAATCAATGAGAGTGGAGTAGATAAAACTGTCCTGATAGCAATAGGCATACTGGAAATTATAGAGAACGGCATCCGGTGAATCAAGGCTCGTTCGGTACAGCACATTTTTTCCGCTTACATCGCCGTAGGGAGGTGCAAAAATATTGTGGCAGGCTGACAAAATAAGAATACAGACGCCTAAAATTGTGCTTTTAGCATGGACCAATCCGGTTCTCCCGTGCTGTTGATGTCTTCCCAGTACAATATAACCCAGGTATTGTCACTGTCCCGGATAAGCGTAAAATAGGAGTGGCCGCTGTAAATGCCGGGCAGGTCTTTCGTGGCCAGATGTGCCCGAATCGTGTAGTCAGCCTCGTATTTCAATGAATCACCCAGATCCGAATACTGAACAATATTGCTGAAACTCAGGCTGAGAGTTGAATCGGCCGGCAGCAGGGAATTCAGCGCCGAAAACCAGGCGTACTCATTATCGAGGGTCCAGCTGTCGAACTTTCCCGGGTAGCTGGCCTGGGAGGCGGGGCTGGGCACAAAGCGGAAATGTTTCCCCTCACTGCTGTCACTGTGAAAAAAATTGTACAGGTAATAGTCTTTGCTTCTCTTTGAAAAAACGGATTCCAGATTCGTAAACACCTTGTCTCCCTGTGTAGCCGGTATCCAGGGATTTGTCGTGTTGCCATCCGGTTTTTCCACATCCCGGACTCCCAGCAGGTTTTCACAGGCCGAAACGCTTGCCAGCAAAATGACAGACAGAATCAGAAGCTTGCCATATTTCATTGAAGATCCATGGAAAAGGACAGCATATAGGGGGAATCAAGCCCCCGGGCATAGAAATATTTCCCGACACCGAATTCAAAACGTCCGGTCCGGACCGTAGGACTCACATGCCAGGCCTGCTGAAGGGAGGACCAGGAAACATGAAGCCCGGCCATATCATGATAATTCAGATTTACCAGGGATTCCAGAAATACATTGCCGTTCCGGTGCCAGCCACCATTCACGGCGGCATCAAAAAAAGATCCGCGCAGCTGAAAACCGGCCCTGAGCGCGAGAGGAAGCAAGCTGGCCTCTTTATCCAGCTTTTCGCTGGTCCCGAAATTCTGAACAGAGACATAGACCGTTCCGTTCGCAGATACGGGGTGGTCCAGAAACAGATCGGCCGAGGCTGCCCGGGCCGACGCATAGTACAATTTTTCGAAGAGCAGATTCATACGAAGATAGACCCGTGACCTGCCGATGGTTTCCGAGCGTCCTACACGGAAGGCACCGGTATACCAGGCTGTCTCCCCCACAGGTTCATCACTGGGTGCCGTTCCCCGTATATCTATTCCTGTCACTCCGAGCATATCCAGGCCGGCGGACCACTGTCCATCTGACCAGAACAGGTGACTGAGCTGTCCGCCACTATGCCATCCGCCATAGCTGAAGGAAAGCTGCGAACCTGAATCACTCAGAGTCCGGCTCGTGTACAGGGGACAGAATCCGGTTGTATTCGATTCGGGCAATTCCAGGAAGAAATAACCGCTGTTGTCCGCCATCAGCCAGCTGAAACTGCTGACCAACAGCAGGATCATGACGGCCATATATCGATGATCTCTGATCATAAAAACCCCCGGATAATATTAAAAAAAGAACTGCATGGAAAAAAGATGTCCCGCTCCTTCTGAAGCCCGGCCATACAGAAACGCATAATCGAGACGTGCGGATAAGGTCTTCCAGGCGTGATATTCCATGCCGAAGCCGAGTGCGGGCATTCCGTCATCCAGTCCGGCACGCATCTGCAGAAGCGGTGAAACCACGTATTCCATTCCGGCGTGCCAGGTGGGGAAAATCTCCTGACTTCCTTTCCAGGATCCGCTGAACGTGAGATTCGAAGCGGGCTGAATCGCCAGTGACAGGAGATAGCGTGTGGGCAGCTTATCCACGCGCCGTCCACCGAATTCATACAATTTTTCCGTATCCCAGGTAACATCCGACTTGAGATCGCGCGCCGAGGCAGCCAGCGACACCCAGGACATCGGGCGCCAGGATATACCGGCATCGATTCCCAGCCCCGATGCAGACGTTGTCTGAAGCTTGTCCATCATTATTTTCGTGGCAATTCCCACAGACAGATCAGGCGAAAAATTATTGGCAAAGCTGACGATGAAAACATCCTGGCTGCTGCTGTAGATTTCGGTGGGATTATTGGCAAAATCCCGTCCCTGAATATTTCCCACACCGGCGTGCTGCCAGACAAAAGCAATCCCGGCGCTGGGTTTCACGGGAAGTCCGAAGCTCAGACTGTTCAGGGACCGGTCCAGACTGAGAAATTCCACATTGCTGCTGACCTGTTTCTCACTGAGTGTGGCCGTCAGTGCAGGATTGTCAAAAATGGCATTGATATCATTGGTCACGGCTCCCGCCCCGTTTCCCATGGCGGCTGATCGGGCATCCTGGGGCATGCGCTGATAGGCACCGGCCATACCGCCGCTGCTGCGGTCTGCAGCCAGAGCTGCATATGCCAATATGAATAAAAGAAGTGCTGTTTTTTTCATTTCGCGCTATTCCAGTATTATTATTTTAGTCCAGGCAGCACTGCGCCCGCCATTGTTTTTTGTATAGTCCACCCTGACAAAATAGACGCCATTGGCACAGATGTCACCCAGGGCATTACGGCCATCCCAGGCAAATTCCCTCATGCCACGCACCACGGCCTCATCCTTTACCAGAGAGAGGACACGATACATGCTGAAATCAAAAATGGCAATATCCACCTTGCCGTCCCCGGGAAATACACACTGGACCCGTGTATACCCGTCTCCCTGAAACGTATTCATGCGGCTGGGAGAAAAAGGATTGGGATAGGCGGAGATCTGAAGAGACGAGGATACAGCCGGAGCGCCCGTACGCCGGAACAGCGTCCAGGTGATGCCGTCATCATCCGTCACGGCCAGACCGTCGTCGGTCCCCACCCAGATACGTCCCTGCATATCCGGAACCGCGGCATACACATCGTCGGAAAACAATTGTTTTTCACCATCCTCGGAAACCGGATGGCTCATCTGAATCCAGCCATGGGCATTCTGGCTCAGCCATACACCGTTCTGGGTGGAGGCATAAATCTTCCCGGCTGATGTGGACACGTTGTACAGCCTCTCATAATCCAGCGTATGTTCCCAGAAATGGTACCCATCCGCGCCGGGATGACTGAAAACGAGAGACTGAAATTCTCCCGAACCCAGAGCCGGAAGGACCCCGGCATAGAGAGTCCCGTCTTCTGACCGGTGCAGGGCAACCACAAAATTTCCTGTAACCCCCGAATTGGACTGATTGAATTTTTCCCAGCTGCGTCCGCAGTCCGTACTGATATTGATCCCGGCAGCTGTTCCCACGACTACTGTATCGCCCCAGGCAAGCACCGAAAAGGATTCATGGTTATAATTTCCTGCCAGGCCCAGATCCGAACGGTCAACAGGACTGTAATCAAAATTAAAGTCCGAATCCTCATTCAGGAAACGAGCATTATCCGGCGGCAGCACAACCCGTTTCCAGGTTCGCCCCATATCGCGGCTGACCCTCGTTCCGCCGGCAAAACTTGCAGCCCAGAGCAGCGTGTCTCCGTCGCTGTTCACATGAGCAGTCATATCAAAGGTAATATTATCAATGGGCACGGTGACGGGCAGAGCGTCGATGACATGTCCGAAAGCCATCACCGTATCCGCGTCTGCCGCATCCGTCATCTGGCGGAAATGCGTCCAGGACTGCCCTCCATCGTGAGACCAGGAAATTCCGGATCCGGTTCCGGTGACTTCATTTACGCCGGCGCTGTCAAAGACCGTCGCAACCCATATATTTTTGCCCAGTGCGGCAATGGCGCAGACGCCGCCATAGCCCAGGCCCTGCTCGCCGCTGTGATAGCTCTGCCAGGTCCGGCCGCTGTCCTGACTCACACTCAGCCCATTGGAAGTGGCAACGAGAATAAGAGAATCATTGACAACCTCCACATCCGATACGCCGTTGGAGGCCAGACCGCTGTAGCCCTGCCCCGATTCTGTAAGATTATAGTTCTGTGCCTTGAAGAGCTGGGCGCTGGCGCTTCCGCAGACAATCAGTAACCCGATCAGCCATTTTCTCATGGATTCACCTCCCCGTCACCTTTGGATGGGCGAACCATCCGGATACTGTCCAGAACAGATTCGGAGAAATTTCCGTAAGCATCCTTGGCCGTATAGCGAAAGGTATTCAGAACCGGACTGTTGGTTGAAGAAATACTGACTGTTGATGTGAAGTATCCGTCTCTGAGCATATTTTCATTCGCAGGATCCACATCTGACAATTGGAACGCCGTATTGGAAATCCAGGTGCTGTCACTCAGACGGAAAATTTCATAGGTGAGCGAAACAATATCCTCCACGCCGTCCGGGTCATCCACCCAGGCTTTCAGCGTGAGCAGTTTCGTTCCGCTGACCGGCAGAACCATCGTATCGGGCGTATCAATTTTCAGAATGACGGGCGGATGATTCACAACTGAAAACGGAACAGACAGAGCATAGGCATCCGACAGGTTTCCCTGCAGATCCCAGGCGCGGACATTCGCTCTCAATGTTCCCGTACTGCTGTCACTGAAGCTGTATATGTATGAACAGCTGTAGATCTGATCACCGGCAACCAGATCGCCCTGTGCACCGGAATCATTCAGCAGAACCGAGATGGTGCTGTCTCCGGAAGAAGGCCCTCTGACCACGGCCTGAACCGAATCGATGCCATTCAGTGTCTGCAGCGGAACGATGATGCTGATTTCACGGCTGTGAGCGCTGTAGCTGATGCTCCCCTCCCCGAAGACAAAGAGCTGCTCCGGCGCAGGCGTCGGCAGATCCGGGCCGCAGCTGCCGGCCAGCATCAGAACTGCTGCCGATAGCAGCAATACCGCCAGAGACCGTGTCTTAAATACTCGGCGTACAGTATAGTCCAAGCCATTCCCCTTTATTTCGTTTTACCGACACCTCATACCCCTGCCCCAGGAGAAATTCCGTCATTTCCTCTTCGTCCCGGGAAAGCAGGCCGCTGAGCAGCAGTTCGGGAAAACGGACACCCATGTCCGTCATCCGTGTCAGCGCCGGTTTGATGATATGTTTTTCAATATTCATAAGACAATATTCGCCCGGAAAATCCGTCATTTTGAAGACATTGGCGACGGAATACTCCACATTGCTGATGCCGTTCAGACTCAGGTTCTCGGACATATTGTCACAGAAATTTTTATCATAATCCACAGACTGCACCGAGCGGGCTCCCAGAATGGATGCGCAGATCGACAGAATACCGCTTCCGCAGCCCAGGTCCAGAACATCCTTGCCCGCCGGCGGAACCTCTTCCAGAAGCTCCATCATCAGCTGCGTGCTCTCGTGGGTACCGGTGCCGAAAGCCTGCCCCGGATTGATAACCAGTCTCCGGCGGCCGTCAGGAACTGCGCCGTCCGTCTGCCAGGGCGGACAGACCCAGTAGGATTTACCCACCGGAAGTTCCCGGAAATTTTCACGCCAGATCCGGTTCCAGTCCTGATCCGGCACATCCTCAATCTCAGTCTCCACACCGGGCAGATATTCGTCAAGGACGGCCAAAAGCCGCTTCTCTTCGTCTTTTTCCCCCAGAACACAGAGGCGATTCAGCGTGTTTTCATAGGCAGAAATGAGTCCCAGCTCCATGAGCGTATCCAGCCTCTCGCGATTTTCACGGCTGAACGGGATAAACAGTCTGACCAAATCCATCATGGTAAGTTAATAGGTCTCCTTCAGATATGACAGCAGTACCTGTCCTGTAATGCCCAGGCTTCCGGCGCTGCATTTATCCGGCGTATCCTCCACGGTATGCCAGAAATTTATTCCCTCATCGGGATAGGAAAAATCGATGATATCAATGGTGGGAATTCCTGCGATCTGGTTCAGGGGCAGATGATCATCATAAATTGTTTCCTTTAATTCGGGTACGAAGACATCCCGATAACCCAGCTGATCGGCAATGGTCCAGACCCGCGAAACCAGGCCGGGATGGTAATACATGGAGTAACCCTCGAAGTAGAAATTCAGGCTGGCGTCCCCCACCATATCGAGCAGAATCCCTTCCTGGGCCTTCGGCATCAGAGGGTGCTCGGCATAGTAGCGGGAGCCGATACAGAATTCGCGGCTTCTGCCGGCGCGTCCCATATCCTCCGCATCCCAGAAGACCACATCCAGTGCCGGATGGAATCCATTAGCTGATAAAACGGACAGGAGCTCCAGCAGTACGGCGACACCGCTGGCTCCGTCATTGGCTGCGGGAACAGGCTGGGTGCGGTTTGCCTCCAGATTGTCCATATCGGCCATGGGCCGGCTGTCAAAGTGGGCAGACAGCATGATACGCGGCGTGGCATCGGGACGGATGCGGGCAATGAAATTTGTATAATCATGGCTTTCACCGGTCATGGGATTTTCAGCCCTGAAGGTCTGGGTCACCAGCGTATCACACAGCGGCTTCAATTGCTTCATCAGCCAGGCTTTCATGGGTTCGTAGCCTTCAGCGCCGGCGAAACGCGGCCCGAAATTCACCTGGGTTTCCAGGAATTCGAAGGCTCGCGCATCATTGAAAGGCCGGTCGGCGGCTGCGAGCGATCCGGCGAGCAATATCATTGAGATAAATATGGTTATGCGTCGTGTCATCATCCGCTTATCCGTATTTTGGCGGAGAGGCCGAAGTCCCGGTTGATGCGCTTCGGGTTCAGAGGCGTCGACGTCTCACCGTATTCATAGAAAACCGATCCGTTGATATTCTTGGAAAATTGATAATTGACCACGGGCCTCAGTTTCCAGCTTTTGTTCCAGTCAGTATTGACAAAACTTCCGCTTTCAATTTTTCTCAGGTAAACACTGCGGGTGGAATAATTCGCATTCATGGAAAAATCAATGGTATTCTGCATGTTCAGATCTTCCAGAAAGGGAATGGGTATATGCAGGCCGCCTTTTTTGGAATATGTAATCGTAAAGGTTCCGTTTTCGGAAAGGGTTTTCCGGGTATCCGTATTCTGATTCACGATATCGTGGGAGAGAGAATAGCGAAGTTCGCTGGAAATCCCGTTATTGAACTTGGCGCCCAGGCCGATGAGCGGCATGAAGTTCATGGAGTAGGTAAAGCTTTTTACTTCACCATTCTGTTTTGATATGGTTTCCTGCCCGTTATAGGCATGATCCAGAGTCAGACTCTTCACATAATCTTTGACGAAGGGAAGCTTGTTCAGGCCGGACCATTTGAGAGACCAGTCCACCATGGGAATACCCTGACTGCCCGTTTCTCCAAGAGGCAGGAATCCGCGGCTGGTATTGAGCATCACATTATTACCGGAATTGTTTTCCGTCTGGTCATACTTGAAATTGAAGGACGACGTGATATTGTTGAAAATCTTGATTCCACTGCGGACACTCAGATTCCGTTTGGTATTGACGGAACTGGCGTTATTTCCCACAATATTCCAGGCGATGCTGTCCGAGGGAGTATCGGAAAGGCCGAGGCGATAGAGAAAATTGACCGGAGCCCGGTAGAGGGTACTGTCTCCCAGAACCACGCCCTGATTTGTCAGGGACCGGTTTTCGGACATATTGAAGCTGAGGGGCTGAATCCGGCCCAGGCCGCTGCTGATGAAATTCACAAGCGAAAATTCCTTCTTTTCCTTTTTCCCGGCCGTCTTCTCCGGTTTCTTGCTCCCCGGACGCGGACGGGGACTGGGCCTGCCACGACCGGCATCAGGACGGGAATTCGGCCTGTTGGAGTCCTTTCCCTTGAATATGGCATTAAAAACCTTGGCCGGATCCAGATCGAAGGATGCGGATGCATTCCGGCTGTTGGAGGTCGAGCTGTAGGGCAGGCTCATGGTATTGCCCACACGGAATGCCGACGTATAGGACAGTCTGGGCGCAAAAACCGAACCGAATTTCGGATTGAAATTCAGGGAATAGTTTTCATTCTCACCCACCCGGAAACCCGTATCGAACTGACGGATGATATCCGTCTTCCGGTATCTCAGGCTGTCCAGATTGTTATTTGTGGCTCGCTTGAAGCCTGCTGTCAGATTATCGAAGGGACTGTAACTGAGACTGGTGGACTGGCTCATGTTCAGCTTATAGGTGGATGTGGATGCGCCACGGCGCGGCTGATTGAAACGCGTATCCTCATTCATATTGATATTATAACTGAAATTGGAGGGAATAAGGTAGAATTTCATGGATTCCAGGTTATCTCCATAAAAGGGAATCCACGAAAGATAGGAAATTCCGTTACCCTTCGGAAAATTCAGGCTGTAGCTCACACCGCCCTTATAGGCTGTCGAGTGATTGTCGCGGATGGTCCGGTCCGATGAATTTGTCCGGGCGTAGCTGAAATTCGCCCCCAGACGGTCGATGGTATATTTGGATAGCCAGAAGTCAGATTTGGACGTCTTCTTGAATGATGTGCTGAGGCCGATACTGTGATTCAGCCTCAGAAGGCTGTCAGGTACGGCAGACAGGCGGATGTCAGAGCCGGGCACATAGATGGGGATGTCCTGCTTGTCGGAATAGCTGAGGCTCACCGGCATGGACAGGGACCAGCTTTTCGGCAGCAGTTTGTGCGGATTCATTTTGATATTGACATTGACAGACTTGTTGTCCACCAGATTGTCCGTATTGCCGGTTGTGGAGTACTGCTGATTGACCTGGTGAAAGGAGGCGTCCTTATAGTTCCCGTTCACATTGATGGAGGCAATTCCGGCGATATCCATATCCACAGCGCCTCGGAAGGCAATGCCCTTTTCGATGAGAGGGTCACTGACCCGCAGCTCGTTGATCCAGACTTCGCCGGTATAATCCCGGTCCGTGTCGTTGATGAGGCCGATGACGAAATAATTGACACGCGAAAAGGACGGTGAACCCACGACTTTATAGGTCCGGCCGGTCCGTTCGCCGGATTCATCCGTCAGATAGAGCATCCGGGTCTGGCCGTCAGCCGACACAAAGGTATTGATGCTGTCACCCACCACCAGCTGCTTCAGCCGCGTGATGTCATTGAACTGGAGATCAATGAAATTTTTCGTATCCCATCCGGCAAAGACAGGTGTGACGATTTCATAGTAATCCTTCAGTTCCACGCCGCTGATATTTCCCATGCGGATGTAGAATTTCACCTGGGTCGAATCAGAGGGATAATTCACATCACCATGAACGAACATCTTCATGGACTGATAATTCATGTAATTTTCATTATCCCAGAGTGATTTCTTGGCGGCGGTCCGGGTCCCGGGTGACAGATCCTGCACCCGCATGGCCAGAGACTGTTCCTTGGCCCGCACATTATAGACCGGGTCCAGTTTTCCCATCACACCCCGCGGGCTGTCGTACTCAGGATTGTCTTCCGTATTCACTACGGCAATTTTAAATACATTGTCATTCACTACATAGTTTTCAGTACTGTCGGCGGCGATCCCGATCTCCTGCCATTCATTGCCCACCAGGCCCACACCGGCGATCTGCACCGTATCCTGATCAGCACAGCCCGTATAGATGAGACGGAAGATCTGTATGTCCGTCATGGCCGGGCTGTTCACCCTCTCTACAGGCAGGGAAAGAGGAATCCGGTACAATTTCCAGCCTGTGGGCTTGCCATCGGAAAATTCGGTTTCCGTGATAAAATAATCGCTGTTGGCCAGATTTATCTCGTAACTGAAATACGAGTTGAAATAATCCAGCTTGCCATTATTGCTGATATCCTCCGTATTGGGATAGAAGTAATCGTTGTTCCGTTCCTCGCCATTGGCGTGGCGATAATCCCGGGAACCCTGGTCGTATTTGTAATTATCCAGTTCCGGATCAATTCCGTAAAAGATTTCCTGTTCATCCGTCAGTCCGTTGATACCGATATTTTCACTGGTTTCCAGAATCCCGTTTCCGGTCGTCATACCGGTGCCGGGAATAGGCTTGTCTTCCGTATCAAGGCGGTGGTTCACCCGGATTGTCTGGGACGTCGTATCGAAAAGATCCAGATCCTCGGAAATTTTCCCCAGATCCAGCTGCAGAATTCCCTTTGTTCCCCGGGCCCAGACTTCGATATATTTGCTTTCGCTCTGGTCCCAGGCGCCGCTGTAGAGCGGACGCATGACACCGCCCCAGACATCCTTCTTATCTTCGGCGCCGGTCCCCTGACCGGTGATGCCATTGACCGTCGGATCCAGAACCAGATTCAGGACGCGTGTCACATCGTTGTTCATGGTGGATGACGTCTGTTTATCCGGCCAGATCTGGCGTGTGGGAATATCTCCCCAGGGATTGTACCAGAATAGAAAACCCTGTTCGCGGCCATCATAACTAAGGGCGTCATTCACCGGGCGGGAAGCGGGGAACCAGCCGTTCTTTTCCACGCCCATGGGTGTCGTCTGCTTGGCCCCCTCGAAATCATCAATATTGGCCACACCTTTCGGATCGCCCGTATCCGGATTGTTGATGGTATTTGGGTTGGGCAGAATCTGGGCAATTTCACCGGAAACCTTGATACTACTGGGATCCGATGTCTCGATCAGCGGCAGGGCATTGATGGCCCGGGTCAGCCAGTTAATGTCATAGCCCACATTTCCATTGATATCCCAGATCATATTCCGGAAAGGTTCCTCCCCCACCCGGACCTGATCATCAATGGAACTCTGGTTGTAATACATGAAGGTACTACCGAGGAAATTCCGGTCACCGAATTTGTATTCGGCCCGGACACCGGCCACGGTTTTCTTGTCCAGCTGAAAGAGGGTCCGCGCATTGTAAGTAATATTCAGCGCGGCGCTGGGATTCCGTGCCTCCGGAGTGATCAGAGAAACATGACCCGTGAAATAATCAATGGTATAGTCCACACCCCGCGTGAGCAGGACGCCTCCGGCTGTGATTTCCTCACTGCCTTCGATGATCATGGGGTCGGCAAGCTGTATCTCGGAGCTGCGGTTCGTGTATTTCACCTGAATATAAAATTTTGAGTCGGAATTGATCAGCGATGTGGAGGTCGTATCGTAGAGAAAGTGGGACGACAGGGCCTCCGGCAGATCGGGATTGAATTCTCCGGGAATGGCATTGGCCGGATCCGTTTTTTCCGATGTAAAGGGTTCCAGATAGGGAAACCACAGTTCGCCATCATTCATGCGCAGGACTGCCGGATTGTTATCCATAATCTCATCATGCACGCCGGGCACGCCGTTTTCGTCCTGATTATCCAGGCCGAAGGTCCGGAGATAGGTTCCGTTTTCATCACGGTCAATGGGCGAGGCCACGGAAGAATTATAAATCTTCAAGTCAAATCCTTCCGCATTGATATTGGTGGTTCCCAGAGAGTATACATTCTTGAATTCAAGGTCCCAGGTCGGGTTTTTCGGCTGCGGGTTCTGGGGTTTGATCAGTTTGAGATTCTTCACGGTGGAGTCCTGGCTGATCAGGTCCCCCTCCTGCATCACCGGCACCAGCGAGCCGGGATCCACGGATTCATCCCGGTAGGCGATGGCAATCACATCCGACGGATTGACAAAGGACATCATTTTGAAATAACCCAGATTCTCGTTCAGTTCGTAGTCCACATCCCGTTCCAACCGCTTGAAAAACAGGTTCCGTTCGGCAAAATCATTCACGGCCGCTGTCGTGTCATTGGGATCAATCCAGGCCGTGGCAGTAAAGGCACCGACTTCCGTTTCCGGCACATTCTTGTACAGTTCAAATTCCCGGACCTGTCGGTGGATGACAAAGCGGCCCATGTCATCAAGCGGGTACATGCTGTTGCGAAATTCCTTATTAATAAAGAAGTACTTATTTCGGAGATACTGATGATCCTTGATCTTCAGCGGTTCGCTGTCCGATCCGCCCCCCCAGGTGGTTTTCTTGTTCTGGCCTTCTTCCACAGAGGCAATGGCGGTCAGATCCACCGGGCCGATCTTCAGCAGCGCCTTGATACCGAAGAGACCGGATGTATTGGCCTTTCCGGTGACAAACTGCGTTCCGGACAGGGACAGGTCGATGTTTCCGGCATCGATTCTCTGAACGATTTCATCTTCCTGGCCGGTATAGAAAATTTTCAGAGTATTCTCAAAATTGAAATCCCGTTCACTGTCCTGATCCACCTTGATGCTCAGCCGGTCTCCGATGCGGCCCTCGATATTGAAGTTCTGAGTCTGGTCGAGAATAAAATTGCTGGTATTGGTCTGATTGAAATTGGTGATCTGTGTCGCCTGCGTCTGGTTGTTCAGCCGTCCGGAGATGGATATATTTCCCATGACGCGCAGCGAGACACGCTGGCCGGCAATATCCGCGCCGATCAGTTCTATGCTGCTCTCCTTGCTCTTGGTCTCTTCCGTAAACAGGGTCGAAGCCACCTTGTCCTGCCAGAGCTGCGCTTCCGTCCGTTTTCGCTGGAGAGGATAATAATCCCTGAAGCTGACGACAGAGGGTAGCCGGAGGCGGAAGCCATTCAGCATCTCGTACTGAACCAGCAGATTCCCGCTCTTGTCGGGCTGACTGAAAAGCATCAGTCCGGAAATTTTCACCGGATAGCTGGTAGACAGCGGATCCAGGCTGTCCGGAGTCATCGCGGAAAAACCCGAGGGTTTTTCCGAGTAATCAGGCATGACGCCCAGCGGACGGTACCGGTAGCTAAATTGTATCCCACTGTCCGATTCCTGGGCTATGACAGTTCCCAGAAAAGCGATGATGAGACCAGAGCAAAACGTAGCAATCTTCAGAAGTCTGACAGATTTCTCTTTCAAATATTTCCTTTCATCCTATCCCGATATCAAAATCCGACTGCGCTGCTCCTTTTCATTTTAAGATCGATTTTAAAGAATTCCTTTTTTATTCAATAAAGAAATGAGAGAATTGACAGCTTTTCCACGGTGACTGAGCGAATTTTTTTCACTGAGTTCCATGTCCGAATAGGTCTTATCACTTCCCTGAACCAGAAAAACAGGATCATATCCAAACCCGTTACCACCATGTTTCTCCTGACATATCTGCCCGTAGGTACTTCCCTCGACGGTCAGTGTTCCCCGTTCATCCGTGTATGCCATCACTGTACGAAATACGGCACGTCTTTGTTCCCGGGGAATATTTCGCATATCTTCAAGGAGTCTGTTCACGTTATCGTCATAACTCGCATTCTCACCGGCATAGCGTGCGCTGTATACGCCCGGAGCGCCGGCAAGCGCGTCCACTTCCAGTCCCGTATCATCAGCAATACAGGGAATTCCGCAGAACGCGAAGATTTCCTCAGCTTTCTTCACCGCATTGGCTTCGAGGGTTTCACCATCCTCTTCCACATCCGGCATATCCGGAAGGTCGTCCAGTGTCAATAATTCCACCTGCCCCGTCAGCTTGGCGCGAATTTCCCGGATCTTGTCCCGGTTATGTGTGGCAAATACGATTTTTCTCATAATGCTATCTGCCTGTCAGCGAGATCAATGCGATCGACGATCCCTACTATACTTGCATCGACGGGATTAAAAGGGTTCGGCAACGGAATGGTCGCCTCACGGGAAAGCACGTAAAAAACCCAGGTTCCGCGTCCGGCTTCCACCGTATCCACGGCAACCAGCGGATCGCCCGCATTTTCAAGTGTCTCAAAATCCTTCGGCTGAACGATCAGAAGCCGCTTTCCCTTCAGCGTGTCCGGTTTCTGGGTGGCCCAGATATTTCCCACAACCTGTCCGAGACGCATTATTTCATATCCAGTTCATCAATAATGGCCATGATAACCGCATCAACCGGCTTATCCTTGGTCTGTACGGTCTGCCGGGCAGAGCTTCCGGCTGCAAAGAGAACAAATTCGCCGGCACCGGCGCCCACGCTGTCCACTGCGACTGTAAAACGATCCTGAGGTGTGAGATCCATATTGTAATGCTGAACGATTAAAAATTTGGCTCCATCCAGCTTCTCATCCTTCTTCGTCGCCCACACTGTTCCGGTCACTTTGCCCAATATCATAGTCGGTCTCTTTTTTTACCCGGTGAATTTATTGCGATAATTCGCTTTTTTCAACTGATGTTTCAAAATGCCCTGAAGCAGAGCTGTTTTTCAACGCACAAGACAGGAGCCTGTATCAGGTTCATCAAAACGATTCTGGATAATTTTACAATTAAATCCCAATAAAAAAAGGGCTGCCGAAATCCGGCAGCCCTTTACGAATTATGCTGTCTGATGCGCTTATTTGAGGAAGAGCATCTTTTTCTGTTCGATGTTATTTTTCGTCTTCAGCCTGTAAAAATAGACACCGGACGAAATAATCCGTCCCGACTGATCCTTTGCATCCCATACCAGGTCATAATTTCCCGGTGTCTGATTACTGACAGACCATTCGCGGATCTTTTCACCGCGTATGTTGAAAACGGTCAGCGTCACAGCAGATGCTTCCGGAAGTGCGTAGCTGATGGTCGTAGTCGGATTGAAGGGATTGGGATAATTCTGGTTCAGGGCAAACTTCGTGGGAATGTCTTCCCTTCCGTCCACAGCCAGAAATTCCTCATTGAAGAAACCGATATTATCCACAAACAGACCGTAAAGCTGAGTCGTCGCGTCGGAGACAAAACGGAAACGGAACCAGATTCTGTCGGCACCGCCCTGAATCAGATCAGTCACGTCCGTCCGGAACTGCTTGAACTGTTTGGAGGTTCCGGAAACCTGGCCACGGTTTTCCCAATTTGTATTATCCGTGGATACATCGAGATAGAGAATGTCCACATCGGCCTGGGTTGCAAACTGGGCCATGAAGGACAAGGTTCCCTGGGTCATCCCGGAAACATCCAGTCCCGGCGCATAGGTCGCCGAGGTATTGAGATCTGCCCGATAGGGCAGATGTCCCTGATCAATATACAGAGCATAAATATCGCCGAAGCCGGTGTGGCCCGTATCAATCGCCATTCCCTGGAAATCCCAGGCGCCGGTATTGGTGGAGAAATCCTCAAAGATATTATCAACCTTAACAATACCGGACAAGGTGTCATTGAAGGCATTGTAATCATCGGTCACATTCGTCACCTGAAGCCTCACTTCATAATCCCCTCCCCGGATCGCACGGAACGGAGCTGTTTCGAGGTTCATTGACGTTCCGGCCGGAAACTGATCCACAACCACTGTATCGGAGAAAGCCACCGCATCATTCTGATAGAAATCAACGATGGTCCGGACTTCCGTTTCATCATTCTCACCCCGATTATCGAGTTTGAATTTCAGCGGCTTGGGCTGGAGGATGAGAAATTTATCATCCGGAACTTCAAAAGTGTTAGCCTTGAGATCATGCGCAGGCGGTGCGACAAAGAGATTGATCGGGATATTTGCAACCACAACGGTTGTGTCCATGATAATCCGAACAGCCGCGCTGTGTGCACCCGATTCCAGGTTCCTCGTGTCAACACCGACCGTAATATTCAGATCGCTGGATGCTTGCAGAGTCGCTTCGGAAACTGAAACATTCATCCAGTCGGCAGAAAGGGCTTCACCGCCCGAACCCTGAAGCATAATGGAGGATTCCATGGTTCCGTTATTCTCATACATCACGTTGGCTCCATCGGCGACCTTAATATTATCCAGCCACCAGCCTGTCGCGTTCGTATTTTCATCAGATGCGAATGCGAAACGGATGATGAGATTTTTACTCTTGTAGGGAGACAGGTCAAATTCCACAGCCTGCCAGCCATCACTGTTTCCGTTCCATCCCGGTATTCCGACACCGTAACCCCACTTGGAAAAACTCCAGAGGCTGGTTGCGGTATATACCGGTGAGGTCGGAGGCATGACATTGAAAGTTTTTCCACTGTCCGTGGAAACCCACACATTCGCGCCATCCCAGCCGTCGTAGGGATCGGCCGCACCGGTTGATCCTTCCAGATCCCAGTCAGACATGAAGGTCAGTACCGGGGCTGTCGCTCCGTCTGTATCCAGAACAGGCAGATCCATGAACTGAAGTGTATTATCAGCGTAGCGTCCCAGATTGACATCCGCACACCACCAGGACAGGCCGTCGTAGGCATTGGTTGTATCCAGATGAAAGTAGGGCGGTGAGTATTCAACCGCTTCGGTAACAAAATCGATGGGGTCCGTTCCCACATTCGACAATGTGAAGGATTTTTCGGATCCGTCACCATAGGTTTCATTGAAATTCAGCGCAGCCGGTGTGCTCTGGATGGTACTGATCACCACGTTGAAAGGGTATTCGCTTCCGAGGGGAATATCCGCCATATCGGACTCTACAACAAATTTGCAGGCAGCCGTGTGAGTCGTTGTTTGTTCGTTGACCGCAAGTGTGAAATCATAATCGATATCGCTGTATCCATCTGCGAAAATTGTGTCAACGACACTTCCCTTGACGATTTCAATACCCGGATCATCCGATACAAGCAGAATCCGTGCGCTGCTGTCAGCCACGAAATGGCTGTAGTTTCTGAAAGTCAGACTGAAACGGGCTGTGTCACCGGGCATCATCTGTCCGTCAAAGACATTCTGATTGTCCGTCTGGACATCCCAGATTTCGAGTTCCAGTATCTGGGGCACATGGACATCCGTGGCAGTCAAAGCCTTGTAGGCATTGATACGACCGCTGCCCATCAGTCCGATATAATCCGGAATATGAGAATCAATATTATCTGTCGTACCGATGACCTGGGTAATCAGCTGCTCATTGGTCCAGTCCGGGTATTTGGATTTTACCAGGCCGAAGAGACCGACCGTTACGGGTGAGGCCATGGAAGTACCGGAATAAAAATCATATCCCGGGAATCCTTCCACATTATCATAGGAAACCGTGCTCAGCAGGCCGGGTTCATGATTTCCGCCGGGCGTACACACATCCACACCGATACCATAGGTGGAATACCATGCCTTCTGGTCATAGCGGTCCACGGAAGCGACGCTGACGACATTAGGATAGTCGCTGGGGTACTGGTGAACTGCATTGTCATTATTTCCGGCGGAACTCACGATGATGGATCCCAACCCGTAGGCATAGGCAATCACTTCTTCGGATGACTGGGAATAGCCGCCACCGCCCCAGCTGGTATTGATCACATCAGCGCCGTTTTCGGCAGCATAAATAATTCCCTGATAGGCATTGTAAACACTGGTTCCGTTATCACCGACGAAACCATGGGAGGTACACATGACCTTGATATTCCAGCTGATGCTGGCAATACCCGTACCGTTATTCGTCACACCGGCTGCAAGGCCCGCGCAGTGGCTACCATGGCCGCGGGTCGCAGGATCCATGGGATCGTTATTTTCATTTCCATACTGGTCGGCAACGACATTCCAGCCGATAAAATCATCGACATATCCGTTTCCATCGTCATCCACGTCATTTACATCGCCGGGATCAAATATCCATTCACCATTCCCGTCCTGTTCGAGAACGTGGCCGTCGCCATCCGCATCTTCACCCAGGTTATTATAGATATTTGCGGCCAGATCCGGATGTTTCCAGTCTATCCCCGTATCACAGATGGAAATAACCACGGGATCATTGGGATCACCATCTTCGCCCTTCCACACGTCCCAGGCCTGCTCGGCATGAATCTGAGGCAGATGATAGAGCCATTCCGTATAATATTCATCATCCGGAACCGCCATCTGGTAATCCATGGGAATGCGTTCCGCATATTCCACATTCGGATCCGCATTGAAATCATTTATCATTTTCTGGAGGTTTGCTCCCGCGGGAACCTCAATCTTGTATATACGTCTCAGGTCCGGAAGTTTGCTTCCTTTTGCCAGGGGTTTCTGTTTGAATCTCTGCGTCATTTCCAGAACGCCGTAATGATCAAGTTTGGAATCAACGGACGGAATTCCGGTCCGCGCCAGGCTCTTGCTGGCCAGATTCAATTTAACCTGAGGTTTGAATTTTACAGTAATGGCATCGTCGGCATAAACCAGGCGACCCTGTGAGTCTCTCTCCGCCAGACTTGACGCATTTTTCGCTGCCGACAGCACCGTACTGCCCACAGTCAGAAAAACTGTAAGTGCCAGTAGCAGAATCAGTTGTGTTTTTTTCATTTCTTACTCCGGTTTAAACGGTTAATCAACCCAATTGTAATCAGATATTATAACCAAACTGCTTTCTGAATTCAATATTTTTTCTTAGGGGACGCAGTGTTGCCATTTAGTTCAAAACCAGAGCCACCCTCTTCCGGACAGCAAAACTCGCGAATTGTCTAATGTAGAATAATGTGCAAGAATTAAATCAGACGGTCATTCACTGCGGCAGGGTAATCCTGAAACAGCTGCCCTTTCCCAGGGTACTGTCCACCGTAATCCGTCCCCGATGGGCGATCACGATATGCTTGCAGATGGAAAGCCCCAGGCCGGTCCCGCCTTCTTTACGGCTTCGCGCCTTGTCCACGCGGTAAAAACGCTCGAAGATACGGGGAAGTGCCTCCCGCGGAATCCCGATGCCCTCATCCTCCACACTCAATACGAGCTCATTGTCCGAACCTTCGCTGGCGCTGAGGCTCACCTTTGTTCCCTCGTTGCTGTATTTGATTGCATTGACGAGAATGTTTTCCAGAGCCTGCCGCATCAGATCCGAATTGATTCGGGCCATCAGGCCGTTCTGAACCTGTATTTGAATCGTAATATGCTTTTCATCCGCGAGGGGCTGCAGATCCGTGACGGCCATAGTCAGAAAATCTGCCACGGGCACGTCCTGAAGTTCCAGCTCGCTGTTTTCGTTCCGGTCCAGGCGCGCCAGGTCAATGAGATCATTGACAATAGAATTCATGCGTCTCGCGGTCTTCAGAATAATCGCGACGAAGTCCTGCCGCATGGCCTCATCCTTCAGATCCCGATCCTGAAGCGCTTCCGCATAGCCCTGTATTGTGGTGATGGGTGTCTTCAGTTCATGTGACACATTGGATACAAACTCCTTGCGGACCTGTTCGAGATTTTCCAGACGGGTAATGTCGCGAATAACGAGAATCAGGCCCACCGGCCGCTGTTCCGCATTGATGACGGGGGCTGAGGAAATAATGAACTGATGTTCCGGAATACTCACAAAGGAGATCTTTTCTTCCGCGTAGGCGCTGTCCTTCATGGAATTCCGGACGAAGGTGATGATATCGGGTTCACGCAGGTGATTGAAAAGGTACTCACCGATACTCTTCTGAGGATCGAGCTTGAAGGTCAGGGCCGCGACATCATTGATCCAGAGCACGCGCTGTTTCCGGTCGATGGCGATGACCACTTCCTTCATGCTGGACAGGAGCATGTTCATGTCATTGGACCGCTCTGACAGACGTTTGATGGTGGCCTGAAGATCCCGGGCCATGTGATTGAAGCTGGCGGCCAGATTGCGGATTTCCCAGGCACCTGTTTCCGGGAGAACCGTGCTGAAGTCTCCTTCCGCCAGGCGTTCCGCCCCTCCGCGTATCAATTCAAGCGGCCGGCTGATACGACGGCTCACCAGATAGGAAAAAAGGATCAGAGCGCAGAGAATGAGCAGAAAGCTGAGGCTGATCTGCCGGTCAAAATCACGTATACTTCCCTCAATATCAACCAGCGGCGAGGAAACTCGGATCAGAAATGCCATCCGGCCGTCCCGTTTAACCGGCAGCGCCAGATACATCAGCTCCTTTCCCAGGGTATAGCTGTAGCGGATATTGCTCTGTCCCTCCCCGCTGCGGACCGCATCAACGATTTCGGGGCGGTCCCCGTGAAAATCCATGTTCTTTGCATCTTCATGCGAATCATAGAATACTCGGCCGTCCGCTGTGACAAGCGTAATCCGGATACCCATCGCGGTCCTGTACTCAGTAAGCAGGGCCGTCTCGTCCGCATCCAGAAACGGAGGCTGAACCTGTACCAGCAGTCTTTCCAGATACGCGGCATGGTTTTTCAGATTGAGTTCCGTGCGGGCATCTACAAAGGATTCAAAATTCCGGATACTCACCGTTCGGAAGATGAGCGATCCGGCCAGCATCAGCAGCATCCAGGGAAGAAGTATCCAGAAAATCAGTCCGCGCCGTTTCATTCATCTGCCTGAAATTTGTACCCGGCTCCGCGAACGGTTTTGAGTAAGCGTGCATAGGAACCAAGTTTTTTACGGAGACCGACCATCTGAAAGTCGATGGTCCGGTCGGTCACAATATAATTGTCGCCTTTGATGGCATTGACGATTTCGAAGCGGCTGAAGACCTGCCCGGGATGGGAGATAAACAGGTACAGCATTTCAAATTCCGTATAGGTCAGATCTATTTTCTGCGATGCGATGGACAGGTCCCGGTTCCGGTAATTCACTTCAAGATCCCCGTGGCGGATCAGATCCTCGCTTCGGGATCCGCCGCCGCCGTTGTCCAGAATTTTCCGGATCCGGGCGATGAGCACTTTGGGACTGAAGGGTTTTGTGATGTAGTCATCCGCCCCGATTTCCAGTCCTTCCACGATATCATCATCCGAGCTGCGGGCCGTCAGCATGACAATGGGCAGATCAAGTGTCCGGGAATCCGCCTTCAGAATCCGGCAGATATCACGGCCGTCCAGGCCCGGCAGCATGAGATCCAGAACCAGCAGATCCGGCTTCTCCTGCCGCACCTTTTCCAGCCCGGCTTCGCCATTATCGGCCGTCACTACCGTATAGCCTTCCGTCTTCAGATAATATTCGATGAGTTTGCGGATATCATCCTCATCCTCAATCACTAAAATATTCGCTGATTTTGTCATTTTTGCTTTCATTTACCATGAATATAAAGGATTTTTGTTAGAATTATATTAGAAATCAGACTGTTCATAAAAAGGATCTGTTCCGGCTGCAGCTGAGTAAAATGAAATAACCTTTTTCAAATACTGTCCTTATCAAACCCTAACATAACATAGGGAAATTCGGGCCATGAAAAAGGAGAAATCATGGAAAAGCTGACAATCCAATACTGGGATTTCATGCTGATACTGAAAGTTATGAAATTGCGACGGCGAATGCTGAATAAAATTATTCGCTCCATTTCCTTCAGCGGTGACGGATACTTTTATCCTCTCATCCTGATTCTGCTTCCTCTCCAGCTGAATGTGCAGTCAATCCTGCCGTTTATGGAAACCATTTTTCTCGCATTCATCATTGAATTAAGTCTCTACAAACTCATTAAAAAGAATGTCCGCCGCCTGCGCCCTTTTGCCGGGCCTCTGAACATCGTGAACTTTACCGTCCCTTCTGATGAATTCAGTTTTCCCAGCGGACATACGGCCGCCGCATTCGTTATGCTCGTCTTCCTGAGTGCCCTCAACCCGATTTTCTTTCTTCCGGCTCTGGCCTGGGCCCTCTCTGTCGGCTTCTCACGGGTTTACCTCGGCGTACACTATCCCTCGGATATTCTGGCCGGCATGGCGCTGGGACTGGTTTCCGCTCATGCAGCCATACTCATCACAGGAATCTGATATGAATATTTTATACGGCGTACAGGCAACGGGCAACGGCCATATCAGCCGCAGCCGCGAACTTGTCAGAGAACTGAAGCTCGCAGGACACCAGGTTTCCGTGCTCTTCAGTGGCAGAAAGGAAAACGAGCTCTGGGACGTGGAAGAGTTGCGCCCCTATTCCGTTAAGGACGGTTTCACATTCGCCACCGAAAATGGCCGGATTCGCGTATTTAAGACTCTGATCGGACTGAAACCGCTGCAGTTCTTCAGCGACATCCGGAATCTGGATCTCAGACCCTACGATGTCATTATTTCCGATTACGAACCGGTTATCGCCTGGGCCGCGCCCCGACAGCAGCGCAGCGTCATCGGAATCGGCCATCAGTACGCATTCCGCTATCCCATCCCCACAAGCAGCGGCGATCTCCTGTCACGGGGACTGCTGCGAAGCTTTGCCCCTGTGGATATTCCCATCGGGCTCCACTGGCATCCCTTCAATTCCCCCATCCTGCCTCCCGTCGTCCCACCGGCCCTTCTGAATGCGCCGGATATCCGCGATGACAATTTCATTCTGGTCTACCTAAGTTTCGAATCCGCTGAAGATGTCCGGGCGCTGCTGCAGCCCTTTCCTGAACACAAGTTTATTGTTTATGGATCCGGAAACCTCGCTGAACCGGTTCCGAATATCGAGTTTTGCAGCCCCTCCCGCAACGGCTTCCTTCATGACCTGAAACACTGTTCCGGTGTCATCTGCAATGCCGGCTTCGAATTGCCCGGAGAAGCGCTGCACATCGGAAAAAAACTGCTGGTCAAACCTCTGAAAGGGCAGCTGGAACAGGAAAGCAACGCCCTCGCCCTCACGGAAAAAAACCTGGGCTGGTCCATGTCCACTCTCGACCCGGACAGTGTTGCCCGCTTTCTGAATGCCGATGCGATCCAGCCCCAGAATTACGTGAATGTTGCCCGGGAACTGGCCCTTTGGATCGGAAGCGGTGACAGCGGAAATCTTGAGGAACTCAGCCGGCGCTGCTGGCCCGCGGAATAATTTCCTTCCCCATAAAATGGGATAAATTCGGTACAATTTTTCACAATCTGATAATCATGCCCGGACTTTCCATGTATCTTAGGGTAATATGGCATTGATTTATGAAAATGGCTTCGGTAATTTCCGTCCTGATGGACAGCAGTATAAAAAATATTAAAAAACTCCGCCGAATCGCCCTTATCATCATCGCCCTCACGGCCTTCAGCATCTTCATCATGTTCCTGCGTACGCTGCGCGCGGCCCGGATGGAAAGCAACAAAATCGTCGCGATTCAGATAAATTATTTCAATGAAGTCCACAAGCAGATCACCTATCTGCTGAAAAGCTTCGTTGCCAGCAACGAAGAAGAGCTCCGCGCCGAAGTGGAGGGCCGGAATATCACCCGGGACATTCCCGTATATGCATATGAAGATAATCTGGTTGACGGAATTATGCTGGTAAACAAGGATCACGTACTGATTCAGGGTAAGGGTGATGATATCGCTCTGGAGGGACTGGAAGTCTGCCTGAACCGGGATGCGGAGCTTCAGGGCATTCATACCTGCCCCGTTTCCCTGAATACGGTTCTCTATTCCATCGTGCCGGTCGCGGCAGACAGCGGAAATTTCTACGTGCTCTTTTATAAACTGCTTTCGGACAGCCTGGCCGATAACATCAGCACGGTCACCGGATTTCCGGTCCGATTTGCAGCCCTCGGTGCAGCTCCTGAAAAGATAGACGGTTTTTCAAGCCGCAGCCATAATCTGAAGGATCTGGACGGTAAGGACCTCATTCAGATGGTCTCCTATTTTCCCTTCTCTGTTCATGGCTGGCTCATTGCGAATTTCATCACCATGTTGTCGGCGCTGCTCATCCTGGCAGTTCTGGCGCACATCATGACGGCCCTGAGCCGGGTTGCCAATCTGTCTAAAACCCTGGAAAAAAGAAATACGGCGCTGAAACGGCTGTCGGATGACAAGGAAAGCCTGCTCCGGGTGCTCAGTCACGATCTGAAAAATTATATCACGTCCATTTTCGGCTATACGGATCTCATCCTCATGGAGGACAATCTGAACGGAAGCGTCCGCAATATGGCCACCTATATTCGTGAATCAGCCGAACAGCAGGACCACATCATCGATCTGGTCCGGGAACAGCTGGCGCTTGAATCCGGGAAATACAGGCCGGAACTTCAGCCAATCGAACTGGCTCCGGTTATTGAAAGCATGCTGCGGGATTTCCGTTTCAGAATGGAAGAAAAGGAAATCGAATGCGTCCTGGGATCCGGTATAGATTGTTGTCGGGTCCTGGCGGATCCGCTGACCCTGTCCGTCAATGCCCTGAACAATGTCATCAGCAATGCCATTAAATTTTCACCCAGCAGGGGAAAGATAGAAATTGATGCCAGAGCTCATCTGCGCGATAAGATAGAATTAATGATCAAAGATGAGGGAATCGGTATTCCCGATGATCTGCTGACAAAATTATGGGATCCGTCCGCACACACGACCCGTCCCGGAACAATGGGAGAAAAAGGGACCGGATTCGGCATGCCGCTCGTGCAGAAGACGCTGCGCTCCATGGGAGGCGATGTCCGGATTGAATCACGTGACCAGACCATGCATCCCGAAAATTCAGGCACCTCCGTGTACCTGATTCTGCAGGCAGTAAATTGAGCCTGCAGCCGTTTAACTCACACACAGGAACTATAGTATGACGACAATTCATTCTTTTCACATTCCCGTAATGGGAATCGCCTTCACGGCAGAAACACCACTGAAGACAGCCCCTTACGGCATATCGTCCGTTGTCTCTCTCGTGGACGATATTCTGCTGGAAAAACTGCGGGCTCATTATTCAAATCTGTTCAATATTCCCTATCAGGAAATCCATGATAAAATCGAAGACTTCCGGGCCAAGCGCATTACGGCCTATCTCAATATGCTGGATAAGCTGGTATCGGAAAAACTGCAGGAAATCCGGAATTCCATCTATGAAACCGGCAGCGAACTGAAGAAATATTTCGACATGCTTCCGGATGGATCTCAGCTGAGAAAGGATTTCATGGAAATGCTGCAGAACGGCACGCTGGCCGAAAAAACCCGTGCCTGGCTGCACAAACACATCATGCCCGGCACTATTGATGTGAACATCATGACCAAAGTTGACGGAACCAATTACCGGGACGGCAAACCCCTGCCCACGGAATATAACGATGCCCATGCGGCGCTCAGGGGATTCGCCCGGAGTAACCTGCGGGCGGCCATTGTTCTGTCAGCCGGCATGAATCCGCGGCTCTACGGGTATATGGAGAATTTCGAAGATTTCTTTCCTGATTCTGAGGGAGATATCCGTAAAAAGGTCATTCTCAAGGTTTCCGATTACCGTTCCGCCCTCATTCAGGGCAAATTCCTTGCGAAAAAAGGGATCTGGGTTTCCGAGTTCCGCGTAGAATCCGGGCTCAATTGCGGAGGCCACGCCTTTGCCACCGACGGTTACCTGATGGGCCCCATTCTGGAAGAATTCAAAAACAGCCGGGAAAATCTTACCGAAACGATGTGGAGTATGCTGAAAACCGCATTGGAAAATCTGGGTAAAACGGTTCCCGCCCGGGCACCGGAACTGAAAATTACGGCCCAGGGTGGTGTGGGAACAGCGCGTGAACATGAATTTCTCATGGACCATTACGGACTCGACTCCATAGGCTGGGGCACACCCTTCCTGCTGGCTCCCGATGTGACCACCGTCGATGAAAACACACGAAAGCAGCTGCGTGAAGCCCGGGAAGAGGACCTCTATCTCAGCGGCATTTCGCCCCTCGGTGTTCCCTTCAATAATCTGCGCGGCAACAGCAAGGATGCGGAAAAGGAAGAGTGGATCAAAAACAACCGGCCCGGCTCACCCTGCCCGAAAAAATTCGTCTGCCTGAACACCGATTTCGGAGAAAAAGGCATCTGTATTGCTTCCAGACAGTATCAGGCGCTGAAGATCAAGGAACTGGAAACCCTGCAGCTGCCTGAGGATGAATACAAATCCGCCTATGACAAAATCGTGGAAAAAGCATGTATCTGCGTAGGCCTGGGCACTGCCGGCTACATAGTGAACGATATGGATATCAAAGGCCTCGGGCCGGGCGTGTCTGTCTGCCCGGGTCCCAATATGGCCTATTTTTCCAAACCCTCCTCGCTTCCGGAAATGTGCGATCATATCTATGGCCGTACAAATATCATCGAAAGAAAGGACAGGCCTCACGTATTCATCAAGGAACTGCGGATATACGCCAATTATCTGGCCGACAGATTTGCCGAACACAGACGGACCCTGAACGATAAGCAGGAAGTATACCTGGAAAAGTTTCGCGCTAATCTGAAGGAAGGAATCCAGTATTACCGGGATCTTTTCGGCAGATTTGAACATTACTTTTCAGAGAAGAAACAGGATCTGCTGACTGAGCTGGATCATTCCGAAAAAATGATCTCGGATCTGTCCGCCGACAGATAGGCACATCCGCCCGAAGGCTCCGCGATTTTAACTCAAAACCGGATGTTCCCTTTCAATTTTTCGGATTAATACGTATATTCATATCTCATAAAAAAGAGGAAGAAATGAAGGTAAAAAAACACATTTTAACGGGCATCGTGAGCCTAACTGCCGTTCTGGCTTTCTGGAGCTGTAATTCTCCTGAATACACCAGCGCGAAGATGTACGTACAGCAGGAAAATCTCCCCAAAGCCGAGGAATATTTTCTGAAAGCGCTCGACACCGAGCCTACCAATCCTGAAGTCCCCTTTCTTCTGGCAATCGATGTCTACCAGAAGCAGGAAAAATATGATCTGGTCAAGAAATATCTCGATATGTCCCTGCAGAGAGGGCCGAGGTTTGAAACAGAAATTGCAAATCAGTTCAAATATAACTGGGGAACACGCTATAATGACGGCGTAAAGTATTACAATGCCATTGTGAAGGATGAAGCAACCGATCGCGACAAGGCCATCAGCAAGGCCATCGATGATTTTCGTATCGCATTTATCTTCAATCCCAAGGATGAAAATACGGCAGTCCAGCTGGCACGCTGCTATTATGACCTCGCCGATGATAAGGATAAGGCTCTGGATTTCATCGATGAAGCCCTCAAGACTGTCGAGCCCAAAAGCAACCTGGAAGGACTGAAAGCCCGCTATCTGGTGGATATGGACAGAAAAGACGATGCAATTGCCCTTCTGACCGAATCTGTGAAAAATGATCCTGAAAACCTGAAAAACATCGAAAATCTCGGCGTTTTTCTGTTCGAAGCCGGAAAATATGACGAAGCCACGCAGATCTACAAGGATGCCATTGTCAATTTCCCCACGGAAAAGGATCTGTATTTCAATCTGGGCCTGCTCTATATCAAGCTGAATGATCTGGATAATGCCAATCTCCAGTTTCAGCAGGTGCTCTCCTTCGATCCCAGTGATCTGGAAGTGGTCGAAGCGGTGGGTGACGTGTACATCAATCAGCAGGATTATATTTCTGCCGAAGGTTACTATCGCCAGCTGCTTGATGCTGATCCCATGAATCCGAATTACATGCGCAAACTCGCCAATGCCCTCAACGGACAGAAGCGCTATGAGGAAGGCCTGGACCTCATTCGGCAGGCAAAAGCTCTCGAATAGATATATTTTTATAAAAATTTCTCTCATAAAGGACGCAACTTCTGCGTCCTTTTTTTGTATATTAAATTCAGAGACGAATGGATCAGAACATGACAGAAAATCAAGGAAGCCGCATCGAAATCGCCGCGCTTCAGACCTCGCCCGTTTTCGGCGACATTCCAGGAAATCTGGATCGGATCGCCGCGGATTTTCCTCCGAATGCCTCGATTGTGGTTCTCCCCGAATTATGTACGACCGGGTACCAGTTCCGGGACCGGAATGAGGCTGCCCTGCTGGCCGAAGATCTCCGGACCGGCCCGTCCGTTAACTTTCTCAGAGAACTTGCTGTCCAATTTAGTGCAGTGATTGTTGCGGGATTGGCAGAAAAGGCCGGTGGAAAAATCTATAATTCCGCAGCCGTCATTACAGAGAAAGGAAGCATCGGCGTGTACAGAAAGATCAACCTCTTTTATCGGGAACCGGAGGTCTTCGACGCGGGAAGCGCGCTCCCGCCTGTTGTTGATCTCGGATTTGCCCGACTGGGAGTCATGATCTGCTTCGACTGGGTTTTTCCGGAAGTCAGCCGCAGCCTGTCCCTGCGCGGGGCCCAGATTATCGCCCATCCTTCCAATCTGGTCCTTCCCTGGTGTCAGGATGCCATGCTGACCCGCTCTCTGGAAAATCGTGTTTTCACGGTGACTGCAAACCGGACGGGGCGGGAACAGAGATGGGACGAAAGCCTCTCCTTCACGGGACAGAGCCAGATTACGTCCTGTGACGGCAGACGACTCGTGCGGGCTGGCGAAGAGCCGGGCAGGATCCGGGCAGCCATTGATCCGTCAGAAGCTGATAATAAAAGTCTGAATCCGGCCAATGATTTGATCGCTATGAGTAAAAACCATAAATTCCTGTTGGATTCATATCAATGAATCCCGAAAGGAAAAAAGGGAGCAGATTCATGAAATATATCATTCCACTGGTATTCTCCGTTCTGCTGAGCGGATGTTATACCATCGTTACTCAGCCATCCGTGCTGCCCGAGGATATTCAGAGCACACTGGACGCTCAGGATTCGAATGCCGTTGTGACCAATAACTACTATTATTACAATGGGATGTACTATAACCGGCCCTTTTATGCTGACCGACGCTATATGCGCTACAACTGGTTCATGGATGGTTATTATTTTGATCCGTATTATTATAACAGCTCTTATTATTATGATGATATGCGCTGGTACCATTTCAACCGTCATCCGCATTACAGTTATGGCTACGACGGTTATAACGGGCACGGCGGCAGCGGTGTGACCGTACCGGCACCGGAAAAGGAGCGGCGGACGAATAATTTCGGCAGGACTCCCGGCAATCCCGGCAGCAGCAGCGGCAATGCGGCCATCACCGCACCGGATGATCCCCGGTATATCCTGGCTCCGGCTACCGGTTCCGGATCTTCCGGAGCTTCGGCCGGCACAAGCGGGAATTCAGGATCCGAATCTGTAAAAAAATCATCCCAGAAGGCAGAACCGACACCGGTGAAAGTGAATACGAAGGAAAACCGGTCCATTTTCAAGCCCAAGGCGACCAAAGAAGCAAAAGCGGATAAACCCGCCAAAACCACAACCGAAAAAACGACCAGCACAGCCCGGACAAAAAAAAGGAAACGATAATGAAGCGCACACATAAAGTCTCGATGATCCTATCCGCTCTGCTTTCGCTGACCCTTGCCTCCGCTCTGTCAGGCCAGGATGTGAACGATGCTCTGCGTCCTTTCTACGGTTTTACGACCGGCAATACCATGACCCAGTCTGTGGGCCATGCCAGCGTGGCGGCAGGCCAGGTCATTCCGGAAATGGGCAGCAATCCTGCCAATATCGGCCTCCAGCGCTTCCGCAGCTTTAATCTGGGCTATAGTTCCGGATCTTACGACGGAAACGGAGACAAACTCAATCTGGGTGGCCTGTCCTCCCTGTCCCTGATTTTTCCTATTCCCGTTTATCAGGGCAGCCTCAGCGCCGGCTTCGGCTTTACCCGCGAATATGATTACGCCATGGATTATTATGATGATATTTCCCATCTCCGCGAAGAAGGCAGTATGAAAAGTCTCCATGCCGCTCTGGCTGTGGAATTTGAGAAGAATCTCTTCCTCGGCGCCTCCCTGAAGTATCTCTTCGGCAGCGATGAGATGCTTGAAACGGATCTGGTCAGCAACGATAAATATCTCTGGCAGCCGAAATACAAGGGAATCAGTCTGAATGTGGGCCTGCTCCAGCGGCTGACACCCTGGCTGAATATCGGGCTCTCTGCCGAATATCCGGCCTGGATCTCTGTCAATGAACAATATTCCGATGCAGCTCATGCCTATCCCCAGACCTACCGGTACAGTGTGAGCCAGTCTCCTGTACTGCGGGGCGGCCTGTCTCTGTACAGCCGCTTCGTGAATGTGTTTTATGAAGCCGAATACTGCAGCTGGCCCAATCTGAATTTTTCCTCAAACCTTGTTGACGGAGGTGTGAGCTGGGATATCAGCCTGAATCAGGACATCGAAAATTCCCTGCATCCGACACTGAATCACCATGTCGGCCTGGCCGTCCATCTGCCAATTCTGCCCGTCCATATTTACGGTGGCTACCAGCTGCTCCCCGATCCTCACAATTTCAGCGACCAGACCGGTATAAACGGTGGCCTGACCTACCTGCTGAATCAGAATGTAGGCCTCAGTGTTTCATGGCAGAAACTGGACTGGACCTATGGTACTCTGAAGGAAAACTGGAGCCAGTCTTCCCTTGCCGTAAATTTTCTTTTTTAATAAACTCCCTACATGTGCAGCGTCCCTAAGCCCGGAACCCACCTCCCTGCAAGCAGGGAGGAAATGAGTGCCCTGGGCTGGGATGCCTGCGACATTATTCTGGTCAGCGGCGATGCCTACATCGATCATCCCGCCTTCGGAACGGCACTCATCGGCCGCGTCCTCGAGGCGGCAGGGTTCCGCGTCGGCATTATTCCACAACCGGACTGGCGCCGGGACGAGGATTTCCTGGCTCTGGGAGCGCCCCGTCTCTTTTTCGGCATCAGCGCCGGCAATATTGACTCCATGGTGGCCCATTACACGGTAAACCGGAAAAAACGCCACCAGGATGCCTACAGCCCGGACGGGAAGGCCGGCCTGCGCCCCAACCGCGCCTCCATCGTCTATACTTCAAAAATAAAAAGTCTGTTTAAGAACATTCCCGTCGTTCTCGGCGGTATAGAAGCCAGCCTGCGGCGCATCGCCCACTACGATTACTGGGATGACCGGGTGCGGCGCAGCATCCTGCCGGACAGCAAGGCAGATTTTCTCATCTACGGAATGGCGGAAAAAAGCGTCGTGGCTCTGGCCCGGTCTCTGGCCGAAAACTCATCCCGGGAAAATTGTCTTTCCATTCCCGGACTCTGTCATATGAGTTCATCCCGGCCGGAGGAGGCCCTGGAGTTGCCGGATTTTCAGGCAGTTTCCGAGAACAAGGCGGAATTCAGCCGCATGGTGGCAATGAATTACCGGAACCGTAATCCTCGCTTCGCCCGCACTCTTACCCAGAAATACGATAATCGCTGGCTCATTGTCAACGCACCCCAGCCCCCGCTCAGTGAAACGGAGATGGACAATCTCTACAATCTCCCCTACAGCTACGAACCCCATCCCCGCTATGCGTCATCATCGATTCCCGCCTTCGAACAGATATTTGCCTCCATTACCAGTCATCGCGGCTGTTTCGGCAACTGCAGCTTCTGCGCGATTACAGAGCATCAGGGCCCCCAGATACAGAGCCGGTCCCAGGACAGCATCCGCCGGGAAGCAGCCCGGCTCAGCACCCATCCGCGCTTCCACGGTACCATCACGGATATCGGCGGGCCCAGCGCAAATATGTACGGGCTGCAATGCCGCATCGGTGGCTGCAAAACCATGAACTGCCTTTTTCCCAAAGTCTGTTCCCATCTTGATGTGGCGGCTCAGTCAGACTACGTCCGCATGCTCGAATCCATCCGTTCCATGAAGGGTATCAATCATGTTTTTGTGGCTTCAGGCCTTCGCTATGACCTGCTTCTGAAAAATGACGAAGCCGCGTCGGCAATCATCCGGAAACATACCGGGGGCCATATGAAGATCGCCCCGGAGCATGTGGATCCGGACGTAACGCGGATCATGCAGAAGCCGGGTCCGGAAATCTATGAGGAATTTGAAATCCTGTTCAGGAAAAAATCGGAGCAGGCCGGGAAACAGCAGTACCTGGTTCCCTATTTTATCAGCGGACACCCGGGGTCCACGATGGAATCCATGAAAAAAGTGAGGGATTTCCTGCAGAAACGCGGCCAGAAACTGCAGCAGGCCGCCGATTTCTATCCCACTCCGATGACGCTGTCCACAGCCATGTATTATACCGGATTCCATCCGCTCACCGGTGAGAAGGTTCAGACAGCCCGCAGCCCTGAGGAAAAACGGGCACAGATGAATCTGTTATTCTGGCATAAAAATAAAAAGGGGCGCCCCCGCGGCAGCGGAGACGACCCGGACAGTTTCAGCTGAAATCCGAAGGGGTTTTAATTAATTGGGAAGTTTCTTTTTCTGATTGAGGGAAACAGCAGCCTGGGGTGGCGGAGCTAACTCGCGGATTTCCCCGAAGGTTGCCTCAAAGCGCTCGATATTTGCACCCAGCGTTCTGAAAAGGGCCTTTGCATGCATTGGATTCAGAATGATGCGGGAAACCACATTCGCCTTGGGTGTTCCGGGCATCATCTGACAGAAATCAAGAACAAATTCACTGGGGCTGTGGGTCACGACGGCCAGATTTGAATAGTCGCCGCCGGCCTTCGCCTCGGGAAGATTGATCTCCAGCTTGTGTTCCTTTGCTTCATCCATGATTCACTCCCTCATTTACATGTCATCATCATCATCCATGCCGTCTTCAGGATCGAAAACCGAATAATCATCTTCGACGCTTTCTTCGTTCTCTTCGATCTCCTTGATGAATTCCTCCTCAACGGATAGGATATTGCCGCTCTTCATCCCGGTGGGATCCTTGGGATTCTCCGTATCAACAATATCCTGTTCGTCCAGTTCACTGGTTTCGTATCTGAGAAAATCCTCGCCGTAAAGTTTCGCATCGAAAAAATCAATATTTTCGACAATGCCCTGGGCAATGAGATATTCCAGAAAATCCTTAAACTTGGCGCTTTTCAGATTCACCTTGCAGTTCGGGCAAACCAAGTTTTCCTGAAGTCGTCGCTCGTCCAACGGCTCGTCACAGTTGGGGCATAAAATCTCGTTAAAATAGTTTTCCATGTCCTCTCCAAATTGCGGTCACGAATATAATGACCACGATACTTATTAGCAATTCTTTTTATCAGGAAAAAAACAAAAGTTCAAAAACCCGAATACAGGGTGGTCAGAATTTCCTCCCGGACCGCATCCAGAGTCTGTCCGCGCCGTTCCATAATGGCACGGGCGGTCGTCAGGAATTTCGAAAAATCACTGCGCATGTCCGGGTTATCACCGCCCCACGCAAAGGGAGCGACATAGCGTGGCGGGAAATCCGGGCAAAAGACATTTGCCCCCACATCCACCACCGTTCCCGTATTGAAGCGTGTTCCGATCGCCGTCCTGCTGTAATCTCCCATAATCAGTCCCTGAAACTGAAGGCCCGTATCGACATACCCGCCCTGGTTCCAGACCTTGACAGTACTGTAATTATTTTTCAGATTACTGACCTGGGTTCCGGCGCCGAAATTGCACCAGCTTCCGATATATGAATCTCCGAGAAATCCGTCATGACTCTTGTTGCTGAATCCCTGGATCAGGCTGTTGGAAATTTCTCCGCCCACCTTGCACTGCGGCCCGATATGGGTTCCCGCTCTCAGCACGGATCTCGGCGCGCATTCGCTGTTTTCCTTCATGAGCATCGGGCCCTGCAGCACGGAACCGGCGCCGATCCGTACATTTTCCTCAAGCACAATCGCGCCTTTCTGCGTATCAAATATGACCCCCGGCGCGACCAGTTCGGGATTCCGGAGTAAAACCGGATTGCCGCCGGTCTGAAAGGTTCCGGCCGGAAGGGTTTCACCTGCTTCGCTGAAACCGGACAGCAGCGTAAAATCTTCGGCCATCTGATCCATATTGCATTGAAGCAGCTCCCAGCCATAACTCAGAATACTCCTGTCGGTCTGAAGCCGGGGAATGTCAGGAGAAAAGGGAAAATCATCGGCAAACTCCGCAGCGGCCCAGGTCCGGGCGCTGTCCCGGTCCAGTCTGGCCATGACAATACGGTTCCGATGCATCCAGATCCCCGTCTCCCTGGCCTGCAGCTGGTCCAGAAGATGCCGGCGTATCAGTGATGAAGCATTGACAAAGGCCGGATATTCCGGCAGCTGAGAATTTTCCTTGAACACCGCATAGTGTGTCTGTCCCAGTATCGCGCGGTCAGACGGAAGGGCCAGTAAAATCTCACTGTCCGGCATATGCCGTTCCATGCGTTCGTAAAAACTGAATACTCCGCAGCGCAGTTCGGCTACGGGAATAAGTCGGTTCAGAGGTGCAAAACTGTCGTGGCTATGTGTTTCATATAAAATTATCTGCATCGGCTATCGTGTTTCAGAAGTTGAGCAGCCCGCCCATTTTCAACAGGGATTTCACGCCTTTTTCATAATCGCTGTCGGAATGAATCTGGACGCTGTGAACAAAGAGTTCGCTGCTGTAGCTGTTATAGAATCCGGCGCTGAGACGGGTCGCGCGGGTTGCTGTAATATAATGGCTCAATATATAGGGAGTATGATTGAGATCCAGCGCCACATCAAATATCCGGGGAATATGACTAACCTGTTCCTCGTTGATGGGAAAGCGCGTCTTATTCCGAAGTTCAGGATATTCGAAGATCTGGGCAAAAACGGGATTGTTGCTGAAGAGGTGGGTAAAGCGCGGGGGGACAACGAGCGAAAGATTAACCTGGGGGTTCTGACGTGCCACCACATTCAGGTAATGATTGACCACCGAAATATTCCGTTCATGGTCCGGAAGCGTCACCAAATAGCGCTTGGCTCCCTTCAGAATTTCATGCCAGGTGACCGCCTGTTCATACTGCAGAATCATCCGCGCCTTTTTCAAGCGTTTCACCCATCTTTCGTATCCGAGGCTCATGTCAGAATTTCTCCGCTTTGTCTGCGGGCAAAATTACGGACCTGTATCTCTTTTCGCAAGGAACATTTTTTTGGGCTGTCAGCCCTAAGTTACAGTGTTTCACTTTGTTACATCACCTAACTCTTTTTTTGTTTTTTTTAATAATTTAATCTTGCCCCTATAAAGAATATGTAGTATGTTTTGTCTAATCAGACTACAACATGTAGTATATTTTGAAAGGAATGCAGACATAGGAATGAAGGAGTTTAAAGCTTGATGCCGATTCAAAAAATGTTCGAATTTGATGGCAAGCTGGTAAAAAAAGTTGGCGAAGCCAGGATTGAGGCCTTTCAGAAAGTCTATGAATATCTTCAGGACAAAATTGACAAGGATGAACTGCCTACCCATGAGAATTATCTGGGACAGAATGAATTGGCTGAAAATATTTATAAAAAGAAATATTTCCTGAAGGATCTCGAGGGAACGCCCATGGAAGAGCGCCCGGAAGATGTCTTTTCCCGCATATCCGCCTTCATGGCATCCATGGAGCCGAATCGGCAGAAACAGAAACAGGTTGCCGAAGACTTTTACCGGGACCTCTACGCCGGTCACTGGATTGCCGGAGGCCGGGTACTCGCCGGAGCCGGTGACCTGTACCGCCTGAAGACCCTGGCAAACTGTTTCGTGGCAGAAATCGCTGACGACGATATCGAATCCATATATAAAGCGGCCCGTGAATGCGCGCGCACCTACAGTTATGGCGGCGGCGTCGGTGTGGATATCACCCCGCTCCGTCCGGAAAAATCCGTCGTTCACAACGCAGCCGACACCAGTTCCGGCGCGGTGAGCTTCATGGAGCTCTATTCCCAGACTACCGGCCTCATCGGCCAGAGCGGCCGCAGAGGCGCACTCATGCTCACTCTCGATGTAAAACATCCCGATATCTTCAATTTTCTGAGTGTGAAAAAGACGCCCAACTGGGTAACCCGGCAGATCGTCGAACAGTGCCGCTGGACCGGTAAATTCAACGAGGAACAGATCAAGGAAATTCAGCGCCAGGTTGTGGAAAACACTCAGGTCCGCTTTGCAAACATTTCCGTCAAGGTTTCGGACGAATTCATGAATGCGGTCCGTGAGGAAAAGGAATACGGACGGCAGCGCATTCTCGTCTACCGCAAGACCCATAAACGCCGTCTCATGACAGCCTACCAGGATGAAGGCCATTACTACTCGCTCGGTATTCCCAGTAAAAAACTGAATGAATACGAATTCGTCGACAGTTTCGAAAATCACAGTCAGTTTGCCCGGTGGCTGCAGGAGGAACACGGCAAGACCGTCTCCGAAGCCGATCTGAAAAATACCTACAAGCGCGATGTGTACGGCGATTACCTCATCGAAACTGAGGATAAGAAATCGGAGCTGGCAGTCCATTTCAGCGGTGATTTCCTGCTCTATTTCGCCTCCAGGCCAACGAAGGAAATCCGCCGGCTCATCAAGGCGCGGGAAGTATGGGACAGCTTCATCGAAAGCAATTACAAGGCGGCGGAACCGGGACTCATCTTCTGGACCAAAATGTCCGACTATTCCCCCAGCAATTATGTGGGCCGCCCCATTATCTCCACCAACCCCTGCGCGGAGGTCCCGCTCGAAGCCGGAGGCGCCTGCAATCTCGGATCCATAAATCTGAGCCGCTTCGTCAGCGACAGTTTCAGCGACAAGGCCGCCATCCGCTGGGATGAGATGAAACAGGCCACCTGGAACCTGGTCCGTTTCCTCGATAATGTCGTCTCCTGGAACGAACTTCTGAACCCGCTGGAAAAACAGCGCGACTCGGCCAACGAGACCCGCCGGCTCGGCCTGGGCATCATGGGAATATCCGACATGCTCCTGCAGCTGGGGATGGCCTATGATTCGGACGAAGGTGTGGCCACTCTGCGTGATATCATGAAGTTTATCAATGATAACGCCTATCTCGCATCGTCCATGCTGGCCAAGGAGAAGTCGCCTTCCGGGATCTTCGATTACAATGCCTATTCCAAAGGCCCCTTTTTCAGAGAAACGCTCAGCAAGGAAACCCGCGAACACATCCGGACCCACGGCCTGCGGAATATCGCCATTACCTCCATCGCCCCCACCGGTTCCATCAGCAATATCATCAAGGGTTACGAACTCTACGGAAAGAATTATATCGGAGTCAGCAGCGGCATCGAACCGATTTTCGCGCTGTTCTATAAACGACGGGCCGAATCCTTCAACAATCAGTTCTTTAAGATATTCCATCCTACGGTTCAGGCCTATATCGATCAGATGGAACTGAATGAAAAGGTAGTGAATATCGAATCGGAAGACGGCCTGCAGGAATTTCTGCCGACCTACTTCTTCCGCACCGCCCACCATATCGAAAGCAAAACGCGGATCCGGGTACAGTCCGCCTGCCAGACCTACGTGGATCACAGTATTTCATCCACCATCAACCTCCCCGAGGATGTGAAGCCGGAGGTCATTTCCGACATTTATCTCAAGGGCTGGGAACAGGGTCTCAAGGGCGTCACCATTTACCGCGACGGAAGCCGCTTCCCCATTCTTACCACCGATTCTCAGAAAAGTGATTTTCAGATTTTCAAGAAGAAAAAATTCCGCATGAACCTCCCCAATGGTGACAGTATGGAATTTTTTGGTGATGAAGTTCTTCGTCTCCCGGACGGCGAACTGACCACACCCTACCATCTCCTGAATTCCGGGAATGATAATTTGGCTGAAAACGACATAATTGCAGAGGTTGAGCTCCATGATAACACTCGACAGTGATTACAAACTCCAGGAGATGGAGGCAAAGGAAGATCTGAACGTGGATCATATCGATCCGGATACACTGAACCGGGCCGTCGAAATTCGCTATGCGTCCAATACGGTTGCCCGGCCGGAAGTGGTGGAAGCAAAGGTCTATAAGGTCAAGAGCCCCTTCGTGAAATTTTCAGTCTATATTACACTGAGCTATATTTATGAAAACGGAAAAAAGCGCCCGGTGGAAATCTTCCTCAATTCGAAGGACCTGACCCGGTCTGCCGAGTACGCAGTCCTTACCCGTCTCATTTCTGCAATTTTCCGCAAGACAAATGATTCTCATTTCATTCTTGAGGAGCTCCGCAGCATTTACGATCCCAACGGCGGGTTCTTCAAGAATGGAAAATATGTTCACAGTTTCTATGCTGAAGTGGCCGATGTCATCGAACGTTTTTTCCGTGAGGAAGGAATCACGGCTCCGGCAAAGGATGGTGAACAGATACACATTCCCATCAATACCACACCGAAAACTGCCCCAGAACCAGCCGCTGCAAAGGCCACCCGGCCCGACGTCAACGCCAATTTTAAAATCTGTCCCGAGTGCAACGCCAAGGCGCTGAAGACGGAAAATGGCTGCGATTTCTGTGTTCAGTGCGGATATACCAAATGTGACAAGTAACGTGACCCTTTATCCATTGTTCAGCTTTCACCACCCATCATCCTCATGATGGGTATTTTATTTTATCCATAGGAATTAATTTATCATGCAGGTCAAATTCAAAAAGCTCCATCCCGACGCCCGGCTTCCTCAGCAACAGCACAGCTATGACGCCGGGTATGATGTCATGGCCGTGGAGGACGGTGTCGTTCCCGCAGGCAAATGGACCCTCGTCAAAACCGGCCTCGCCGCCGAACTGCCGGATGAACTGGAAATTCAGGTTCGGTCCCGCAGCGGACTCGCCCTCAAGCACGGGATTTTCTGCCTGAACGCACCCGGAACCATCGATGCCGGATACCGGAACGAAATCGGCGTCATCCTCGCTAATTTCAGCGAGAGTGATTTTCCCTTTAAAAAAGGTGACCGCGTCGCTCAGCTCATTTTTCAGATTCCCCGACATCCGGCAATTGTTGAGGCGGAATCCCTGAATACATCTGACCGCGGCCAGGGTGGCTTCGGTTCAACCGGTTTATAAATCAGTATTATCATTAATACATTCTACAGGATATAAATACGTAATAATAAAACAATTGTAAAGGACTTAGCCATCATGAACCGACGTTTATTACCCCTGATACTGGCAGCTCTGGCCCTTTCCGGCTGTCTCAGACAGGTACCGGAACCCAAGGCAGAAGGCCGGGCCATCTGGTTTCATCGTTTTGAATACTGTGCCCCCGAATTTGAGCACAACCAGGACAGTATCCGCAGCTATATCAAAACAACCATCGATGCCGCCGCCGATGCGAATTTCAACATGGTCATCTTTCAGGTGCGCGGTAACGGAGATGCCTATTATAAGTCGGACATCGAACCCTGGGGCTCTCTGCTCACCGGCACCCTGGGAGAAGATCCGGGCTGGGATCCCCTGGCTTACGCCATAGACTGTGCCCATGCCCGCGGCATGGAGCTCTATGCCTGGATGAATACCTTTCCTGTCTGGAGAGGTAAAAAAATGCCCCCGACCACCACTCCGCTCTCCCCCTATCTGGCTCATCCGGACTGGCTTGTCTGCGACCGCGAAGGTCAGCCCATGGAACGCTCCGACCACTATGTCGCCTTCTCACCCGGTGTTCCGGCCGTTCACGATTACCTGATCCGCCTGGCCGACGACATCGCCTCCCGCTATGATATTGATGGCCTGCACTTTGATTATATCCGCTATCCGGACGGAACCGAAGCGCAGGGTTATTCGCATGATCCCATTTCCGTCAAGCGCTTCAATTCCAGGGAAGGCAATCCGGACGAACTGGACTGGAGCGACTGGCAGCGACAGCAGATGAATAATTTCGTTACGAAAATGTACAACACCATGAAGCACCGTCATCCGGGCCTGATCGTCAGCGCCGCGGTCATCGGCAGCCATATCAACGGCGGCTGGAACGGGTACGGAGCCGTTTATCAGGATGCTGCACGCTGGGCGGAAACGGGAAAAATCGATTTCGTCGCGCCCATGCTCTACTGGCCTCTGTCCCACCGCCTGCACCCTTTCCTGAAACGGGTCCGAGAATGGGAAAAGCTCTACACCTTCGATCGCTACGTCTTCCCGGGTATCGGCTCCTATCGCTACAATACCCGCAGGCAGGATTACAATCCCACTGAGATCATGAATGAAATCGAAGCCCTGCGCTGGGATAAGGCGGCCGGAATGGTCTTCTTTGATTCACGCAGCGTCATGCCCCATTATAATGAAATCCGGGATCGCTTCTACCGGCATCCGGCCAAACTGCCGCCCATGCCCTGGAAGGATATAGACAGCCTGAAGCAGGCACCCGTTATCACGGAAATGTCAACGAGGCCAAACGGAACCCTGACTCTGCATCTGGAATATTCGGACGAGGGAGTGCACCGTCTCTGCCTCTATGCCTCCGACCATGACAGCAGCGACGTGGGCAATCTGGTTGCCATCGGCAATTCTGATCAGGGTGACTGGGAAATACCCGATTCCGGTCTACAGGGGAAGTGGCTGAGAATCAGCGCTGTGAATGCCGCCTGGATCGAAAGTCCACTGTCTCCGGCTTATATCGCCGACGAAGCAGGGAGACACTGAGTTCCCGGCTTTCCGGACTACAGACCGCAGCAGATTTTATCATGTTCATTGAAGTCTTCATTATGTATATTTCCGCTCTGAATTTTAGGACGGTCCATGATACAGCTTAGTGACATATCTCTGAATTTCGGTTCGAAGCAGCTCTTCGACAGCCTGAATTTTTCACTGAAGCCGGGGAGCCGGACGGCGCTGTACGGACCGAACGGAAGCGGTAAGACAACGCTGCTGAATATTATTTCCGGACGGGAAATGCAGTATCAGGGACAGATCAACCGTCCTTCGTCCCTGAGTATCGGGTATCTTCGGCAGGAGCTGGATCAGGACGTGCTGGATGAATCCGTTCTGGCCGTGGTTCTCAGCGGCCGCACCGATCTTCTCTCCATGGAACAGGAAATGAGGGATCTGGAGGCAAGCCTGTCACGGGAAGCGGATGAAGGGGATATGAAACGCTACAGCGAGCTGCAGGAATTGTACCGCCATCAGGAAGGATATGAATATGAAGCCAAGGCGCGCCGCATTCTGGGTGGCCTCGGATTCCCGGAAGACAGCTGGAATCGCCCCGTCAGCAGTTTCAGCGGAGGCTGGAGAATGCGCATTTCCATGGCACATCTCCTTCTGAAAAACCCCTCTCTGCTTCTTCTCGATGAACCGACGAATCATCTGGATCTTGACACCCTGGTCTGGTTTGAGAATTTTCTCATGGATTACACAGGAACCATTGTCATGGTGTCGCATGACCGGTATTTTCTCGACCGGCTCAGCACACATGTGGCGGAGATCGATCAGGGCGCCCTCCGTCTGTACCCGGGAAATTTCAGTGAATTTGAGGATCGGAAGGAAGTGGAATACCGCCAGATGGAAGCCCGCATCCGAAATCAGGAAAAACGCCGCAAACAGATCGAAGATTTTATTGAACGTTTTCGCTACAAGGCGACCAAGGCCAGGCAGGTGCAGAGCCGACTGAAAATGCTCAACCGGGAAACGCAGGAGACCCTGTCTTCGGAGCGGCGGCATATTCGCTTCAGTTTTCCGCCCTCCTCCCGAAGCGGTGATCCGGTTCTGCAGATCCGCGATCTGACCTTTGCCTACGGCAGCACTCCCGTATTTCAGAATGTGAATATGGAAATCCGCCGGGGTGAACGCATCGCCCTGGTTGGTGAGAACGGAAGCGGAAAAAGTACACTGATACGTCTCATCATCGGTGAACTCACCGCAAAATCCGGACAGATGGCACTGGGACAGAATCTGAAGATTGCCTACTTTGCCCAGCATCAGCTGCAGAATCTTCACCCCGACAGCAGCATCCTGGAGGAAATCCGCAGCAGCGCTCCGGACCTGAGTATGACCCAACTTCGGTCCGCACTGGGAAATTTTCTGTTCAGCGGAGATGATGTGGATAAAAAGATCTCCATTCTCAGCGGCGGCGAAAAGAGCCGGGTTGTCCTGCTGAAAATATTGCTCAGCCGAGCCAATGTCATTGTCATGGATGAGCCGACGAATCATCTCGATATGGAAAGCCGTGAAATACTGGCGGAAGCGCTTGATGCCTACGACGGGACCCTGTGTCTCGTCAGTCACGACCGTTTTTTTCTGGATATGCTGGTGAGCAGAATCTACGCCTTTTCCGGCGGGACACTCACTGCCTTTACCGGCAACTACAGTGAGTTCGAGATTTGGAAGGCGGAAAAGCTGCAGACCGAAGCAAAACCGGCCGAAACTCCCCGCGAAAACCTTCGGGACAGGAAACGGCGCGAAGCCGAGATCCGCAAAAAGAAGTTCGACCTGAAAAAGGACCTTGTCAATTCCATCAAGGCCCTCGAATCCGAAATAAAATCATTGGAATCCGAACAGAACGATTTGACGGAACTCTTGTCATCCTCCGCCTTTTCATCCCTCAACGCCGACGAAAAAAAGTCAAAAACGCTGCGTTTCCGGGAGGTCCGAACGGAATTGAATGAAAAGGAAGGTCAATGGCTGGAACTCTCCGAGCGTATTGAAGTTATTGATAATATGGAACTGTAACCAGGATATGAAGAAAAGAGTATTTTCCCTGTATTTTGACCATGAACCCAACACCGAAAGATAAAATGACCCAGAACCAGTCCGGATCCTACACGGGCCTGATTCACCGTGATGCTGCCCGGGAAATAGATATTCGAAAACTGTATATTGACAGTGAAATTACCGTAGATCTCTATATACAATCCGATGATTACTGCGCTCTCTACGTGAAAAAGGGCACCTGGCTCGATAAAAACCGCATCACCAAACTCCTGGCCAACCGGCATAACAAGATGTTCATCCTCCGGGAGGACCGGGAAACCTTTGAAAATTATGTCGTGGACAATCTGTCCCTGAAACTGAATGAGACAAATATAGATTCGGGCGAAAAAGTCGGTTTTCTCCATTCCATTACACGGAACATTATCGAGGATGTATTTACAGATCCCCGATCCGGTGCCGCCATCAGTACGTCCCGGAAGGTTATCGGCCATACCATTGAATTTCTGTATCGCGACCAGAAAAGTGTCCTGGATCTGATCAAACTTCAGAAAAATGATAATTATACCTACACTCACTCCGTAAATGTCAGCATTTTCCTCATTGCTCTCGCCCGGGAGCTGGGTATTACGGACCGGGAAAAGCTCGTTGAGATCGGCCATGGCGGCCTGCTTCACGATCTAGGGAAGTCCGACATCAGCCAGGATATCATCAACAAGCCGAAAGCGCTGAATGAAGATGAATGGAAATTAATGAGACAGCATCCGCAGATTGGAGTCAATATCGCCAGAGCATCCGGATCGGTCAGTGACCTGAGTCTGCTCATCATCGGGCAGCACCACGAACATCAGGACGGAAGCGGCTATCCCATGGGACTCAAGGGATCCATCCTGAGTCTTTATTCAAATATGGCCTCCATTGTGGATATCTACGATGCCATCACCACCCGCAGATCCTACTCTCCTGCGGACACACCGGGCAATGCCGTCCGGCACCTGCTGTCGAAAGAGAACAAATTCAACCAGCGTATCCTGAAACAATTCATCGCACTGCTCGGTATCGATGAACAGCTGATCGTTCCGAAGCACAACTTCAGCGGCAATACGGTTTTTTAGTAAATTTTTCTATAATTCCCAGACTATATGCAGCTTCCCTGCGGACCAGGACCGCTCCGGATTGAAGGCCAGAATCAGCGTCACCTTCCGGCTGGCGGCCGGTACTGTCATGGCCACGCCCCCATTGACAATCTGTTCATGACGGTCGAAAAAACGGACAAGCTCGACAAATAATTCCACCCGGGATGAAGCATTTCTGAATCCGCCTCCCAGAGTGGCTCCGCCGTAGCTCAGGCTTCGTGTGAGTTCGGGGTCTTCAGCCTGCAGAAAATCAGCCGATGCCGTAGTCATCCGAAAACAGGCGGGAATCTGTCCAGCACTTTTCAGCCCTGCTGCACGAAGGCTCAGGGCTCCGAATCCCGACCCTTTTCTGATATTGAGCTGAGAGAAAAAATCCGCTGCATAGAGAGTCCGGACATTGGATTTCGACACATCCGCATTCAATCGGGTTCGCCAGTCAAGCCTCTCCCCCATCTGTGACCAGAAGGCCCGGATTCCGCTGCCGGAATAGGATTCCTGCGTATAATCCAGCGTGGCTTCGCTCTGATTCGTGCTGATTTCTTCCTGAAAAACATGAACGCCGATCTGCAGACCGGGCCGCAGATAATGAGACAGATCAGCCTGCCATCTGCGTCGGACATAGGATGAATCCCGAAATTCCTGGCTGAATTCACCCGAAAGGCTCAAGGGCAGTGAAAAGGGAAATTTTTCCTCAGCCCGGCCAAAGATATAATGTCCGGATTCGTCCGGATGCTGCCAGCGGAATTCCAGAATCCGTCCGAGGCGGCTGATATTTTCCAGATGAAGCCACAGCTCTCCGAATACCCTGGCCTTCCCTTCATTTTTATAGGACATGACACCATCCAGCCCCGCCTTTTCCGTTTTTTTCACCGGGAGAACCAGAGTCCGCCCTTCGATTTCAGGCTGGGCGCAGTGAATCAGTGCCGGTGTATGATTTAACAACCGGACGGCTTTTTCGGCGGCGCTGTAACTGAAGGGAACGCCAATCCCGGGGTATCCGGCCAGATAGTTGAGATAGGCCGCTTCCGACATGCTGTAATCACCATAAATAACCGAATCGATCTGCACAAAATCCCCGCCGCTTAAATGATAAATAAAACGATCCTCTCCATTTTCCCTGTAATAGGCCGAAAGGACACATTCCGCATGGGGGTAGCCCTTGTCGGCAACAATTCTCAGACGCGTTGAAAGGATTCCCGGTATGTCAGCAGCATCTGAAACAGACATCGTATCAGAATCAATTATAAGCTGCATGGGATCTGCCAGGCCCGGTGAAACCGTCCCGATCAGCAATACAGCAAGAATTCCGCCCGCAACCCATTTTCTCATCAGAAATACGCCTTTATTTCCATTCTGGCCAGATTGAGATCACGGCTCCCTTCCCGGGTTCGCCGCTGCAGCTGCAGAGATGCGCTCAGACTGTTACTCAACTGTTTGTCATAGGTCAGGAGCAGCTGCTGGCTGTTACCCCGGTTCAGTCCGTCCGCACTTTCATAGGGCAGGACGCGCGGACCATCGGATGAAACGAGAAACTGAGTTATCTGAAACCGCATCCGCTCACCCTCTTTCGGTTCATAGCGCAGATCCAGTTCGAGTGAATTGACCGTGGTCGTAAATACCTTTCCGAAGAAACTGAGATTGGAACTATGGTGATAGGCCGTCTTCATATCGATAGCACTAAAAATCGGACGTGACAGTTCAGCCCCGGCTTCGTTACGAAAATTTCGGATCTGGTACCCGGTGCCGGACAGTTTTTCCCGGAAATAATCCCTGTACTGGTAATACAGAGACCGGCTGCCAACAGCGGTGCGGGACCGGTAGCGGATTTCAAAAAGCGAGAGAGAACTTATCTGCTGACGGGCCAGATCCATGAGATTCTGCTGCCGATCCCCTTCCCAGGCCAACAGGATCATTTTTTTCCGGCCGGGAGACTGCAGCCGGATATCCTGCCGGAAACGGTTCCGCCCGGAATACAGATTATCGGTACTGACCCGGGTCCGCTCCAGGTTCCGTGCAAGGATAAAATCAGCGGCTCTGTAATCAAGAAGATAGTTCAATTTTGCATTCACTGTAATTCCTGATTTTCCATGAAATCGCGGTGAAAAATCCACACTACCTTCATTTTTGTGAGAAATTTCCTGCTGTTTCTCCGGTGACAGTTCGAAACGCAATATATGGGTTCCCAGCGGGTCCGGAACATATTCCCCGTACACCGGATCCCAGCGGTAATTCCCCAGTCCTTCTCCTGCATAGACATACACGGCTTCCCGTAAATTTTCACTGCTTCGGTTCACATTGTCATCCACCTGTATACTCAGAGGAAGGCTTGCGGGCCGCCACTGTAACCGGTTCTGACCCAGAAAATACCTCTGTCTCTGCTGATCCTGACGATCCTGCCGGATATTCAGGGTACTCAGAAATTGAAGCTGCGAATGGCGGGACCGGCTAAGCTGAATGAGCAGATCCTGCCTGATGTCCGGATTCTGAAATTTTCCGTCGATCCGTTCCCTGTCTTCATGGTACACGCCCTGCAGCCTGACAGACTCAGACAGATTCAGCGTCTGTGTGAATCGCCGGCGGAAGGCGGGAAGGAGATTGGCGAAGACACTGTCATGGTACTCCTCCAGATATTCGCTCTTCAGCTGAATCTTCCCTGGCAACGGATAATCTACAGTGGCCGTCAGATCATACCAGGGCAGAAAAGCACCCGAATACAGCCGCGTCAGTGAGAATTCAAAAGGGATCGATCGCTGGGATCGAAGCCGAAGATCTGCCCGGGACCGTGCTGCTTCCGAGTAGCTCTGAAAATTATTCCAGGCAGCTGTAAGAGACATTCCGTTCAGAGACAGTTCCGCTTCGCTTTTCAGAATGGATCGAAGATCACGGCTGGACTGTAGCCCGCTCTGCCGGGCAAAATCCGGTTGAAAAAGCGCTTCAAATGAAACCGTATTCTCCTGTCTTGCCCAATATTTTCCGGACAGGGAAAAATGCTTTTCCCAGGAACGGGGGCTGTAATTCAGTGTAATATCGGTTATCCCGCCGGTCGAAGCGCTGCGTTCACGGTAGAGATTGGGTTTTGAGGCAGAATAGCTCTGCTCAATCTGCAGACGTCTCTGCTCCGATTTTCCGGCGGTCAGAGCCACTACACCGCTGCTCAGCTGACCCGGAGTCTCTATCCATCTGCGCGGGAAATAACAGGATCCGGCCTCGTCCGGAGCATAGGAAAAATAAGCCAGGCCATCACTGTCCAGGCGTCTCACATATCCACCAACCCGTGTCTCACGATAAAAATAAACCATATGGCTTCCCTTGCCATGGCCGGCATATACCCACACCCCGTTCTCGTCCACATAATCACCACTGCTGTCGGCAATAGCCGTGGACAGAGCGATGCGCAGCGAATCACTGTCCGTGATCCGTGCCAGGCTGTCCGGTGAAAGTCTCGACAACAGCGGATCAGCCGGATTATTCCAGTCGTCCTTTTCCATAACGAACGCCGATCGCAGCTGTATCCACTCCCAGTTCCGGCGTATCTCGGCGCCTGCAGATGTGCGTGGAAAAACCTGATCCTGATAGGAATATTCCACCACGATGCGCGACTGCTCCGAGATGAGATGCTCCGGCGCAAAAAGGATTTCCGCGTCCCGGTAATAGAGCGTGTAGGCCTCCGTTGGAAGCAGCTTCCCGTCAAGCCAGACCTTCTCGCTGCCCGGCACGATAAATATCTGCCCGCCGACAGATGCTCCGGACAATGAATAAGGCCCCTGATTTCCCTCGGTACAGGCCAGAATCTGTCGATAATATTTTCCCCTCGCCGTACCGGCAAAGCCCGAAGCAGCCATGCCGGTCCCGGAATAGGACGCCGTCACTCCAAGGATCTTTTTTCTGTACGCAAGCAAGGGTGATACATCGGATCCGGCCAGCACATCACCAAATTCAAGCTGTGCTTCCGGCCCGTCCACACGGATGTAAATATTATCAATTTCCTTCAGGGTGGCGCTGCTGCCGCTTTCGGACACGGCCGCATTATTATCGGAAAGATGCCCTTCAATCCGCGTTTTTTCCGACAGTTTTCCGGTGATACTCAGATTCATATCGTTCTGTATCTCACTTCCGGAGAGGGAGGATACCTGCAGACTTCGCAGAACGGATCCTCGCGCCCGGATATCAGATTCATTTTCCGGGGATTGGATCCGATCATCCGGCCCCACGGGTAACGGAGCAGCATCATGCTTTCCGATATTCAGAGTGAAATGATCCGGAATATCCTGATCACTGTAGCAGTAGGTAAGACGAATGTTCAACGTATCCGAAACGGGCGATAGCAGAATGAACCGTCCCCGTGTCCGGTCCAGAGTCCAGCGCAGAGAATCGATACCCGCACCGGATTCCAGCTTTTCCCCGCTCAGGTAATGGTGAGAAAGCCGGTAAACGATCTGCTGTGGAATCAGGGTCAGGTTTTCCGTATATGTGGAGCTTGCTGCCGCAAAACGGAAAATCAGGACCAGCCTTATGATTCGGCGCAGCCGCAGTGTGGGAATGGGTTATACCTCATCTGATACTGACAATTCTAAAACTCGGTTTGTCACTGCCCTCCATCAGCACTGCCTGCGTCTGGTAGGACTGACACCATCGAAGGCCCAGTACGGACAGGGAATGTTCACTTTTTTTGCGATAATCGTAGGATGTAAGCGAATTGGGCGAATATATGACATAGCGGTTCCGTGGCATCGGAGCAAAGGACGTCTCCGTTCCCGAGACGGTGGGGGGAAGGCTGATCTTGTTCAGCAGCTGTCCGCTGGAATTGAACTGATAAATGAGCCCTTCACCCGGGAGATAAACATGTACAATATTATCAAAAACCTTGAGCGCAATATTTCTGTCCATCGTTGCGTAAAAGAGAGATTCTTCGGCAAACAGCGTCAGCTGGTCCCGGTAATAGCGAAACAACTGCTGATGAAAATCATCATAGATCAGGATGCTGTTATCATTTTGCATGGTAAACCGGACCGGTGAGATGAGAGGATCGGACAATTGAATCACGGAGATAAAAACCAGATTACGATTGAATTCGTAAAAACTGCGTTTCTGCTTGTCCAGAATCAGAAGCCTGTCCGGAGACTGATAACTGATATCGGAGGGTACACCCATGTTAAATCCGGTGCTGCCGAGGGTCGTAACCTGGGCCAGAGTATCACCGTAGCGGGAATACCAGATGATCTCCAGGCTCATTTTGTCCAACCGGTAGGTACTTCCGTAATCCCCGCTGCAGTACAGATAGGGATCCTCTGAAGCAGAGTACAGCAAGCCCGTGAAAAACAGCAAAACAGTAAAAAAACGAATCATCCTTCCCTCCTGCGGGAATTTACAACATTCGGGTGAATGTTACGGACCCGTTTTTTAAAAAATTCCGGAGGGAAAAAGATATCTTGATACAAATCACCTCACAGGGAAATCATGTCCTTCATTTCGCTGATTCGCTGCTGAATCTCGTCTTCCGTCACCGCCGTAAGTTTATCCGTGCTGAAACTTTCCACCAGAAAGGATGCCATCACCGTACCGTACACCATGGCCATACGATAGTCCTCGGATTTAATGGTTTTCAGAGATCCGAGATAGCCGAGAAAGCCACCGGCGAAGGTATCACCGGCACCAGTGGGATCCACCGGATCCGCAACAGGATAGGCCGGCATGAGGAACATCCGGTTCTCATGAAAAAGAACCGCGCCGTATTCGCCCTTTTTCAGGATCAGCGTCCGTGGCCCCATTCGCAGAAGCTCTTCAGCCGCCTGGTACACATTTGACATCCGGGTCAGCTGCCGGATCTCGTCATCATTGATGATGATGACATCGATTCGGCGTATGACTTCCAGAAGTTTGTCCCGGCTGATATCAATCCAGAGATTCATGGTATCCAGCACCTTCAGAGCACCGTCCTGCACCTGATTCAGAACATGCAGCTGCAGCTCCGGATGAATATTTCCCAGAAAGAGGATATCACAATTCCGGTAGGATTCGGGAAGACTCGGGTTGAAATGTTCAAATACGTTCAGTTCTGTAAAAATGGTGTCCCGTTTATTCAGGTTGGCCTTATAGCGTCCTCCCCAGCGGAAGGTCTTGCCGGACACGATATCCAGTCCTTCCGTATCCACACCCGATTCCTTGAGAAGCCTGAGCCCCGATTCAGGGAAATCCCGGCCGGCAATTCCTACAAGTCCTGTATGTGAGAACCTGCTGCTGGCCAGGCTGAAATAGGTTGCGGAGCCACCCAGGGCATTTTCTCTGCGCCCCCGTGGCGTCTCGACCGTATCCAGGGCGACGGACCCGACTACGACTATTGACATGATCTTTTCCTCATTATTCATTTGTTATCAATGGATGCCAGAGCGTCCAGAACCTGCTCATGAATGCGGTTCACATCCGAGGTCCTGCCGCTGTAATTATTTGCGATACAGCTGAATGCAATCATCCGTCCGTTTCTGTCCGTCACATATCCGGAATGGGAGCGGACACTCCCGATGAAACCGGTTTTGATCCGCGCATTACCCTTTGCCGCCGTATTTTCTCCGAAAGACATATAATGCCCGATGGCGGTTGTATCCCCTGCAATGCTGAAGGATGAATAATAGGACGAAAAGACATCCTTCCTGCTCATGGCTGCCAGAAAATCGGAAAAGACACGGGTGGTCACTTTGTTGCCGCGGCTCAGTCCGCTTCCGTCAGCAATGGAAAACCCGGCCCGGGGTACCTTCAGTGAATCCAGCATGGTTTTAATTTCCGCAACGGACGCGTCGTAATCACTTTCACCATCCCCGTACCAGGCTGCGGTCCGGATCAGCTGCTCCGCAAAGAGATTCACCGATCTCTGCAGAGTTTCGGCGATAATGCGTTCCAGAGAGGGCGAGCGAAACCGGCACAGCTCCTCTGATGACGAGGTCTCCGTCTCCGTTTTCCGGTCCAGAACTCGGCAGCGTCCCTTTACAGAAATTCCGGCATCCTGAAGACGCAGCCGCAGTTCCTTTGCCGTATTGGCCGCCGGATCCTCGACCGCGCCCTTGATGGTGAATTCGGGCACCGCGGCAGGGACGGTTCCCCTCACGAGTGCAAAGGTCATCCCCGGCGCGGAATAAATATATCCGTTGTCACCGCTTCCCGGCTTTCCCGTCCGCATGGTATTGATGAAATTAAAATCATGAAGTACGGGACGCGTAGAAATGATCCCGGCCGGATCTCCGGGATTCTCGCCGGGCTGAAAAGTGATATAATACAGATTTTCTCCGAAACAGAAGGACTGCAGCGCGGCTCCGTAATAATTGCCTATATCCTGCCATATCCAGCCATCCGGAAGCTTCCGGTCACCGAACAGGCTGTTGTCCACCACAATATCACCCGTTAATTTCCGGATGTTACGGGATATCAGTGCGTTTACGATTCCCTGGTAAAAACTGTCGGGAGAAACGGCGACGGCCACAATATCCGAACCCAGAGTCGGGTCACCGCTGCCGTGAATGACCAGGTCTCCGTCAAAGCACGTGCGCTTCTGCACGCCATCCAGATCCACGGTGGTTTCATAATGAAAATCCGGCCCCAGCTTGAGCAGCGCTGCACCGCTGGCCATGATTTTCAGTCCCGAGGCCGGTGCCAGGCTGTAGCTGCTGTTGTAATCGACAACAGGTTCTCCCGTGTCGCAGTACTGGGCATACACGGACCACAGTCCATGCTCCAGAGTGGGCGAGGATGCCAGTTTCTCTACAGTTTCCTGTGGCGTGGCGCCGAATATGAGCAGAGCCGGTAACAGTATAGAAATGAGATATTTCATGGTTAATCCTTTGTTATAATAATAAATCATATGAAAAAATCAGTCTTCCTGTGAAGCCGCTTCCCGGATAAAGGCGCTGAACAGTGTTTTGCGCATTTCTTCATCCTTAATCCGTTCGGGATGCCACTGCAGCGCCAGAATCCACTGATCATCCCGCGTTTCCATGGCCTCAATGATTCCGTCGTCCGCAAGGGCAGATACGACAAAACGGCTGCCGACAAAACTCGGATCAACGGCCTGATGATGCGAACTGTTCACCAGAGTGCTGTCCTTTTTCAATAAATCATGCAGCAGGGTTCCGGATTTGATGGCCACATTATGATAGGCTTCATTCCGATGTTCCTGATCACTGAGGATATGACGGATCAGTTTCCCGCCGTCCGCAATATTCAGCAGCTGCTCTCCGGCGCAGATGCCCAGGATGGGCTTGCCGCTCTGCAAGGCGATTTTTGCCAGGGCCATGTCAGTTTCCGCCCGGGGCACAGGCATCACTTCCATATGCTCCTCCATTTCCTCCCCGTAATATTCAGGCGGATAATCTGCCCCGCCGATAAACAGAAAGCCATCACAGAGTGACTCCAGTTCCCGAAGTGTTGCGTCATCGCCCCTGGACGGAGCCATGAGCGGAATACCTCCGTTATCCGTCACCGCATGGTAGTAGGTGGACGGCAGCGAATAGACGGGCCGTTCTCCGGGCCTGTACACGGAATTCACTAAAATTATCGGCTTCGATCCCATTTTTCCTCCAAGATCATGTTGTGGTTCCACTTTTTTTCCGGAATTGCAGGCCGTCACGCCTATTAAAACCAGGCCGGCCGTAAACAAACGTATTCCCGAATCCGAAACTCGTTTCATCATTGTCTTCACAGGAATCCTCCTAATTCTTTTTCCGGTTTTTATTCTGCATCTGAGCGAAATTCTTCCCCTTATGGCTGAAAGCAGATGCAGGAAGGAGACGGACAGGGGGCGCTGCCTGAAAAAGTCAGTTTTCCGGTTACTGCATCCCGGCGAAATACGGACAGGGATTCGGATCTCTGATTCGCCACCACTAAAAATTTCCCATCGGGTGAAAGTGAAAAATGCCGTGGCCAGACACCCCGCACCGGCTCGCAGCTCAGCAGTTCCGGATGGCCGTCCTCTTTATCCACCGTAAACAGGGCCACACTGTTATGCCCCCGATTCGAAACGTAGAGAAACGCGCCGTCCGGAGACAACTCAATATGCCCGGGATGATTCATTTCCCTGAAATCTGCCGGAATACTGCGGTACGAAGCGACACATTCCGCCGTGTCCATTTCCGTTATATCGATCTGAGTTACTGTACTGTTCAGTTCATTGGCCACATATATCCATTTTCCGTTCGGATGAAAACAGAGATGGCGCGGCCCGGCTCCGTCCTCAAGTTTCAGCTCATCCGGAGAAATGGAGCTCAGGCCATTATTCGTTTCATCCAGCTGATAAAAATTCAACTTGTTCGTTCCCAGATCCGCAGAGATCACAGCTGAACTATTGGGCACGAACCATGCGGAATGGGCATGAGGCGCCTGCTGCCGCTCTGTCGTGCCCCGACCGTAATGCTGACGGATATCCGGCGCCTCACTGAGCAGTCCCGTATCATTCAGCTTCAGCAGGGCGATGGTCCCGCCGGTATAATTCGCGATCAGAACATAGCCATGGTCATTTACTGCCACGAAACAGGGGTGGGCGCCGCCGGAGGAACGCCGGCTGAGAAAGCTAAGCGTATCACCGTGAATGGCATAGGATTCAACGGATCCCTGGCCATCCTCATTCACTTCATTGACCGCAAGCAGATACGTCCCGTCATGACTGACAGCCAGATAAGATGGATTCGTACTCCGAGCGGCAAGATTTCCGCCCGACAGGATTCCGCCCGCATCCAGCTGAAAATTCATGATTCCCTGTCCGGATCCGTCTGTATATCCGCCGACAAAAAGTCTGTAATCCTTATCTGCCATAAGTCCATGTGCTCCAATCATCAGGCATAATAAAAAAACAAGCCTGTAATTCCATTGCGGACCTCGCAATTTCCCCTTCATTCATGCCTCACCGCCATATGTCGGAATTATCAGGATGTCAGGCTCCTCGATGAGATGAGTGTTTTCAATTCCCCCACATTCGCGATGAAATGCAGGTCGGGCTGAACCCTCATATTGACCAGAGCTTTCCGGGATGCCGCCGGCAGAATAATATGGGAAAATCCCATACGGACCGCCTCCTCGACCCGTTTCAGGGACAGGCTCGCGCTGCGCAGTTCTCCGGTGAGCCCCACCTCCCCAAAGAGCACACATCCATCCGGAAGCGGCTTATCCAGCACGGAAGAGATGATTGCGGCCAGCACCGGCAGATCCATGGCCGGTTCAAAAAATTTGAGTCCTCCCACGATATTGACAAACACATCCGACTGGGACATGGGCAGGTGCAGTTTCTTTTCCATGACCGCCAGCAGCATGGCAAGACGCCGATGATCCACCCCGGTACTGTTTCGTTGGGGTGCGCCGTAGGCAGCCTTGGCAGCCAGGGCCTGAATCTCGATGAGCAGCGGCCGGGTTGCTTCCAGTCCCGCCGCAACCACGGATCCGGATACACCCGAGATCCGTTCGCTGAGAAAAATATCCCCCGGATTTCCCACGGAATGCAGGCCATCGGCAGCCATCTCAAAAATGCCGATCTCATTCGTGGCTCCGAAGCGGTTTTTGACCGACCTCAGGATTCTAAAATAATTATTCTGATCACCTTCCTGATAAAATACCGTATCAACCAGATGCTCCAGCAGTTTCGGCCCGGCGATATTTCCCTCTTTGGTGATATGGCCGATGAGGATGAGGGTGATATTCTTCTGCTTAGCCTTGTTCAGAAGTTCGGAGGCGCATTCCCTGACCTGAGTCACCGAACCGGGCAGGGAATCGGAATTCAGTGAATATACGGTCTGAATGGAATCAACAATGAGCAGCTGCGGTTTTTCCGTATCCATGGCATGAAGTATCTGGTGCAGCTCCATATCATTAGACAGACTGAACAGTTCGTCCGGAACCAGCAGTCGGGAGGCCCGGAGTGAAATTTGTTCAATGCTTTCCTCACCGCTGAAATAGAGGCCTTTTATCTTTTCAATACGAATGCATTCAGCCAGCAGCTGGAGAGCGAGAGTAGATTTGCCGATGCCCGGATCTCCGCCGAGCAGCGTGACGGATCCGGCCAGGAAGCCCCCTCCGCTGACCCGGTCCAGCTCCGGAATACGGGTCTGGTAACGTCTCGGCATGGACGCTTTTCCCAGCACATTGAGAGAAAAAGGACGGCCGGCTGCAGCTTTTCGGCTCCCGGTCTTTTCCTGCGCCTTTTCCTCCAGCACATTCCATTCCCCGCACTGGCCGCACTGGCCCTGCCATTTGGGAAATTCCGCGCCGCAGAGACGGCAGACAAAGATGGATTTTTCCTTCGCGGCCATCTCAGATCTGCTCCTGCCTGCGTGAAGGATATGAATATGAAATTGTGGATCTCGTCATTATGGGGAAGATAAGGATATTTGCATAATCGGGCAACTGTTCAGAGCCGGGGAATGCGGAAATTACGGCTGCAGAATCCGCGCTCAGAATTGTTCACGCGAAACGGCTTATAATTGTTCAACTATTTTAGTGATTTCATCACCGTGGCGGGCTTTCCAGGCAGACCACAGGGACCGGCTCCATGTCCTCACACTCTCCATATGTTCCTCAAGAGAGGCCGCCCGCAGCAGATCCCGGACCGTCAGAGTTTCCGCGAAATCCGGCGGATCCAGCCAGGGAAGATCCTGCTTCTTTGCTACAAATCGCCCCAGCAGTTCACGGGCCTGAGTCGCTGAATAATTCAATTCAAAGACAGCATACAGAGACAGCAGGTGGCCGTAGACGGACTGGGTGGACTTTTTACCCGGCCTTCCCGGATGCTGCACCGCATAGGCATCCACCGTCAGCCGGTGAATTTCCTCCATCCGACTGTAATTTTCATATTCCCGGGCCAGTATTTCCGAATAGGCCTTCCAGCAGCCCGGCGAAGACTCGATATATTCATGAACCGGGCCCGCAATGGATTCAAACTGCGCGCCGCAGCCCGGACATTTCTCAGACATCATCCTTCCTTTGAAATATTTTCTTTAATCAGGTTAATCAATATAGAATTATAAAAGCCTGAAACCGGCTTTCCGATTTGGGACCGACTTCTCAGATTCCCCTGACGGCGCCTCCATCCACCAGAATATCCGTTCCGGTGATATAGGATGCGGCAGATGAACAGAGAAAGGCAGCAGTTTGTCCGATTTCTTCCGGTCTGGCAATTCGCTTCAGAGCCGTCCCGGCCTCCAGGGACTTCAGGGCTTCCTCCTGATTTTCCGCATTCGAAATGATATGTCGCAGCCGGTCCGTCATCACATATCCCGGAAGAATATTATTGATGGTAATGCCCGCAGGCCCTAATTCCTGTGCCAGCGTCTTGGTCAGACTGCTGAGGCCGCTGCGGATGACATTGGAGATGACAAGATCCTGAATAGGCTGTTTGGCGGAAAGGGAAGATATGATGAGAATCCGGCCACCCTTTCGGCATTTTTCCATTTTTTTCGCAGCCCAGCGCACACCCCGGATAGCGGGAAAAAGCGTCGAATCCAGACCCTCCTTCCAGGACTTGTCCTTCAGATCAAAAAATGCACCCTTGGGCGGCCCGCCCGAATTGATGACCAGAATATCAACCCCCTTGAGATGATCAAAGGCCCAATCCAGGTCGGGCAGGTAATTTTTTGAGACATCGGTAACAAAACCGATGACATCTCCATGGTGTTTCAGATCAGCGCTTGCCGTCCGGACATGATCCAGGTCTCTGCTTCCAATGGCGACGATGGCGCCCTCCTTCAGCAGGGCCCGGGCAATCGCCAGACCGATTCCTTTTGTTGCTCCCAGAACAATAGCCCGTTTTCCCTTCAGTTCCAGGTCCATAATCCCTTCTTTCTATTTTTGCAACGTTTCAAATCCTTGTTTTTTAAGGTCGAAATAGATATAGAGAGCGGACAGAGCAGCGGCCACAAAGAACAGAAAAGCCTGCAGCCAATCATGGAAAAGGAATTTTCCGATTCCGAAGAGGAAGGAGTAAATCAGAATAACACCGGCAATCCAGTCACCGAAAAGCCGCAGATATCCCGTATCCGGCGTGACATCCGGCACTTCACTGCCGATCATTTTCCAGCCGGGTCCGCCGGGATGAATCTTTCTGTAAAAGGCATGGAGTGTATCCCGATCCACCGGTTTCGTCACCCAGGTGGTCACCAGCCACACCAGCGTCGTTCCGATGACAATGGGATACAGTGTCATGGGCGATTCAAGATGCAGCCAGCTCTTTGAGATCGGATAGATAATGAGCGGGGCAATCATGGCAGCGATCTCCGACCAGGCGTTGATTCGCCACCAGAACCACCTGAGAATCAGCACCAGGCCGATCCCGGCAGAGGCATTGATAATGAATTCCCAGGCTCCGGAAATGGTCGTGAGCAGCGTCCGGGTAATAACCAGCGAAACCACCGTCATCAGCATCATGGTCAGTCGGCTGACCCGGACATAATGTTTCTCATCTCCGTCCTTTTTAAAGAAGCGCCGGTAAAAATCATTGATCAGGTAGGATGTACCCCAGTTCAGCTGCGAAGCGATGGTGCTCATATATGCGGCCAGAAAAACGGCAATCAGCAGGCCCAGGAGTCCGGACGGCAGATATCTGACCATCAGTTTCGGATACATGCGGCCGGGATCCACCGTATTTTCGTAGCGCTCGTAATAGTCAGCAAAATTCTGATCCTGCTCAACCGCCACGGTTTGAGTGGTATGACCTTCGAAAATATTTGTGGCCATTTCGTAATACTGGGGATTTTCCTGTTTCAGAATATCCACATTCTGTTCCCGCGGAAACAGAACCAGAGCGGCAAGCGCCACAATGATCCAGGGCCAGGGACGCAGCGTGTAATGGGCAATGGTGAACCACAGTGTAGCGAACAGACTGTGTTTCTCATCCTTTGCGCTCATCATGCGTTGGGCGATATAGCCGCCGCCGCCCGGATCGGCACCCGGATACCAGCTGGACCACCACTGCAGCCCGATATGGGCGATGAAGGCTCCGACGGACAGAGCAAGGACACCGTTCATGGCTGTGCCCATCCCGATCCCGGGAAGAAAACGAAGATGTTCCGCTGACAGGGAGGCCTTGAGATGGACCATTCCGCCGACCTGCGGCAGACGTACCACGATCACGGCAAGAATGATACATCCGGCCATGGCAAAGAGAAACTGAAAACTGTCGGTTCGCGCCGTGCCCAGCAGTCCGCTTGCAGAGGCGTAGATGGCAATGATGATGGCCACGATGGACACAAGCATGAAAGCATTGAAACCGGGCAGCGTAACCTGAAAGATCTTCTCCATGGCTTTGTTGACCCAACCCATGACAATGGCATTCATGAAGAGTCCCAGATACAGGGCACGGAATCCCCTCAGGACACCGGCCGTCCGGCCGCTGTAGCGGAATTCAACGAATTCCACATCGGTCATGATCCCGGAGCGTCTCCAGAGCCGGGCGAAGAAGAAAACGGTGAGCATGGCGCCGATGGCCATATTCCACCACAGCCAGTTCCCGCCGATACCGTTTTTCGCCACCAGTTCCGTCACCGCCAGCGGAGTATCGGCCGCGAAGGTTGTGGCGACCATTGCGGTTCCCGCCAGATACCAGGGCAGATTCCGGCCGCTGAGAAAAAATTCACCGGTATCGCCACCGGCCCGTTTTCCATAATACCAGCTGATTCCGGCAATCACCAGAAAAAACAGCAGGATAATAAGATAATCAAGCATTCCGAGATGATTCATGCCCGTTTTCCTTTCATATTCCCTCCTCTGCTTAAGGATCCGGCCGACAAGAGGGTATCCGGCCGAATCAGGTTATTTGATAGTTGGTATAATCCGGTCCAGTAATGACAGCAGATCCTTCAGTTCATCCATGGTCCGGTCTGCCATGTGAGCAATGCGGAAGGTTTTCTGTTTCAGATCTCCGTAGCCATTCGAAATCTGGTATCCTTCCTCACCCAGTTTTGCATTGAGTTCGCCCACCGGTATATTGTGAACATTGTCCACAGCCGTCACGGTTGCAGATTCGAATCCCTTCGCCGCAAACTGCCGGAAATGCCGGTTGGCCCAGTCCAGCGTCACGTCACGCATGGCCTTGTGACGGGCATAGCGGTTTTCCAGTCCCTCCGTATTGAGGATATAATCCAGCTGGACGTCGAGGGCAAACATATGGGACAGAGACGGCGTGCTGGGGTACTGATAGGGTTTGCTCACAATGTATTTATAGATTTCAATGATATCCAGATAGGTTCCGCGGTTCTTTACCTTTTTCCCGTATTCAAGGGCACGGGGTGATGCGGATGCCAGGCTCAGTCCGGGAGGCAGGCCCAGAGCCTTCTGAGTGGATGTGATACAGATGTCGATTCCCAGACGGTCCACATCCACACGGGCTCCGCCCATACTGCTCACCGTATCCACCAGCCAGAGCACGTCCGGATATTTCCGGCGGACTTCAGCGAGAGCCTCCATATCATTCTGAATTCCCGTGGAGGTTTCATTGTGGGTAATGGTGAACACATCGTATTTGCCGGTACTCAAATATTTATCCACTGTTTCGGGGCGCGTGGGCTGGCCCCATTCAGCCATTTCCAGATCGGCTGGAACGCCATTCGATTCAGCAAGCTGATGCCAGCGGTTACCGAAGGCTCCCACGGAAAAGATGACAGCCCTTTTTGCCGTGAGGGAACGGACCGAGCCTTCCATCAGGCCGGTTCCGGACGTGGTGGAAACGAGAATCGGATTTTCCGTATGAAAAACTGTCTGCATTTTCTCCGTAATTGATTTCTGCAGCGCTGTAGCCTCCTTGGTCCGGTGGCCGATCATGGGTGTTCCCATCGCCTCCAGCACTTCAGGACGGCAATCCACGGGTCCGGGAATAAATAATTTTTTATGCATGAGCTCTCTCCTTATCTGTTATTTGCTTTATTCTGCTTCAGGACTCTGCGCACCAGGTCTTCCGTGCTGAGGGCATCCTCCTCCTTCAACAGCGCTTCCAGTGATTTCTGGACTTCGGATTTTCGAAATCCCAGGGACTCAAGCGCGGCATAGGCATCCCGCAGTTTTGGGGAATCTGCGGCCGGATCTCCACCCAGAACATCCGCCACTTCGCTCTCATCCATCTTCTCCTTCAGTTCAAGCAGGAGCCGTTTTGCAGTTTTCGGACCGATGCCGGGAAGAGCCTTCAGACGGTTAAAATCCCCGTTGGCAACCACCTTGCGAAATTCGCCGACACTGATGGCTGACAGGATATTCATGGCATTCTTCGGGCCGATACCGCTCAGGCTGATCAGTTTCAGGAAAACATCCTTTTCATCTTCAGCGGCGAAGCCGAAAAGTTGAAGTATATCCTCACGGACATGTAAATAGGTGAACAGACGGCAGTCACCGCCCTTCGTCGGCAACGCTTCATATGTGGCAAGGCTTATGGTCAGTTCGAAGCCGATGCCCTGAACATCAATCACCGCCAGGCCCGGCACCTTTTTCTGCAGAATTCCGCTGATACTGTAAAACACGGTTACTGTCCTTTCTCAAGAAGCTGTTCAAATTTCAGCTGATGGTGATGAGTCAGCGCCACGGCCAGCGCATCACTCAGATCCAGAGACTTATCCGGGAGTTCCCTGATATTGAGAAGCCGCTGTACCATATAGCGAATCTGCTCCTTGTCGGCAGAGCCGTTGCCGGTCAGGGCTTTCTTCACAGCCTTGGCTGAATATTCCACAACCTCCAGTTCATGGTGGGCAGCTGCCAGGATCAGAGCCCCGCGGGCATGCCCCAGAAGCAGTGAGGTCTTCGCATTTGAATTGTAAAAGGTCTCTTCGATGACAAAGATATCCGGATTGAAACGTCTGATCACATCATCCACACCATCATAGAGCGTCCGCAGGCGCTGCGGAAAGCTGGTATCTCGCCGCGTCCGCACCACACCGGCGGCAATGAGCTGCACACGATGCTTCTGGTGTGAGATGAGGCCATATCCCGTATTATTTAGTCCCGGATCTATGCCAAGTATAATCAATTATCGCTTCCTGACCTGGTCCGCACTGATCAGAAACTATTCAAGGCGGGCCATGATTTCATCGCTGATTTCAAAATTTGCCCATACCTTCTGAATATCATCGTGATCATCCAGCAGGTCGTACAGCTTCATGAATTTCTGAGCTGTTTCAAAATCCAGATCTACCGTTGTACCCGGTACCTGTTCGATTTCGGCGTTCTCAATGCTGTATTTTTCCCTGAGGGTCTCATGGAGATCATTGAAGGATGCGGGATCAGCAACGATCTCAAACATGCCGGAATTTTCGGAAATATCTTCGGCGCCGTTATCGAGAGCGTCCATCATGATCGTTTCCTCATCCACGCCTTCGGCTGGAACGGTGATCATGCCCTTGCGGCTGAAATTCCAGGCCACGGATCCGCTTTCACCCAGATTTCCGCCATGTTTGCTCAGCAGATGGCGAATCTCGGCAACGGTCCGGGTACGGTTATCCGTAAGCACTTCCATGAGAAGCGCCACGCCGCCGGGGCCATAGCCCTCATAGGTAATTTCCTCGTAGGTTACGCTTTCCAGCTCTCCCGTTCCCTTTTTAATGGCGCGGGTAATCGTATCGTTGGGAACATTTTTTCCCCGGGCCTCAATGACGGCCGTTCTCAGACGCGGATTGGCATTTTCATCACCGCCGCCGCTCCGGGCAGCTACGGTAATTTCCTTGAGAATCTTTGTCCAGACCTTTGCTCTCTTCGCGTCCTGCGCACCTTTACGATGCTTAATATTGGCCCATTTTGAATGTCCGCTCATAAAACTCCTTCGTTTTCCTGACCACGTTTTTTCTCATCGGAAAATTAATACATTTTATCAATGCAAGTCAGATATTTTTTTTCCACAACCCGCCGTTTCAGCTTCAGAGTCGCCGTCAATTCCCCTTCCTCCACGGAAAAAGCCCGGGCCAGAAGCGTGAACTTCCGGATACGTTCATAATCACTGAATCCCTTTATTCTGTCGGCAATTTCTTCTTCGATCAGTCTGCGTACCGCCTCATTTTCGCAGTTCTCTTCCGACGCGGAGGTTCCGGGGATACGCAGTGCCACGTCCTCCCAGGCCGGTACGATCAGCGCGGACAGGTATTTTCTCCGGTCTCCCGTTACCAGCACCTGATCAATGAGGGGACTCAGGCTCAGGGCGTTTTCAATAGGGCCGGGAGCCACATTTTTCCCGCCGGCGGTCACGATCAGATCCTTTTTCCTGTCGGTAATATACAGCGCACCCTCTTCATCGAGGTGCCCCACATCGCCGGTGTGAAACCAGCCGTCCTCATCAATGACCTCCCGGGTCAGATGGTCCGCCCGGTAATATCCGGACATCACATTGTCACCGCGAACCATAATCTCCCCGTCATCGGCAATTTTCATTTCAATACAGCTGATGGGAATACCCGCCGAACCCGGTTTGCTCTTCCCCGGAGGATTGAGCGTCAGAATGGGAGAGGTTTCGGTCAATCCATAGCCTTCAAGAATTTCCAGGTCAAAACGGGCAAAAAAGCGCGCGATATCTGCCGCCAGAGGCGCTCCGCCGCTGATGAACAGACGGAGGCGGGAAGATATCTTTGCCCGGATCGTATCATAAACGAAACGCCTGAACAGCTTATTCAACATTTGATGAAATCGATGTCCGGACAGATTCTTCCGATGCAGCAGTTCGGCATGGCGGCCGGCAGCGAGCAGCATCAGACGCTGGATTCCTGAGGCGCCGGCAATTCCGCTGCTGAGCTTTTCATACACTTTTTCCAGAAAACGGGGAACGGTCAGAATGATAGTGGGCTGGCTGTCCTTCGCATCCTCCACGACTGTCGTCACATCTTCGGCATAGGCAATCTGCGCCCCCTGAACCAGGGGAACGTAACAGCCGGCCGTTCTTTCAAACATGTGAGACAGGGGCAGAAAAGAGAGAAAACGGTCGCTGGCATAAATGGGCAGAATTTCCAGAGCCGCATGAATATCTGAGACAATATTCCGGTGCGAGAGGCAGACACCCTTTGCATCACCGGTGGTTCCGCTTGTATAACTGATACTGATCAGAGCCTTGTCTTCAATATCCGCAATGGTTTCCAGATAGGCCAGACGCATGTCCACGGTGGCTTGTGCATGCCGCAGCCACTGAAAATGGGGAATCTCCGCATTGATTCTGTCAATGGTCCATATCCGGCAGGATTCAGGTACGACAGAGTGATAGCTCCCGTAGAATGTATCATTTTCGAAAATGACCGCGGCGGCTCCGCTGTGTTCCAGAATGCTTCGTACCGTATCCGGATGCAGATTTGTATACAAGGGAACCAGTACCAGTTCACGGCTCTGCAGGGCCATATCGATCACCGGCCATTCGAAGCGGTTCCGGCTGAGCACGGCGATCCGGTCACCCCGGGACAGGGGCTGTTCATCCAGAAAAGCCGTCATTCGTACGATCATATTACCGAAATGTGTATAGGTCAGCGGTTGGTAGGCCCCATCCTCCCGGATCCAGAACGCCGGCGCGTTCTGCCGTTCAAGGATACTTTCCCACACCTCTTCCAGTAATGTCTTTGCTGCTGTCATGGTTCAATCCGGTTTTCTGAGATAAAAAATCAGCAATGCTGAATCATTTTACAAGGTTGACACCATTCCCGGGCCGGTCCGGAAAGGTCACACGGCCATAACGGATATCCACACCCTCGGCAATGTCCTCCGCGATCAGAAGAGGCCCGTCCATGTCCACATAATCGAGAAGGGGCAGCAGCTGGGCAATGCCGCTGATCCCGACGGATGATTCCGTCATGCATCCGGCCATCACTTTCAGTCCCAGATGCCGGGCTGTATCAGTCATTCGCCGGGCCGGTGTCAGCCCGCCGCACTTGAAAACCTTGATATTCACACCGTGAAAAAATCCGGCGCAGCGCAGCACATCCTCTTCACTGATGCAGCTTTCATCAGCGACAACCGGCAGCTTGCTGTACTCAAAAACTTCCTTCATTCCCTCCCAGTCGGATGCATTTAGAGGCTGTTCGATGAATTCCACATCCATCTTTTTCAGTTCCTCCGAATACCGGATGGTCTGTTCGGGAGTCCAGCCGCAGTTTGCATCAATGCGCAGCACCGCGTCCGTCTCCTTCCTGAGCGCCCGCATGATTTCCATATCATGGTCTGTCCCCAGCTTGATCTTGAACAGAGGCCAGCCCTTGAATTCCTTCATTTTGCTGACCATAACATCAATATCGTCAATTCCGATGGTGTAATCCGTATCGGGGATCTCGTAATCCTTCAGGCCCCAGAGACTCCGCGTGGACTTTCCGGCCAGCTTCCCCTTCAGATCCCAGATGGCCATATCCAGTGCGCACTGGGCGTAGGGATTACCATGAAAATGGGATTTATACCTGGCCCAGATGGCTTCGGGATCCTGCTCGCGAAGATCCATCCCGGTCAGCTCACCTTCAATGTCCTTCAAAAGGGCGGTCATGGTCCCGATTTCGCTTTTCACATAATATTTATGGTTTGCCACCGCTTCACCATAGCCATGTACGCCATCCTGCTCCAGATCGACAATCATGGTTTTCTGAACCGTTCTCGTCTCTCTGGAAATTCCGAATTTGTACTTCAGTTTGAGGTCATAATCCCGAATACTCAATTTCATTGTCATTGTCCTTGTACTGTGTTTCGATAAATTCTGTATACCAGGTCCTGAATCATTCAGGAATTTCATTTATGCTGGGCAAACAGCCAGGGCAGCAGATCCGCTTCCTTGTAGGCCGGCACCCAGCTGCCGTGGCCGATCCCGGGATATTCGGTGTATCGGGGATGGCCTCCGGCCGATTCGATGGCCTTTATCATATTTCGTGTCCGGTCGGGAGATACCACCGGATCATCCGCACCGTGAAAGGCCCAGACCGGCATATTCACCAGCCTGTCGGCCATGTCCACATCCCCGCCGCCACAGACGGGAACACCGGCAGCGAAGAGGTCCGGATACCGCACCAGCAGATCCCAGGTTCCGAATCCTCCCATACTGAGGCCGGTAACATATATGCGGTTCCGATCCACCGCATTTTTTTCCATCATCTGCGTCAGAAGCTCCATCAGCAGCTGAAAACTCGGTGAGAGGGCATCGGGGGTCCGGTGTTCGGGTGCATCCCAGTCCACGTCCACCCACCTTTCATTTTCGGGACACTGGGGCACCAGCACCCAGGCAGGGTATTCGCGTCGGTTGGCCGGCTCGCTGAACAGCCAGGTTCCATGGATTAGCTGGGAAACATTGTCCTCTCCTCTTTCACCGGATCCGTGCAGAAATATCACCAGGGGATAGCTTTTGCCGTGTTCCGTCCGGGGCGGAGACAGCAGGCGGTAATTCAGGGTTCTCCCGGATGTGGAATGGAAGACCCTTGCCTTATAGAGTTTTGTGTTCATATCCCCTTTCCGTCCGGTCCTGCCGCAGCCGGCCAGAATGAGCAGCAGCGCCAGAAAACCGGCTGTAACTTTTCTCATTTTTCATTCCTCATAGCCCGGATATCCCAGGGCAGAATCACACGGTCCGGCGTATTCAAATTGTCACGAACCCGCATAACCGCCACACCGGCATAGCGTCGCCAGACTCCCTTGCCCTTGACCCATTCTTCCCAGGGTGTTTCAAAGGTGCTGTAGCGGCTGGTGGAACTTTCACGAATGAAATATTTGCCGTCCTTCACGATGACCATCATCATATGAGCGGAAAAAATATCTTTTTGATTCGCAAAGAGCAGAGCTATGATATCGCCGTTCCTCAGATTGTCCCGAATATCCTTCAGATGTTCCTTGGGTACATAGGGCAGCGTGATCGTCCGGTCTTCCTTCACATAGCGCATATCCGTAATGCCCTTGTCCCGGAAAAATTTCTCATGAGAAATGGTTCTCGTCATATCTTTTTTGTACTCTCCGGCAACCTGTGCGCTCACATCCTGCAGCAGCCAGCTGTTTTCCGGAAGCCAGTCCGCCATGGTATAATGGTTGCGGGTCCGCATCCCGATGATTCCGTCCTTATAGCGGATCTGCTGAAGATTATTGAAAAAATTATCCCAGCTGTCGGAGATGGACAGAGCCAGCACATGCTCACAGTACACCATGCAGTTTGTGCTGTCCAGATCCATCAGGGGCCAGGTTTCGAACTGGGCATCGGGCCCGTCTCCGGTGGCGGTCCAGCTGTAGGGCATGCCGAGAAACAACTCGGAATACCAGGCAATGCGGTCTGTCACCGTCATTCCGGATGAGGCTTCCTTTGCCAGCATGGCATCGATTTCAGCCTTCGACAGCGAAGAAATTTTTGCTTTTACACCTTCACCGGCAGTCAGGGCCATGACGGCCGTAAAAATCAGTAATATCAGTTTTTTCATCCTGTTTCCGCCTCTCTTCCGAAACCTTCTCAGGCCAGTCGGATTCTGTGTTTTAATAATTCTTTTATCATTGAAATTTGTTCTTCATCCCTGCACGTCTTCATCATCCCGATGAACAGTATCCGGCGAAAAAGCCGGAGTGCAGACCGCGATATATTCGGCTCCGCCCTCTTCCGGTGATGAATAGCGAATCCATTCTCCCGGATAGGCAATAATGGCCTCACCGGCGTGGATTTCAAACACGTCGCTCCGGGTCTCAACTTTCAGAAGTCCCCTGAGCACAACCGTATATTCCGTAAATTCCGGTTCCTGTCCCGGCTCCATCCAGCCTCCCGGACTCTGCATATGGGCAATGGATACACCCTCCGTCTCCGTTCTGACCCGGCCCACATGCTCCCGGATAATTTTCGGTTTATTCCCCGCGCTTTCAATCTGTACCGGCTGCCTGATGACCTTTACCATACTTTATCCTCTTGTCTACGATTTCAGGGTAATATAGAAGCTTTTTGCGAATTGATAAAGCGGATTTTCCCCTCACTCAGGCCGGCTTTTCACTCAATAATTCCCCACAACGCAGACAGATCGGCACCGAAAACAGTCTCCGACGTCAGGCTGAAACAAAGTTCGGAAGAGATTCGACTGGCCAGAAATCTGTTTATTTCAAGGAAAATTATTGCTAAACTCCTCAGGTATGAAGGTACTGAAAATTTTCTTCCAATGGCTCATTCCCCTGCTGTCGGCATTTCTCATCTGGCTCATGATTGTCAGCCAGAAGGATTACACCATCATTATGGATACTCCCATCGAAGTGTATGAACCCCGTCCGGATAAAATTTTGAAAAATGACATTCCGGCAACGGCCCAGGTCATGTTCAGAGGTAACGGCCGCCATCTCATGATCAGCAAGTATTTCGATCATCCCAAGCTCATTCTGGATGTCAGCACCATTAGCCGGCGTTATAAATTCAATCTGAATGAATATTTCAGCAAATATCCGAACCGCGTTGTCTACCCCCAGAATTCCATGACCTATCTGGAAGTCGTGTATCCCGAATCCATAAATGTCCTCATTGATGAAAAAATCACCCGCGATATTCCCGTCCATATCAATGCCAGCGTTCAGACCAAGACAGGCTACATCATTACCCATCAGGCCGAAGCGGATCCGTCCAAAATTTCCATAACAGGGCCGCGCAGCCTGATCCGGGGACTCAAACTCATTGAAAGTAAAGATCTCCAGCTGAGCGGAGTAAGCCAGTCTTTTTCGCAGGATATTGCACTCATTAACCCCGAGCCGTCATTTCTTACCATGAATCCGGAAAATGTAAATTTTTCCATGAAGATTGAAAGTCTCGGGGAACGTCAGCTGAGCAATCTGCCCGTTAAGATTGTCAATGCTCCTCCGGATTTAGACATCAAGGTCATTCCTGCCGATGTGTCCCTCACCATCGTCGGCGGTAACGATGTCATTCAGAATGTAAAACCTGAGGACATCGGCATCCAGTTTGACTATGCCTCCCAATGGATTCCCAATACGCATTATTATATCCCGGTGGTAGAGATTCCCACTTCGGTGATCGAATGGAAGAATCTGATCCCCAAAACGATTGAGGTCGCCATTGTCCGAAAATGATCCTCTGATCCTGGGGATAGAAAGCAGCTGCGACGAAACCAGCGCTGCACTGATCCGGGGTTTTTCGGTCCGTTCCCATATCGTGTATTCCCAGATGGTCCATGCCAAATACGGAGGTGTGGTTCCGGAGATTGCCAGCCGGGAACATGAAACCATCATTGCTGATATCTGCAGAGAATGCCTGCAGCAGGGAAACGCGGAATTTAAGGATATCGACGCCATCGCCGTCACCTACGGCCCGGGCCTCATGGGTGCGCTGCTTGTGGGACTCAATTTTGCCAAAGGCCTGGCAACGGCTCTGGATATTCCGCTCCTGGGCATCAATCATATTGAAGGCCATCTCTACGCTCCCTTCATCCAGTTTCCCGACCTTTCCGCTCCCTTTCTCTGTCTGCTGGTTTCCGGAGGCCACACTCTGATTATTGATGTAAAGGGGTTCAAGGATTTCACCATACTCGGCACGACCCTGGATGATGCCGCCGGAGAATCCTTTGACAAGGTGGCCCGGCTTCTCAAAATCGGCTATCCCGGAGGCCCTCTCATCGACAAGCTGTCTGCCTCGGGCAACCCGAAAGCCGTCGCTTTTCCCCGTCCGCTCCTGAATACGGACACGCTGGATTTTTCCTTCAGCGGCCTGAAGACAGCCGTTCTGAATCATACAAAGAAATTTGAAAATCTGACCGCGGGCCAGACGGCTGATATTGCTGCCAGTTTTCAGGCTGCCGTGGTAGATACGCTCACGGAAAAGATCCGGCGGGCCGTGCAGAAAAGCGGCCGAAGCAAACTCGTACTTGCCGGTGGCGTCGCCGCCAATTCCAGGCTCAGGCAGAGCATGAGAGACCTGGCCGAATCCCTTGGTCTCGAGCTTTTTTACCCCCCTCTGGAATATTGTACGGACAACGCCGCCATGATTGCTGCCGCCGGGACCCTTTATCACAAACATGGACTGTTTTCCGATCTTTCTCTTCAGGCAGTTCCAAATCTGACATTAACTTGACCATTCAGTTCAGTGCTGACACCGGTTTAATTTCATTAATTCTATGTGCGGCCATTGCTGCAGCGTCCGGCCTGTGGCTGATCTATTTTCACAGACGGCTTCCGGAAAAAAGCCGGGGCGATTATCTGCTGGCGGCCTTCAGGCTGTTGTCTGCGCTGATGATCTGTATTCTCGTCATGGATGTGCAGCTTCATTTCTCAGGAATCCGAAGCCGCTTTGCCGGACTGGCATTTATCTGGGATAATTCAGGGAGCATGGCTCCGGAATACACGGACAGCGCCATCCCGAACGATATCACCGATACGGAATTTTACAGAATTCTGAAGGACAGAACGCGGCTCAGGCATTTTCAGGGCAGCGACCGGAATCTGACAGAAAGCGGAAGCACCACGGATAATTTGAATTTCGCCAGCCATTCAACGGATATTCCCGCCATGCTCATATCTGCATCAGACCGACTCAGAGACAGAGACGACGGGCCCTGGGACATCCTTCTCGTCAGCGATGGACAGAGCCATTTCGGCCGGGATTTGACGGCTGTCAGACTGCCGAATCGCGTATCCGCAATCGGCGTAGGAAACGCCGCCACCGGAACCATTCCCCAGCTGGAGGAAATCATCACGCCGGAACCGGCTCTGAGCGGAGACAGCCTGCGGCTTGCGGCCGTATTGAAAAACACCGGTATTGAACCCATACACGGTCAGCTGCTCTGGTCTGTCGGCAGCAGGACCCGTTCCTTCCCCGTCTCTCTCCCTCCGGAATTCAAATCATTTCTGCCTCTGACGCTGCCACCCCGGAAGCCGGGTACCGTCGCGGGTAAGCTTGTATTTCTTTCAGACGAAGGTGATTCCTCATTGCTGCGGGAACATCTTCTCCGGGTTGAGGACAGGCATCTCACTGTGTGGTTCGATACGACGACCTATGATCCGGACACCAAAATGATCAGCACGATACTGGGAGAAAATCCGGATCTGCGCATCACCGGCAAACCGGACAGGCATCCTGGTATGGCTGTCATTATGCAGAAATCTGCAGATGAGAAAGCACCTTTCGGCCCCGATGTATTCAAAATCGTCTTCAGCGCCCTCACCGATCAATCCCGTCCGGTCCAATCCTTCCAGTGCCCTGAGCCGTCACCCTTCACCCGTATCATCGGAGACCCGGCAGCCAATGGCCGGCTTTGGGCCGATCTGCCCCCCGTTTTATACAGCGGCCATGCACAGAGCAACGCCCGGGCCCTGCTACAGTCGGGGGAATCCGGCACTACCGATCTCATTCAGTTTGACCCTGCCTCCAACACACTGTGGATCAATGCGCGGGGACTCTGGAAATGGCAGCTCGGAACCTATCAGACTCCGTCTTCAGATCTGTATGCTAAATTGCTGGAGAATGTCTGTGATGCGGCCCGGTATCACACCGGCGGACAGACCGTCGTTTTCACGAAAAAAAGCTTCAGCGGCCTGCCGGCCAGCGAACTCGTCCTGCCCTATCAGCTCCATGTACACGATGCATCCGATCCGTCCGGAGACAGTCTGCACCTCAGCCTGCGGATTGTGGATGAACAGCATCATGAAAACAGACGACTGGACAAGGACGCGGACTCGCACTCGGATGCCTTCATTTTCAGCTCGGAAACCAGCGGACGCTTTACCGCAATCCTGTCACTCATGAAGGGCACTCATCGTCTCGCCTCCGATTCAGCCGAAGTTCTGATCGGCACTGCCCGGCCGGAACAGATCTATACCGGTCTGAATCTCTACGGGTTGAAGGCCCTGAGTCACAATAACGGCGGATCCTTTCTGACTCCTGATTCTCTGAACCAGGGACACGCACGTGTTCTTCTCAGACCGGTGCAGATTCCCTGGTCACGGCAGATACAGCCCAGAAAAAGCCCCCTTTTCCTTTTAATGCTCTTCGCCGTGTCTGCAGCCGAATGGTTCCTGAGAAAACGGCGCGGACTCCTCTGAATCATTTAACTTTTACGTTTTCTTCATCCCCGTATGGCTGACAGGCGGGAACTTGGCTCACAGCTGGTCAAATCCTGTATATTAAACTTCAGATTTAATGACTTATTTTGTAAATTGCCGCCCGATAGGAGGCTGTGAATGAAAAACATTTGTGTCGTCGGCACCGGATATGTGGGATTAGTCTCAGGAACAGGCCTGGCGGACTTCGGAAACCAGGTGACCTGTGTGGATATCGACACCCGGAAGATAGACATGCTGAAAAATGGCGGACTTCCCATCTATGAACCGGGACTGAAGGAAGTTCTGGACCGGAACGTAAAAGCCGGCCGGCTTCGTTTTTCCAGCCGGATACCTGAAAGCATTCAACAGGCGGATGTGGTATTTTCAGCCGTGGGGACACCTCCGGGAAAAGGCGGAGAAGCCGATCTGGAAGCAGTCTGGAAGGTCAGTACGGTCTTCGCCGAAAATCTGAACGGATATAAAATATTTGTCAATAAATCGACCGTTCCCGTCGGTACCGGAAAACAGGTTTTTAAGCTGATTCGGGAAAAAGCCGGCGGCAACGCGGAATTTGATGTGGTTTCCAATCCTGAATTTCTCAGGGAAGGTTCAGCCGTCGGCGACTTCCTGCATCCGGATCGGGTTGTCATCGGCAGCACCAGCCACCGCAGCAGCGATATCATGAAGGATGTGTACCGGCCGCTCTATCTCCGGGAAACGCCGTATATCGAAACCAATGTGGAATCGGCCGAACTGATTAAATATGCCTCCAACGCATTCCTGGCCACGAAGATCACCTTTATCAACGAAATGGCCAATCTCTGTGACCGTGCCGGCGCCGATGTTCACGTCGTGGCAAAGGCCATGGGGCTGGACGGACGCATTTCACCGAAATTTCTCCATCCCGGCCCGGGTTTCGGCGGATCCTGCTTTCCCAAGGATACCCTGGCGCTCACGCAGATTTTTCGCAGCTACGGCCTGCAGAGTGAACTGGTGGAGTCCGTCGTCCGTGTCAATGAAACACAGAAACAGCGTGTCGTTTCCAAACTGAAGGACCTGCTGCCCGATCTGAAGGGAAAAGCCATAGCGGTTCTGGGCCTGGCTTTCAAGCCGAATACGGATGATACGAGAGAAGCACCGGCTCGAACAGTTATCAATCTTCTCCAGTCGGAAGGCGCCGTCGTCCGCTGCTACGACCCGGTGGCCATGGATGAATTCAAGCGCGATTACCCGGATCTTATTTATTGCCGGGACGCCTATGATGCCGCATCCGATGCAGACGCGGTCATCCTTCTCACCGAATGGAATGAATTCCGGGATATGGATATGGATATCCTGAAATCCTCCATGAATAATAATGTCTTCATCGATACCCGGAATATCTATCAGGCTCCGGCAATGCGGAAACGCGGGTTTCGCTATCTCTGCACCGGAAGATCGGCTCTCGATGAGTAATATCACTACACGGCGTCACGAAATCATTTCTGATCTCATTCTGATTACGCCCCGGGTCTTCCGGGACGATCGGGGATATTTTATGGAAAGTTTTCAGAAGCAGGCCTGGGAAGAAGGCGGGATCAGCTGTGACTTTGTACAGGACAATCAGAGTTTCTCATCCCGAAACGTCCTGCGGGGACTTCATTTCCAGAAAGCCCCCTATGCCCAGGACAAACTGGTTCGGGTCATTACCGGTGAGATTCTGGATCTTGCCGTGGATATCCGGCCCGACTCTCCCACTTTTCTCCGCTGGGCCTCTTTTCGGCTTGATGACAGCAGGGCCGAACAACTCTTCATTCCCAAAGGCTTTGCCCATGGATTCCGGGTTCTGTCCGACAGCGCCATCGTCGCCTATAAAACATCCGCGCCCTACGCCCCCGACTGTGACGGAGGCATTCGCTGGGATGATCCACAGCTGGCCATAAACTGGGGAAGCACGTCACCGGTCCTGAGCCCCAAGGATGCGGCTCTCCCCCTCATATCAGAAGGAGCCATAGATGTCTGAAACCATCCTGATCACAGGTGGCGCCGGGTTTATCGGCAGCAATTTCATTCACTTCCTGCTGAACAGCAGGCCGGATCTGCACATCATCAATATTGACCTGCTGACCTATGCGGGAAATCTGGAAAATCTCGGAAGCATCAGTGACAGACAGAAAGATCGTTACACATTCTACCGGGAAGATATCCGGGATGAAAAGGCGATGAAACGGATTTTCTCGGACCACCGGCCGGAATTTGTGATAAACTTCGCGGCGGAAAGCCATGTGGACAGGTCCATTCATTCGGCGGTCCCGTTCATCAGCACAAACGTCATGGGCACTCAGGTACTTCTGGATTGTGCCCGCGAATATTCCGTCCAGCGTTTTCTTCAGGTCTCCACGGATGAAGTCTACGGGAGCCTGGGACCGGAAGGCCTCTTCTCCGAAACGACACCTTTAAGCCCCAATTCACCCTATGCGGCCAGTAAAACATCTGCCGACCTCATGGTTCGGGCTGCATTTGAAACCTTTCGCCTTCCCGTTCTCACCACCCGCTGTTCAAATAATTACGGCCCCTTTCAGTTTCCGGAAAAACTCATTCCCCTCATGATCAGCAACGCCATGACGGACCTGCCCCTGCCGGTATACGGCGACGGCCTCAATATCCGCGACTGGCTGCATGTTCAGGATCATTGCCGGGCCCTGCTGACGGTCATTGAGAAGGGCGAACCGGGGGAGATTTACAACGTGGGCGGCAATAATGAAAAAACCAATATTGATATCATCCGAACCATCCTTCACGCTCTGGACAAACCGGAATCACTCATCACCTATGTAAAGGACAGGCCGGGCCACGACAGACGCTATGCCATTGATGCACAAAAAATTAAGGATAAGCTGGGCTGGTCACCGACTATCAACTTCGAGGACGGCATCTCGTCAACGATTACCTGGTATCAGGACAATCAGGAATGGTGGGAACGGGTGAAAAGCGGTGCGTATCTGGAATATTATAAAAATCATTACAATATGGAGTTGAAATGAGCTTCCTGGAAAAACTCTCGACCAAGAATGTCGAATTTTATGTTATCGGGCTGGGTTACGTGGGTCTTCCTCTGGCCGTCGAAGTGGCCAAAACCGGAATCCATGTCACCGGAATTGATGTGGACCAGACAAAAGTCGAACGGATAAACGCCGGCAACAACTATATCGGCGATGTGAACGACGCCGAACTCAAACAGCTTGTGAATGACCAGAAAATTCGCGCAACCGTGGATTTCTCTGAAATTTCCAAAGCCGATGTGGTCAGCATCTGCGTGCCCACACCGCTCAACAAGCTCAAGGATCCGGATATGAGCTTCATCACCAATGCTCTGGAATCCGTTCTGCCCTATCTGCACCGGGATATGGTCATCATTCTGGAAAGTACGACCTACCCCGGCACGACACGGGAATACATGCTGCCCATCATTGAAGATGGCGGACTGAAAGTGGGACAGGATATTTTCCTGGCCTTCTCTCCGGAGCGGGTCGATCCCGGCAACCCTGTCTATCATACTAAAAATACACCCAAAGTACTGGGCGGTGTGACAGAGGCCTGTACGGCTCATGCCATGGCTGTGTACAATCAGGTCTTTGACAAGATGGTGCCCGTCTCCTCCGCGGAAGCTGCGGAGCTGGCCAAGCTGCTGGAAAACACCTTCCGCATGATCAATATCGGCCTGGCCAATGAAATGGCCATGATGTGCGACCGGCTGGGCGTGGACGTCTGGGAAGTGATCGATGCCGCCGGAACCAAACCCTTCGGATATATGAAATTCTACCCCGGCCCGGGACTGGGCGGCCATTGCATTCCTATCGATCCCCACTACCTGTCATGGAAAATGAAGACCCTCAACTACAAGACGAAATTCATCGATCTGGCTGCCGAAGTCAATACGTCCATGCCCGAATACGTCATTGATACGGTCGCCGAAGGCCTGAACTGCCATAAAAAATCCATTAACGGCTCAACCGTCCTCCTGCTCGGCATGGCCTATAAAAAGGATATTGACGATCTTCGTGAAAGTCCGGCGCTGGACATCTATACGCTCCTGGAGCAGAAGGGTGCCCACGTTCTCTATCATGATCCACACTGCCCCACCTTCCGCGATGAAAAGAGCAACACCGTCCCCTCACAGGAACTCACTGCCGAACTCATCAGGAAAGTGGACGCCGTTGTGATCACGACTGACCATTCAACTATTGATTATCAGTTTATTGTCGACGAAGCACGGCTCGTCATTGACAGTCGTAATGCGACCAAACATCTGAAAAACACAGATAATAAGGTTCTCCGGCTCGGACACAAAAGCGGCGTGAAAGCGCTTTCCTGACTCCTCTGCAGATCCCCTTCGAAACTCGTCAGGCCGAAATGCCGGGCTTTCCCGAATTTTCTGCGTCCATCCTGATAAAAAGTCGCTGTTTTTTAATTTGTTCTCTGTTGATTTTTAGAAAATTATCATAAATTCATGTATGGAAAATGTGCTGGACTACATTGGATAAATTATTACCAACCACCACATTCACAACATCTTACACATTTTTCTCGCAATCCGGGGTGAAGCTCAGAGCAGCGGCAGATTGCTGCTGTTCCGAATTATCTGAATCACCCGGGACCGGACGGCAGATAACCCTTATCATCACTTCAGAATTTCCGCTCATCGGGGAAAGGACACATAGATGAAAAACACCTATTTCAATCTCATTGATCAGAGCTATTATTTTCCACAGGAAGGATTTGATCTCCGGAATGAAGCCCTCACTTTTCATGGGATCTCACTGATGCATCTGATCGAGAAATACGGCACGCCCTTCCGTTTCATTTATCTGCCCAAGATCGGAGACCAGATCAAGAAAGCCCGGAACCTCTTCAATCGGGCTATCAAGAAACACGGCTACAACGGCAAATACCAGTTCTGTTACTGTACGAAATGCAACCACTTTTCCCATGTCATCAATGAGGCGCTGAAGTATGACGTTCATCTGGAAACGTCCAGCTCCCTGGACATTGATCTCATTCTCAACCTCTATAATGAGGAAAAGATCGACAAGGACCGGATTATCATCAATAACGGCTACAAGACGGATGATTATCTTCAGAAAATCATTTCCCTCTACGATATGGGCTTTACCAATGTGCTGGTCGTACTGGATTCAAAGAATGAGCTTCCCCGGCTCCTGAAATTTTCCGGAGATCATAAGGTCAAGATCGGAATCCGCATGGCCATCAACGAAGAGGCCCAGTCCAGTTACTACACATCCCGTCTGGGCATCCGGCCCAATGATATCGAGGAATTTTTTGCGACACAGATCCAGGGGAATGACAGGGTACAGCTTAAAATGCTTCATTTCTTTGTGGATGCCGGCATCAAGGACAGCCTCTATTACTGGGGTGAATTCAACCGCGCACTGAAAATGTACATCGACCTCAAGAAGAAGTGCAAAAGCCTGGATTCCTTCAATCTGGGCGGCGGGCTTCCCATCCGGAATAATCTCGGCTTCGAATACGATTACAGCTACATGATCGGCGAACTCGTGAAGAATATCAAGGAAACCTGTGCCACGGAAAAAGTCAAGGATCCGGATATCTTTACGGAATTCGGGAAATATACGGTTGGAGAAAGCGGCGCCATCATCTTCGAAGTCCTGGAACAGAAGCAGCAGAACGACGCCGAGACCTGGTATCTCATCAATAATTCGGTGATGAACACCATTCCCGATGCCTGGTCCATCAATGAAAAGTTTATCCTTCTTCCCATCAACAAATGGCATAACGAATACAAACGCGTCAATATCGGCGGCATTTCCTGTGATCATTCCGATTATTACAATTCAGAGGAACTCAATCAGGAAGTCCTGCTTCCCAGCTACAAGAGCAGTGATCCCGAACCGCTGTATCTGGGATTTTTTCATACCGGGGCCTATCAGGATGCCATCAGCGGTTACGGCGGTATCAAGCATTGCCTCATCCCCTCCCCCAAACATGTCATTATCGACCGGGACGACAAGGGCAACATCGTGGATTACGTCTACCGCAACGAACAGAGTGCCGAGGAAATGTTCAAGATTCTGGGATATGTGAAAAAATGAGATGTTTTGCCGGAATTCCTGAAGAATACTGCGGGGCTGACCGTGCCCGGTTCTACCTCCAGTCCGTACCCTACGACGGGACCTCAACCTGGGGCAAGGGTGCTGACAATGGATTTGAAGCCTTTCTGGATGCTCTGGAAAATATGGAGCTCTATGACATCGAGACGGATTCGGAGGTCTATACTCAGGGTGTCCATATTCTCGATCCCATTACGGAGGACAGCTCACCGGAAACCATGGCCGAGGCTGTGTACAACAGGACCCGGGAGTTGCTGGACAATGATAAATATCTCACCTTCTTCGGCGGGGAACACAGCATCAGCATCGGTGTCATCAGGGCCTTTTACGAAAAATATCCCGAACTGACCGTCCTCCAGCTCGATGCTCACGCCGACCTGAGGCCCGATTATCTCGGATCCCGCTTCAATCACGCCTGTGCCCTTCATGATGCATCGCAGAATACCAATCTCATTCAGGTGGGCCTGCGCAGCATGGACAGCTCGGAAAAGCCCTGGATCAATCCGGACAAATGCTTTTTCGCCGAAAATATCCATGGCCATGACGAATGGATGAACAGATCCATTGATCTGATGGGAGACGGGCCTGTATATGTCACACTGGATCTGGATGTGCTGGACCCCTCGGTCATGCCGGCTACCGGGACACCGGAACCGGGCGGACTGGACTGGTATACGCTCATCAGCTATCTGAAAAAAGTATTCCTGGCGCGGAACGTGGTCGGTTTTGACATCACGGAGCTGGCGCCCATTCCCGGAAATAAAGCACCGGAATTTCTGGTGGCGAAACTATATTATAAACTTTTAAGTTACAGGACTCTGTATGAACGCACAAAATAGAGGCCCCGTCGGCCGTTTCATCCTTGATCATTACCGGCATTTCAACGCGGCCGCCCTGATTGATGCCGTAAAAGCCTTTGAGACACACCTAAGTGAAAACAAGAAAATGCTTCTGGCTATGGCCGGCGCCATGAGCACAGCCGAACTCGGACGCTCTCTAGCCGAGATGATCCGCCGGGACAAATTTCACATCATCAGCTGCACCGGCGCAAATCTGGAAGAGGATATCATGAATCTGGTGGCGCACAAGTCCTATGCCCGCGTTCCCCACTACCGGGATCTGACGCCCCGCGAAGAATGGGATCTTCTGCAGAAGGGCATGAATCGCGTCACCGACACCTGCATCCCGGAAGAGGAAGCCTTCCGCCGGCTCCAGAAGCATATCTATGAAATATGGAAGGACGCGGAAGATAAAGGCGAACGCTATTTCCCTCATGAATTCATGTACAAACTGCTGCTCAGCGGCGTCCTCGAACAGTATTACGAAATTGATCCGAAGAACAGCTGGATGCTGGCTGCAGCGCAGAAAAACCTGCCCATGGTCGTGCCCGGCTGGGAAGACAGCACCATGGGAAATATTTTTGCATCCTACTGTCTGAAGGGAATGCTCAAGCCGTCCACGATGAAAAGCGGCATTGAATATATGGCATTCCTGGCTGACTACTATACCGAAGCGGCGGAGGACAAGGGCATCGGATTTTTTCAGATCGGCGGAGGCATTGCCGGCGACTTTCCCATCTGCGTCGTCCCCATGCTGAGCCAGGACCTGGAACGGGAAGACACGCCCTTCTGGTCCTATTTC